>NZ_JAKNRW010000040.1 GCF_023072615.1 Pseudomonas violetae
ACAGACCCACCCCCCCTGTGGCGAGCGAGCTTGCTCGCGCTGGGCCGCGCAGCAGCCCCAAAACCTGTGCATGCGGTCTGCGTGTTAAATGGCGTCGCCGAAACTGGGGCCGCTTCGCAGCCCAGCGCGAGCAAGCTCCCTCGCCACGGGTATAGCGGAAGCTGCGGGTTCTCGAAACAGCGATCCCCCTGACCACACGCAACCCAACAGACCCACCCCCCTGTGGCGAGCGAGCTTGCTCGCGCTGGGCCGCGCAGCAGCCCCAAAACCTGTGCACGCGGTCTGCGTGTTAAATGGCGTCGCCGAAACTGGGGCCGTTTCGCAGCCCAGCGGGAGCAAGCTCCCTCGCCACAGGTATAGCGGCAGCTGCGGGCTCTCGAAACAGCGATCCCCCTGACCACACGCAACCCAACAGACCCACCCCCCCTGTGGCGAGCGAGCTTGCTCGCGCTGGGCCGCGCAGCAGCCCCAAAACCTGTGCATGCGGTCTGCGTGTTAAATGGCGTCGCCGAAACTGGGGCCGCTTCGCAGCCCAGCGGGAGCAAGCTCCCTCGCCACGGGTAACTCGACACAGTGACAAATGCAGCCCCCCACAACCCACCCGCCGATTACAAATCCCCAACACAGCAATTTTCCTGACCACTACGTCAACGCGTAGAATGCTCCGCCTCGCGCATCAATACCTTTGGACGTTTCGCCGTGAATTCCGTAACTGAGCACTTCTCTCCCACCCCCCTCACCCGCCCCGCCCGGGTGCGCCTGGAGCTGAAAACCTTGCTTGGCCTGGCCCTGCCGATCATGATCGCGCAGCTGGCCACCACGGCCATGGGTTTCGTCGATGCGGTGATGGCCGGTCGGGTCGGGCCGAGGGACCTGGCGGCTGTGGCCCTGGGCAACTCGATCTGGGTCCCGGTGTTCCTCCTGATGACCGGCACCCTGCTCGCCACCACCCCGAAAGTCGCCCAGCGTTTTGGCGCCGGCACCCACAGCGAAATCGGTCCGATCGTGCGTCAGGCTCTGTGGTTGGCGCTGGTGGTGGGCCTGATGGCTACCGGCATGCTGTTCAGCGCCGAGCCGATCCTGCACCTGATGAACGTCGACCCCGAACTCATCGGCCCCTGCATGCGATACCTGCACGGCATCGCCAGCGGCCTGCCTGCCGTTGCGTTTTATCACGTGCTGCGCTGCTTCAGTGACGGCCTGGGGCGCACACGGCCAGCCATGGTCCTTGGCTTATGCGGCCTGGCGCTGAACATCCCGCTCAACTACATCTTCATCTATGGCCACTTCGGCATACCCGCCATGGGCGGCGTTGGCTGCGGCTGGGCCACGGCGATCGTAATGTGGGTGATGGCACTGGGCATGGCCGGCTGGGAACGCTGGGCGCCGGTCTATCAGTCGAGCCAGCTGTTCAGCCGCTTCGACTGGCCGCAGTGGTCGGTGATCAAGCGCCTGCTCGGCATCGGCCTGCCCATCGGCATCGCGGTGTTTGCCGAGTCGAGCATTTTCGCCGTGATCGCCCTGCTAATCGGCAGCCTCGGCGCGACCGTGGTAGCCGGGCACCAGATAGCACTCAACTTCAGCTCCCTGGTGTTCATGATCCCCTACTCCCTCGGCATGGCCGTCACCGTGCGCGTCGGCCAGGCCCTCGGACGTCAGCAGCCGCGAGAGGCAAGGTTCGCCGCCGGAGTCGGCATGGGCACCGCGCTGGCGTATGCGTGCATCTCGGCGAGCATGATGCTGTTGCTGCGCGAGCAGATCGCGACCATCTACACTTCGGACCCGACGGTGATTCATGTGGCGGCGATGCTGATCGTGTATTCGGCGCTGTTCCAGTTCTCCGACGCGATCCAGGTCACGGCAGCCGGCGCCCTGCGCGGTTACCAGGACACTCGGGCAACGATGATCCTGACGCTGTTCGCCTACTGGGGCATCGGTTTGCCAGTGGGCTACGCACTGGGCCTCACTGACTGGTTCGGCGAACCCAGCGGCCCGAGCGGGCTATGGCAGGGCCTGATCGTCGGCCTGAGCTGCGCGGCCCTGATGCTATCGATCCGCCTGACGCGCAGTGCCCGCCGGCGCATCCGCATAACCCTGTAGGAGCCCGGCTTGCCAGCGATGACGGTGTCACATTCACCATCACCATCGCAGACAAGCCAGCTCCCACGGATTTGTAGCGTTGCACAGTCCAACAAGCACCCGCTCCCACAAGGTGCTCATCCATGCTTAAGCGAGCGGCTTAAGCGATTTTCTTGCGAATCCAGTAGAGGTAGGTACCTGCCTCTTCATGCTGCCCGACCAGTTCATGGTCGAGGAATACGCAGAACTTGGGGATGTCACGCCGGGTCGACGGGTCGGTGGCGATCACCTTCAACAGGCCGCCGGGCACCAGATCACGGATGTGCTGGTGCAACATCATCACCGGCTCCGGGCAGTTGAGGCCGGTGGCGTCGAGGGTGCCGTCAACCGGCGTATCAAGCATTTCACTCATGATTCACTCCTGAAACTGGCCGATATTGTCGCGCAATGTCGGGTGTTCGGTCATCTATGACTTACCACCGCTCGCACAGGGGGCCATGTGCATCAGCGGGCTTTGGGCTTCTTCACATCAATCCGCCGCAAATGACACGTCACTTCTTCCCGGTCGTGATACAGCTGCTTGCAGCCAATCTCCACCCGAATCCCACGCGCCTTGAACCCCTCGGCGATACGCTCAAGCAACCGTTTAACCTCGGCATACCGCTGCTTCATCGGCAACTTCAGGTTCACCACCGCCTCACGGCAATGCCCCTCGCCGATCCACTCCTCCAGCATCGCCGCATTGCGCGCCGGCTTTTCGACGATGTCACACACCATCCAGTCCACCGGCTGCTTAGGCTTGAAGGTAAAACCATCCGCCATCAAATGCTGCACCAACCCGGTTTCCATCAGGCTTTGCGCCATCGGTCCGTTATCGATCGCCGTCACCAGCATGCCACGGTTCACCAACTGCCAGGTCCAGCCACCGGGCGCGGCACCCAGGTCCACACCGGTCATGTCACTGTGCAGACGCTCGTCCCACTGGTCACGTGGGATAAAATGGTGCCAAGCCTCTTCCAGCTTCAAGGTCGAACGACTCGGCGCATCACGGGGAAACTTCAACCGCGGAATACCCATCGGCCACATCGCCGAATTATTCGACTCCGCCAGCCCCATGAACACCTCGCGCCCACTCTTGAACGTCAACAGCAACCGCGGCTTGAGCGGGTCTTCCACCAACTTGCCGGCCGCCATCAGCGCCTTGCGCAAATGCACTTCGAACTTCTTGCAGAAATTCGACAATTCCTTGCCATCGTTGGTATCGACCATCTCCAGCCACAAACTGCCACACAGCGGAAAGTCAGCCATGTGCGCGAGGATCACACTGATGCGATCGGTTTCCGGCAGCTCGATAAACATCCCGCGAGCCCACTGGCGTGGAAAAATCAGCTCGGCAAAACGCTGGCCGCGCATCAGGCGCTCGGCGCCGTCTTCCTCGGTGCAGATAAATTCGGCAAAGGCGCTGGCGGTCTTGGCCTTGGCATAACCGGCCACGTTCAAACGGGCCGCATGCTCGGAAATCTCGGAGCAGACTTCGCCTTCGAAGCCCGGCCGGCAATGCATAAAAAGGGTGTTCATTATTACTCCTGGGCAGATGGCGAGGAATTCAGCCACTGCGCGATGCCCAGGCTTGCGTTGAAGCAAAGCCTGTCACGAAAACCGGCGCATGATAGCCGAGTTCGGAACCTTGGACCTGTCCATAGAGTCCAGTTATTAGCGTTAAGCTGCAAACAGGACTAGGTTAAGACCTCAGTTCGTCCCCTCAGTCCGTAGCCGTGCGGATCAAAAGGAGTGATCGTAATGCCGTCCCTCGATAGCCTGAAAACCCTCAAAACCCTGCAAATCGACGACAAGACCTACCATTATTTCAGTCTGCCCGACGCCGCCAAAAGCCTCGGTGACCTCGACAAACTGCCCATGTCGTTGAAAGTACTGCTGGAAAACCTGCTGCGCTGGGAAGATGCCAAAACCGTCACCGGCGCCGACCTCAAGGCCATCGCCGCCTGGCTCAAGGAGCGCCGCTCCGACCGGGAAATCCAATACCGCCCCGCCCGCGTATTGATGCAGGACTTTACCGGCGTCCCCGCCGTGGTCGACCTGGCTGCCATGCGCGCCGCCATGGCCAAGGCCGGCGGCGACCCGCAACGCATCAACCCGCTGTCCCCCGTGGACCTGGTCATCGACCACTCGGTCATGGTCGACAAATTCGGCAGCGCCGGCGCCTTCGAGCAGAACGTCGACATCGAAATGCAGCGCAACGGCGAACGCTACGCCTTCCTGCGCTGGGGCCAGAGCGCCTTCGACAACTTCAGCGTCGTCCCCCCGGGCACCGGCATCTGCCACCAGGTCAACCTCGAGTACCTCGGCCGCACTGTCTGGACCAAGGATGAGGACAGCCGCACCTACGCCTTCCCCGACACCCTGGTCGGCACCGACTCCCACACCACCATGATCAACGGCCTTGGCGTACTCGGCTGGGGCGTCGGCGGCATCGAAGCGGAAGCGGCGATGCTCGGCCAGCCCGTGTCGATGCTGATTCCGGAAGTCATCGGCTTCAAACTCACCGGCAAGCTCAAGGAAGGCATCACCGCCACCGATCTGGTGCTCACCGTCACCCAGATGCTGCGCAAGAAAGGCGTGGTCGGCAAATTCGTCGAATTCTACGGCGACGGCCTCGCCGACCTGCCCCTGGCGGACCGCGCGACCATCGCCAACATGGCCCCGGAATACGGCGCCACGTGCGGCTTCTTCCCGGTGGACGACGTCACCCTCGACTACCTGCGCCTCTCGGGCCGACCGCCAGAAACCGTCAAACTGGTCGAGGCCTACTGCAAAACCCAGGGCCTGTGGCGCCTGCCGGGCAAAGAACCGGCGTTCACCGACAGCCTGGCCCTGGACATGGCCAGCGTCGAAGCCAGCCTCGCCGGACCGAAGCGCCCACAAGACCGCGTCTCGCTCCCTAACGTCGCCCAAGCCTTCAGCGACTTCATCGAACTGCAATTCAAACCCACCAGCAAGGAAGAAGGTCGCCTGGAAAGTGAAGGCGGCGGTGGCGTGGCCGTGGGTAACGCCGATCTGGTCGGCGAAACCGACTACGAATACGACGGCCGCACCTATCGCCTGAAAAACGGCGCCGTGGTCATCGCCGCCATCACCTCCTGCACCAACACCTCCAACCCCAGCGTCATGATGGCGGCTGGTTTGGTGGCGAAAAAAGCCGTGGAAAAAGGCCTGACCCGCAAACCCTGGGTGAAAAGCTCCCTGGCCCCCGGCTCCAAAGTCGTCACCGACTACTATAAGGCTGCAGGGCTGACCCAATACCTCGATCAACTGGGCTTCGCCTTGGTCGGCTACGGCTGCACCACCTGCATCGGCAACTCTGGGCCACTGCCGGAACCGATCGAAAAAGCCATCCAGAAAGCCGACCTCACCGTCGCCTCGGTCCTGTCGGGTAACCGCAACTTCGAAGGCCGCGTGCACCCGTTGGTGAAAACCAACTGGCTCGCCTCCCCGCCGCTGGTCGTCGCCTACGCACTGGCTGGCACCGTGCGCACCGACATCAGCAGCGAACCCTTGGGCAACGACAAGGAAGGCAACCCGGTATACCTGCGCGACATCTGGCCCAGCACCCAGGAAATCGCCGACGCCGTGAGCCAGGTCAACACCGCCATGTTCCATAAGGAATACGCCGAAGTGTTCGCCGGCGACGAACAATGGCAGGCCATTGAAGTGCCACAAGCCGCGACCTACGTCTGGCAGGACGACTCCACCTACATCCAGCACCCACCGTTCTTCGACGACATCGGCGGCCCGCCTCCGGCAGTCAAAGACGTCTCCGGCGCCCGGGTCCTGGCCATGCTCGGCGATTCAGTCACCACCGACCACATCTCCCCCGCCGGCAACATCAAGGTCGACAGCCCCGCCGGCCAATACCTGCGCGCCAAAGGCGTGGAACCACGCGACTTCAACTCCTACGGCTCACGCCGCGGCAACCACGAAGTCATGATGCGCGGCACCTTCGCCAACATCCGCATCCGCAACGAAATGCTCAGCGGCGAAGAAGGCGGCAACACGATCTACATCCCCACCGGCGAAAAAGTCGCGATCTACGACGCCGCCATGCGCTACCAGGCTGCCGGCACCCCGCTAGTCGTCATCGCCGGCCAGGAATACGGCACCGGCTCCAGCCGCGACTGGGCCGCCAAAGGCACCAACCTGTTGGGGGTAAAAGCCGTTATCGCGGAAAGCTTCGAACGCATCCACCGCTCCAACCTGGTCGGCATGGGCGTGCTGCCACTGCAATTCAAACTCGACCAAAACCGTAAAAGCCTGAACCTCACCGGCAAGGAAACCCTCGACATCCTCGGCCTGACGGGCGTCGAACTCAAACCACGCATGAACCTGACCCTGGTCATCACCCGGGAAGACGGCAAACGCGAGAAGGTCGAGGTGCTGTGCCGGATTGATACGCTAAACGAGGTGGAATACTTCAAGGCTGGCGGCATCCTGCATTACGTACTGCGCCAACTCATAGCCTCATAACCCAAGCGGGGGGATAACAATCCCCCCCAACACCAACTCCTACACCACCAACCCCATGTGGGAGCGAGCCTGCTCGCGATAGCGGTCCAAAAGCCGCCAACCCCACTCAGAGTGACAACGCTTGCCCGAGAGTTCAGACCCAATCTACCTAGCAGTTCTGATAGTAGGCAGAAGCCGAGAAACCAACGATCCTAGGACCACGATTTTTAGCGCCTCGGGATCATCTCAATGCCAACTAATGTCCCCTCCGTGCTGGCTCGCTACACATACGATCCACTCGACCGCCTGAGCCATTGCTCCCCCTCCGAGCAACCTTACATCCAGCGCTTTTACTGCAACACACGCCTATCCACCGAAATGCAAGGCACCCGCCATCGCAGCATCGTGCAGCACGAAGACCAGCTATTGGCGCAACACCATCGAGATGGCGCAGCGGGGTCCACTACCCTGTTAGCAACCGACCTGCAACGCTCGGTACACCACGCAATCCATGGCAACTTGCCTTACGTCTTGGCATACACGCCCTACGGCCATCGCCCACTAATAAACAGCGTTCTCGATCTGCTCGGCTTCAACGGCGAAACCCCGGACCGGGTAACCGGGCACTATCATCTCGGCAATGGGTATCGCGAGTACAACCCGGTGCTGATGCGGTTCAACACCCCGGACAGCTGGAGTCCGTTCGGGGTGGGTGGGCTGAATGCCTATGCATACTGCGCAGGGGATCCGATCAATAATTGGGATCCATCCGGGCATGGCCTCAAATCAATACTCCGCGTGAACAGACCTCCTGTACCTCGCAGACTCTCCAAAACTAATTTTGATACACCTCGAAGTACCACTCCGATGGAAGCCGTGCAACCTGTAGCTCATCAACATCCTGCCCTTGAAGATTTTCACCATTTCAGCCCTAAAACCAAAGAAAACACACTTGAAAACGTGTCGACTTTAATTCCGGAAGAGGGGACGAAAACACTCATCGAGGACATCAAAAGAACAGCTGCGCAACGCTACAGCGATCCTTCGAAACAGCTGGACTTCTCTACGTATAGACTTGAAAGAAACGCTAATAGAGTCAAGCTGCTGGAGCATCACAACAAACTCCACGCGACAGACCAAACTTTGAAACCCACAGAGCGTCGCCTACGCTTCGGCTTTGTGCACATTAAGGAGTTTGATGAAGAAGCCTGGGAACTCCGCAAAGGAGTGGAGACACGCCCTCTTGCTCAGTTTCGACGCTCCGAGCCACCACTGAAACGCGAACAGCTTTAAAAACAACTTAATCCGCCCATCCATTGCGCGCCACTTCCCCATCTGCCTAAATTGCCCCACAGAATCAAGTCCCACCAAGGACGACCCCATGCTCCGCCTCCCCTGGCCGTACCTCACCATGCTCACCGCCGGCTACGTCCTGGCGCTCACCTACGGTCAATTGTCCCTCCAGGCCAGCATCCCCATCACCCTGCTCCTGCTAGCCGGCTTCGCCATACAACCGCAAAACCACCGCTACGCCCGCTACCTCGGCCACAGCCTGTTCGTCATCCTTGCCCTAGCCCTGGCCCTCCACTACCTGCCAGGCTTCCACAACGCCCAAGTCATCGAGCCCCAACGCTTCAGCGAAAACGCCGCCCCCGTCTCGATGTACCTCAACCTCGACAAACCCCTGCTCGGCTTCTGGCTCCTGCTCGCCTGCCCATGGATCATCGCCCAGCGCTCTTTCAGCCAAACCCTGAAAACCAGTGCCATCACCCTGACCCTCACCGCACTCGCCACCTTCGCGAGCGCCTGGCTACTGGGCATCATCGAATGGTCCCCTAAGTGGCCAGACGTCGCCCGCCTCTGGCTCCTCAACAACCTGCTACTCGTCACCCTGGTAGAAGAAGCCCTATTTCGCGGCTATATACAGGGCGGCCTGAGCCAACGACTCAAACACCTGCCCTACGGCGAAACCCTCGCCCTGTTACTTGCTGCAACACTTTTCGGCCTGGCGCACTGGGGCGCCGGCTGGGAGTGGGTCCTGCTGGCAACCCTGGCGGGCATCGGCTACGGCCTGGCGTACCGCTTCGGCGGGCTGGCGGCGGCCATTGCCACGCAATTCGGGTTAAACCTGCTGCACTTCGGGGTGTTCACATACCCGATGTTGGCGGGATAGTCATCAGGGCCAAGCAAACGTCCGTATGACAGAAAGTGTCAACGGAGCCTTGACCCTCCCCCCCTACGCCACTAGAGTGCACGCTTTTAAAAATGGCCCCGGAAGCAGTAATGCACCGGAGAAAGCCGTACTGTTGCGCTGGAAAGGACTTCCATCCCCCTCCTCCTGCTGCCTGTGCGGTCATCACACTCGATTCCGTAACCTACGCAGCCCTATGTTCAATAAAATCCTAGTCGTATGCATCGGCAACATCTGCCGCAGCCCCACCGTAGAAGCCCTGCTTAAAAGCAAGCTGGCCCACCGCGGCGTCGACGTAAGCTCAGCGGGCCTCGGCGCCCTCGTGGACAAATCCATGGACGCCACCGCGCTGGAAGTCCTGCGCGAACACGGCGGCGATCTGCCAGACCACAAAGGTCGGCAATTGACTCGAGAAATGCTGCAACAGGCCGATGTAGTACTGACCATGGAACAGCGCCATGTGGACAGCATCGCGCGAATGGCCCCGGAAGTACGCGGAAAGACGTTCCTGCTAGGCAAGTGGCAGAACAACCAGGAAATTCCCGACCCGTACCGCCAGCAAAAAGTCGCATTCGAACACGTCTACCAGTTGATGACGCAAGGCGTCGACAGCTGGTCGCAAAAACTATAATCACCTCTTGTAAAAGTACCCCGCATGCCAAGCCAAAACAGCCTACCTATTCAGGATCACAGCGACGACGATGACAGCATCGATCTGCTCGCGCTATTCGGCACTCTGATCGATAGCAAGTGGATTATTATCGGCATTACTGCGTTTTTTTGCGCAATTGGTGTTGCTTACGCCCTATTGTCAACGCCGGTGTATCAAGCGAACGCACTTGTTCAGGTCGAGCAAAAAAAAGGCGGCATGGCAGCGTTAGGCGGCATGGCAGAAATGAGCGAAATGTTCGGTGCTACCTCTCCGGCAGTGACCGAAATCGAGCTCTTAAAATCTCGTGCGGTACTTGGCAAGGCTGTGGAGAACCTCAATCTTGACATCGTAATTGAACCTAACTACTTCCCCGTGATTGGTCACTACCTAAGTCGACACTTCAAGCAAACTAACGAATATGAGTTTGCCTCACCCTTGCTTGGCTTAAACAGCTATGCATGGGGCGGTGAAAAGCTCGATATCTTCCAGCTAGAAGTGCCAGACACCTATATCGGTAAAAGTCTTACTCTGCAAGCTAAGGGCGACAACGCTTTCACGCTGATTAACGATGACAATGAAGAAGTAGTAAGCGGCAAGGTCGGGAAAAATCTCGAGCAAAATGGGTTCAAGCTGCAAGTCTCTACACTTAAGGCCAATGCAGGGACGCAGTTTACTGTAACTAAACAGCGCCGCCTAAATACAATCTTGCAATACCAAGATGATGTGTCGGCAGTGGAACGCAGCAAAGATTCCGGGATAATTGCGCTATCTATAGAGAGCGAAGACCCTAAACTAGCTAACAAAGTACTGGACGAGATTAATCGCTTATATGTACTTCAGAACGTAGAGCGCAACTCTGCTGAAGCCGCGCAAAGCCTTGAATTTCTACGCACCCAGTTGCCAGACGTGCGCAAACAATTGGAAAAAGCCGAAGGCCAATTAAACACTTACCAGACTAGCGCACGCTCTGTAGACATAACAATCGAGACTAAAGCTGTGCTCGATCAAATTGTGGCATTAGAAACACTGATCTCTGAACTCAAGCTTAAACAAGCAGAAATGGAACACCGCTTCACACGCGAGCACCCTGCTTATCAGGCTTTGATGACCCAGATGGGACAACTTGACCAACAAAAACGCGGACTAGAAAAGAAAGTCAAGAACCTGCCAGAAACACAGCAAGAACTGCTTCGTCTAGCCCGTGACATGCAAGTGACTACCGAGATTTACACCCAACTTCTGAACAAAACTCAAGAACTGGACATTGTCCGCGCTGGCACCGTCGGTAACGTTCGAGTTATCGACTCAGCTGATGCGAATATTGATAAACCGGTGAAACCGAAAAAACCATTGATCGTACTGATAGCTACCTTGCTCGGAGGACTGATTGCCGTAGCATACGTGCTGATCCGCAAAGCGATGAATCGCGGCGTGGAAGATCCAGAAATCATCGAGCAACTTGGTATCCCTGTGTACGCCTCGATCCCGCTCAGCAAAGGGCAATCCCTGATTGAGGCCACTTTAAAAGGCAATGGTCGCGCATTAACTGGCTCGCTGTTGCTAGCAGTCAATAACCCTGCTGACCTGGCTGTGGAATCGTTGCGAAGCCTGCGTACCAGCCTGCACTTTGCCACCATTGAAGCGAAGAACAACATCCTGATGATCTCGGGCCCCAGCCCAGCCGTAGGCAAATCCTTCGTTTCGTGCAATCTGGCCACCATCATTGCCCAGACAGGGCAAAAGGTACTGTTGGTTGACGCAGACATGCGAAAAGGTTATCTGAACAAGTTGTTCCGTATGGATGTGAGCAACGGACTTTCCGACCTTCTGGCGGGAAAAATCGACTTGCACAAGGCAACGCATCCGACGGAAGTGGAAAACCTGCATGTCATCACCCGCGGGCAAATCCCACCGAACCCGTCTGAACTTCTGATGCATAGCAATTTTACCCAATTTCTCGAAACTGTCAGTGGCCAATACGACTTGGTCATCATCGACACACCGCCGATTCTGGCGGTAACCGATGCAGCCTTGGTCGGACGCCAAGCCGGTACAACCCTGATCGTGACCCGTTTCGGCGTTAACGCCGCAAAGGAAATTCAGGTGACAAAGCGTCGCTTCGAACAAAACGGTATCGTCGTCAAAGGCGCGATTTTCAACGCAGTGGAACGTAAAGCTTCCGCCTATGGCTACGGCAACTACAGCTACTATCAATACGAATACGCTTCAGATAAATAGCACCGGATTTCAGGGCAGCGCCGCTGCCCTGATTTACCCAAGAGAGCTTTCCGCATGCCTCCTCAGAACCCGCCACCCCGCTGGTACCTGATCCAGTGCAAGCCACGACAGGACTCACGCGCAGAGGAAAATCTGACGCGCCAAGCTTTTAAGTGCTACCGCCCAACCCAACATACAGAACGCATCCAACGAGGCCGCCGCACCACTTTGGTGGAGTCATTATTCCCTGGCTACCTGTTCATCCAACTCGACCAGCTTAACGATAACTGGCACCCCATCCGCTCAACTCGCGGAGTCAACCAACTTGTCACATTCGGAAAACAGCCCATTGCCATAGCTGATGAACTCATCGAACAGCTGCAACAACGAAGTCAAAATCAACTCACCGAAACTCCGGAAGATTCCATAGCGCTTGAGCCCGGTGACTACGTACGCATCACCAGCGGCAGCTACAAAGAACTAGAGGCCATCTTCCTCTCCCACGACGGCGCCGAACGCATCGTGATCCTCCTGCAACTCCTCCACCGTGAACACCGGCAAAGCGTCCCGATCACTGCAATAGAAAAAACCTGACACCGCCCCACCAATAAAACAAAAATAATCCATCATCTCCCCCATCACTGGAGCTCCCCTATAAGAGATGCCGAAGGCTATCTTTTGATCTCAACCCCTGCAGCAACGCCTCTCATTGGCAGCAATCCGCCCTCCTGCCAAGCCCAATAATCCCCGCCCCATGTTCTCCCTCGTATTTCACCGAAAACAACCATCCTCGCAACAAAATCTTAAGACTCGGCAGTCACTCCAGACACTATCCCTGTGATCCACTACACAAAATATGCAGTTCGTCTGTAGGATCTTTCACGCAAAACTGTTTTACCCTTCACTTTTTCCACCAAATCGGTAAAATGCGCCGTCGGCTGAGGTAAATTCTCATTTCGGCAGGATGCCATTGCACAGTCATAGCGTTGTGCAGCAGTCAAGGACAGACTCATCTCCTCTGCTTGCTATTAACCGAGCCAAGACTCGGCCTGCCTGATTGATCCTCGCCCCTAAATTTGCCAGCGCTTGCGCATACGGCTCACGTCGCACCCACGGCGCACGTTTTCAGGAAACCAACGGTGAATCCTGGGGCGGTAGCGTGCCCAAAACCTTGATATTGGCCAAGGCAAAGTGCGTCCCCTCCCACGGATAAGGGGCTCGCCACGACAACGACCGGTTTGTGCTTAAGGCTCAAACAGTAACTCCAGCTGAATGGAGATAACTCCTCCTTACAGCGGGCGCAGCCTGGATGGCTTCGTCCATTTCACGCAAGGGACCTTATTTTGATTCGCAAGCGTCACACCACAATACCAGCAGGTCGCGGACTAACGTTCTGGGCTCAGTGGCTAGCAGCAATCTCCGTACTCATACTCCTTCTTTGCGCACTGGCTATATTGAAAACGGGAGAAGTGGATACCCAGTACCGCATTCTAAGCGTGCTTATGTTGCTCGGCTCAGTACCGGCTTACTCCATGATGCAGGTCTACCACAAGCAACATGGTTATCTAGTCGGCCTGGGGCGTCTGCTTGCCGGTTGGGTAACGCTGCTTTCAGGATTGATGGTGATGGCCTTCATCACCAAGACCAGTCAGCTTTTCTCCCGCGAGGTGATTATCACCCTCGCCTTATCCGGTTTTGCTTTGCAAGCCGTCCTTTACGTCCCGCTACATAATCTCGCTAAACGCTACCAACTGAAACTTCAAGCTGCTCGCACTTCGCTGATTGTTGGCACGGGTGAACTCGCACTAGATTTAGCGGACAAACTTGCTCGGCAGAAGAACGAACCTTTGGTAGGCTTGGTGGCTGCGGACGATTTGCCGCTACCCAATGACAGCGCGTACCCCTTCTTGGGTAGTCTCGCCCACCTGCGCGACCTGATTTCAACCCATCGAATCCGCCGTCTTTATATTGCACTGCCGCTCACAGAAGCCGAAAAGATCGAAGAGCTTTACATCGATTTGCTGGACTCGAGCGTTGACGTGATATGGATCCCTGATCTTCAAAGCTTGATCCTGCTGAACCACTCAGTATCTGAAATAGAAGGGCTCCCCGCGATCCATCTCAATGAAAGCCCACTCACTTCCTATCCTACTGCGGCACTTTCTAAAGCCGTACTGGATCGCACAGTTGCTTTAATCGCTATCATCCTGCTCAGCCCGGTACTCTTGGGCACCGCCATAGCCGTTAAATTATCGTCCCCGGGCCCAGTTCTGTTTAAGCAAAAACGCCACGGCTGGAATGGCAAGATTATAAAGGTCTGGAAGTTTCGTTCCATGCGCGTGCACGATGACCAAGAGGTCAAGCAGGCTAGCCGTGATGACCCGCGAATCACGCGAGTAGGACAATTTATCCGCCGCACCTCGATAGACGAGTTGCCGCAACTATTCAATGCCTTGCAAGGTCGCATGTCGTTAGTAGGACCGCGCCCCCATGCGGTGGCACACAACGACTACTATACGGGAAAAATTGACGCCTATATGGCGAGGCACCGTATCAAACCTGGCATTACGGGGCTGGCACAAATCAGCGGTTTCCGTGGTGAAACAGAAACCATAGACAAAATGGAGAAGCGTGTGGAGTTGGATCTTGCTTATATCAATAATTGGTCGTTGTGGCTTGATATTAAAATATTGATAAAGACACCCTTTACCTTGCTCTCGAAGAATATTTACTGAGTGATCGCCTTTTTAGACCGCCTTTCTCAGCGAATATTTTAATTAACAATCATTTACAATGGCTTGCTCCCAATGAAAACACTATGCGTCTTCGGCACGCGCCCCGAAGCTATCAAAATGGCCCCTCTTGTTCTCGCACTTGCGAATGACGATCGCTTTGACGCAAAAGTATGCGTTACAGGCCAGCACCGTGAGATGCTTGACCAAGTTCTTGAGTTGTTCAATATCACACCTGATTTTGATCTAAACATCATGAAACCAGGCCAGGACCTGACCGATGTCAGCACGGCAATCATGCAAGGTTTAAAATCAGTCTTCACGCAGTTTAAACCAGATATCGTACTTGTCCACGGAGACACAGCAACGACATTCGCGGCTAGCCTCGCGGCCTACTACCATCAAATTCCTGTCGCCCACGTGGAGGCGGGGCTTAGAACCGGTAACCTCTACTCGCCATGGCCTGAAGAGGGCAATCGCAAGCTCACAGGAGCATTGACCAAGCTGCACTTCGCTCCAACTGAAACCTCCCAAGCCAACCTGTTGCGAGAAGGAATCAATGCAGCATCGATTATCGTGACCGGCAACACGGTAATTGATGCATTGCTGGGCGTCATTGCACGCCTTGATCAAGACCCCGAATTGAACGCAAAAGCCGCTGAACCAAGTGCGTTTCTTGATCAAAGCCGAAAACTGGTACTCGTCACAGGTCACCGGCGTGAAAGTTTTGGCGACGGCTTTGAGCGAATTTGCCAAGCATTAATGGAAGTTGCCCAACAACATCCAGAAGTAGACATCGTATATCCCGTACATCTAAATCCAAATGTTCGCGAACCCGTTAATCGCCTGCTCACCGGCATTAAGAACATCTACCTAATTGACCCATTAGACTATCTCCCTTTTGTATATATGATGAGTCGGGCTTATATTATCTTGACCGACTCAGGCGGCATTCAAGAGGAAGCCCCATCACTGGGCAAGCCCGTGCTCGTGATGCGCGATACAACCGAGCGTCCGGAAGCCGTCGCTGCAGGCACAGTGAAACTAGTCGGCACGGACACTGACAACATGGTTCGTGAGTTAAATCGCCTGCTTACAGATACCGCTGCGTACCGCACTATGAGCTTTGCACATAATCCATACGGAGATGGCAAAGCATGCGAGCGAATTCTGAATGCACTGATCGCTCATCACACTTCGAGCTAATCAGGCATTAACTTCACTCGAATTAAAATCGTTAGAAATACACTTAACAAATATCAATCAAGGACGTTCCATGCCTTTTGCAACTATCTCAGTCATTGGTCTCGGGTATATCGGTCTGCCGACAGCGGCTGTCTTCGCTTCCCGTAAGAAAAAAGTAATCGGCGTTGACGTCAATCAGAACGCAGTTGAAATTATCAATCGTGGACAAATCCATATCGTCGAACCAGACCTAGACATGGTTGTACATGCTGCAGTAACCGAAGGTTACCTCCGCGCTACGACGCAGCCGGAGCCTGCCGACGCTTTTTTAATTGCAGTACCTACACCGTTTAAAGGCGACCATGAACCAGACTTAAGCTACATTGAGTCCGCTAGTAATAGCATTGCACCAGTTCTTAAGAAAGGTGATCTGGTCATTCTTGAGTCAACATCCCCGGTCGGGGCTACCGAGCAGATGGCTGCTTGGCTCGCCGCAGCTCGACCAGATCTGAGCTTCCCGCAGACACATGGTGAAAGCTCCGATATTCGCGTTGCACACTGCCCGGAACGTGTTTTGCCTGGTCATGTGCTCCGCGAGCTAGTACAGAATGACCGAGTTATCGGCGGCATGACGCCAAAGTGCTCGGAACTAGCTATTAACCTTTACAAGATTTTCGTGCAAGGCGATTGTATCGTCACTAACGCGCGCACAGCGGAAATGTGCAAACTCACCGAGAATAGCTTTCGTGACGTCAATATCGCTTTCGCAAACGAGCTTTCGATGATTTGCGACAAGCTCGAGATCAGCGTCTGGGAGCTAATTCGACTGGCAAACCGTCACCCACGGGTAAATATTCTGCAACCCGGCCCCGGTGTAGGCGGACACTGCATCGCAGTCGACCCATGGTTCATTGTAAGCAAAACCCCCGAACAAGCTCGCTTGATTCGTACTGCCAGGGAAGTAAACGACAGCAAACCAGAATGGGTAATCGAAAAAGTCAAACTGGCCGTAGCCGAATTCTTGCAAGCAAATCCGGACAAGACAACTAGAGAAGTTACTATTGCCTGCCTGGGATTAGCTTTCAAACCAGATATTGATGACTTGCGGGAAAGTCCGGCTTTAGCTATTACACAGACGATAGCGAAAAGCCACGCCGGACCAGTACTGGCAGTGGAACCAAACATATGCGAGCTTCCCACTAAACTGGCGAACAATCTTACTTTCGCCAGTATAGAAACTGCACTCTCCGAGGCCGACGTTCTATTAATTCTCGTAGACCACAAAGAATTCAAAGAAATACCTTTATCAACAATCGAAAAGTTTTCCTTTGTTGACACTCGTGGTATCTACACGCAGTAATACAAAGGAAATAGTTATACATTAATCATCTCTATTAGCTTCCCCCTCTACCAATAAATGTAGTGAGGGCAAATAGAGCTGAAACTCACGCTTCGTTTAACCGACTGTTTGAACCATGCCCCGCTTAGCGGGGCATCTTCAATTAGGGCAACAAACAATGCGCAATGAGCAATCAAACCCCCTCGATCGAGAAATAGAGGGTGATGTCGCCTTATTACTTCAAAATCCAAAACAAATACGCATTTATTTATGGCGCCCCACGACAATCATGAAGGCCATCCTATCAAAAAGTACAAGCCATTTATCATTTCTAATAATGTGCGCGGGATCCGGAGTATTATTTTTATCTAACATACTGGCAAAGAATTTTTTATCTACTCAAGACTACTTGTCTCTCTCATATATAATCACTATCACTACAATACTAAGCTCTTTTGCACTCGGAGGGATGGAGCAGCTAATAATTAGGTTCGGAACAAACGATAACAACAAGATAACAATAGACAAAACTTCGTCAATTTGCATAATCGCAGCATTGATCACTGCCATCCTTATAAGTCCGATTACAATAAATATAATATTTCCAAACAGTTTAAGCATAGTTTGGATCTTCCTCTTAACCCTTAGCTTTTGTCTCGCCCTGATAAATTACAACATATCTAGAATCAAAAGCCGCTTTATCGAGGCCCAAATATCTTCTAACGCGTGGAAATTCGCACTATTTTCTGGAGTAGCAGCGTGCATTTTATGGCCTAGTAACGACTTTGAGAATACGCTTCTAAGCCTCATCGCAGGCGCAGCCATTTTTAATATCTACCTTTCCATCATAAATATTAAATCATTAACGATTACTAGAAACCAGAGCTCTACATTAAGCACTGGATTAGCATTTTCTTTTTCCCTTGCAATTATGACAGTACTTGGTACTTTCGATCGCGTACTGGCCGAGAAATTCTCAGGCCCATCACTTTTCACGGAATACGTCTATTTTTCAATGATATTAATATACCCCTTTAATATGATTGCCTCCTATATAGGATTTAGAGAAGCAGTTATCTTCAAAACTAACTTTTCAAAAAACCTAATCAGACAAAAAGCATGGAAGTTGTTAATAAAGATCTCCTTTCTATTTTTACTATTCGGTGGTTGCGTTTATTCACTTTCGTCTTTTATCAACCTAAAGCTGACATGGCTTAATATGCTGCTATGCTACCTGCTAATATGCACCAAATGTATCTACTCTATCTTTTCCGCCGTGATGGGAAGCAGAGCCTCCGCTAGCGAAATATGGAAATCTAATCTTTTTTCAGCCGCAGCGATCATAGCAATAAGCGGTATATACTTCTCCCTAAGTCAAGAAGTCACACTAAATAGCCTACTATCACTGTTCATTGCCCTCTGGGCTTCTAGAACAATAATTTTCACGTACATGGTCTTTTCAAATGAAAATGCTTAAATATGAACTTATCTTATGGGCAATGAAGTTAACCTCTATCATTCCTGGAAACATTGGCTGCAGCATCAGAAACGCGGCACTGCCCTATAAACGTGGAAACAACGTTAAAATCTGGGATGGAGTACATATCGACAGTCCATCCAAATTGCGACTCGGAGACAATGTTTCCATTAACAGAAACTGCATAATTAATGCCGCCGGAGGGGTAACTATTGGAAATGATACTTTAATAGGTCCGAACGTCACCATCTACTCCCAAAATCATTTATATAAAGATAAGTCATTAGCAATTCGGATACAGGGATACGAAAAAAAAGCTGTTTCAATTGGCGCGGACGTCTGGATAGCGTGCAACGTAATTATACTACCTGGAGTAAATATCGGAGATGGCTGCGTCATAGCGGCTGGTAGTGTTGTGACTCATAGCTTGCCACCCTATACAGTTATTGCAGGAGTCCCTGCAAAAGTAATAGGCCATAGGCCATAGTTCATCCACCCTCGAACAGCTACGTTCAACATTAACAACCTGATGCAGGGTAACTGCTATTGCAAGTACGAGAGCAGAACAATACTTTGCCACTTACAGTTCTTGAAGAAGACCCCCATCAATATTTTAGCCAATCCTTATAATATGCATCCTCGGCTCATTCTACGATTATTTGTCGCTTTGATATATTCTGCTTCTTTCTGAGAAATAAATAATGCTTAAAATATTACACTTACTTCACCAGTCCGCTCCTAACATTAGCGGATCCTCTACCCGGACTAATTTGATTCTCAAATGGACATCTCGGAGCGGGGTGGAAAACATCGCAATCACATCACCGTTTCAAGAGCCATTTTCTCCTCCCGCAGCAACAAAATCTGAACACTTCCCAAACAATGGCGTTAAAGTTTATCGGAGCTATATTTTCAAGAATTTGAGCGTAGGTGCGGGAAGCAACTTTCTTATTAAAATAAAAAAAGCCGCTACACTCCCTTACTTTTTTATCCGAATAATGCGAATTATTAAAAAAGAAGACCCCGACATTCTTCATGCTCATGCAACATTTTTATGCGCCATTCCGGCAATTATATTAGGGCGGTTATTCAGAAAGCCAGTCGTTTACGAACTGAGAAGCCTGTGGTTCGACAACGAAAATTTCAAAGCAAGCAAACTAACTCGAATATTTGCTGCAGCACTTGAAAGATACTGCCTTAATAACTGCCAGCGCATTATAACTATATCTGATGGTTTAGCAGAATATGTTACCACCCTCCCCAACAGCAAAAATCGCTCCGTAACAACCATAAAAAACGGTATCGATGATGAATCCATTAATAGTGTCGAACAAATTTGTACTCAGACAGGAAAAATTCGATTTGGCTATATAGGCTCAGTTATTGATCTTGAGGGGTTACATTTTGTACTTCAGGCACTCAAACTCCTAGAAACTCAAGGTGTGTCAATTGACTTCCATATATACGGTGATGGGAGCGCTAGAGAATCACTTGAAAAATCAACTAACTCACTAGGCGTAAAAGTCCATTTTCATGGGAGATTTCATCCAGACGAAGCACAATCTATCTACAATAAGCTCGACGTTATCATAAACTATCGTAAATCAGGGGAAATCAGCGAAAAGGTGACACCTCTCAAACCTCTCGAAGCACTACTACACCGGAAAACACTAATATGTTCGGACGTGGGTGGATATAGAGAAATTCTCGACGGAGATCATGCTGTATATATCCAACCCGACAGACCAGATTTGCTTGCAGACGCAATACTTGAAGTATATCTGGACAACAACAAACATCAGACCTTAATTAACAAGGGGTTTGCATTCGTTACCGAGAAACGTCTTTGGTCGAAAAATGGTGAAAAATATCATGAACTATATCGCGGCATGCTATAAGAAATCTGGCCAATTAATTAATATTTATCTGACACAATTCCGATTCGCTATAACTCTCTCTTCCTTTGTCTTCACGCCACTTGTCTCTTATGCGGGAAGCCTTGAAAACTTCAATAGCTCTGAGATCCATGTACTGCCGCATGAAACACAAGAAGATCTTCAATATTCATCTCTGCAAAAAGCTATCGATTTTTCCTATAACAATCTTTCACCGAATGTGACTTCAGTGAAATTTGTAATTCATCAAGGCACGTATGATGGACAATCTGCTGTTCTTCGTCCAAAACAAGGAGTTCACTATGAGATCACATCTGCATCAGGTAGCGATCCACTTCCTAGTTTCGACGGACATCAACAACAGTTAACATGGTTAAAAATTGTCTCCACAAATGGATCTGGCTCAACGGTCAGCATCAGTAAACTGAGAATAACTAACTATGTCACCGCTATATCTATTGAAGGAGATAGAGAAAATTTAGATAAATTCAATTCAGGAAACAAGATATCAGATATGCGTTTTGAAAATATTGGCCAGAACTCTCCAGACGCCTCTCCTAGCACTGCTGTTATACGACTAGTAAATTCTCGTGCTAATGAGATTCTAAACAATGTTTTCCTAAATATACGAAACGTTAAGGACTGCAACCTTCTCCACTCCATCTACTTAGCTCATCATTCAAGCGATAACTCAATAAAAAATAACAGCTTTGCAAATTTTTGCGGCTCTCCTATTCGAGTTCGTGATGACTCAAACAGAAACATCGCCAAACTTAATAGCTTCGTAAATATTCAAAATAAACGACTTATGGATCAATGGTTTTGTGATAAAAACATCAGAGAAGACTGTACAAAAAAACAACCAGAACAAGACTCGCATTCAAATATTTTTAAGATGAACGAAATCTCCCCATAAGTTATATGTTATAGGAGGACGTTCATTACAATCGAAAAAAGCTACAGTGCCAAACGCAGAAAATAGCAAATGGCTTCAGATTTTGATCTATGGATTGGTGCTCCGTCAAAAGAACTGAGATGGCGAAAGGCACTAGCATTCCCAAAAAAACAAGACTGCTTGAGCAAAAAAGGACACCACCGTCACAATTACAACTCGATCGCCAATGACAGCGGTGAGTGTCTTCGCCCTTGTAAGCCCATCATCACAATCTGCAACGCAACAGCACCCTACCTACGGTATACTGCTGACCTCTATACTTGGTGTGATAATGGAAAGCCCGCTCAGTAAAATGATTTGGGCGCACTCCACCGTAACTGCTGCCTATATATCACTCTGCTACTGACCGGGCCGAGTAAAACAAAGACTTACAAGCATTTGGATCAGTCTAATAATGACTTACATCGTACTTTCCCTGTTATTTTTCAGTCTAGGCCTCCTCAGAGAGAAAGGGTTATGGGCTTTTCTCGCTCTGCTCTCTTGCCTGCCGCTCTCCAATTCTTTTTCGCTATATTTCTACCAATATGGCCTTTTCTCATTTGATTTTTATTTTTTCGGAGCGCTCATCTCTATCGCTATTAAAAGCATAGCAAGTAACGGCAGTACGATGAAAGTACCTAAATGGGCAACGCTTTCATTCTTGATAATTATCGCATACTCCGTCATCTCGGTTTTTTCCAGCACCCCTCTAGACGTTTATTTTTTGCGCGATTATAGACCCGCAATTTTCTCACTTGAGCTAATTGCTGCAACCCTTATACTCAAGTCAAGAAACATAAAACTATCAAATGACAAAATTATTAAAATAGCAATTCTGGCCGGCGCAACAAACTTAATATGGCTAACACTTTCTATCGTCGGAGTAATATCATCAGATGATCAATATTACACCAACAACAACTTTAAATACTTTGATGCAAGCACTTATATTTCCACGCTATTTACAATTTATTTTTTCTCTCGACAGGGGACTGCAAAAAATACGAAAAATAAAATACATCTTAACCCCGCGCAGGCTCTCGCCATTACCGTCTCGCTACTCTCAGTCGTTTTATCCGGCTACAGAATCCTTGCTCTCGCAACAATTATTGCGGCTGCCCTCGCGGCTGCCAAGAGTCCTAAACGACTTGTCCAGATCTTAATAGTATTCGCCGCCGCCACATTGACATTTATATTTCTAGCTCAATATTTCGGCGCTGCACGAGTTACAGAAGGGCTAACTGTGGATGGACTACTTCAGCAATTTGCAATTCGCTACGGACCTGCTTTGGACGTTATAAGCTCTTTTAAATCATATAATTATTTTTTCGGAAGTGGTTTCGGTACCGTTTTTGACATATCGTGGTTTGAGTACAGGGAATTAGACACAAAAAACAACTTTGTCGACAGTTCCTATATGACTTTTTTCGCCAAATACGGACTACTTGGGATGCTATACCTTGCTTCAGTCTCAATATCTCTTGTATCTCTAGTGCCAAAACCCATCAGGCTTTCCCTTTTAGCATACTTATTGATTATATTTTTTACCTACGCGATATCCTATCAGTCAGCCTCTTTTGGAATTATAGTGGGCTGCATGATGGTTAGAATTCTTCAATCAAACTCAGACAATGCTGCCAAAAAATCACTAGGAGATTAAGCATGCAAAGAATCGAATTCTTGGGATGCCCCATGGATGTAGCATCCATGGACACCACAGTCGAGGCGATTCGTAGCAAGATCACGGACGGTCATTTCACCCAGCATGTAGTAGTGAATGTCGCAAAGCTTGTAAACATGCGCGATGACGTTCAGCTAAGCGAATCAGTTCGCTCGTGCGATATTATCAATATCGATGGAATGGGTGTGGTGTTAGGCGCTCGTTTTCTTGGGCATACCGTTCACGAAAGAGTAGCGGGTGTCGACTTATTCCATGAACTGCTTCGAATGAGTTCTGTGAACCAGTTTTCGGTGTATTTGTTGGGTGGTACAGACGAAGTCGTTTCAATCGCTGCCAATAAAGTTAAAGAGCTTTATCCTGGGCTAAAAGTTGCCGGTTTTCATCATGGATATTTTTGGGACGACGAAGCAGTAGTGGTCGAAAAAGTTCGAGCGTCAGGCGCACAGTTATTGTTCGTCGCGATTACGTCACCTATGAAAGAGAACTTCATAAACCGCTGGCGCGACCAACTAGGCGTCTCTTTTGTCATGGGTGTCGGTGGGACATTCGATGTAGTTGCGGGTAAAGTCAAGCGCGCACCGAGATGGATGCAAACTTATGGCCTTGAATGGCTTTTTCGGGTCATTCAGGAGCCTCGTCGAATGTGGCGTCGCTACCTGACTACCAATAGTAAATTTGCTTGGCTACTCATCAAAGAAAGGTTCAAATAAAGCAGTAGCATCCGATATACTTATGTAGATGTTAACACCCGTAAGACGTTTTGGAGCTCGTACTCAAAAATGGATGCTAACTCAGCTTAAGAGGCTGCCGCCCAACCCAAACTCACAGGAATCAGGGATGGTTCGCCAGCACTGGAGCTAAGCATAAAAAAATGCGATTGCTCATGCCTAGCTTGCAATTCAGATACTTACTGCAATATCCTTATCTCCAACAACCCTCAGGGATTCCCCCTTTCAAGGAGCACGATCATGAAAAAGCTACTGGCCTTGGCCCTCATCACCTCTGTAAGCCTGCCGTTGATGGCTGCTGACGCTGTTCCAGCAAAAGTCGCTGCGGCGCCTGACAAATCTGCACCTCTGAGCTTGTCGACACCTATCGCAGGTGGCGTAACAGTTGGGACTGGTCTGGCCATCGGCGCAGGCCTCGTCGCTGTAGGCGTTGCTGCCTCCAACAGTGGTGGTGGTGGCGGTAACGACGGCACCCCTGGCACTACTGGTACTACCGGCACCACCGGCACTACTGGTACCGCTCGGTAACAGCGCTCCGCTTAAAGTTCGATACGCTAACCTCCCAGCCTTGCTGGGAGGTTTTGTTTTGCCTATTCCCTTCGAGCAATTTCGACAATGAATCGCGCGCTTCCCTTGGCCATGCTGGTCGGCCTGACCCTGCAAGGCTGCATATTTTCCCCTGGTCAGCACATGGACACAGGTAATCTGGTACGCGAAGGCTCACCAGAAAGCAGCCGAATCGAACTGGTGCCAATTACACCTAAATTGGTTGCCATTGACGCTGCCTCCAATCACTCGAATGTAATTGCCCCTGAGTTGCTTAATTACCAATACGGTGAGTATCGGATTGGTGCTGGCGACCTGATCTACATCACGGTCTGGGACCACCCGGAACTGACAGCGCCTTCAGGGCCACAACAACAAATTGAAGCGAACGGACGTCTGGTACGCCCAGATGGCTCGCTTTTCTATCCTTACGTTGGAACGATCGCGGCTGCCGGTAAAACCATCGAGGAGCTACGCTCGATTATTGCCTCTCGCTTAGCCAAGGTTGTCGCAGAGCCCCAGGTAGATGTGAGCATCTTGCGCTTTGTCAGCCAAAAGGTTGTTCTCTCTGGCGCCTTTGGCAAAACCGGTCAGTTACCTCTCACCAATACACCAATGAGTCTGCTGGACGCTGTTGGTCAAGGCTCGGTGCAGGTCGGGACGGCTGACATTTCTGGCCTCGTGCTCAAGCGCGATGGTCGTGAATATGTCATTGATCTTGATGCGCTTAATCGAAAGAACTCCAACCTGCATAACATTTTTCTAAAAGACGGCGATCAACTGCACCTGCCGTACAACGACCAGAAAAAGGTCTATTTGTTGGGTGAAGTCACCGCTGCACGACCTCTTATTTTCAAAGGCACCAACATGAACCTAACCGACGCCCTCGGCAGTGTTGGCGGTTTGCGTCAGGAAACTTCGAGCGGCAAAGAGGTTTACGTAATCCGTGGCGTTGAAAATCTAGCGGACGAACCGGTCAAGGTTTTCCAGATCGATCTCAAATCGCCTTCAGCCTTCGCCTTGGCCCAGCACTTCAAATTGAAGCCGCAGGACGTGGTCTATGTCGGCCCCGCCGATGTCACTCGCTGGAACCGCTTCATCAGCCAGGTTTTCCCAACTGCCAACCTGCTGCGTACCGGTGTAGCGATTCAAGATGACATGGGCAGCGACAACTAAGAATTGGATGTCTTGTGAAATTTCTGCGACTGGCCACCCTATCGGTGGCCTCCTTGCTGGTGAGCGCCTGCAACCCGTTAATGACCGCTTCCATGGACACGCTCAAGGCCGCGTTTGAAGGCCCTGAACCCCTGGAACTCACCCGCCAACAGGTGGATGCAACTCCGTACTACCAGATAACCATCGCGGCACCTACGGGTGAAGCCGTTATGGCACTGGTGCGTCTACAAGATGGTGTTGGCTTCTGGATGGCGTCCACTCGCCAGATTCTGATGCTCGAAGACGGCCTGGCCATTCGCAGCGTTGGTTTCAACAACAACCTTGATGGCACTCGCTTTGAGGGTGAATCGCCCTTCAAGGCCGGCTTGCACCGCGTTGTTGATGGCCTGCAAACGCGCCGCCAGGTGGACTTTGTCGACGGTTACCGGATGGGCGTGACGCTCACCAGCCGCTTTGAGAAAAAAGGCCTGGAAACGGTGCATATCCTCGATCACGACGTGGAGTTACTGCGCGTGGATGAGGAAATCGCAATGGAAGGCTTGGGCTTTACTGCGCGAAACCAGTATTGGGTCGACCCTGCCGACGGCTTCATCATGGCCAGCGTGCAGCACCTGACCCCCGAATTGCCCCTACGCATTGTTCAAGTGCGCCCG
This sequence comes from Pseudomonas violetae, assembly GCF_023072615.1. Taxonomy (GTDB): domain Bacteria; phylum Pseudomonadota; class Gammaproteobacteria; order Pseudomonadales; family Pseudomonadaceae; genus Aquipseudomonas; species Aquipseudomonas violetae. The sequence continues at coordinate 26,007 of NZ_JAKNRW010000040.1, forward strand.
AATAAGCCGGTAGTGCAATGATTGCTCGTTCCTCCTGGCTGCTTTGCTGCAGCCTGCTCATGACTTTTGCCGTAAATGCTGACTCGCTGGTCACCGTGCAGGGCGATGCTGCCAAACCTGGGCGCTATTCGTTCCAGGAAGGGACCCGCTTGCATGACGTTCTGCTTCCAGCCCAGGTTAATCCGAAGGCGTATCTGCTTGGCGCTGCGTGGTTGCATACGCCGTTACGCAATGCGCAGGAGCGATTGAAACTGGGCGTGCTCTTCGATCTTGCGACCGTTAAGAGCAATGCACTGCAGGATGATGAGATCGAGTTGGCAGCGCTTGCAGAGCGCTTGATAGCCCAAGTACAAGCCATGCCGGTCACCGGCCGCCGGGTTGCTCAACTTGACCCGGTGCGGGTTGAACTGAACCGTGGGGACAATCCGTACCTGAGCAATGGTGATGTGCTGCTGTACCCTCCCCGTCCGAACACTGTGAAGGTGGTGGGTGCGGTAACTGGCGAATGCGATCTGGCTTACGAGCCTTTGCAGCCGGCAATCAGCTATCTGAAAAACTGCCCGCGTGATCTTGGTGCAGACAAAGATGTGCTTTTTGTTATCCAGCCGGATGGCCGCGTTTTCCAGGAAGGTATAGCGCTTTGGAATGAAACCAAATCTGTTCCGCCCGCACCCGGAGCGCGCATTTTCGTGCCCGTGCACAGCACCGCCAAGGGTGATCCAACACCAGACCTTAATACTGAACTGGCCGCTTTCATCGCCACCCAGCCACTGCTGGAGGTGAAGCCATGAAGTATCACTTGATTCCATGCCTGTTGCTCGGCTGCAGCGCTTGGGCGGTGGCGGAGCCGCGCTACACACAGAGCGACTTTGGTGGTGTAGGTCTGCTGCAAACGCCTACCGCGCGTATGGCGCCAGCGGGTGAACTGTCGTTGACCGCCAACCGTACTGATCCTTACAGCCGCTACAGCGTGTCCTTTCAGCCTTTTGAATGGTTGGAAGGTTCATTCCGTTACACCGCCATCAGTAACCGCAAATATGGCGCGGAAGCATTAAGTGGCGGCCAGAGTTTCAAGGATAAGGCGATTGACGCAAAAGTCCGCCTGATGGAAGAGACTCACTGGTTGCCTCAGGTGGCCCTGGGTGCGCGAGATATCGGCGGTACCGGCCTGTTCTCCAGCGAGTATTTCGTTGGCAACAAACGTATGGGCAATTTCGATCTCAGCTTAGGTCTGGCTTGGGGTTATATCGGTAATCGCGGCGACATGGACAACCCCTTGGGTTGGATTAACGACAAGTACAACTCTCGGCCGGGTTCAACAGGCCTGGTGGATACTTCTGGTAGTTTCAACGCAAATGCGTACTTCCGAGGATCTCCGTCTTTCTTTGGCGGCGTTACCTATCAAACCCCTTGGGATCCTCTGTCCCTCAAAGTGGAGTACGAAGGTAACGACTACCAAAACGAACCGCTGAACAACAACCAGATCCAGGACTCCCCAATCAACCTAGGCTTCGTCTTCAAAGCCACCGATTCGGTAGACCTCCACGCAGCCTGGGAACGCGGCAACACCGCCATGTTCGGCATCACCTTGCACACCAACTTCGCCACCCGCAAGGCGCCGACCAAAAGCTTCGACCCAAAACCCGAACCTGTGCCGGACGTCAAACCGACCACCGCGCCAACGGACGTGCAATGGGCCGGCGTCGCCAAGCGTCTGCAGAACAACGCGGGCTACACCGTTTCGAAAATCACCCAGCGTGACTCCGAGCTGATCGTCTACGGCGAACAGGGCCGCTACTTCCACACCCCGAAAGCCGTCGGCCGTGCTTCGCGCATCCTCGACAACAGCGTCAACGATCAGATCGACTGGTTCACCATGGTCGACACCCGTTACAGCTTGCCGGTCGAGGAAGTCAGCCTGCCCCGGGATACGTTCCGCGAAGTGGTGCAAGAAGATCGCCCGCTCGAAGACCTGCGCCGGGTGACCGAGCAGAACGTTCCGGTGCCGCATCAGGAAAAAACCCTGTACGCGAAAACGCCGGACAAGTTCACCTATGGCCTGGGCCTTGGGTACAAGCAGAACGTCGGTGGCCCTGACGGCTTCCTGTTGTATCAATTCAGTGCGGACCTGAGTGCCGAGTATCGATTCCAGCCTGATTTGTGGTGGAGCGGCATGCTGAGTGCAAACCTGGCGAACAACTTCGACAAGTTCAAGTACGACGCACCCAGCGGCCTGCCGCGAGTGCGTACCGACCTTCGTCAGTACATGACAACGTCGGAAGTGACGATGCCGACCTTCCAGCTGAACAAGGTCAAACAGCTGGACGAAGACCTTTACGGCATGGTGTACGGCGGCTACCTGGAATCGATGTTCGCCGGCGTCGGCGGTGAAGCGCTGTACCGTCCGATGGGCGAGCGCTGGGCGGTTGGCGTGGATATGAACTGGGTCAAGCAGCGTGATTTTGATCAGGGCTTGGGGCTGCGTGATTACAGCACCATCACCGGTAACGCTACGCTTTACTATCGGAGTTCTTTCCAGGACATTCTGGGCGCACTCAGCGTCGGGCGTTATTTGGCCAAAGACTACGGCGCTACTTTGGACTTGTCCCGCGAGTTCAGCAACGGCGTGCGGTTCGGTGGCTGGGTGACCGTCACTAATGCCTCGAAAGAGGAATACGGTGAGGGTAGTTTCGGCAAGGGTATCTACTTCTCGATTCCGTTCGACGAATTGATGGCCAGTTCGACCACTCGCCGGGCTAGCCTTGCGTGGACTCCACTGACTCGAGACGGTGGCGCTTCCCTGGCTCGCAGCTACTCGCTGTACTCCCTGACCGAGCGTCGCAACATCGACCTGTTCCACAACAACTTCTACAAGGTCACCGAATGAAGCAACGGATTCTGCGTGTCCTGCCCAAGCTGGCGTTTTTCGTGATCCTGCTGGTGCTGTGCGTCGCCGGCATGCGCGGCGAGCCGGTGCTGCAGGTATTCGAGAATCAGGACAAGCTGCATCACTGGGCCGGCTTCGCCTGCTTGACGGTGAGCGCCTACTGGGCGTTCCCCGGCACGCGGTTGGGCTGGCTGCTGTTTTGGCCGTTGGTGGGTTCGATGTTGATTGAGCTGGAGCAGAGCTTGATGCCGCTGCGTACAGCTTCCTGGGGGGATATGGTGGCTAATGCTACCGGGGTGTTGTGCGGGATGATGGTTGTGCTGGTTCTGCGGGGTTATCAGAGTGCCAGGCTGAAGAAAGCACTGGTGGTTGAGTCGTAGGACGCTGGATGACTGGGCATGTTAAGTGCCTTTTGAGTGGGAGCTGGGTTGCTGCGAGTTGTGATGTGTCAGTTGGGGGTATTTGACTGGGCATTGCGTTCGTACGCAGGCTAGCTCCCATTTTTGGTTTCGAGCTATGGCGTTCTACTTGGGGTTGTACTTTGCCTCAGACATGGCGGAGGTTCCGGCAAATGCAGCTGCATTTTGATTAGGTGTTCGGGGCTTACGTTTCTGATGGGCATGTAGGAAACTTCGTTGCTTGAAGAAAGCGAATTTTCCTACTCGCTATGTATCTGTTTCTTACTTATTTCCCATTCGATATACCGCACAGTCTTTCCCGCCGTTTTTTTGATGGCTGCGAGGGTTAGTTTGCGAATGGGTCCTACATAAGTACGAGTTTTGAGACGCCGTCTTCGGAGATTTCCTTCAAGTTTTAGCGGTTTTCATGAACTGGTGCGCGATGGTTTGCATGGGTAGTCTTTCGATGTCGCTGCGAAGGCAGTGGCAGGGTGTGGAAGCCCTTATATCGTTAGGCGCGTCATGCGCCACCTGTTCGACGTTTGTATCGTCAGTGCTTTATGGTGGCTGTGCGCGGGGCGCTTTCGAGTGCGCCGGGTGCCTAACGTCCCGGTCTTCCACACCTGCGCACAGCCGCCACCTTTTGTGTGGAAGCGAATTCTGGCGGCAACCAGTCGATACGTTAGGAGTTCGAACGATGCCAACACTAACCCCCGATCCACCCTATTCAAAACCAACCCCCTACCCCGAAAGTCGCTTCAAGGCGCTGACCAGCAACTGTAATGACATGCCCACGCTTTTCGTCGATGCCCAGGCGCCGCTTGATGTGCTGGTGGACGCGGCTAACTACCGGATTAATGCAGTCACCCAGGTGCTGGAAAACCTGTCCATGCGTGGGTCGGTTGAGTGTCAGTCTTTTATTCTTAGTGATTTTGCTTTGTTGTGCGCCATTCCGTTGCGCGATGGGTGTGATTTGCTGGATGTGGTTCGGCGGCGGATGCGGCCGCGGGCTGCTGGTGGCTGAATTTGTAAGTGAGACTTGAGAGGTTCGGTGGTTGCGGTGGGGTCATCGCGGGCAAGCCTTGCTCACACAGGGGTTGCTTTCACTGGAGTTGTTCAACCACTGTGAAGATGCTGTTGGGACTGCTGCGCAGTCCAGCGGGAGCAAGCTCCCTCGCCACGGGTATTTTTTGCCTGGGTTTCTCTATTTGCAGTTCACTTTAGGGATTTCGCTGGCCTGGAGTTCTCTGTTTGCAGGTCACTTTAGGGATTTCGCTGGCTGGGAGCCCTCTGCTGCAGTTTCCTGCGCTGATTTCCCGGGATGTGATCATCGCCATGGGTTTGATGGTGGTTTTTGTGGAGCAACTCCCAGCCTTGAAAAATAAAATTCAACAATTTCCCGCCTTCGCCGAAACCCTGTGAAAGCCTCACGGATTGAATAAAGCCATGCGTAACAACCAGCCCATCACTCAACGCGAACGGACCTTCCCGGCTCAGCAGCGGTTGATTTCCACGACCGATGCCAAGGGCGTGATTTCCTACTGTAACGACGACTTTGTCGAGATCAGCGGGTTTTCTCGTGAGGAACTGATCCGTGCCCCGCACAATCTGGTCCGTCATCCCGACGTACCATCGGCGGTGTTTGCGCATATGTGGGGCACGCTCAAGCAGGGCCAGCCTTGGATGGGCATCGTCAAGAATCGCTGCAAGAGCGGTGATCACTATTGGGTTAACGCCTATGTGACGCCGATCTTTGAAGGCAATCAGGTGGTCGGTTACGAATCGGTGCGGGTCAAGCCGACGGCCGAGCAGATCCGTCGTGCCGAGGCGTTGTATCAGCGGCTCAATCAGGGCAAGTCGGCGGTTCCGGCCAGCGATAAGTGGCTGCCGGTGGTGCAGGACTGGCTGCCGTTCATTCTGGTCAGCCAGTTGAGTTTCATGATTGGCGCCATGCTGAATTCCCATTGGGGCTTTGCCCTGGCCGCCGGGCTTTCGGTGCCGTTGGGGTTGATGGGCTTGAGCTGGCAGCAGCGCGGGCTGAAGCGCCTGTTGCGTTTGGCTGAGCAGACCACGTCCGATCCGTTGATTGCGCAGATGTACACCGACAGCCGTGGCGCTCAAGCGCGGTTGGAGATGTCGATTTTGAGTCAGGAAGCGCGTCTGAAGACTTGCTTGACCCGTTTGCAGGACACTGCCGAGCATCTGACCGATCAGGCCAAGCAGTCCGACACCCTGGCGCACAACAGTTCGACCGGGCTGGAGCGTCAGCGGGTTGAGACCGAGCAGGTCGCGACTGCGGTGAACCAGATGGCGGCGACGACCCAGGAAGTGGCCAGCCACGTGCAACGCACGGCGGATGCCACGCAGGAAGCCAATCGCCTGACGGGGCGTGGTCGCACCATTGCCGGGGAGACCCGTGAGGCGATTCAGCGGCTGTCGGTGGTGGTTGGGGAAACCGGGATGACGGTGACTCAGTTGGCCAAGGACAGTGATGAAATCGGTGGTGTGGTGGACGTGATCAAGGGCATCGCCGACCAGACTAACCTGCTGGCGCTGAATGCGGCGATCGAAGCGGCGCGGGCCGGTGAGATGGGTCGTGGTTTTGCGGTGGTGGCGGATGAGGTGCGGCAACTGGCGCAGCGTACCAGCGAGTCGACCGGGCAGATTCATGCGCTGATTGCCAAGCTGCAGCAGACGGCCAGTACTGCCGTGCAGACCATGGAGGCCGGGCATCGTCAGGCTGAGGAAGGTGTGGCGCGGGTGCTGGAGGCGGATCAGGCGTTGGTGGGGATCAGTGAGGCGGTGGCCAATATTACTGATATGACCACGCAGATTGCGGCGGCGACTGAGGAGCAGAGTGCTGTGGCTGAGGAGATCAGTCGTAATATCAGCAATATTTCGCAGCTGGCGGATCAGACGTCGGAGCAGGCGCAGCATTCGGCGTTGTTGAGTGAAGAGCTGACTAAGACGGCGAGTACGCAGTATTCGTTGGTTGAGCGGTTTAATCGCTGACAGTCGCTGGAAAGACAAAAACCCGGACAGTGAAAACTTCCGGTTTTTTTGTTGCCACTTTGGCACAGTCCACTGTGGCCCCGGCAGTGGGGGTGCCTGGCAGACCGCTATCGCGAGCAGGCTCGCTCCCACACTGGATTGTGGTGCTGCACAAATCCTGTGGGAGCGAGCCTGCTCGCGATGAGGCCCGTGCAGCCACCGCAGATGTCACTGAAGGAAATTGACAACCTTCTGCGCAGCAGCGGCCAGATGCTGTTCGTGGGTATGCCCCGAAGCCTTCAGCGGCTTGAGGTCATGATCCCCCGCCACCCGCCAGAACACCTCGATGCTCGGTGACAACGTGTACCCTTCAACCGCCTGCCGATTCCCCAGCGCATCCCGCTCGCCCTGGACGATCAACGCTCGCGTCTTCAACCCCGCCAAGTGCTCCACCCGTGGCTTTTCCGGTTTGCCCACCGCGTAGAACGGGTATCCCAGGCACACCAGCGCATCCGCCCCCAGTTCATCGGCCAGCAAGCTCGCCATCCGCCCGCCCATGGACTTGCCGCCGATGGCCAGTGGCCCGGCGACATGACGTCGCACCAGGGCATAGACCTCACGCCAGCATTCCAGCAGTTTCGGGGCTGGGTTCGGTGGGCGTTTGCCCCCGTCAACACGCCGCTGCGCCATGTAGGGAAACTCAAAGCGCAGGACGTTGACGCCAGCAGCGGCAAGGCGTGCAGCCATGTCGTTCATCCAGGCGCTGTCCATGGGCGCGCCGGCGCCATGGGCGAGGATCAAGGTGGGTGAAGCCGGTGCCGAGGCGGCATTCCATAACCATCCTTGTTGCTGCACACACTGCGCCCATTGATCCCCGTCAATACTGGCCTTGTGCTCTTTGTCCATGCTTGCCTCGCTTTTAGTCTGCCTATAACTCCAGGCGAAGGACGCGCTGCTTTGTCGCAAGCGTGCTCACTTCGGCTGAACCGTGGATGGGGAACCATGAACACTTCTATCAGTACCGCCTACAACTACAAGGTGGTCCGCCAATTCGCCATTATGACGGTGGTGTGGGGCATCGTTGGCATGGGGCTCGGGGTTTTTCTCGCGGCCCAATTGGTCTGGCCCGAACTCAACTTCGATTTGCCGTGGACCAGCTTCGGGCGTCTGCGCCCTTTGCACACTAACGCGGTGATCTTCGCCTTTGGCGGTTGCGCCCTGTTCGCCAGCTCGTTCTATTCGGTACAACGCACCTGCCAGACGCAATTGTTTGCGCCGAAAATTGCCGCGTTCTGTTTCTGGGGCTGGCAGTTGGTGATCCTGTTGGCGGCGATCAGCCTGCCGCTGGGTTACACCAGTTCCAAGGAATACGCCGAGCTGGAATGGCCGATCGACATTTTGATCACCATCGTCTGGGTGGCCTACGCCGTGGTGTTCTTCGGCACGATCATGCAGCGCAAGACCAAGCACATCTACGTCGGCAACTGGTTTTTCGGTGCGTTCATCATCACTGTGGCAATTCTGCACATCGTCAACAACCTTGAGCTGCCGGTGAGTTTCACCAAGTCCTACTCGGTGTATGCCGGTGCCACCGATGCGATGGTGCAGTGGTGGTACGGCCACAACGCCGTGGGCTTTTTCCTGACTGCCGGCTTCCTCGGCATGATGTATTACTTCGTGCCCAAGCAGGCCGAGCGGCCGGTGTATTCCTATCGCCTGTCGATCGTGCACTTCTGGGCCCTGATCACCCTGTACATCTGGGCCGGTCCGCACCACTTGCACTACACCGCGCTGCCGGACTGGGCGCAGTCGCTGGGCATGGTGATGTCGCTGATTCTGCTGGCGCCAAGCTGGGGCGGGATGATCAACGGCATGATGACGCTGTCGGGCGCCTGGCATAAGTTGCGCAGCGACCCGATCCTGCGCTTTTTGGTGGTCTCCCTGGCGTTCTACGGCATGTCGACCTTTGAAGGTCCGATGATGGCGATCAAGACCGTCAACGCCCTCTCCCACTACACCGACTGGACCATTGGCCACGTACACGCCGGCGCGCTCGGCTGGGTGGCGATGATTTCCATCGGCGCGCTGTACCACATGATCCCGAAAATCTTCGGTCGGGCGCAGATGCACAGCATCGGCCTGATCAACGCGCACTTCTGGCTCGCGACCATCGGCACCGTGCTGTACATCGCCTCGATGTGGGTCAACGGCATTGCCCAGGGCCTGATGTGGCGTGCGATCAACGAAGACGGCACGCTGACCTACTCCTTCGTCGAAACCCTGGTGGCCAGCCATCCAGGCTTCGTCGTGCGCCTGGTGGGCGGCGCTATCTTCCTGAGCGGCATGTTCCTGATGGCTTACAACACCTGGCGTACCGTACGGGCCTCGCAGCCTGCCGACGTCGCCACTGCCGCGCAGATCGCCTGAGGAGTCCGCGATGAAACACGAAACAATCGAAAAAAACGTCGGCCTGCTGATGCTGCTGATGGTGCTGGCCGTGAGTGTCGGCGGCCTGACCCAGATCGTCCCGCTGTTCTTCCAGGACGTGACCAACAAGCCAGTGGAAGGCATGAAGCCCTACACCGCGCTGCAGCTGGAAGGGCGTGACATCTACATTCGCGAAGGTTGCGTGGGCTGCCATTCGCAGATGATCCGGCCATTTCGCGCCGAAACCGAACGTTACGGGCACTACTCGGTGGCCGGCGAAAGCGTGTGGGATCACCCGTTCCTCTGGGGCTCCAAGCGTACCGGTCCGGACCTGGCACGGGTCGGCGCACGCTACTCGGACGACTGGCACCGCGCGCACTTGTATAACCCGCGCAACGTGGTGCCAGAGTCGAAGATGCCGGCCTACCCATGGCTGGTCACGCAGGCGGTCGACAGCAGCCATACCGAAACCAAGATCCGCACCATGCGCACCTTCGGCGTGCCGTACACCGACGACGACCTCAGCGGCGCGGTCGCCAGCCTCAAGGGCAAGACCGAAATGGACGCCCTGGTTTCTTACCTGCAAGTGCTCGGCACTGCCATCAAGAGCAAGAGGTGAGCCATGGTCTTTGAATTGAGCACTGGAATGATCCGCGGCCTGGGCACGGTCGTGGTGTTCGTGGCCTTCGTCGGCCTGACGCTGTGGGTGTTCAACACCAAGCGCAATCCGGAATTCGCCGAAGCGCGCCTGCTGCCGTTCGCCGACGAGCCGCAACCTGACAGCACCCCAGAACCTGCAACAACAAGGAGTACCCGGTCATGACCACTTTCTGGAGTACGTGGATCTGCGTACTGACCATCGGCAGCCTGATCGGCCTGACCTGGCTACTGATTGGCACCCGCAAGGGCGAAACCAAGGGCAGCGTCGACCAGACCATGGGCCACAGCTTCGACGGCATTGAGGAGTACGACAATCCGCTGCCGCAGTGGTGGTTCATGCTGTTCGCCGGGACCCTGGTGTTTGCCGTCGGTTACCTGGTGCTGTACCCAGGCCTGGGCAACTGGAAAGGCATCCTGCCCGGCTATGAAGATGGCTGGACCGGTGTGCACGAGTGGGAAAAGGAGATGAGCAAGGCCGATGCGAAGTTTGGGCCGATCTACGCCAAATTCGCGTCGATGCCCGTGGAAGAAGTCGCCAAGGATCCACAAGCGCTGAAGATGGGCGGTCGCCTGTTCGCCTCCAACTGCTCGGTGTGCCACGGCTCGGATGCCAAAGGTGCGTTCGGCTTCCCCAACCTCGCCGACAGTAACTGGCGCTGGGGCGGCGATGCCGAGATGATCAAGACCACCATCATGGGCGGTCGCATGGCGGCGATGCCGGCCTGGGGCGAAATCCTCGGTGAGGCCGGGGTGAAGAACGTTGCCGCCTATGTGCGTCACGAACTGGCTGGGCTGCCGTTGCCTGCCGATAACAAGGCCGACCTGCTAGCCGGACAGCAGTCGTTCAGCACCACCTGCGTGGCCTGTCACGGCGCGAATGGCCAGGGCACCGAGGCGATCGGCGCGCCGAACCTGACGCACCCGGCCGGGTTCATCTACGGCACCAGCCTGACGCAACTTGAGCAAACAATTCGCCACGGTCGCCAGGGCCATATGCCGGCGCAGAACGAGCTGCTGGGTAACGATAAGGTGCAACTGCTCGCGGCGTATGTGTACAGCCTGTCGAACCATGGGGAGTTGTTGAGCGACAAGCTTCAAGCGACAAGCCAAAAGTAACGGCGAAAACAGCAGCTGCAAGCGGCGAGCTTTAGCTTGAAGCTTGCAGCTGGCCACTTGCACCTGCTTCCTTTTGTCACACCCCTCCTTAGTACGCCTTTCGGTTCCCTTAATTCGGGTCTAAGCTTCCCCCGATGCGAACTGGCATGAGCCGGTTCCAGGTCGACCCGACGCGATGCGTTCGACGAATTTGCTCGATAACAGGCCGCAAAGGCTGGTAGATACCGGCTGTCGCGCCTATCGCCTGTTGTCACCTGATCGTTGTGTTTGAACACACCCCGTTACATCTGACCTGACCCCCTCACCCTTTTCGTCAGCTGCGACATTTTGTCCTTGGGCAATTTTGTCCTTACGCAGCGCATGGAAAGGCCGCAGAATCAGCTTTTGAAAGCATTGACCCAGGTCATGGCGCGTTGCAATGACCCCCCGCTTTCTCCATACTTGCGGCCGATTTTTACTCCTAATAAAACACCCAAACCGTGGAACCTTAGAATGAGCACAGCAATCAGTCCGACTGCTTATAACTATAAGGTAGTCCGCCAGTTCGCCATCATGACGGTGGTCTGGGGGATCCTTGGCATGGGGCTTGGTGTCTTCATCGCCTCACAGCTTGTATGGCCGGAATTGAACCTCGGTCTGCCGTGGACGACTTTTGGACGCTTACGCCCGTTGCACACCAACCTGGTGATTTTCGCCTTCGGTGGTTGTGCACTGTTTGCCACTTCTTATTATGTCGTGCAGCGAACCTGCCAAACGCGACTGATTTCCGACAGCCTCGCCGCCTTCACCTTCTGGGGTTGGCAAGCGGTGATCGTTGGCGCCATCGTTACCTTGCCGCTGGGTTACACCACCACCAAGGAATACGCTGAGCTGGAATGGCCTTTGGCTATTCTGCTGGCCATCGTCTGGGTTACCTACGGTCTGGTGTTCTTCGGCACTATCACCAAGCGCAAGACCAAGCACATCTATGTGGGTAACTGGTTCTACGGTGCCTTCATCGTCGTGACGGCGATGCTGCACATCGTCAACCACGCCTCCCTGCCGGTCAGTTTCTTCAAGTCCTACTCGGCCTACGCCGGTGCGACTGATGCGATGATCCAGTGGTGGTACGGTCACAACGCGGTGGGCTTCTTCCTGACCACTGGCTTCCTGGGGATGATGTACTACTTCGTTCCGAAGCAGGCCGAGCGTCCGATCTACTCCTATCGCCTGTCGATCGTGCACTTCTGGGCGCTGATCACCCTGTACATCTGGGCCGGTCCGCACCACCTGCACTACACCGCACTGCCTGACTGGGCCCAGTCCCTGGGCATGGCGATGTCGATCATTCTGCTGGCGCCAAGCTGGGGCGGCATGATCAACGGCATGATGACCCTGTCGGGCGCCTGGCATAAGCTGCGCACCGACCCCATCCTGCGGTTCCTGGTGGTGTCCCTGGCGTTCTACGGCATGTCCACCTTCGAAGGCCCGATGATGGCCATCAAGACCGTGAACTCGCTGTCGCACTACACCGACTGGACCATCGGCCACGTACACGCCGGTGCCTTGGGCTGGGTGGCGATGATCTCGATCGGCGCGATCTACCACATGATCCCGAAACTGTTCGGTCGTGTGCAGATGCACAGCATCGGCCTGATCAACACGCACTTCTGGCTCGCGACCATCGGTACCGTGCTCTACATCGCTTCGATGTGGGTCAACGGCATCACCCAGGGCCTGATGTGGCGTGCAATCAACGACGACGGCACCCTGACCTACTCGTTCGTTGAAGCGCTGCAAGCCAGCCACCCGGGCTTTATCGTTCGCGCCCTGGGCGGTGCATTCTTCGCCTCCGGCATGCTGTTCATGGCCTACAACGTATTCCGTACCGTACGCGCCTCGAACCCGGCAGAAGCCAAAGCCGCCGAACAGATTGCTGTAGTTGGAGCTCACTGATGAAGCATGAAGCAGTCGAGAAGAATATTGGCCTGCTGGCCTTCTTCATGGTTATCGCCGTCAGTATCGGCGGCCTGACCCAGATCGTTCCGCTGTTTTTCCAGGACGTCACCAACAAGCCGGTCGAAGGCATGAAGCCGCGTCCCGCCCTTGAACTGGAAGGACGCGACGTGTACATCGCCAACGGTTGTGTCGGTTGCCACTCGCAGATGATTCGCCCGTTCCGTGCTGAAACCGAACGCTACGGCCACTACTCGGTCGCCGGTGAAAGCGTCTGGGACCACCCGTTCCTGTGGGGTTCCAAGCGTACCGGTCCGGACCTGGCCCGCGTCGGCGGTCGTTACTCCGATGACTGGCAGCGTGCGCATTTGTACAACCCGCGCAACGTGGTGCCCGAGTCGAAAATGCCGGCCTACCCGTTCCTCGTGGAAAACAAGCTCGACGGCAAAGACACCGCCAAGAAAATGGAAGTCTTGCGCACGCTCGGCGTCCCTTACACCGACGAAGACATCGCCGGTGCCAAGGATGCTGTGAAGGGCAAAACTGAAATGGACGCGCTGGTGGCCTATCTGCAAGGCCTGGGCACCATCATCAAAAGCAAACGGTGATTTAGATGGATATCGGGATGATTCGTGGCCTGGGCACCGTCGTTGTGATGGTGGCCTTCATCGGTCTGGCGTTGTGGGTGTTCAGCCCCAAACGCAAGTCGGAGTTTGAAGACGCGACCTTGCTGCCTTTCGCGGATGATCCCGAAGCCATCAAGCACGTCGAGCAAGCTTCTAGGAGTAACAAAGAATGACTACGTTCTGGAGTCTGTACGTCACAGTCCTCAGTCTGGGCACCATTTTCGCCCTGACCTGGCTGCTGCTTTCCACCCGCAAGGGACAGCGCGCCGAGCAGACGGAAGAAACGGTTGGCCACTCCTTCGACGGGATCGAGGAGTACGACAACCCGCTGCCGAAATGGTGGTTCATGCTGTTCGTGGGCACTATCATCTTCGCCCTCGGCTACCTGGTGCTCTACCCGGGCCTGGGCAACTGGAAAGGCCTGCTGCCGGGTTACAACTACCTGGATAACGAGAAGCAGACCGCGTTCGCCAACGGCCAGACCGGCTGGACCGGCGTGCACGAGTGGGAAAAGGAAATGGCCAAGTCGGACGCGCGGTTCGGCCCGATCTTCGCCAAGTTCGCTTCCATGCCTATCGAAGAAGTGGCCAAGGACCCGCAAGCACTGAAAATGGGTGGCCGTCTGTTCGCCTCCAACTGCTCGGTGTGCCACGGTTCCGACGCCAAGGGCGCCTACGGCTTCCCGAACCTGACCGACGCCGACTGGCGCTGGGGCGGCGAGCCGGAAACCATCAAGACCACCATCATGGGCGGCCGTCATGCGGTGATGCCGGCGTGGGCTGAAGTGATCGGCGAGCAAGGCGTGGCGGACGTGGCTGCATTCGTCCTGACCAACCTCGATGGCCGCAAGCTGCCGGAAGGTGCCAAGGCTGACCCGGCTGCCGGGCAGAAACTGTTCGCGGCCAACTGCGTGGCGTGCCACGGTCCGGCCGGTAAAGGTACTCCGGCAATGGGTGCACCTGACCTGACCCACCCGGGCGCGTTCATCTACGGTTCGAGCTTCGCACAACTGCAGCAGACCATCCGTTACGGCCGCCAGGGCCAGATGCCTGCCCAGGAACAGTTGCAAGGCAACGACAAGGTTCACCTGCTGGCCGCTTACGTCTACAGCTTGTCTCACGGTGAGAAAGCTGCGGCGGAAGATGCTGAGTAACGTTTGATGTACAAAAAACGGCCCCGCCAATGTGAATTGGCGGGGCCGTTTTGTTTATGGCCTATGCTCGCTTAACGCTTGGCCGGTAGGAGCTGCCGAAGTGACGTCCCTCCCGCTGCGAAAACCGTCCATAATTCACAAGTCAATTGATTCAAGTCATTACACCGTCAAATGATTTCCGCAAACGTGACCAAAGGTCGCACCCTCGGACTAGAGCGACAGGCGTATCATTGCGCCACTGCAACACCTCTTTTTGACCGCGGTCGGCATGTACTGACCGAGGCATTTTTCCACTGCCGTGGGATGCAATGATGAGCAACCAGATACCGGTACACGACGTCACGCCACCCACCAAGAACGCTAATAACAGCGTCGACCTCTACGCCTCTCGAGAAAAAATCTACACCCGTGCTTTCACCGGCCTGTTCCGCAACCTGCGGATGATGGGCGGCGCGCTACTGTTCCTGCTGTATTTCGGCACGGTATGGCTTAATTGGGGCGGGCACCAGGCGGTCTGGTGGAATCTGCCGGAGCGCAAATTCTTCATCTTCGGCGCCACCTTCTGGCCCCAGGATTTCATCTTGCTGTCCGGCATCCTGATCGTCAGCGCCTTCGGCCTATTCTTCATTACCGTGTATGCCGGGCGAGTCTGGTGCGGCTACACCTGCCCGCAAAGTGTCTGGACCTGGATTTTCATGTGGTGCGAGAAGGTCACCGAAGGTGACCGCAACCAGCGCATCAAGCTGGACAAGTTGCCGATGAGCGCCAACAAGTTCATGCGCAAATTCAGCAAGCACGCCATGTGGCTGTTGATCGGCTTCGTCACTGGCATGACCTTTGTCGGGTATTTCTCGCCGATCCGCGAGCTGACCATCGACTTTTTCACTGGCCAGGCTGATGGCTGGTCGTATTTCTGGGTCGGGTTCTTCACCCTGGCCACCTACGGCAACGCCGGCTGGTTGCGTGAGCAGGTGTGCATCTACATGTGCCCGTATGCGCGCTTTCAGAGCGTAATGTTCGACAAGGACACCCTGATCGTCTCCTACGACCCGCGCCGGGGTGAAAGCCGTGGCCCGCGCAAGAAAGGCATCGACTACAAGGCCCAGGGCCTGGGCGACTGCATTGACTGCACCATGTGCGTCCAGGTATGCCCCACCGGCATCGACATCCGCGACGGCCTGCAAATCGAATGCATCGGCTGCGCCGCCTGCATCGATGCCTGCGACAGCATCATGGACAAGATGGACTACCCGCGCGGCCTGATCAGCTACACCACCGAGCACAACCTGTCCGGCCAGAAAACCCACAAGCTGCGCCCGCGCCTCATCGGCTATGCCGTGGTGCTGCTGGCGATGATCAGCTTGCTGGCAGCGGCTTTCTTCATGCGTTCACTGGTGGGTTTTGACGTCAGCAAGGACCGCGTGCTGTACCGCGAGAACGCTGAAGGCCGGATCGAAAACGTCTACAGCCTGAAGATCATGAACAAGGACCAACGCGATCACACCTACTTGCTCGAAGCCTCCGGCCTGCCGGACCTCAGGCTGCAAGGCAAGCGCGAGATCAAGGTCGCGGCCGGGGAAATTTTCAGCCAGCCGGTTGAGCTATCCAGCGCGCCGGAGCAATTGCCATCGAGCACCAATGAGGTGAAATTCATCCTCAAGGATGCCGATGACAACAGCGTCCACGTTGAAGCCAAGAGCCGATTCATCGGCCCACAAATTCGTTGAGAGAAGTGAACATGCCTGCAGCAAATACGACGAGCCCCTGGTACAAGCACCTTTGGCCGTGGATCATCATTGCCATCCTGGCCTGCTCGGTAACCCTGACTTTGTCGATGGTAACCATTGCGGTGAATAACCCGGACAACCTGGTCAACGACAACTATTACGAGGCCGGCAAGGGCATCAACCGTTCACTTGACCGTGAACTGCTGGCGCAAACCCTGAAACTTCGCGCCAGTGTGCACCTGGACGGTATGACGGGCGAGGTCGACCTGCACCTGACCGGCGACAGCCAGCCAAAAACCCTGGAACTGAACCTGATCTCGCCGACCCAGCCGGAAAAGGATCGCAAGATTGTCCTGACCCACAGCGACACTGAGGCAGGCCGCTACATTGGCCAGGTGAACGACAAGGTCGAAGGGCGTCGGTTTGTCGAGCTGCTGGGCGTGGAAAACGACAAGACCTGGCGCATGTTCGAAGAGGAACAGGTCAGCCATGACAAGGACCTGCTGCTGGGTGATGAACCACTGCAGGGTGCGGAAGACCTGAAGAAATAGAAGCCTGCGCGCCCCCTGTAGGAGCGAGCTCGCTCGCGATGGACGTCAACGATAACGCTGGGAGCCTGATACTCCGCGCCGCTCATTGGTTCTTCGCGAGCGAGCTCGCTCCTACAGGGTTCTCAGCAGCTCCCGGACGATTTAGATTCCCCCCATGACCACACCAACCCCCTGCTACCACTGCGCCCTGCCCGTCCCGGGCGGCAGCCGCTTCACCGCGGTTGTACTCGGGCAAACCCGCGAGTTCTGCTGCCCGGGGTGTCAGGCCGTGGCCGAAGCCATTGTCGCCGGGGGGCTGGAAAGCTATTACCAGCATCGCAGCGAAGCATCGGCTAACCCCGAAGCCTTGCCGGTACAACTGGTGGACGAACTGGCGCTCTACGACCGCGCTGACGTGCAGGCCCCGTTTGTACGTCACGAGGGCGAACTGGCCGAAACCACCCTGCTTATGGAAGGCATCAGTTGCGCCGCCTGTGGCTGGCTGATCGAAAAACACCTGCGCACCCTGCCAGGCGTTGCCGAAGCACGGCTCAATCTGTCGAACCACCGCCTGCATGTACGCTGGTCCGATGCGCAGTTGCCACTGAGCCAGGTGCTCGGCGAATTGCGCCACATCGGCTACGCCGCCCACCCCTATCAGGCTGACCGCGCCAGCGAACAACTGGCCAGTGAGAATCGCCTGGCCCTGCGCCAACTCGGCGTCGCCGGCCTGCTGTGGTTCCAGGCCATGATGGCGACCATGGCTACGTGGCCGGAATTCAACATCGACCTCAGCCCCGAGCTGCACACCATCCTGCGCTGGGTCGCACTGTTTCTCACCACGCCGATCGTGTTCTACAGCTGTGCGCCATTCTTCAAAGGCGCCATGCGCGACCTGCGCACCCGCCACCTGACCATGGACGTGTCGGTCTCGCTGGCCATCGGCAGCGCCTACATTGCCGGCATCTGGACATCGATCACCGGCGTAGGCGAACTGTATTTCGATGCGGTCGGTATGTTTGCCCTGTTCCTGCTGGCTGGCCGCTACCTGGAACGCCGCGCCCGGGAACGCACGGCCGCCGCCACCGCGCAACTGGTCAACCTGTTGCCTGCTTCATGCCTGCGCTTGAGTGCAGACGGTCAGAGCGAGCGCATCCTGCTCAGTGAACTGCGGGTGGGCGATCAGGTGCTGGTGCATCCCGGCGCGATCCTGCCGGCGGATGGCCGGATTCTCGACGGCCAGTCCAGCGTCGACGAGTCCCTGCTTACTGGTGAGTATCTGCCGCAACCCCGCACCCTGGGTGATGCGGTCACTGCCGGGACGCTGAACGTCGAGGGCGCGCTGACCGTTGAAGTGCTGGCGCTGGGCCAGGACACGCGCCTGTCAGCCATCGTCCGCCTGCTGGACCGCGCCCAGGCGGAAAAACCGCGCCTGGCGGAAATCGCCGACCGCGCTGCGCAGTGGTTTTTGCTGCTGTCGCTGATCGCCGCCGCCGTCATCGGCCTGGTGTGGTGGGAGCTGGACTCATCGCGGGCCTTCTGGATCGTGCTGGCGATGCTCGTGGCGACCTGCCCTTGCGCCCTGTCCCTGGCGACGCCGACTGCGCTCACGGCGGCGACTGGCACCCTGCACAAGCTGGGCCTGCTACTGACTCGTGGCCATGTCCTGGAAGGCCTGAACCAGATCGACACGGTGATTTTCGACAAGACCGGCACCCTCACCGAAGGGCGGCTGGCCCTGCGTTCAATCCGCCCCTTGGGCGTGCTCGACAGTGACCAGTGCCTGAGCCTGGCCGCCGCCCTGGAGAACCGTTCCGAACATCCGATCGCCCGGGCGTTTGGTCGCGCCCCGCTGGCCGCCGAGGAAGTGCACAGCACGCCGGGCCTGGGGCTTGAAGGCCTGGTCGGCGAACAGCGTCTGCGCATTGGCCAGCCGGGTTTTGTCTGCGAACTGAGTGGCGCAGCAGTGCCGGCGATGCCCGATGAGCCTGGCCAGTGGTTACTGCTTGGCGACGCGCATGGCCCCCTGGCATGGTTTGTCCTCGACGACCGCCTGCGCGCCGATGCGCCGGCGCTGCTGGCGGCCTGTAAAGCCCGTGGCTGGCGCACACTGCTGCTGTCCGGCGACAGTTCACCCATGGTCGCCAGCGTGGCCGCCGAACTGAGCATCGATGAAGCCCGGGGCGGTCTGCGCCCGGATGACAAACTGCAGGTGCTGCAACAACTGCACCGGGAAGGTCGCAAGGTGTTGATGCTCGGCGACGGGGTCAACGATGTGCCGGTGCTGGCCGCCGCCGACATCAGTGTCGCCATGGGTTCGGCCACTGACCTGGCGAAAACCAGCGCCGATGCAGTGCTGCTATCCAACCGTCTGGACGCGCTGGTACAGGCTTTCAGCCTGGCGCGACGGACCCGACGGGTGATCATCGAGAATCTATTGTGGGCTGGGCTGTACAATGGCCTCATGTTGCCCTTCGCTGCCCTGGGCTGGATCACTCCGGTGTGGGCGGCGGTCGGCATGTCCATCAGTTCGTTGACCGTGGTGCTGAATGCCCTGCGCCTGACTCGCCTGCCGAGCACGCCTGCCATCAGCGCCACGCCAGAAACCCGCCCGCTGCCGGCCTGAGCCGCGCGGGCATGGAGTTAACCCATGCCAGCCTTATACGTGATGATCCCGGCCGCGCTGCTGATCGTGGGCATTGCGATCTACATTTTCTTCTGGGCAGTCGACAGCGGTCAGTACGACGACCTCGACGGCCCGGCCCACAGCATCCTGTTCGACGACCAGGACCCCAAGCATACGGCGGCGGTCGACGAGGCCAGCGGCCACTTGGACAAACCCGACGACAAGGCCCCGCCCCATGCTTGAATTGGCACCCCTGCTGGTGTCCGCCGTCATCCTGGGCCTGCTCGGTGGCGGCCATTGCCTGGGCATGTGCGGCGGCCTGATGGGTGCCCTGACCCTGGCGATTCCCCCGGAGCAACGCAGCCGGCGCTTTCGGCTGCTACTGGCGTACAACCTCGGGCGAATCCTCAGCTATGCGACCGCCGGCCTGTTGATCGGCCTGGCGGGCTGGGCGGTGGCCAACAGCCCGGCGGCGATGTTCATGCGGGTGCTTGCCGGGTTGTTGCTGATCGCCATGGGCCTGTACCTGGCCGGCTGGTGGAGTGGCCTGACCCGTATCGAAAGCCTCGGTCGCGGCCTGTGGCGGCATATCCAGCCGGTTGCCAACAAACTCCTGCCCGTATCAAGCCTGCCCCGCGCCTTGCTGCTGGGCGCGCTGTGGGGCTGGTTGCCGTGCGGCCTGGTCTACAGCACGTTGCTGTGGGCGGCGAGCCAGGGCAATGCACTGGACAGTGCCTTGCTGATGCTCGCGTTCGGGCTGGGCACCTGGCCGGTGCTGCTCG
>NZ_JAKNRW010000041.1 GCF_023072615.1 Pseudomonas violetae
CTGCGCCGGCCGCTGCGACCCCGGTGACTCCTGCCCCGGCCGTTCCTGTCGTGCCAGCGCCGGTGGTGACTGCTCCGGTTGCACTGAGCGTTCCCGCCGTTGCAACGCCCGCTGCAGTCGTTGGTCAGGGCCAGGTTTCCCTGCAGTTCACCGCCGATTGCTGGACGCAAGTCACCGATGGCACCGGTAAGGTGCTGTTGAGTGGTCTCAAGCGTAAAGGCGAAAATGTTTCCGTCAGCGGCAAACCACCCTTTGCGGTGCGTCTGGGCTACGCTCGTGGCGCGCAGCTTAGCTATAACGGGCAGGTGGTCGATGTCGCTCCGTTCACCAGTGGCGAGACTGCTCGCCTGAAGTTGGGTCAATAAGTCATGCACGGCGAATCTCCAATCAAACGTCGCGAATCTCGCAAGATCTGGGTCGGTAATGTGCCCGTGGGCGGCGATGCGCCTATCGCTGTGCAGAGCATGACCAACAGCGATACCAATGACGTCGCGGCCACTGTGGCCCAGATCAACCGTCTGGAGGCAGCGGGCGTTGACATCGTGCGCATTTCTGTTCCAGACATGGACGCTGCCGAAGCATTCGGCAAGATCAAGCAACTGGTCAAAGTGCCGTTGGTGGCCGACATCCATTTCGACTACAAAATCGCTTTGCGAGTCGCTGAGCTGGGCGTTGACTGCCTGCGCATCAACCCGGGTAACATCGGTCGCGAAGATCGCGTGCGTGCGGTGGTCGATGCCGCCCGTGATCGCGGGATTCCGATCCGCATCGGTGTCAACGCCGGTTCCCTTGAAAAAGACCTGCAGAAGAAATACGGCGAGCCGACCCCCGCTGCGCTGGTCGAGTCCGCCCTGCGTCACGTCGAGCACCTTGAACGCCTGAATTTCCAGGACTTCAAGGTCAGCGTGAAGGCCTCCGACGTGTTCATGGCCGTCGAAGCCTATCGTTTGTTGGCGAAAGAAATCGTCCAGCCGTTGCACCTGGGTATCACCGAAGCCGGTGGTTTACGTTCAGGCACGGTGAAATCCGCCGTGGGCCTCGGTATGCTGCTAGCCGAAGGGATTGGCGATACTATTCGCATCTCGTTGGCGGCTGATCCGGTCGAGGAAGTGAAAGTCGGCTACGACATCCTCAAATCCCTGCACTTGCGTTCCCGTGGCATCAACTTCATCGCCTGCCCGAGCTGCTCGCGGCAGAATTTCGATGTGGTCAAGACCATGAACGAGCTGGAAGGACGCCTTGAAGACCTGCTGGTGCCGCTGGATGTCGCGGTGATCGGTTGCGTGGTCAATGGCCCCGGCGAAGCCAAGGAAGCCCATATAGGCTTGACTGGCGGTACACCGAACCTCATTTACATCGACGGCAAACCGTCGCAGAAACTGACGAATGACAATCTGGTGGATGAGCTTGAACGCTTGATCCGCCGGAAAGCGGCCGAGAAGGTCGAAGCTGACGCAGCGGTTATCGCGCGCGGCTGAGCCCGACTGAAGAGCCGAACGAATTTAAGGATTTATAGTGAGCAAGTCTCTGCAAGCCATACGTGGCATGAACGACATCCTGCCCGAACAGACTCCCCTGTGGCGTCATTTCGAAGGCACCGTCTCGCGTTTGCTGGATAACTACGGTTACAAGCAGATCCGTATGCCGATCGTTGAATTCACCGAGCTGTTCAAGCGCTCCATCGGTGAGGTGACCGACATCGTCGAAAAAGAGATGTACACCTTCGACGACCGCAACGGCGACTCCCTGACCCTGCGGCCTGAAGGTACGGCAGCTTGTGTGCGTGCGGTTCTGGAACACGGCATCACCGGTGGTGGCCAAGTGCAGAAACTCTGGTACATCGGTCCGATGTTCCGCCACGAGCGTCCGCAGAAAGGCCGTTATCGCCAGTTTCACCAGATCGGGGTGGAGGTGTTCAACCTTGACGGTCCGGACATCGACGCCGAGCTGATCGTGCTGACCTGGCGCCTGTGGGGCGAGTTGGGGATTCGTGACGCGGTCAAGCTTGAACTCAACAGCCTGGGCACTGCCGAGTCCCGTGGTCGTTACCGCGTGGCGCTGGTCGAGTATCTTTCGGCGCGTCTGGACAAGCTGGACGAAGACAGCCAGCGCCGCCTGAAAACCAACCCGTTGCGCGTCCTGGACACCAAGAACGCCGACACTCAAGCCGTGCTGGTGGATGCGCCGAAGATGGCCGACTACCTCGACGAAGAGTCCCGCGTGCACTTCGAGGGCCTCAAGGCTCGCCTGGATGCTGCCGGTATTCCTTATGTGATCAACCCGAAGCTGGTGCGCGGGCTGGATTATTACAGCAAGACTGTTTTCGAATGGGTCACTGACAAGCTGGGCGCCCAGGGCACCGTTTGTGCCGGTGGACGTTACGATGGCCTGGTCGAGCAGATGGGCGGTAAGCCGACTGCGGGCGTCGGTTTTGCGATGGGTATCGAGCGTCTGGTCCTGCTGCTGGAAACGCTGGAGCAGATCCCGGCAGAGATTTCCCGTCAGGTTGACGTCTACCTGTGCGCATTCGGCGAAGCAGCCGAATTGGCCGGCCTGACCCTGGCCGAGCGAGTGCGTGATCAATTACCCAACCTGCGCCTGCAAGTCAATGCCGGCGCCGGCAGCTTCAAAAGCCAGTTCAAGAAGGCCGACAAGAGCGGTGCGTTGTACGCGCTGATCCTTGGCGACGACGAAATGGCCCAGCAAGTGGTAGGTTTCAAACCCCTGCGTGGCCAGGGCGAACAACAAAGCATTGCCTGGGATGCGCTTGCTGCACACCTGGCCACCTGCGTCGTGCAGGGTTGAAGCTGTCAAACAGCTGATTTAGCGATTAAGGAGTATTGGGGTGTCGAGTACCGAAGACGAAAACCTGGCGGATTTGAAGGAATGGTGGACACGCAACGGCAAGCCCCTGGTCACTGGCGGCCTGTTGGCGCTGGTCATCGTGTTCGGCTGGCAGGCCTTTCAGAAGTATCAGAGCAATCAGGCACAAGGCGCCTCGATTCTCTATCAGCAATTGCTCGAAACCACGCTGACCCCTGACGGAAAACCTGATGTGGCCCGTGTATCGGACCTGGCCGGCAAGCTCAACAGTGAGTTCGGCGGCACCGCGTACGCGCAGTACGGCAGCCTGTTCGTGGCCAAGGTCGCAGTCGACAGCGGCAAGCTGGATGACGCGGCAAGTGAGCTGAGAGCGATCGTCGCCAAACCGGCCAATTCGGCATTGGGCGAAATCGCCCGTCAGCGCCTGGCGCAGGTTCTGGCTGCGCAGGACAAGGCTGATGAAGCCCTGAAACTGCTCGAAGGCGACGCCGACACCGCCTTCCTAGCCACCCGTGAAGAACTCAAGGGTGACCTGCTGGTGAAACTGGGCCGCACTGATGAAGCAAACACGGCGTATCAAAAAGCCAAGGCGGCACTGTCGGATGAAGCGGCAGTAGGTGGCCTACAAATCAAGCTGGATGACCTGGCCAAAGGGGATGCGTGACGTGATCCGTTGGAAACATGCAGCATTGCTGGCTCTGGCCATTTTGGCCGCGGGTTGCAGCAGCAACAGCAAAAAGGAATTGCCACCGGCCGAGTTGACCGACTTCAAAGAAGAAGTGGTTTTGCAGAAGCAGTGGAGTCGTTCGATCGGTGACGGTCAGGGCGAGACCTATAACATGCTGGTTCCGGCGATCGATGGCGATACCATCTATGCCGCCGACGTCACTGGCGTGGTGATGTCGATGGATCGTAGCAACGGCGACGTCAAATGGGAGAAAGATCTTGAGTTGCCAGTTTCCGGCGCCGTTGGCGTAGGTTATGGGCTGGTCATGATCGGTACGCTCAAGGGCGAAATCGTTGCCCTGGATGCCAGCAACGGTGAAGAGAAATGGCGCGCTCGCGTGTCCAGTGAAGTCCTCGCACCGCCTGCCAGCAATGGTGATGTGGTGGTGGTTCAGACTCAGGATGATCGTCTGATCGGCCTGGATGCCGCCACCGGCAACCAGCGCTGGTTGTATGACAGCACCCCTGCAGTCCTGACCCTGCGCGGTACCAGTGCTCCGATCGTGACCAATCGCTTCGCGGTGGCTGGCCTGTCGACCGGTAAAGTGGTGGCCCTGGACATCTCCAACGGCGTGCCGGTCTGGGAACAACGCGTTGCCATTCCACAAGGTCGTTCGGAGTTGGAGCGTGTGGTCGATATCGACGGCGGCTTGCTGCTGTCCGGTGGCACGGTGTATGTGGCCAGCTATCAGGGTCGCGTTGCGGCACTTGACCTGGAAAGCGGTCGTCAGCTCTGGCAGCGTGATGCTTCCAGCTATGCCGGTGTCGCCCAGGGTTTTGGCAGCGTCTACGTAAGCCTGTCCTCGGGCACCGTTGAAGGCGTTGACGAACGTACCACCACAGCTTTGTGGACCAACGATTCGCTGGCTCGCCGTCAACTGTCGGCTCCGGAAGTGTTCTCCAGCTACGTGGCTGTCGGTGATATGGAAGGCTACCTGCACCTGCTGAGCCAGGTAGATGGTCGCTTCGTCGGTCGCGAGCGCATCGATAGCGACGGCCTGCGCGCCCGGCCGCTGGTGATGGGTGACATGATTTATGTGTATGGCAACAGCGGCAAACTGGAAGCCCTGACCATCAAGTAAAGGTTTGACTATGCTTGGGGTTTAACCCCCGAGCGGCTTCTGTAGGAGCGAGCTCGCTCGCGATGGACGTCAACTATTACGTTGGCTACCTGATTAAACGCGGTGTCATTGCGTTTCTCGCGAGCAAGCTCGCTCCTACATGAAATGCCCCGAGCACCAGCCGCTGCCTAGCAGCGGCTTTTGTATTTTCTGAAATAACGAAGTGGAGAGCCGCATGGTTCCCGTAATCGCCCTGGTGGGCCGACCCAACGTCGGCAAGTCCACCTTGTTCAACCGCCTGACCAGGACTCGTGACGCCATCGTCGGCGACTTGTCCGGTCTGACCCGTGATCGCCAATACGGTGAGGCCAAATGGCAAGGGCGTTCCTACATTCTGGTCGACACCGGCGGTATCTCTGGTGACGAGCACGGTATGGACGAAAAAATGGCCGAGCAGTCGCTGCTGGCCATTGAAGAAGCAGATGTGGTGTTGTTCCTGGTAGATGCCAAGGCCGGTTTCACCGCCGCCGACCAGATGATCGCCGAGCATTTGCGCAAACGTAACAAGCGCTCCTACGTGGTTGCCAACAAGGTCGACAACATCGACCCGGAAATGGCCCGCGCCGAATTCGCCCCGTTGGGCATGGGCCACGCGATCCCGATCGCTGGCGCCCATGGTCGTGGCATCACCCAGATGCTGGAAATCGCTCTCAGCGACTTCCCGAAAGACGAAGAAGAGCCGGAAGATGGCGAAGAAGAGATCGTTGCCGAAGGTGAGGAAGCCAAGCGCATTCCTGGCCCAAGCGAAAAAGACGGGATCAAGATCGCCATCATCGGCCGTCCGAACGTCGGCAAGTCGACCCTGGTCAACCGCATGCTTGGTGAAGACCGGGTAATCGTTTATGACCAGCCGGGTACCACCCGCGACAGTATCTACATCCCGTTCGAGCGTAACGACGAGAAGTACACGCTGATCGACACCGCAGGTGTGCGTAAGCGCGGCAAGATCCACGAAGAAGTTGAAAAGTTCTCCGTGGTGAAAACCCTGCAGGCGATCAAAGACGCCAACGTGGTCATCTTCGTGATGGACGCCCGCGAAGGCGTGGTGGATCACGACCTCAACCTGCTGGGCTTTGCCATCGAGTCGGGTCGCGCGCTGGTCATTGCGATCAACAAGTGGGACGGCATGACTCCGAGCGAGCGTGACTTCGTGAAGGTCGAGTTGCAACGTCGACTGTTCTTCGTTGACTACGCTGACATCCACTTCATCTCGGCGCTGCACGGCACCGGCGTGGGCAACCTATACGCTTCGGTACAGAACTCGTTCAAGTCCGCGGTCACCCGCTGGCCAACCAACCGCCTGACCCAGATCCTGGAAGACGCGGTCGGTGAGCACGCGCCACCGATGGTCAACAACCGCCGTATCAAGCTGCGTTATGCCCACTTGGGTGGTGCTAACCCGCCGATCATCGTGATCCACGGTAACCAGATCGAGAAGGTGCCGAAGTCTTACGTTCGTTATCTGGAAAACACTTATCGCCGTGTTCTGAAGCTGGTTGGTACGCCGATCCGCATCGAGTTCAAAGGCGGCGAGAACCCGTACGAAGGTAACAAGAATTCGCTCACCGACCGCCAGGTCAACAAAAAACGCCGGATGATGTCGCACCACAAGAAAGCCGACAAGAAGCGCCGCGATAAGAAATAGAAGTAGCGGTAAGCTTGAAGCCTCAATACTTCAGCTTCAAGTCAGCGTAGAAGGGCCCTTTTTGGGGCCCTTTTTTGCATCTGCAGGTTTGATGCTTGACCACTTGCAGCATGCAGCTGGAAACTTGCAGCTCACCTGCAGGGGCCCACCGATGATCACCAGTAAGCTGCCGAATGTCGGCATCACTATCTTCACTCAGATGTCGCAGCTCGCGGCGCAAACCGGCGCGTTGAATCTGTCCCAGGGCTTTCCCGATTTCGATGCCCCGCAGGCGCTGTGCGATGCGGTAGGCCGGCACATCGCCCAGGGCCACAACCAGTACTCGCCAATGACTGGCCTGCCGGCCTTGCGGCAGCAAGTGGCAACCAAGATCGCTCGCAGCTACCGCATCCACGTCGATGCCGACAGCGAAGTGACGATCACCCCGGGTGCGACTCAGGCGATCTTCTGCGCGATCCAGGCCGTTATCAACAGCGGCGACGAAGTGATCGTATTCGACCCTTGCTACGACAGCTATGAACCTTCGGTGGAGCTAGCCGGCGGTCGTTGTGTTCATGTGCAGCTTGGGCTGGATGATTTCGCCATCGACTTCCAGGCGCTCGCCGAAGCCATTACGCCGCGTACGCGAATGATCGTTCTCAATACACCGCATAACCCCAGCGGTGCACTGATCAGTCGTGCCGAGCTGGATCAACTGGCGCAGTTGATCCGTGATCGCGATATCTACCTCATCAGCGACGAGGTCTACGAACATCTGGTGTTCGACGGCGTGCCTCACGTCAGCGTGCTGGCCCACGAAGAGTTGTACCAGCGCGCATTCGTGATCAGCTCCTTTGGCAAGACCTATCACGTCACGGGCTGGAAAACCGGCTATGTGGTTGCTCCACCGGCCCTCACCGCGGAAATGCGCAAAGTTCACCAGTACGTCAGCTTCTGCGGGGTAACGCCGCTGCAATTTGCCCTGGCCGACTTCATGGTCGAGCACCCGGAGCATGTCGAGGAGCTGCCGGCGTTCTACCAGGCCAAACGCGACCTGTTCTGCGATTTGCTGGCGCCGTCGCGCTTCACGTTCAATCGGGTGGCGGGTACCTATTTCCAGTTGGTCGACTACTCGCAGATCCGCCCGGACCTCAATGACGTCGACATGGCGCTGTGGATGACCCGTGAACACGGCGTGGCAAGTATCCCGATCTCGGTGTTCTATCAGTCCCCGCCCGAAGGCCAGCGCTTGATACGCCTGTGCTTCGCCAAACGAGAGGAGACCCTGCGTGAAGCAGCGGAAAAACTATGCGTGATCTGAGTACCTTGCCGAATCTGAACATTGCGCTGATCCAGACCACGCTCGCTTGGCACGACCGTCAGGCAAACCTGGAGCACTTCGAGCAACTGCTGGAGCAGGCACGCGGCGCGGACCTGATTATCCTGCCGGAAATGTTCACTACCGGTTTCTCCATGGAGTCCCAGACTCTGGCCGAGCCGGAGAACGGTCCCACCAGCAAATGGTTGCGGCTGCAGGCGGCGAAGTTCGACGCCGTGATTACCGGCAGTGTCATCGTTCAAGCCAGCGATGGCAGCCATCGCAATCGCCTGTTGTGGGCGCGCCCGGACGGCGAGGTGCTGCATTACGACAAGCGCCATCTGTTTCGCATGGCGGGTGAACACAACCACTACACCCCGGGCGAGCGCCAGGTGCAATTCGAGCTCAAGGGCTGGCGTGTGCGTCCGCTGATCTGCTACGACCTGAGGTTCCCGGTGTGGAGCCGTGACTCACAGGACACCGACCTGTTGCTGTACACCGCGAACTGGCCCGGGGCGCGGCGCCAACACTGGAACCGCCTGCTGCCGGCGCGGGCGATTGAAAACCTGTGTTATGTCGCGGCGGTGAATCGCGTGGGCACCGACGGCAAGGGCTTTGCCTACACCGGGGACAGCCAGGTGCTGGATTTCCAGGGTGAGACGTTGCTGGGTGCGGGGGAAGCCGATGGGGTGTTTCAGGTGGTACTCGACGCGGCGGAATTGGCGGCGTACCGCACAAGGTTTCCGGCGAATCTGGATGCGGATACCTTTTTGTTTACCTAAGTGCTAAATGCCGGATCAGTTATTTTTGATGTGTACTGAAAAAGGTGAAAGTTCACACTGTTTAACGTTACAGTTTTAGTTGTGAGCTTTCACAGTTCAAGTTTTGGTTCGGAATTAGTTTCTACGTCTTTCGAGGCTCCGTGTTGAGGGTACAGTCAATCAAGACTTGGTGAGGCAAGTGGTCAAGGTCCAATGAGGCTTTTTCTCTAAGTGTCTGGATTGGTGCGGTGGGGGAAGGTAGATTCAATTTTTGGATCTCTAGTTTTCCGCTCTCCGTAATGGGGAATCCCCATGCGGTGAAGTAATCAAGCAGGTTTTTTTTGCAGCCATGCAGGCAAACAGCGCAAAATTATCATAGGCTTTCGAGGGGGCCGGGCTATAACCGTTGGAATGCCATTTTTCTCTGGTTGTTTTATTCATCGTTTTCCAGAAGTCGTCACCCAGTGCAAGTCTGAGCTGTTCAAGTACAGCGAGGCGTTCATACAAGTCGAGAGTTCGATCTTGGCTTGGGGAGTGTTGAGTTTATTTAGCAGAATGGCCCAAGTGTCCAGACCGTCATCACCTTTGGCGAGCAGTATCGACGGTAGCCCGAATGCTCGCTGTACGGCAAGTGCACTGATATTGTTGGTGACTTCACTAAACTCGGGAGCTTTGTAACCAAGCATCTGGTTTTGGTGGCCTAACTCATGGGGCACCCCCCCAGGATTTTTTAAGGTATTCCGGTGTGAGCATTTCCTGAGCAAAGTATTCCATGTAAGCCGTATGTCCATGGCTAGCATGTGCGCCGCCGGCGCCCCCGTAATTGCCGAGAACAAGGTGGTATTTCCAAGCCGCGCGAGTGTGAAGGGGTGTGGATGCATCAAGGCCTATGACGTCTTCACTGGTAGAGATTATAGTTTCGTATACCCACATGAGCGTATCCATGTCACTTTCACTGGTGGGCGCGTATGCCAAGGCTGCGGAGCGGCTGACGGTAACTTGCGAGCGCTCGGAATATAGTTCCACATAGGGCGATAAATTCCATTGTTGAAGCATATCCATGTATTCATGGTGTCTTGTCTTTTTAGCTTCGAAGTAGGGCAGGTCGATGATGCCCTCTAAAAAACTTAAATTTGCAGTGTTGCGTTCGCCAGTCAGTTGGAGGTAGATAATTCCCCCGCCTGGATCTGTGATTGTATTTTCGCCCTCTTGCAATGAATAGACGCGTGGGCGTGAATATTGAGTGTCGGGGTCGGCGAAAGGTGCGCCGACCCAAAGTTTTGGATCACTTTGTCCGGATACATTTTCACAGGCGATTTCGAGTTTGATGCGAGTATTTTTTGGAGTGTAAAAGCCTGTGGATTGCCTGTAGCTGTTAAAGAACCAGTTTTCAATCCTTGTTATGCTCTCCATGGGGTCTGGTGTGCCCGAGAAAACTGACCTTGTTACTTTGCGAAAACCAGTCGAGTTGTCCGTCCTTAGGAATTTTTCAAAGCGCTGGTTTCTGTTGCCGGAAAAGTATGGCCTCATTTGCACTTGGTCGTCTACAGTAGTCAGTGCTAGCTGTGTGTAGTGATTAAGTATCGCGTAAGAGCCATCGGGAAATTCCTCCAGTACAAACTGTTGCGTAATGTATCCAGGGTATAGTTCTATCAATACGTCTGGGTTGCCTGCCGTAATGCATGAGTTTTTATTAAGGTAGAGCCGCATATTGCAAATCTTCCAGCGGTTTCCAGTTCTACCAACCTAAAGCTTTGCTGCGTGGATACCGTAAGGGGTTTAATTACTAGTTTGCCTAGTGACTCTGTGAATACTAATGGTGTGCTCATGCCATGGCCATTGTTTCAGTTGATGTAACAACACAATAGGGAAAGTTTGCAGATACTCTACTGTCATAATTGACAGTGCCGACGTATGGTCATGTCTAGCTCGAACGTGGGGTACGGGATATTTCAGGTGGTGCTGAATGCGTTGGAGTTGGCGGTGTATCGTGCGCGGTTTCCGACGAAGGGGTCATAACAGACAACGCACGAAACATCAGGTAAATAAAAAGGCCCCCAGGTTCTCACCCAGGGGCCTCTTGCATTGCAGCTAAAGCCTTACGCCGCTTTTGCTTGCGGCTGGCTCAGCGAGCGGTTCAGTGCGCTGAACAGGGCCTTGAAGCTGGCGGTCGTGATGTTTTCGTCGATACCGACGCCGTGCACCGCACGCTCACCATTGACTCGCAGTTCGATGTAGGCCGCTGCCTTGGCATTGGTGCCCGCGCCGATCGCGTGTTCGTTGTAGTCCATGATCTCCACAGGAATCGGCAAACCGGCCACCAGGGCTTCCAGGGCGCCGTTGCCTTTGCCGTGCCAGCGCAGGTTGGTTTCGCCTTGGCCTTTGCTCGACACTTCGACTTCTACCGAACTGTTGCCGTTCTCTTCCTGCAGGCGATGGCTGACCAGCGCGTACGGCGTGTTGGCTTGCAGGTACTCGCGCTGCAGCAAGGCGTAGATCTGCGGTGCGGTCATCTCCAGGCCAACGCGGTCGGTTTCGGCCTGGACGACCTGGCTGAACTCGATCTGCATGCGACGCGGCAAGCTGATGTCGTATTCCTGTTCCAGCAGGTAGGCGATACCGCCTTTGCCCGATTGGCTGTTGACGCGAATCACCGCCTCATAACTACGCCCAATATCGGCCGGGTCGATCGGCAAGTACGGCACTTCCCACAAGGCGCCCTGTTTCTGCTGGGCAAAGCCCTTGCGAATGGCGTCCTGGTGCGAGCCGGAGAACGCGGTGTGAACCAGGTCGCCAACGTAAGGGTGGCGTGGATGCACCTGGATCTGGTTGCACTCCTCGACGACCTTGCGCACGCCGTCGATGTCCGAGAAGTCGAGTTCAGGGTGTACGCCCTGGGTGTAGAGGTTCAGTGCCACGGTCACGAGGTCGACGTTACCGGTGCGCTCGCCATTGCCGAACAGGCAGCCTTCGACGCGATCAGCGCCGGCCATCAGGCCCAATTCGGTAGCGGCAACGCCGGTGCCACGGTCGTTGTGGGTGTGCAGGCTGATGATCACGCTGTCACGACGATTGATGTGACGACCGAACCATTCGATCTGGTCGGCATAGATGTTCGGGGTGGCGCATTCGACGGTGGCCGGCAAGTTCAGGATCATCTTGTGCTCGGGCGTCGGTTTCCAGACCTCGATCACCGCATCACATACTTCCTTGGCGAACTCCAGTTCAGTGGCGCTGAAGGTTTCTGGCGAGTATTCGAAGGTCCACTCGGTCTCCGGCTGCTGGGCGGCATACTTGACGAACAGCTTGGCCGCGCTGACGGCGATTTCTTTGATGCCATCCTTGTCCTGATTGAAAACAATGCGACGGAAAGACGGCGAGGTCGCGTTGTACAGGTGAACGATGGCTTTCTTTGCCCCGCGCAGGGATTCGAAGGTGCGCTCGATCAGGTCTTCACGGCCCTGGGTCAGCACCTGGATGGTGGTGTCGTCCGGGATGTGGTTGCCTTCGATCAAGGTGCGCACGAAGTCGAAGTCGGTTTGCGAAGCGGCCGGGAACGAGGCTTCGATTTCTTTCACGCCAACCTGCACCAGGGTTTTCCAGAAGCGCAGCTTTTTAACCGCGTCCATTGGTTCGATCAGCGACTGGTTGCCGTCGCGCAGGTCCGAGCTGCACCAGATCGGCGCGGCGGTGATGGTCTTCGACGGCCAGGTGCGATCCGGGATGTCGATGGTCGGAAACGCGCGGTACTTCGAAGACGGGTCTTTGAGCATGCTCATCGGGAAATCCTTGTTGTAGGGGCCGAAAAAAGGCGGCCTGCCGGTGGATCAAAAGTTCTGGGGTGAAGCGTAGGACGAGGCACCGCGATTCAGCCTGGCAGTCGTGCACTGACGAGGCACAGACTGCGGTGCTGGCGAAGCTGAATGAGGGTGTGAGAGGTTTTCATGCCTTCAACCCTAACCGCGAGGATGAAGGTTGGCAAGCGGTCGAAAAAAATTGAGAGGAATACTCTTGTGAGGCATTTTTGCGAGATTTAATTGCTCGTATAAGCCCTGATTGTCCTAATGATTGCTAATGGTTTAAACACTGCGCAATCGATCAGGCCGGCTTTCTCGTGTCGAGGCTTCGGTTGCAATGGGCGGTTACGGGCGAATCTCGATCATCGTTCCATCCGGCACCAGGCCCCACACTTCACGCATGTCCATATTGCGCATGGCAATGCATCCGTCGGTCCAGTCCAGGGTGTGGAACAGGTTCTCCGGGTAGTCGTAGGAATCGGGAGTGCCGTGGATCATGATCATGCCCCCAGGCGCGACGCCTTCACGCAGTGATCGCGCAGAGTCGGCCGCATTTGGATAGGAGATGTGCATGGCCAGGTTGAAGCGGTCACTGACTTTGCGCCAGTCCACCCAGTAAAAGCCTTCCGGGGTGCGCTTGTCGCCCTCCATCAACTTGGCGCCCTTGGGCTGCTTGCCCAGGGAAATGCGGTAGGTGCGCAGCGCCTGGCCATCGGCAATCAATTGCAATTGATGAGCGGACTTGAGCACCAACACTTTTTCGATAGGTTTGCCATCCAGGGTCACCACGGTGGAAGCCTGGGACACGGCAATGAACGACAGGCAAAACAGGGCAAGCAACCAGCGCATTGAAACGATATCCCTAAGAGGTGTCGCGACTATCTATTGTAGGCGCTGCCGAAGGTTTGGCCCGAAGGTGGACGATTTTTTGCCTTTGCAAAAAATCTACATTTCCAATCAAACAATGACCGGCTGAGCCAGCGGCGGAATCGATTCCGATCGCACGGGATAGACCTCGGACCGCCGGTCAGCGAAGAAGCATTCTAGAGTACGTCCCACCGTGCGGAAAGCCAGGTCGGACCAAGGGATGTCGGCTTCCTCGAAAAGCTGCACTTCGAGGCTTTCTATGCCTGCTGCAAAGTCCAGGTCCACCAGTTCGGCGCGATAGAACACGTGCACCTGGCTGATGTGTGGTACGTCGATCAGGGTATAGATGCTCAGGTCGCGCACCCGGGCGCAGGCTTCTTCGGCGGTCTCGCGAATGGCTGCCTGTTCAATGGTCTCGCCGTTCTCCATGAACCCTGCGGGCAGGGTCCAGTATCCCAGTCGAGGCTCGATGGCCCGCCGGCACAACAAAACTTTTGAGCCCCAGGTGGCCACGCAGCCGGCGACGATATTGGGGTTCTGGTAATGGATGGTGTGACAGCTGTCACAGACAAACCGCAGGCGCGAATCGCCCTCGGGAATACGTTGGGTCACCGGGTTGCCGCACTGGCTGCAAAATTTCATGCTTGGGTTCCTGAATGCTGTGCCTATCTTGGCGTGCGGTGGTGCCGGTCGGCAAGTTGTCGTTTCGCGACAGACGGCCGTTCGGGGCTTGGGCGGTCAGTGTGATTGGTGCATGATGCAGGGTAAGGCACAGATCGAGATCATTCATGCTGGACGAGCTACTGCATCGGGTAAGCAACCACACGCCGCGCCCCCTGGAAACCGACAAACGTTTTCCCGAGGCTGCCGTATTGGTCCCCATCACCCGCAGTGACGAACCGGAACTGGTTCTGACCCTGCGCGCCAGCGGGCTCTCGACCCATGGAGGTGAAGTGGCGTTTCCCGGAGGCCGTCGCGACCCTGAAGACCCGGACCTGATTTTCACCGCCTTGCGCGAAGCCGAAGAAGAGATCGGCCTGCCGCCCGGGCTCGTTGAAGTGATCGGGCCACTCAGCCCGCTGATCTCGCTGCATGGCATTAAGGTCACGCCTTATGTCGGGGTGATTCCGGATTTTGTCGAGTATCGGCCCAACGATGCCGAGATCGCTGCAGTGTTCAGCGTACCGCTGGAGTTTTTTCGCGAGGACCCCCGCGAACATACCCATCGCATCGATTATCAGGGTCGCAGCTGGTACGTGCCGAGCTACCGTTACGGCGAGTACAAGATCTGGGGCCTGACGGCGATCATGGTCGTTGAGTTGATCAACCTGCTGTATGACGCGAAAATCAGCCTGCACCAGCCGCCCAAAAGCTTTATCAATACCTGACGCCATCGTTCGCATGGCAATACCCAAGCCAGCCTGGCCCTGAGGACAACAAGATGAAATACCGCCTGGGCGACGCCCGAGTCGAAACCCACCCGCAAAGCTGGGTGGCCCCCAATGCCGTACTGGTGGGCAAGGTCAAACTGGAGGAGGGCGCCAACGTCTGGTTCAACGCGGTGCTGCGTGGCGACAATGAATTGATCCTGATCGGCAAAAACAGCAACGTCCAGGACGGTACTGTGATGCATACCGACATGGGCTACCCGTTGACCATCGGCACCGGCGTGACCATTGGCCACAATGCCATGCTGCATGGCTGCACGGTGGGGGATTACAGCCTGATCGGCATCAACGCGGTGATTCTCAACGGTGCGAAAATCGGTAAAAATTGCATCATCGGAGCGAATTCGCTGATCGGCGAGGGCAAGGAAATTCCCGATGGCTCCCTGGTGATGGGCTCACCGGGAAAAGTGGTGCGCGAATTGACAGAACAGCAAAAGAAAATGCTCGAGGCCAGCGCCGCGCACTATGTCCATAACTCGCAGCGGTATGCCCGCGACCTGGCTGAGCAGGAAGAATGAGCACCGCTGAACGGCCGGTGCGCTCGCCTTGTGTGAATGTCTGTGCGCTGGACGAGGATGACATCTGCACCGGTTGCCAGCGCACGGTCGAAGAGATCACGCGCTGGAGCCGGATGGACAACGACGAGCGGCGCAAGGTGTTGGGGTTGTGCCATGAAAGGGCGAAGTCCAGCGGGCTTGTGTGGATGCTTGGCAAATAACTCCGGAAGTTCATCGCGGCCCTTGTAGGAGCGAGCTTGCTCGCGAAAACCTGAGGGCGCCACGGGGTACCTGATTTTACGCGTAATCGTTAACGTCCTTCGCGAGCAAGCTCGCTCCTACAGGTGTCTTTTCGTCCCATGCTTTTTTTGATCGCCTACATCAGCAGCGTCGTGCTGATCAACTACGCCTTTTCCACTGCCCCGCATCTGGACATCATCTGGTCGGCCTGGGGTGGTCTGGTATTCGTGCTGCGGGACATGGTGCAAACGCGCTTTGGCCACGGCGCGATCGTCGCCATGCTGGCGGCGCTGGTGTTGTCCTATGTCACCTCCGATCCGTCCATCGCCCTGGCCAGCGCCACGGCGTTCGCGGTCTCCGAGTGTATTGACTGGCTCGTGTTCAGTATCACCAAGCGTCCGCTGCACGATCGCCTGTGGATAAGTTCGGCGCTGAGCATCCCCCTCGATACGTTCATCTTCTTTGGCATGATCGACGCGTTCACCCCGGCCGTGATCCTTACCGCCATGGCCTCGAAGTTCGCTGGCGTGACCGCCGTCTGGCTGATCATGGCGTGGCGCCTGCGCAAACAGGCCGTCGCCAGCTGAAGCCAAACCCGCCGGTTCATGTAAAATGCCGCGCTTTCTCCCCATGGGAAGCGCGCCTTGCGTTGCATCCCTCGATGATCCGCTTCTTTGAGGACCTGAGATGACCCGTATCGGAACTCCATTGTCGCCGACCGCGACCCGCGTATTGCTGTGTGGCTGTGGCGAGTTGGGCAAGGAAGTGGTGATCGAGCTGCAACGCCTGGGCGTTGAAGTGATCGCCGTGGACCGTTATGCCAACGCACCGGCCATGCAGGTGGCGCATCGCAGCCACGTGATCAACATGCTTGACGGTGCCGCCCTGCGTGCGGTCATCGAAGCAGAAAAGCCGCACTTCATCGTGCCGGAAATCGAAGCCATCGCCACTGCGACCCTGGTCGAGCTGGAGGCCGAAGGTTTCACCGTGATCCCGACTGCGCGTGCCGCGCAGCTGACCATGAACCGTGAAGGCATCCGCCGCCTGGCGGCTGAAGAGCTTGACCTGCCGACTTCGCCATACCACTTCGCCGACACGTTCGAGGATTACAGCAAGGCGGTCGAAGACCTCGGCTTCCCTTGCGTGGTCAAGCCAGTAATGAGCTCTTCGGGCAAGGGGCAGAGCCTGCTGCGCAGTGTCGATGACGTGAAGGCTGCGTGGGACTACGCGCAAGAAGGCGGCCGTGCCGGCAAAGGCCGGGTGATCGTCGAGGGCTTCATCGACTTCGATTACGAAATCACTCTGCTGACCGTGCGTCATGTAGGCGGTACCACGTTCTGCGCGCCGGTGGGTCATCGCCAGGAGAAGGGCGATTACCAGGAGTCCTGGCAGCCGCAGGCCATGAGCCCGATCGCGCTGGCGGAGTCCGAGCGAGTCGCCAAAGCCGTGACCGAGGCCTTGGGTGGTCGTGGCCTGTTTGGCGTCGAATTGTTCATCAAGGGCGATCAGGTGTGGTTCAGCGAAGTTTCGCCGCGTCCACACGACACTGGCCTGGTCACTCTGATTTCCCAGGACCTGTCGCAGTTCGCGCTGCACGCCCGGGCCATTCTTGGCTTGCCGATCCCGTTGATCCGTCAGTTTGGTCCTTCGGCTTCGGCGGTGATTCTGGTGGAAGGACAGTCGGCCCAGACGGCGTTCGATAATCTTGGCGCTGCGTTGAGCGAGCCGGACACGGCGTTGCGTTTGTTCGGCAAGCCGGAAGTCAATGGTCAGCGCCGCATGGGCGTGGCGCTGGCGCGGGATGAGTCGATTGAAGCGGCTCGGGCGAAGGCTACCCGAGCCTCACAGGCTGTTGTTGTAGAGCTGTAAACCGAGGCGCGGCATTCGCGAGCAAGCCCGCTCCCACAGGATCTATGGTGTTCACCAATATTGTGTACATCTCAAACCCGGTGGGAGCGTGCTTGCTCGCGAAGCTTTTGCCCTGGCTTCAGGCCACCCGATTCAAATCGTTATGCCGCGTTTCCTTCAAACACAGCACTGCAATCAGGCTCAACACCGCCGCCCCCGACACATACCCTCCGACGTAACCCAACCCGCCCATCGCCACCAACTTCTGCGCGAAGAACGGCGCCGCCGAGGCTCCGACGATTCCGCCCAGGTTGTAGGCAGCCGACGCGCCGGTGTAACGCACATGGGTAGGAAACAGCTCGGGTAGCAGCGCCCCCATCGGCGCAAACGTCACGCCCATCAGAAACAACTCGATGCACAGGAACAGCGCGACGCCCCAGGTCGAGCCCTGGGTCAGCAGCGGTTCCATAAGGAACCCGGACAGAATCGCCAGCACACCACCGATAATCAGTACCGGTTTGCGACCGTAACGGTCACTGGCCCAGGCCGAGAGCGGAGTTGCGGCCGCCATGAACAGCACGGCGAAGCACAGTAGAGCAAGGAAGGTTTCGCGGGTGTAGCCCAGTGTCGATACGCCGTAGCTCAAAGAAAATACTGTCGAGATGTAGAACAGCGCGTAGCAGACCACCATCGAGCCGGCACCCAGTAACATCGGCACCCAGTATTGGCTGAACAGCTCGACCAAGGGGATTTTCACCCGTTCCTGGCGCGCCACGGCATTGGCGAACACCGGGGTTTCGTGGAGTTTGAGGCGTACATACAGACCGACCATTACCAGCGCTGCACTCAGCAGGAACGGAATCCGCCAGCCCCACGAGCGGAACTGCTCGTCGCTCAGGATCAACGCCAGGGTCAGGAACAGTCCGTTGGCAGCGAGGAAGCCGATCGAAGGCCCGAGCTGGGGGAACATGCCGAACCAGGCTCGTTTGCCCTTGGGCGCATTCTCCGTCGCCAGCAGCGCTGCGCCGCCCCATTCGCCGCCAAGCCCCAGACCCTGGCCGAAGCGTAATACGCAGAGCAGGATGGGCGCCCAGGCACCGATGCTGGCGTAACCCGGAAGTACGCCGATCAGCGTGGTGCATACGCCCATCAGCAATAGCGAGGCGACCAGGGTCGACTTACGTCCGATGCGGTCGCCGAAATGGCCGAACAGTGCCGAACCCAGAGGCCTGGCCAGGAACGCGATACCAAAGGTGAGGAAGGCCGACAGCATTTGCGCAGTGCCGGAGGTCTGGGGAAAAAATACCGGGCCGATCACCAGCGCCGCGGCGGTAGCATAGACGTAGAAGTCATAGAACTCGATGGCGGTGCCGATGAAGCTCGCCGTGGCCACGCGGGTGGCGGAGTTGGTAGGTGCAGGCGTGCTTTGGCTGTAAGTCGTACTGGTTGTCATGCGGTTATCCCTGACAGTCATGTGCCCCAGTGGAGCGAGTTATTAGGGTTGAACACCCAGGGATGTGGGTTTGACGCAGAGTGCGGGTAGCACTGGGGTGTGGCGGTGCTTGAGTAAGCGGCTCGATTATAGGAAGGCGGCTATCGATTCAACAAGAGGCGAGGCTGATGAGCACTTTTGTGGCGAGGGAGCTTGCCCCCGCTCGGGCGCGAAGCGGCCGCAAAGTGTTGAATGCGTTCTTTCAGGATGATCGCGGCGTCTGTTACAGGGACGGCTTAGCAGTCAGTCCGGCGGGAGCGAGCGCCCTCTCCATCGGGAATGGGGTCAAGCTCTTTGAATGTGGCCGGGGTCTATATTGCTACAGGCACTGAACTGGTATGCCAGACCAGTACCTGCGTCACACGGTTGTCCTCGGTCTCGAGAATCTCCAGCCGATAACGCCCTATCTTCAGGCATACCGCACTCTCCGGAATGGTCTCCAGCGCCTCGGTTACCAGGCCGTTGAGGGTTTTCGGTCCATCGCTGGGCAAGTGCCAGCCCAGGCTCTTGTTCAGTTCGCGAATCGACGCTGCACCTTCGATCATCAGTCGGCCATCCGGCTGTGGATGAATGTGCGGGTTATCCAGGCTGTGCTGGCTTTCGAACTCGCCGACGATTTCTTCTAGGATGTCTTCCAAGGTGACGATGCCGAGCACTTCGCCGTATTCGTCCACCACCATGCCCAGGCGTCGCTGTTGCTTGTGGAAATTCAGCAGTTGCAGCTGTAGCGGGGTGCTTTCAGGCACGAAGTACGGCTCGTGGCAAGCCGCCAGCAGCGCTTCGATCGTCAGGCTGGCATCCGGCAGCAGATGGAGGATCTGCCGGGTATTGAGCACCGCTTCGACCTGGTTGATATCGTTGTGGAACACCGGCAGGCGTGTGCGTCGGTTATTGCTCAACTGTTCGATTATCTCGGGGAGGGAGTCGTCGAGGTTGATCCCTTCGACGTCACTGCGTGGCACCAGGATGTCGTTGACCGTGATGTGGTCCAGCGCATGAATGCCCGATAGGACGTGCGGGCGGCAGGATGACTGTTCGTGGGCTTCTTGCCGATCCGTGGTGGGTTCGTCTTCGCTTTGCTGCACCGCATTGACTTTGCGGGTAAACGGGCGCATCAGCAATTGGCTGGCGCCATTGAGCAACCAGGCGGCAGGGTAGACGATTTTCAACGGCGCGCCGAGCAAGGTGTTGCCCAGGCTCAGGATGGTATCCGGATAGCGCACGGCAAGGGTGCGCGGCAGATATTCGGCGAACACCAGCAGGATCGCGCCCGCTCCGAGGCACGCTGCCCATGGGCCATTCTCCGCCCAGGTGACAATCGCCAGCAGGGTGCTGATGACCATTACCAGTGCGCGGCACAAGGTGTTGCAAAGGATCAGGCTGTTGAGCGGGAAATTCAGCTTCGCCACGGGCTTGTCGCTCGAGCGCGAGGCGGTGCGCTGGGCCAGCATGTGTTGTTGTGCGACTTCAATGGCGGTGAACAGCCCCGACCACAAAATCAGCAGGGCGATCACTGCGAGCATCGGCCCTATCGGCAAGTCGTCCATTATTGCCGCCCGTCAGATGTGCAGGATGTATTCACGGACCAGCTTGCTGCCGAAGTAGGCCAGCATCAGCAGGCAG
This sequence comes from Pseudomonas violetae, assembly GCF_023072615.1. Classification (GTDB taxonomy): domain Bacteria; phylum Pseudomonadota; class Gammaproteobacteria; order Pseudomonadales; family Pseudomonadaceae; genus Aquipseudomonas; species Aquipseudomonas violetae. The sequence goes on from NZ_JAKNRW010000041.1 coordinate 20,186, forward strand.
AAGCCGGCGAGGGTCCAGCGGATGGCCTTGTGTCCGCGCCAGCCGAGGCGATTGCGGCCCCACAGCAGCACGCTGAACACGATCCAGGCCAGGCAGGCCAGCAGGGTCTTGTGCACCAGGTGCTGGGCAAACAGATTCTCGACGAACAGCCAGCCGGAAATCAGCGACAGCGATAGCAGGGTCCAGCCAGCCCAGAGGAAGCCGAACAGCAGGCTTTCCATGGTTTGCAGTGGCGGGAAGTTCTTGATCAGGCCGGAGGGGTGCTTGTGCTTGAGCTGATGGTCCTGGACCAGCAGCAACAACGCCTGGAACACCGCGATGGTGAACATCCCATAGGCCAGGATCGACAGCAGGATATGCGCGAGGATGCCCGGCGCTTCGTCGATGATCTGGACAGTGCCGGCGGGGGCGAATTGCGCGAGCAGCACGGTGGCGGCGCCCAGCGGGAACAGCAGGATAAGCAGGTTCTCCACCGGAATGCGCGAGCAGGCCAGCAGGGTCAGGGCGATGACCGCTGCGGCAATCAGGCTGGCGGCGCTGAAGAAATCCAGGCCCAGGCCGATTGGCGTCAACAGGTGGGTCAGCAGGCTGGCGCTGTGGGCCAGTACGGCCAAAATGCCGAGCGTGACCAGCAGGCGTTTGTTCGCCTTGGCACCGGAAGCCAGACGAGTGCCCTGATAGATGGTCGCAGCGGCGTAGAGGCAGGCGGCGGCGAGGGTAGTTAGCAAGCTGGGTGACAAGGGGAGCATAAATCCTGATAGGCAAGCCCGAAAGGCGCTGAGTTTGGCATAGAACCCTCATCGCACGAAAGTGCGAGGTGTCCGCCAGACGCAGTCTTCGCTATAATCCGCGACCTGCCCACGCCGCAGGCTCGCCGAGCACATGTTTATTCCGGTCTGGGCCGCCATTATCCCGGTCTACACAGGGCCTGAAAGGATCGCGCAATGTTTGAAAACTTAACCGACCGTCTCTCGCAGACGCTGCGCCATGTCACCGGCAAGGCCAAGCTGACTGAAGACAACATCAAGGACACCTTGCGTGAAGTGCGCATGGCGCTGCTCGAGGCCGACGTGGCCTTGCCGGTGGTCAAGGACTTCGTCAATGCGGTCAAGGAGCGTGCTGTCGGCACCGAGGTGTCGCGCAGCCTGACGCCGGGCCAGGCGTTCGTGAAGATTGTCCAGGCCGAACTCGAAAGCCTGATGGGTGCGGCCAACGAAGACTTGAACCTGAGCGCCGTGCCGCCAGCTATCGTGTTGATGGCCGGTTTGCAAGGTGCTGGTAAAACCACCACCGCCGGTAAACTTGCGCGCTTCCTTAAAGAGCGCAAGAAGAAGTCGGTCATGGTAGTGTCCGCGGACGTCTACCGCCCGGCGGCGATCAAGCAGCTGGAAATGCTCGCCGGTGAAGTGGGTGTGACCTTCTTTCCCTCCGACCTGAGCCAGAAGCCGGTCGAGATCGCGCAAGCAGCTATTAAAGAAGCAAAGCTTAAGTTCATTGATGTGGTCATCGTCGATACCGCCGGTCGCCTGCACATCGATGAAGAGATGATGGGCGAGATCAAGGCGCTGCACGCCGCGATCAACCCGGTGGAAACCCTGTTCGTGGTCGACGCGATGACCGGCCAGGACGCCGCAAACACCGCCAAGGCTTTTGGCGATGCATTGCCGCTGACCGGCGTGATCCTGACCAAAGTCGACGGCGACGCCCGTGGCGGTGCCGCACTGTCGGTTCGCGCCATCACCGGCAAGCCGATCAAGTTCATTGGTATGGGCGAGAAGAGCGAAGCGCTCGAGCCGTTCCACCCTGAGCGTATTGCTTCGCGTATTCTCGGCATGGGCGACGTGCTCAGCCTGATTGAGCAGGCCGAACAGACCCTCGACAAGGACAAGGCCGACAAGCTGGCCAAGAAGCTGAAGAAGGGCAAGGGTTTCGATCTCGAAGACTTCCGCGATCAGCTGCAACAGATGAAGAACATGGGTGGCCTCGGCGGCCTCATGGATAAGCTGCCGAGCATCGGTGGAGTGAACCTGGCGCAGATGGGCAACGCCCAGGGTGCGGCAGAGAAACAATTCAAGCAGATGGAAGCCATCATCAACTCCATGACCCCGGCCGAGCGCCGCGACCCTGAGCTCATCAGCGGTTCGCGCAAGCGCCGGATCGCCATGGGTTCCGGCACCCAGGTGCAGGACATCGGTCGCTTGATCAAGCAACACAAGCAGATGCAGAAGATGATGAAGAAATTCTCCGCCAAAGGCGGAATGGCCAAAATGATGCGCGGCATGGGCGGTATGTTGCCCGGCGGCGGCATGCCCAAGATGTAAAGAATCTGCGCAAGGGCTTGCCCTTGCGCTGCCCACAGCGATGTGGGATCAACAGCAAACCCGCACTTGGCGGGAGCTGACTGGCCGTTTTCAACGACGGCTCTATAGCAAATCTGCATGGCGTCCGATAGGCCGCCGGAAAAAGACATTTGCAAAAGTCCGGATATTCCTTAGAATATGCGGCCTTTCGGGCACCTATGCCCGCTGTGCCTTTAGATTTGCAGCACCGACTACAGGAACGATGTTCACATGCTAACAATCCGTCTTGCCCTTGGCGGCTCCAAAAAGCGCCCGTTTTACCACTTGACCGTAACCGACAGCCGCAACCCGCGCGACGGTTCGCACAAGGAACAGGTTGGTTTCTTCAACCCTGTTGCTCGTGGTCAAGAAGTCCGTCTGTCCGTGAACCAAGAGCGCGTAGCCTACTGGCTGAGCGTTGGTGCACAGCCTTCTGAGCGTGTTGCTCAGTTGCTGAAGGACTCGGCTAAGGCTGCGGCCTGAGCAATATGAACGCGACGCCTGCTGTTGCTGATGATTTGATCGTTATCGGCAAGATCTACTCTGTTCATGGCGTTCGCGGCGAAGTGAAGGTGTATTCCTTTACTGATCCGACTGAAAACCTGTTGCAGTACAAAACCTGGACGCTCAAGCGCGAAGGCATTGTGAAACAGGTTGAGCTGGTCAGTGGACGCGGGAACGACAAGTTCCTGGTCGCAAAGCTCAAAGGTCTTGATGACCGTGAAGAAGCTCGTCTTCTGGCCGGTTATGAGATCTGTGTGCCGCGCAACCTGTTCCCTGAATTGACCGACGGCGAGTACTACTGGTACCAGCTCGAAGGTCTGAAGGTTATTGATCAACTGGGGCAATTGCTCGGGAAAATCGATCATCTTCTGGAAACCGGCGCCAATGATGTAATGGTGGTCAAGCCTTGCGCTGGCAGCCTGGATGATCGCGAACGCCTGTTGCCCTATACGGAGCAATGTGTGTTGGCAGTCGACCTCGCAGCAGGCGAGATGAAGGTGGAATGGGATGCGGACTTCTAAGCGTGGCTAATTTGCGCGTAGAAGTGATCAGTTTGTTTCCCGAGATGTTCTCCGCCATCAGCGAGTACGGCATCACCAGTCGTGCGGTGAAACAGGGGCTGTTGCAGCTTACCTGTTGGAATCCGCGAGACTACACGACGGATCGACATCACACTGTGGACGACCGCCCATTTGGCGGTGGCCCAGGCATGGTGATGAAGATCAAGCCCCTGGAAGATGCTCTGGTTCAGGCCAAGGCAGCAGCCGGGGAGGCGGCGAAGGTGATTTACCTGTCCCCCCAAGGCCGTCAACTGACACAGTCGGCGGTACGCGAGTTGGCGAATTCGGATGCATTGATCCTGATTGCCGGCCGCTATGAAGGCATTGACGAGCGTTTTATAGATGCTTATGTCGATGAAGAGTGGTCGATTGGCGACTATGTACTGTCTGGCGGCGAGCTGCCGGCAATGGTCCTGATCGATGCGGTTACACGACTGCTGCCTGGAGCTTTAGGGCATGCGGACTCCGCCGAGGAAGATTCCTTTACGGATGGTTTGCTGGATTGCCCGCACTACACCCGACCTGAGGTGTATGCGGATCAGCGTGTTCCCGACGTGTTGCTAAGTGGCAATCACGCGCATATCCGGCGTTGGCGTTTACAGCAGTCCCTTGGTAGGACCTTTGAACGACGCGCCGATCTTCTGGAAAGCCGCTCGCTTTCTGGAGAAGAGAAGAAGCTGCTCGAGGAATACATCCGCGAGCGGGACGATAGTTAACAACGTATCGATGGTAAGTCCGTTGATTTACCTTAGGAGCACAGCATGACTAACAAAATCATCCTTGCACTCGAAGCAGAGCAGATGACCAAAGAGATCCCTACCTTTGCCCCGGGCGACACCATTGTCGTTCAGGTGAAAGTGAAGGAAGGCGACCGTTCTCGTCTGCAAGCGTTCGAAGGTGTTGTTATCGCCAAGCGTAACCGCGGCGTAAACAGTGCTTTCACCGTTCGTAAAATCTCCAACGGTGTTGGCGTAGAGCGTACTTTCCAGACCTACAGCCCGCAAATCGACAGCATGGCCGTTAAACGTCGCGGTGACGTACGTAAAGCCAAGCTGTACTACCTGCGTGACCTGTCCGGTAAAGCAGCTCGCATCAAGGAAAAACTGGCTTAAGTCCAGCTTCCGATGCAAAAAAAAGCAGCCTGCGGGCTGCTTTTTTGTTGCCTGCGATTTATCTTCCCTGACCTTACTGACGGTCTTGCATGAGCCTTTATGCCCGCCATCGAACATCCATTGATAGATCAATTTCTCGACGCGTTGTGGCTGGAGAAAGGCTTGTCGGATAACACACGCGATGCTTATCGCAGTGACCTGGCCTTGTTCAACGGCTGGCTGCAGGAGAAAGGGCTGGAGTTAATCAACGCCGGACGCGAGTTGATCCTCGATCACCTGGCCTGGCGCCTGGAACAAAACTACAAGCCACGATCCACCGCGCGGTTTCTCTCGGGAGTGCGTGGCTTTTATCGTTACTTGCTGCGGGAAAAATTGATCGCTGTCGATCCGACCCTGCGCATCGACATGCCGCAACTCGGCAGGCCGCTGCCCAAATCCCTGTCGGAGGCAGACGTCGAGGCGCTGCTGAAGGCGCCGGACCTGAGCGAAGCCATCGGCCAGCGCGACCGTGCCATGCTCGAGGTGCTATATGCCTGCGGATTGCGGGTGACGGAGCTGATCAGCCTGACCCTGGAGCAGGTCAACCTGCGCCAAGGCGTGCTGCGGGTGATGGGCAAAGGCAGCAAGGAGAGGCTGGTACCGATGGGGGAGGAGGCGATTGTCTGGGTCGAGCGTTACATGCGCGATGCTCGTAGCCAGTTGCTCGGCGGGCGTCCCAGCGATGTCATGTTCCCCAGTCTGCGCGGCGAGCAGATGACCCGCCAGACGTTCTGGCACCGCATCAAGCACCAGGCCAAGGTCGCCGGTATCGGCAAGTCGCTGTCGCCGCACACCCTGCGTCACGCCTTCGCTACGCACCTGCTCAACCACGGCGCCGACCTGCGGGTGGTGCAGATGTTGCTCGGCCACAGCGACCTGTCGACCACCCAGATCTACACCCATGTCGCCCGCGCCCGCCTGCAGGACCTGCACGCCAAACACCACCCGCGCGGCTGAGCACCAAGCCCGCTCCCGCAGGAATGAATCCCCACAGGGCATTGTGTCCGGCAGGGGGTGTGGTCCGTAAAGTCTTGCGACACCCGCATTCGGCCCCGTAGCCCTTATGTGATAGGCTTTGCCGGTTTGAACGGTGGGCGGTTGTGACCCGGTGCTTCGGCACGGGCGTTCTGATCGTCCCATTTGTCCGCCTTCAGGAGTTCTCATGCGTCTGACCCAAATTATCGCCGCCGCAGCCATTGCGTTGGTCAGTACCTTTGCCGTCGCCGATGACGCGGCCGACAAAGCCATTCGTAAAAGCCTGGAGAACCTCCAGCTTGAGGTTCCGGTAGAAAGCATTTCCGCCAGCCCCCTGCCAGGCCTGTACGAAGTCAGGCTGCAAGGCAGCCGGGTGCTCTATGCCAGCGCCGATGGCCAGTACGTGGTACAGGGCTACCTGTTCCAGCTCAAGGACGGTAAACCGGTCAACCTGACCGAGAAGACCGAGCGCCTGGGCGTTTCCAAGCTGGTCAACGCCATTCCGGTCGCTGAGACCGTGGTCTACCCGGCCATCGGCGAAACCAAGTCGCACATCACCGTATTCACCGACACCACCTGCCCGTACTGCCACAAGCTGCACGCCGAAGTGCCTGAGCTGAACAAGCGTGGCATCGAAGTGCGCTACGTCGCGTTCCCGCGCCAGGGCCTGGGCTCGCCGGGCGATGAACAGCTGCAGGCGGTGTGGTGCTCCAAGGACAAGAAAGCGGCCATGGATAAAATGGTCGACGGCAAGGAAATCAAGGCCGCCAAGTGCGAGAACCCGGTTTCCAAGCAGTTCGCCCTCGGTCAGTCGATCGGCGTGAACGGTACACCGGCCATCGTTTTGGCTGATGGTCAGGTCATTCCGGGCTACCAGCCTGCGCCACAAGTCGCCAAACTGGCGCTTGGCGCGAAGTAAATTCGCATCGTCACGGTCAGCCTTTGACGATCATGGCCTGGCGGCGGTTTCGCCGGGCCATTAATAGAGAACCGCGAGCATGCGGTTGTTTTCACGGCCGACCTTGCGTCGGCCGTTTTATGGGGAGTTCACAGTGAAACCGGTCAAAGTAGGCATCTGTGGGTTAGGAACCGTCGGTGGCGGTACCTTCAACGTACTTCAGCGCAACGCCGAGGAAATTGCTCGTCGTGCCGGGCGTGGAATCGAAGTGGCACAAATTGCCATGCGCACGCCAAAGCCTCAGTTCCAAACGACCGGTATTGCGATTACCAACGATGTCTTCGAAGTGGCCACGAACCCTGAGATCGACATCGTCATAGAGCTGGTGGGCGGCTACACCGTTGCCCGTGAGCTGGTACTCAAGGCCATCGAGAATGGCAAGCATGTGGTCACCGCGAACAAGGCACTGATCGCCGTTCACGGTAATGAGATTTTCGCCAAGGCACGCGAGAAGGGCGTGATCGTTGCGTTCGAAGCGGCTGTGGCCGGTGGCATTCCAGTGATCAAGGCGATCCGCGAAGGCCTGTCCGCCAACCGTATCAACTGGGTCGCCGGTATCATCAACGGCACCGGCAACTTCATTCTCACGGAAATGCGCGAGAAGGGTCGCACCTTCGAAGATGTGCTCGCCGAGGCGCAAGCACTGGGTTATGCCGAAGCCGATCCGACCTTCGATGTCGAAGGCATCGATGCAGCCCACAAGCTGACGATCCTGGCATCCATCGCGTTCGGCATTCCGCTGCAATTCGACAAGGCCTACACCGAAGGCATCACCAAGCTAACCACTGCTGACGTGAACTACGCCGAAGCGCTGGGCTACCGCATCAAGCACCTGGGTGTCGCGCGCAGCACTGCCGCCGGTATCGAGTTGCGCGTGCACCCGACGCTGATTCCGGCCGATCGCCTGATCGCCAACGTCAACGGGGTGATGAACGCCGTGATGGTCAACGGTGATGCTGCCGGTTCGACCCTGTTCTATGGCGCTGGCGCCGGCATGGAGCCGACCGCTTCGTCGGTGATCGCCGACCTGGTAGACGTGGTTCGCGCGATGACCTCCGACCCGGAGAATCGCGTGCCGCACCTGGCCTTCCAGCCGGACTCGCTGTCCGCCCACCCGATCCTGCCGATCGAAGCCTGCGAAAGTGCCTACTACCTGCGGATTCAGGCCAAGGACCACCCGGGTGTGCTGGCCCAGGTGGCGAGCATCCTGTCGGAGCGGGGCATCAACATCGAGTCGATCATGCAGAAGGAAGTCGAGGAGCATGACGGCCTGGTGCCGATGATCCTGCTGACCCACCGTGTGCTGGAACAGCACATGAACGATGCGATCGCTGCCCTGGAAGCCCTGGCGGGCGTGGTGGGTCCGGTTGTACGGATCCGAGTCGAGCACCTGAACTAAGCCGTTATCGTTCACCGGGCTCGCGAGCGGGCCCGGGTTTGCGAACACTGTCTATTGGAGCCAGTCATGCGTTATATCAGTACCCGCGGCCAGGCACCGGCCCTGAATTTCGAAGACGTCCTGCTGGCCGGTCTCGCCACCGACGGCGGTCTGTACGTCCCGGAAAACCTGCCACGTTTCACCCAGGAAGAAATCGCCTCCTGGGCCGGCCTGCCGTACCACGAACTGGCCTTCCGGGTGATGCGCCCGTTCGTGACCGGCAGCATCCCCGATGCCGATTTCAAAAAGATTCTCGAAGAAACTTACGGCGTGTTCTCGCACAGTGCCGTCGCGCCGCTGCGTCAACTGAACGGCAACGAGTGGGTGCTGGAGCTGTTCCACGGCCCGACCCTGGCGTTCAAGGACTTCGCCCTGCAACTGCTCGGCCGTCTGCTCGACTACGTGCTGGAAAAACGCGGTGAGCGCGTGGTCATCGTCGGCGCGACTTCCGGCGACACCGGCTCGGCCGCCATCGAAGGCTGCAAGCACTGCGAAAACGTCGACATCTTCATCCTGCACCCGCACAACCGCGTGTCCGAAGTGCAGCGTCGGCAGATGACGACCATCTTCGGCGAGAACATCCACAACATCGCCATCGAAGGCAACTTCGACGACTGCCAGGAAATGGTCAAGGCCAGCTTTGCCGACCAGAGCTTCCTCAAGGGCACTCGCCTGGTGGCCGTGAACTCGATCAACTGGGCGCGGATCATGGCCCAGATCGTTTACTACTTCCACGCGTCCCTGCAACTGGGCGGGCCGGCTCGTTCGGTGTCGTTCTCGGTGCCGACCGGCAACTTCGGCGACATCTTCGCCGGTTACCTGGCGCGCAACATGGGCCTGCCGATCAACCAATTGATCGTCGCCACCAACCGCAACGACATCCTGCACCGCTTCATGAGCGGCAACCAGTACGTCAAGGAAACCCTGCACGCAACGCTGTCGCCATCAATGGACATCATGGTGTCGTCGAACTTCGAACGCCTGCTGTTCGACCTGCACGGTCGTAACGGCGCGGCGATCGCCGGTTTGATGGACAGCTTCAAGCAAGGTGGCGGTTTCAGCGTCGAAGAAGAACGCTGGACCGAAGCGCGCAAACTGTTCGACTCCCTGGCCGTTGATGACGCACAAACCTGCGAAACCATTGCCGAAGTCTACGAACAGACCGGCGAGCTGCTCGACCCGCACACGGCGATCGGCGTCAAGGCCGCCCGCGAATGCCGTCGCAGCCTGGACATTCCGATGGTGATCCTGGGCACCGCCCACCCGGTTAAATTCCCGGATGCGGTGGAGAAGGCCGGTGTTGGCAAGGCGCTGGAGCTCCCTGTGCACCTCACCGACCTGTTCGAGCGCGATGAGCGCTGCACCGTCCTGCCAAACGACCTGAAAGCCGTCCAGGCATTCGTCAGCCAGCGTGGCAATCGCGGTAAACCGCTGTAAGCGTCAAAGCTGTCACCTGAAAGAGCCCGTCTTCTGACGTAATGCTGTTCACTTAAGACATCTTGAGCCGAGTGAGATACCTGTGGCGAGGGAGCTTGCTCCCGTTGGACTGCGCAGCAGTCCCCTGCTTTTCAGGTAGAGAGTGGGGCCGCTTCGCGGCCCCGCGGGAGCAAGCTCCCTCGCCACAGGGTCAGATTTGCGCTTATTTGAACACCATTACGTCTTCTGACGGGCTTTTTCGTTTGATCTATTAGAGCTTACCAACTGCCATAAGGAATCCCGTAATGCTCGATGTAGCGTTGGGTTTTCTCACCGATTTTGTACGCATATCGGCCGTCATTTTTCCCTTGGCTTGGACCCAAGGGTTCGATCTCCGCTTGTGCACGAGCGATTTTGATTGCGTCATAACAACTGTCGCTCGCCCACACCTGCACTATGCCGCCGGGTGCCAAGCCCATGATCAACGAGGCGTGGTAGCGGTATCGTTGGGTTTTCGGGCAGCGTTGATCGGTTGACACACGCATGACCTCGCGTCCCTCTTCCGGAATATCCACCCAGGCCCTGTAGGTCTGCGCCTCGACGACCGACTGCCAGCGAACAAAAATTCTTTTGGGCAGTGCGGCACCGGTTACAGGCTCGATTGACCCTCCGAGAATGCGCGGCCAGCCTCGGGCGGACTCCGTACCGTCCTCAGGAGCGTCAGTACCGACCGCCCCTCCTCCTGAGCGCGGGAAGTGTTTACCGTTGATGTCCTCGACAACCCGTAGCTCTACTTCCCCGAGCATGTACGGCGGTCCCTTGAAAGCAATGCTCCACCAGAGCGACTGTGGGTTCTCCTTACCATACGAATGACAGCCGCTGCAGAGCATTAGACTTACAAGGGTGATCAATTTTTTCATTTATCCCTGGCCCCGATGTGTCACATGCGGATGCTGCACGCGCATCCCATCTGCAGTAGGGGCGTTGATGTAGAGCAGCGTGGCCTCGCGATGTCCGGTTTTATCCAGAGGGTGATTCCAGTGTGCAGAGGTGTGGATGTAATGCAGCCTGAGCATGTCTTGCTCTTCAGCTGTTACACGGTAGTCGCCAGCGATAAACCTGTCGCATAGCGGTTGAAGTTCTGCTGGTATCTGGTACTGGGGGGTGTCGGGAATTTCGTCGAGGCGCACGCCTTTCTGCTTGGCCAGCGCATGCATTACCCGCAGATAGACTCGCGACAGTTCGCCTCGCACTGAACGACTGAGCTGCAAGGCGGCGTAGACCCGCTCCTCCTGAGCGCCAAGTCGGTCTCTAGGATTCTGCGGCAAAAGCCTTGGCGGTGGAGTGACGACCGCCAGCATGGCGGGCGGCCAGCCTTCAGCGATCATTACGGCTCTATGCTGCAGCGCATCGCGATAGATTGAGGTGGTTCTCACATCCGTGCCCTTTGGTACGGTCAGTCCTTGCATCGGGCTCATCAGTACTCGTTCATGAGCTTCAACGAGATAGCCTCCACCGATATCCGAATGCACTCCGGGTAGTTCGATTTCAGGATGGTCCGGCTTGATCCTGCTCAGCGGGAAATTGACCCGGTACTCGTTGCAGGCCACCAAATGGACCACGTTGGTGAACTGGGATCGAGCCAGATACAGGCGTAATCCGGGAGCTACTGGACTTTTGATATTGGCGAAATTGTCGAGACCGGCGATCGAGGCCACAGTATCAAACAACCCGATAAACGCGACATGGATGTCACGGTTGAACTGGCCCAAGAAGTGACGACCAAATCCGTTTGCGTTGCTGGATAAAACCTCTTCCAACAATCCTCTCTTTCCAAGTGCCAGTTCGTTAGCAAAGTGTCGGGCTGCTGCTGCGCCTCGGCTGAAGCCTACTGTGTCGAAAGTTAAAGAGTTGATTTCACCGCCCGGGTTTTCTTTGATTACGGCCTCTACAAGGCTGCTGATGAAGTGAAGGCTCTGTTGTACCCTGCTGACGACTCCAGTATGGCCTCGCCCAATCCCCGAGCCTATCAGGCTGTCTTTCCCACCGGTTATTGTGCCAATGCCGTCTATGTAGAGCTTGCGTTGCACTGCCTTGCTTCGACCCTCATTGCCCATAACATCCAATTGGGTGTATCTGTCGAAAAGCTTGGCTACATTAGTCGCCTCATTCCCATAACTACTATCCGGATCACTCATATACGGCTTGCAGCTGGCATCAATATCATCCGGCTTGATGGCATGGTGAGCTCCACAAGCCATTCCCAATGCCGTGTTATCGGCATTGTTGCCAGTGCCGTCGAAAAACACCCCGATGCGCAGGGCGATCCCGATTTTGGTTGGAGCGGGCTGTTGCTCCATAAATCCCGATGGGTAGGGAGAGGCGGGTGCTTGCGTCGTTGATTGTTGAGCCGGTTGCCGAGTGGGTTGTTCAGAGGGCGCTCGGGCCGTGTTGGGCCCGGGGTCACGTCTTGGCTCGTAGCTGCCTTCAGACGTTGAAGGGATCAGTCGCGCCCGACACGGACAACTGCTGACACTATCCAGCGATCCTGCGACCAGCCTTCCGTGGCTCTGCATGAACGAAATCCCACCCACGATCTTGTAGATTTCGTCGTTCTTTCCGCAGGAAACCCGATCACCTTCACTGGCATGGGCGAAGCCAAACATCCTGACGCGGGTATCGGCTTCGAGAACCTCGCCGCCACACGTGGTCTTGTCTCCCTTGCGGATAAAGTAGCCTTCGGGCATGGCTGAACTCCCTGTACTGGGCGCCCTGAAGTAATGGGCGCGCACTCGGTTTAATGAGGTGCGCCGACCGATGAATGAGTCGGGCCAGTGCAAAGTACATGGGCGAAGGGGGGATAAAATGCGTGCAGCAGCAAAGCAGAAATTTCCCACAGAGGTTTGGGAAAGTGCCATCAGAAACAGGCCTTATGTTGGTGTTTTTATCCTGTCATCTTCCCCATGCATGCTTCATCAACCCGAGACGTCGACGCCCCTGCAGTTACCATTCAGAACTTTCTTCTGAGGCCGGTGGTCATTTACTGTAGAACTGCCCCAGGCACTTTGTTTTCGGACTAATGAGTGGTGATCGATTTGGAAAGTATCAGTCTATTGCTCGGAGAGGCTCTGAGCCCGTATCAAGTCACGCTGGCCCCGTCGGGTGTCCATGGTGAATGCCTCGTGACCCTGAAGAGTTCGACCGGCGCCATCGTGGTCGAACGGGCTTTCAGCCAGGCTCAGTTGAGCGACAAGCGCCTGCTCACGGATGTAGTCGACGGTTTGCGTCGAGACCTGATGATCGCCGAAGGCCGTCTGGAACCCTGTGTCATCGCGGCTTTGCGCAACGCAGCACAGGACAAGCTGCTCGCCAGTCGAAATTGAATCGCATCCTGCGGGAACCTAATCCCGGGATCGCCAGTCAGAATATGTGACGGCAGGATCAAGCATTGTGCTCCGGTGCTTGGCGCTTGCTGTTACGGGTCTTTATGTAGGCCACGTTTAACCCCGAGTCGTCTCCCCACGTCCCGGGGTTTCTTTTTGCCTGCGATTTGTCACGGCTGCGCTTGGTGCTCGAAAAACTCTCGAGTGTCCTTGAGGTAATCGCTGCGCATTGGCGGGTCGAGCCAGTCGGCGTAGAGCGGGTCGAGTTGGTCCCGCGGCAGTGTGCGCAACAACTGGTTGATCGCTCCGATCGCCTGTTTGCCCTGTGCCGTGTTGGAACAGCCGATATGCCCTGACAGGTATTGATCCGTACCCTTGATTGGCAGGAACCTCAGTTGGTCGTCGGTAATCTGTGCCCGGTTGGCCAGGTAGCGGATTTCCGGCGAGTACCCCAGGACCACCTGCAGGCGACCCAGGCGCTGCATCTGCAGCAGGCTGCCGAGGGCTTTGTTGCCATGGTGGGCGGTCACGGCCGAGGGTGGCGCCTGTTTGAGCAGTGCGTCGATGCGCTGGCCGTAACTGCGCTCGGCGACGATGCCGATTTTGGTTCGGCCACTGGCCAGGAGCGCCGCCAGATCGATTTCACCGTCGCTGACAAACTCATCCACCACTCCATGATCAGTCTGGCGAACGACCAGGCCGTTGCTGATCGCGCGGAAGGCCGGGAGTGAAAAGGTGATCCACTGCGCTCGCTCCCTGGTCCAGGCCAGAGCGGGGTCGCAGGTAAACGATTCTTCCTGGAGCATCTGAATGCCGCGAGCGCGATTGACTCGCATCAGTACGTGGTCATATTGCGGCATGCCGGCGATCAACAGCGGCAACATCTGATCAATGATCCCCTGGCCCTTTTTCGGTCCCTCGAAGATCATTGTCGGCGGAAGATCGCGCAGCAGCCAGATCAGCGTTTCCCTGGCCTGCGCCAGATTGGGCGATACCAACCCGGCCAATAGCGCGAGCGCCGCCAGGGCAAGGCGGTTGTACAGGGCTGATGGCAACAGGCGTTTCAGCTTAAATGGCCCCGTCTGCACGCAGTTTGGCGATCTGGGCCTGGTCGTAGCCAAGGTCGTTGAGTACTTGCGAGTTGTGTTCGCCCAGTTGCGGGCCGACCCATTCCGAGGATCCCGGGGTCTCGGAAAGTTTCGGTACGATCCCCGGCATTTTGAAGTCCTTGCCGTCCGGCAATTTGGCCTGGAGAAACATTTCCCGGGCCAGGTATTGCGGGTCAGCGAACATGTCTTCGGCACTGAAGATTCGGCTGGCCGGTACTTCGGCCTGATTCAATTGCTCGATGATGGCGTCCAGTGGCAGCGAGTTGGCCCAGCGATCGATCACCCCGTAGAGCTCGTCGCGCCGGGTGTCGCGCCCGTCGTTACTGGCGAGGGCAGGATCATTTGCCAGGTCTACGCGGCCGATGATCAGCATGAAGCGCTTGAAGATCGCATCGCCATTGGCGCCGATCTGCACGTGCTTACCGTCGGCGCTGGTGTGGATCGAGGAGGGCGTGATGCCCGGCATGATGTTGCCGGTACGTTCGCGGATAAAGCCGAACACGTCGAACTCCGGCACCATGCTTTCCATCATGGCAAAGATCGCTTCATACAATGCAACGTCCACGACCTGGCCCTGGCCACCGTTGACCTCACGATGACGCAAAGCCATCAGCGCGCCGATAACGCCCCAAAGGGCGGCGATCGAGTCACCAATGGAAATACCGGTGCGCACGGGGGGGCGATCCTCGAAGCCGGTGATGTAGCGCAGGCCACCCATGGACTCGCCGACCGCACCAAACCCCGGCTGATCTTTCATCGGCCCGGTCTGGCCGAATCCCGACAGTCGTACCATCACCAGCTTGGGGTTCAGGGCATGCAGGACGTCCCAGCCCAGGCCGAGCTTTTCCAGGACGCCGGGGCGGAAGTTCTCGATCAGGATGTCTGCTTCGCCGAGCAGTTTTTTTAGGATGGCCAGACCCTCAGGGTGCTTGAGGTTCAGGGTCAGGGATTTTTTGTTACGCGCCTGGACGAACCACCATAGCGAAGTGCCTTCATAGATTTTGCGCCATTTGCGCAATGGATCACCGCCATCGGGTGATTCGACCTTGATCACCTCGGCGCCGAACTCGCCGCAAATCCGCGACGCAAAGGGCCCGGCGATCAGGGTGCCCAATTCGATGACTTTCAGACCTGAGAGCGGTTTTGCGGTGAACGGCATGCTGGATCCTGTAGGACAAAGGCTGGCTGGTAGAGCGTTTTAGCATAGCCCGGCGTCAGTCGCCCAAGGTTCATCGCTACAATTCGTTGATTGGTGGTCGCATCGGTTAGACTTGCCGCCTTTCCTCGTATCAAGAAGCCCGTTCATGGCCCAGCCGTCCACGACCTACAAGTTTGAACTGAACCTCACCGACCTCGACCGCAGCGTCTACGAGAGCGTGAAGCAGACCATTGCCCGGCACCCTTCGGAAACCGAAGAGCGCATGACCGTGCGGCTACTGGCCTACGCCTTCTGGTACAACGAGCAGCTGTCTTTCGGTCGCGGTCTGTCGGACGTAGACGAACCTGCCCTGTGGGAAAAGAGCCTGGACGATCGCGTTCTGCACTGGATCGAAGTCGGCCAGCCGGACGCCGATCGCCTGACCTGGTGCTCGCGTCGCACCGAGCGCACCAGCCTGCTGGCCTACGGCAGCCTGCGGGTCTGGGAAACCAAGGTGATCCCGGCGATCAAGAACCTGAAAAACGTGCACATTGCTGCGGTGCCCCAGGAAGTCCTGGAAACCCTGGCCAAGGACATGCCCCGCGTGATCAAGTGGGACGTGATGATCAGCGAAGGGACCATTTTTGTGACCGACGACCGTGGTCAGCACGAAGTCCAGCTGCAGTGGCTGAGCGGCGAACGCGGCTGATCGGCTTACGCCTGTCGCGATAAACAGTATTTTCCTACGTATTCAAGAGAAGCCCCCGTCACCCCATGCGCATCGAACCTCGCCAGCTGCCCGACATCCTGCCTTTCCTCGGTGATATCCCACCCCTGTTGACCCGCTTGTACGCGGCACGGGGCGTGCAGTCCGAGGCTGAACTGGACAAGAGCCTGGCGCGGCTGATTCCGTTCCAGCAACTCAAGGGCATCGACGCTGCGGTGGACCTGTTGGTGACCGCCCTGGAGCAGCGCCAGCGCATCCTGATCGTTGGCGACTTCGATGCCGATGGCGCCACCGCCAGCACTGTGGGCGTCCTGGGTTTGCGCCTGCTGGGCGCTGCCCACGTCGACTATCTGGTGCCCAACCGTTTCGAATACGGCTACGGACTGACGCCGGAAATCGTCGAAGTGGCGTTGACCCGCACGCCACAGTTGCTGATCACCGTGGACAACGGCATCTCCAGCGTTGAAGGCGTCGCGGCAGCGAAAAAGGCCGGGCTGCAGGTGTTGGTCACCGATCACCACTTGCCGGGCGATGAGCTGCCGCTGGCGGATGCCATCGTCAATCCGAACCAGCCGGGTTGTACGTTTCCGAGCAAGGCGCTGGCCGGTGTCGGGGTGATTTTCTACGTGTTGATGGCCTTGCGTGCGCGATTGCGCGACCTCGGCTGGTATGTGGCCAAGCCGCAGCCGAACATCGGTGAGTTGCTGGACCTGGTGGCGCTGGGCAGCGTCGCCGACGTGGTGCCTCTGGATGCCAATAACCGGATCCTGGTGCATCAGGGCCTCGAGCGGATTCGCGCAGGGCGCGCCCGGCCCGGGATCAAGGCGATTCTTGAAGTGGCCAAGCGTGACCATGCGCGCATCACCTCCACCGATCTCGGTTTCATCGTCGGCCCACGCTTGAACGCGGCGGGGCGCCTGGATGACATGAGCCTGGGCATCGAATGCCTGCTGACCGACAGCCAGGCCCTGGCCCGGGAAATGGCAGTGCAGCTCGACGGCATGAACCAGGATCGCAAATCCATCGAGCAGGGCATGCAACGTGAGGCGCTGGCCCAGCTCAAGGATTTGCCGGTCGAGTCCATGCCGTTCGGTTTGTGCCTATTCGATCCCGAGTGGCACCAGGGCGTGATCGGCATCCTCGCGTCGCGGATGAAGGAGCGCTATTTCCGGCCGACCATCGCCTTTGCCGATGCCGGCGATGGCCTGCTCAAGGGCTCGGGGCGCTCCGTGCAGGGCTTTCATATCCGTGATGCCCTGAGCGTGGTGGCGGCGCAGCATCCGACGCTGATCAGCAAATATGGCGGCCATGCCATGGCGGCGGGCCTGACCCTGCCGGAAGCGAATTTCCCATTGTTCGCCGAAGCGTTCGACGCTGAAGTGCGCCGACAACTACGCGAAGAAGACCTGACCGGCCGCCTGCTGTCGGACGGTACCCTGGCGGTCGAGGAGTTTCACCTGGAACTGGCGCGGGCCTTGCGTCACGCCGGCCCTTGGGGCCAACATTTCCCCGAGCCGCTGTTCCATGGGGTGTTCCAGCTGGTGGAACAGCGCGTGGTCGGTGAGCGTCACCTCAAAGTGGTGCTCAGGAGCGAGTGCGGTTCGGTGAAGCTCGATGGCATCGCCTTCGGGATCGATCGCGACATCTGGCCCAATCCGACCATCAAGTGGGTGGAGCTTGCTTACAAACTTGACCTCAACGAATTCCGTGGCAACGAAACCGTGCAATTGATGATTGCCCATATCGAACCGCGTTAGGCCCGTGTGGGAGCGGGCTTGCTCGCGAAGGCGATCTTTCTGGCCCCCATTCCATCTGAACCCTCCCCGATCCCCTGTTGTCGACTAGGCTCTAAGCACTGCTTGATTTTCCTTGTGACGTCTTGTCGAATTTTTTACCCGCGGGGGCGGGTTCTGCATCTTTTTACTGTCACTCGTCGACTTTCAAACAGAACCCTGGAGCCTGCCCACTGATTCGAGAGGTGCCCCATGAGTCTGCTGCTTGAACCCTACACGCTGCGTCAGCTAACCCTGCTCAACCGCATCGCGGTATCACCCATGTGCCAGTACTCCAGCGTCGATGGCCTGGCCAATGACTGGCATCTGGTTCACCTTGGCAGCCGTGCGGTTGGCGGCGCGGGCCTGATTTTTACCGAAGCCACGGCCGTCACCGCCGATGGTCGCATCACCGCTGAGGACCTCGGCCTGTGGAATGACGAACAGATCGAACCCCTGCAACCCATTACCCGCTTTATCGCCGCCCAGGGCGCGGTGGCAGGCATTCAGCTGGCACATGCCGGGCGCAAGGCCAGCACGTTTCGGCCGTGGCTTGGCAAGCATGGCAGCGTCAAGGTGGAGGATGGCGGCTGGGTGCCTGTTGGCCCGTCGCCAATCGCTTTCGACCCGCAACACACCCAACCCACGCAGCTGGATGAGGGGGCGATAGCTGACATCATCCAGGCCTTTGTCGACTCGGCAAAGCGCGCCCTGGTGGCCGGGTTTAAAGTGGTAGAGGTGCATGCTGCACATGGTTACCTGCTGCATCAATTCCTCTCGCCGCTGAGTAATCAGCGCCGGGATCAATACGGCGGTTCGTTCGAGAATCGCATCCGTCTGGTCCTGCAGGTGACTGAAGCGGTAAGGGCGGTGTGGCCCGAAGAGTTGCCGCTGTTTGTGCGAGTGTCGGCGACTGACTGGGTAGAGGATGGCTGGAACCCTGATGAAACTGTCGAGCTGGCGCGTCGTCTGCAGACATTGGGGGTGGACCTTATCGACGTGTCCTCGGGCGGTACGGCAGTCAATGCGGAAATTCCGATCGGCCCTGGTTATCAGACCCGCTTTGCCGAGCGGGTGCGCAAGGAGTCAGGCATCGCCACGGGAACCGTAGGAATGATTACCGAGCCTGCGCAGGCTGAGCACATTCTGCGCACGTGCCAGGCGGATATCATTTTCCTGGCGCGGGAGCTGTTGCGTGATCCGTACTGGCCGTTGCATGCCGATGATGATTTGGGTGGGCGCAAGGCCGTCTGGCCGGCGCAGTATCAGCGAGCGACGCATCGGGACCAGCCGATTCATGAGGCGGATTTGCGCGATTGAGCGAAGCTGTGAAGTGTCCCTGTGGGAGCAAGCTTTGCTCCCACAGGGACGGCGTGAGTACGGACGCCGATTAATCTCAGGTGTACTTGCGTTTGTCAGGCGCAGGTGGAAAGTATTGGTATAACCAGGTCTCGCTCAAGGTCCGGTCATGGGTGCGGATGAACAACCGCAGCTCTACCGGCTCCACGCTGTCATTGGTCGGGTACCAGTCAAAGATAATGCGATAACCCTTGATGTCATCCAGCACCAGCACGTTGAAGTCCTTCACCTCGCCATTCGAACACGTCACCACCGGCTCGATTCCGGTACCCTCCGGCAAGCGATCCAGACCGCCGCCATTGAAGTCCACCGCAAACCGTCGCGCCCAGACTTCCGGATAATGCTCGCCCGGCGCCCAGCCCTCGGTGAAGCCGCCCATGCCCGAACGTGTGGCGTTGACTCGCGCCAGTGGCGTGCCTACCGGTGGTAGGGCGCTCCAGTAGAGCTTGTAGCCGTAGTTCAGCGAGTCCCCGGCCACCACCGGTTTTTTCGGCGTCCAGAAGGCGACAATGTTATCCAGAGTCTCGCCGGTCGTAGGAATTTCCAGCAAATCGATAGAGCCTTCGCCCCATGCGGTTGTAGGTTCTACCCACAGGCTTGGACGCTTGCTGTACCAGTCGACAGTGTCCTGGTAACTGGCGAACTCGTGATCGGTTTGCACCAGGCCGAAGCCCTTGGGGTCGGTGTCGGCGAACGCGTTGAATTGCAGGGTCGCCGGATTGTTCAGCGGCCGGCAGATCCACTCGCCATTTCCGCGCCACATGGCCAGTCGATCGGAGTCGTGGATCTGCGGATGAATGGTGTCGCACATGCGCCGCTCATGGGTGCCACAGCTGAACATGCTGGTCATCGGTGCGATACCCAGTTGTTCGATGGCGGTTCTGGCGTTGATGTGCGCGTCGACGGCCATCACCACCTGGCTGGCCTGGCAATCGATATCGAATCGATAGGCACCGGTGGCGCTTGGGGAGTCCAGCAGGGCGTAGACCACAAAGCGGGTGCTGTTCTTATCCGGCGTCTCGAACCAGAACTTGGTGAAGTCGGGGAACTCCTCGCGCTTTTTGGCGTAGGTATCAATCGCTAGGCCGCGCGCCGACAAGCCGTACTGGCCGGTCGCGTCAACCGCGCGGAAATAGCTGGCGCCGAGGAATGACAACACGTCGTGGCGGTCCAGCTCGGGTGCCTTGAACAACTTGAATCCGGAGAAACCCAAGTCACCCTTGAGCTGTTGGGTGTCGACCGTGGTTTTCTCGTAGTTGAACAGGGAAGGGCGGAAATGCACTTCGCGGGACAGGCGCGTCTTGGGTTCGACGCTGTACATGCGCACGGGCTGCTTGAACCCCATGCCGACGTGGAAGAACTGCACGTCGAGCTGACCGTTGAGATCATTCCACAAGGAGTGATCAGCGTCGTAACGAATCGCATTGAAATTTTGCGGCGTCATGGTCGCCAGGGTCGGCGGCAGCACCTGCTTGGTGTCCTTGTAGCGATTGCCGGCAAGTTGCTTGGCCTGGATCTTCAGTGCCTCGAAGTCGAATGCCTGGGCATCGCCATCGGCCGTGCCATTGGCAGCCCAGGCCCGGGATGCCAGCAGTCCGGTGGCGGACAGGCCTGTGTAGGCCGCAATGGCCATGGACGCTTTGAGCAAATTCCTGCGGTGCATAAGTAAACCTGTCGTGAACAATCCCGCGCCGTTCCTGGCACGTACTGGATCAAAAATGAGGTTCGGACATGCCTTCGGCCAAACACAACGGACTCTAAACAGATGCCAATTAGCTTAAACGGTTCGGGAGCAGAGAAAAATTGATGGATGGCATTAGGACAGTTCGGCAATGAAACAAGAAATGTCGAGTAACTTTTCTGACGGGCCGTTCTGAATTTGAGGGCATTTCTGCTTTTTTCGACTAATTACTCTAAAAACCCCTTTTCAGCGCCGATTAACTTTCTATTCTAAGGGCATGACCGGTTTCTGCCCTTCAGGCCGGTGGCTGCACGATTGGATAGGGGCGATGGTATTTAGGTTTTCTCTGACATATGGAAGGACATCGTCCATGGCGAAAGTACAAGGCATTACCGAAATGTTAGGAATATTTCCTTGCTTCAATGTCAGTCGTCGAAGGCGTCGATTGAGTTCGGATGAAATGAAATTGGTGGAGCAATACCGCGACCTGTCGGAGAGCGACCGGATCGCCATGCGCTATCTGGTGGACGCGATGCGGACTGTGTCGCGGTTTTGACGAGGCAGGGATCGGCCGTAACGAGAGTTGCGGCCGAATCCTCCTACCCATAGATAATATTCCGACGATCAGCGGCGGTTGCGTCTCAAGTACTAGGTATTACTTTCCAGTGGTTGCTAATATTTCGGGAGCGCGACATGACGACGACAATGACAAGCAGGGGCAGGTAACGATTCCAAAGCCAATCCGTGGCGCACTGTGTCTTCTGCCAGGTTCGGCTATCGAGTTCAGTGTTAACGCCCAAGGTGAAGTGGTACTGCATCGTTGCAGGCAAAAAGCCGATCCTGCCAAATCAGTCTCTCCGGACCGGTTTGAGGCGGCACGCGGGAAAGCGATATCAAATGGAGAACGGATGATTTGATGGCATTGCTGCGAGGTGATGATTGATTATTCTGGTCGATACGCATGTGTTGATTGACGTACTGGAAGATGATCCTGTTTGGGCTGAATGGTCTATTCACCAGCGACGAGCTCAATCCCAACTCCATGAGCTCACCATTAATCCTATTATTTACGCCGAGTTGTCGCAGACTTTTTCTACATTAGAAAAATTGCCTTTACTGACTCGTGATGCCAGGCGATATCGCAATTATGTTCCTTCGGTGGAGCTGATAGTTCCCGTGTAACGCCTGTAGATTTCCACGGACAGCAGAGCAGATGCCATCCGTGGACTTTCAAATCCTGATTGACTACCCGACTTCCCCCACCGCTCGATACGCCTCATCAATCGCCGCATGCGCATACGCGCTCCATGCTGCGTCCGAGTTGGCGATGCTGACTCGACCCACTGGCTGACGCGCCAGGTTCATCAGTTTTTCGCTTTCATCCGCATCGTCATACAGACTGTTGGAGAAATAGGCGTAGCCGTGGGACCAGCGATTTACGGTGATCGCCAGGATGTCAGTCTGGTGGTTGAAGCCGCCGGGGCCGAGCATGCGTTGCAGTTGATCGCGCAACTGCGCTTCCAGTTGTTCGAACGACTGGCCGTACAGCCGACCACGGCCGGCCCGTGCCTGGTCGCGGGCGTTCATGCCGCTATTGGGGCTGGTGGGGACGTAGACCATGTGCAGCCCGATGGGTTGTTTCGGGTCGCGCGGATGGTCGTAGCCGCCCATGCTGACCGGATAATCGAGCTTGATACGGCTGTAGGGTTGGGTCGCGGCATAGATTTCATGCACGCCCAGCTTCTGGAACGCCTCCCAGTTGCGGATCACGACCTTGGTGTAGACCAGTGGGAATTTCACGTTCTGGCTCAGCGCGTGAGACTGCTCCGCAGGCAGGTCCCGTAGCAGGTACGGGATGACCATGTTGTAGCAGGCCATGATGCAATGTTTGCCGCGTACCTGGCTGAGTTGACCGCCACGGCTGTAGCCGACGTTCACGCCACTGCCCACGTTGCGCACGCTAACCACCGTGCTGTTGAGGCGAATGCGCACTGCAGCCTTGGGTTGATCGAGCCTGGCGTAGTCGAATGGGGCGAGGACCACATCGTCCATTGTGTGTCCCGGTGCGACTGACGGGATCAGGCTGCGCACCAGCAGGCGGGCGAGTGACGCGTTGCCGTCGGGGAAATGGTAGATGTAGGGCTCTTCCATTTCCGCCTGGGCTTCTTCGCTGATGGGCTCCAGATTCATTGCGCTAAAGCCTGGGAAGCCGACCGAGTAAGCGTCGCAAGCAGCGACGGCGTCGATACTCAGGGCCATGAAATCATTGGTGCGACTCTGGAAGTACTTCACCGCCTGGGCTGACAGTCCTACGTCCTTGAGCAGGAAATCCTGGTAACTGGTGGCTTCCAGGTGCGCGGTTTTCTCCTCGGTGGTCTTGCCGGCCAGATAGTCCTTGGGCGTCATGTGCAGCGCAATCAGCGCCTGTCGATCCTCTTGCGGCAGCGGGAAATCGTTGATGAAGTCGGTAATGGAACGGGCGTGCAGCTGATCAGGGGCGATGTCGTCAGCCACCATCGGCGTTGGATCGCCGCTGACCAGTTTGTCTTCGCCGAAGTTTTCCTTGTCGAAGAACACTGCGCGGGACAAGCCCAGGTCGGGATAGAACTGACGGTCGAAGGCGGTCTCGAAGCGCTTGATGTCGACACCGAGTTTTTTCAGCAGGCCGTTCACTTCCTGGCTATACAAATGATTCGGCGACTGGAAGGCTTCGCTGCCGCCGTAGCCGATGATTGTGCGACCACCGGCCGAGAATTCGTTGCGTTTGGCGTGACCGCCAAAGTCATCGTGGTTTTCCAGAATCAGGATGCGTGCTTTCGGATGTTTCTCTCGGTAGAACCAGGCGGCTGACAGACCGCTGAGGCCGCCCCCTACTACCACCAGGTCGTATTCCTCGGTGATTGGCAGCTTATCTGTGTCGAAGACCTTTTTCTCCCAGCCCATCTGGTGGGCAATTTCGAAGGAGCCGACGTGGCTGCCGCGCAGGCCGGTGAGGGCCGGCGGGTAATAGCGTCCATCGGGGGCTGCCTGGAGAATCTGCAGTGGCGTCATGCCGGCAGCAATGGTGACTGCAACGCCGTTGAGGAAGTCGCGGCGGGAGATGTCCATGTTTAATCCTTGTTGGTTTTCATAAATCGCCCCGGTACCCGCTCAGGTGCCGGGGCGAGAGCCGTTACCGGCTGACTTTCCAGGCGTCGCCTGCAGGCGCGGTGCCGTGGTCGTAGGGTTTGGCGAGGCACATGTACAGCAGGCCCAGGCCGATGACGATGGCGGTGCTCAATACCATGGCGTAGTTGACGTACCAAACCGCATCCGGGGTGCGTGGCCAGGCCATGTTGATGATGGCGGCGACACCATAGACCAGCGCGCCGATATTGACCGCCCAGCCCCACGCGCCCAGGGTGAATTTGCCGCTCGGCTTCCAGCCCTTCATGCGAGCATAAAGCGCAGCCAACACGATCATCTGGAAGGCCAGGTAGATACCGATTGCCGCGAAGCTGACGATCGTGGCCACCGCATCCTGCAGGAAAAAGCCCAGCACGATGATAAGCGCAGGCAGGACACCGGATACGAACAGCGCAGCAACTGGCACCTGGGTGGTAGGAGAAATCTTCTTCAGCAGTGAACTGCCGATGACCATTTCATCCCGCGCGTAGGAGTACAGCAGGCGACTCGCCGCTGCTTGCAGGCTGATGACGCAGGAGATGAAGGAAATCATCACCACGCCCATGACCACTTTCGAGCCCACTGGGCCGAAGGCGTTGTTGAGGATGGTGGTGACCGGGTCCTTATCGGTGCCGTCGATGACCGCCTGCATGTCGGGCACGGCGAGAATCAGTGCCAGACAGGCAAACATTGCCGCGATGCCACCGATGTAGATGGTCATGCGCATGGCTACAGGGATCTGCTTGCTCGGGTTCGGAGTTTCTTCGGCGACATCGCCGCAGGCCTCGAAGCCGTAATACAGGAACATCCCCGCTAGCGAGGCGGTGAGGAAGGCCGGCAGGTAAGAGCCGTTGATACTGATGTCGAAGGTGTTGAACAACACGCTGAGCGGTTGATGGCGCTCGAACACCAGTAGGTACACACCTACGATCACCGCGCCGACCAGCTCACACAGGAAACCGAACATGGCGATGCGCGCCAGCACTTTGGTGCCGCTGAGATTGACCAGGGTGGCGAACAGCGTCAGCACCAGTGCAATGATGATGTTGGTGTTGTTGCTGGGTTCAAAGCCGAGCATTGCCGCCAGGTAAGGGCCGGCACCGACTGCCACCGCAGCGATGGTTACGCACAGGGCGATAGAGTAGATCCAGCCGACCATCCACGCCCAGCGCTTACCCACCAGACGACGCGCCCATGGGTAGACGCCGCCGGAAATGGGGAATTGCGAGACCACTTCACCGAAGATCAGGCACACCAGCAACTGGCCGCAACCGACCAGCAGGTAGGCCCAGAACATCGGTGGCCCGCCGGCGGCGAGGCACAGGCCGAACAGGGTATAAACCCCTACGACCGGGGACAGATAAGTGAAGCCCAGGGCGAAGTTTTCCCACAGGCTCATGCTGCGATTGAAGTTGGAGGTGTAACCCAGTTTGCGTAGCTGCTCGGCATCGCTGTCGACGGCTGTGGGGAGATCGGTTGATGCACTCATGGTTTGTTAGCTCCGGAAAATCGGCAGATTTCGGATGTCCGAAACCGTGGCGCGGCTGTGGCGGTACGCCCGGTTCGGTAATTGTTGTTTTGGTTTGTAGGGTGTGACGCCTGGTGGTGCAGGGTGCCGGTTTCTGCCTTGAAACCGAGGTGACGCCATCGCTGGCAAGCCAGCTCCCACAGGATTTGTGGTTGACCACAGAGTTGGGTACGCCCCAACCCTTGTGGGAGCTGGCTTGCCAGCGATGCTTTTTAGTGCTTGAACATCACATGCCGCACCACGGTGTAGTCCTCCAGCCCATACATCGACATGTCCTTGCCGTACCCGGACAATTTCTGACCGCCATGGGGCATTTCGCTGACCAGC
>NZ_JAKNRW010000042.1 GCF_023072615.1 Pseudomonas violetae
TGTGGATCGGCCAGTGCCAGCAACGGCAGGCGCGCCGCCCGCAACAGACTGTTGGCACCGGCCAGCAACGCACCGAGCAGGCTCAAGCCGACACCACTCAACCACCACCACGGGCTCAGGTTCAATTGCCCGGCGACCTCGGCGCCATACAGGCCCCGCAGGCTGGCGGCGACATCCGGCAGCAGCACACTCGCCAACAGATAGCCGCTGACGATCCCGGCCACTGCGCCAACCAGTGCCAGGGCGCCCAGCTCCACGACCAGGCAGCCGATCAACATCCGTGCGCTTACACCGCAGGCACGCAGGGTCCGCAGCAGGCCACGCCGTTGTTCAAGGGCCAGACCGATGGCCGCATGGACGATGAACAGGCCGACCACAAAGGAGAGAAAGCCCAGGGCATCGAGGTTTAGGTGAAAGCTCTCGGTCAGGCGCGCCAAATTGTTTTCTTCACCACTGCGCGTGAGTTGCAGCACAGTGCTGAACCGCTCCGGCAGCGGTGCACTGAAATCCTTGGGCAACAGCAAGCGCGACACTTGAGCCGGCTGGTCGAGAATCTGCTGGGCAAAGCCGATGTCTACCAGCAACACCCCTGGCGCCATGTCTGCCTGGGCATGCAGCGGCGGCAATGCCTGACCGCTGGCACTGACCGGCCGCTCGCCCTCGCGCATGCCCATGGCCTGCAACGTTTGCGGTGCTACCCAGGTGCTACCCGGGGGGGTGAAAAATTCGACGATCTGCTCGATCGCCAATACCCGCCCGGCCACCGCAGCACCCGCCGGCAGCGACACCGGTTCGATGCCCATCAGTTGCAGTCGCTGTTGTTCCAGGCCCTTGAGCGTGACCCGCCCCTGGAGCACCGGCGATACCGGCCAACCGGCCCGACGCAAGTCCACAAACAGTTGCTGGGAAAACGTCCCCCCGCCCGGGGCGCTGAGGCTGGCTTGGGGTTCGCCACCAATCATCTGGCTGGCCCGGGCGTAACTGTCCCGCGCCTGGCCGTTCAATGCCTGTACGCCCGTGAGCAGGCTGGTGGCGAGCCACAACCCGGTCAGCACGCTGAAAAATTGCACCGGGTGCTGCCGCCAGTGACTGAGCAGCGCGCGTAAGGCCTGGCGGAAGACCCGCACCTCAGCGCTCGTCCGCGCCGGCCAGGCGACCACGGTGCAGCACCACTTTGTCGTCGAGGCGCGCCGCTACCCGGGGGCTGTGGGTGACCATCAACAAGGTCGTGGGGCTGTCGTCGAGCAGCTCCAGCAGCAGCTTCAATACTTCATCGCTGGTGGCCTCATCGAGACTGCCGGTGGGTTCATCGGCGAGCAGCAGTTTGGGTTTCGACGCCAGCGCCCGCCCCAGGGCAACCCGCTGCTGTTGTCCTCCCGAGAGTTGTTCGGGATAGCGGCGCAGTAGTTCGGCCAACCCCAGGCGCTGCACCAGATGCGCCTGCCAATGCGAATCATGACGCCCAGCCAGACGCGCCTGAAACGCCAGGTTGTCCTCCACTCGCAGGCTACCGATCAGGTTGAACTGCTGGAACACCAGGCCGATTTCGTTGCGGCGCCAGTCAGCCAACTGCCTTTCGTTCATCTGGTCCAGCCGATATTTGCCGCTGATAATGGTGCCGCGATCAACCTTGTCCAGCCCGGCGATCAAGTGCAGCAAGGTGCTCTTGCCGCTGCCGGACTCGCCCATCAACGCCAGGCTGCTGCCCGGTTTCAACGTCAAGTCGACGCCTTGCAGCACCGGCAAGGGCCCTTGCGGCGTGGCGTAGCTTTTGAACACTGCGTGGACTTCAAGCATGGATCGACCCGTTCGATGAGCGTCGGCCAAGGATAGCGGCCTTGCAGAATATTTGTTTGATCACGATTGCCCGCTCTCGAGCACCTGCGGCGACTGATGGCCATTTGCGTCCAGCCAATTCCGAGCTACAAATGACATGTGGGGTTAACCGTCCAAAATCTTGACAGTGGTTGTCATGGGTCGGACTTAGATGGATGGCGAAAGCTTTAGGGATGGTGAAGCGCATGGCTCAAGGCAAATACCGCTCGGACATAGATGGTCTGCGAGCTGTAGCGGTGATCGCGGTATTGTTACACCACCTTAATACCACCCTGCTGCCCGGCGGTTTTGTGGGCGTGGATATTTTCTTTGTGATCTCCGGTTTCCTGATCACCTCCCAAGTGTATTCCGAGGTCAAGAGCAACGCTTTCTCACTGAAGGGCTTCTACCAGCGACGCATCAATCGGATCGTTCCCGCGCTGGCGACGGTGCTGCTGGCGACGGTGATCGTCGGCGCCTTTATCCTGTCGCCGGTCGACCTAATCCGCCTCAATGTCAGCGCCCTGCTCTCCCTGCTGGGCGTTTCCAACATCTATATCTGGGTCAAGTACGGCAACTACTTCGCCGCCGATGCCAGTGAAGCGCCTCTTCTGCATACCTGGTCCTTGGGCATCGAGGAGCAGTTCTACGTCATCTGGCCGCTGTTCATCGTCCTGCTTTATCGCCTGGCGCCTCGTTACGTCCTGCCTGTCCTGGGCATCGGCGTGGTAGTTGCGGTGGCCGTTTCCGAGTACGCGACGGGCGTCTTCGCCACCGCTGCCTACTACCTGCTGCCGACGAGGTTTTTCGAATTGATGCTGGGCGGGCTGCTGGGGATTTACCTGCAGCAGCCTCGCGTCATCGGCAAGCTGGCAGCCCATGTCCTGGCTCTGGGGGGCTATCTGCTGATTGGCTTCTCACTGTTTGCCTTGAACGCGAACTCAACCTTCCCTGGGCTCAACGCGTTGATTCCCTGCCTCGGGGCAGCGCTGTTGATTCTGGCGGGCAGCGGCGACAGGCACTCGCGCTTGCTCACCTGCCGGCCGATGGTGTTTGTCGGGCTGATTTCCTATTCGCTGTATTTGTGGCACTGGCCGCTGATTGCCTACCTCAATTATCTGGAGATCCCTGTCGACCTGCCGGTCGGAGCCATGTTGATCGCGGTCTCGATCGGGCTGTCGTGGTTGTCCTGGCGTTATGTCGAGGTGCCGTTCCGGCGTGGTGGGGCGAACTGGCATTTCTCCCGGGTGTTCGTCCGCCGATTTGCGCTCCCGGCCTTGGGACTGGCTGCAATAGCGGCGCTAAGCGTTTTATTCAGTGGTTTTCCGCAGCGGTTCGGCCCTGGGGTTTCAGCGCTGGAAGCCATGACGCTGAGCAAGCCCAGCGAGATTCGCAGCGGTTGCCACGTTCCTAATGCGCTGTACAGCACCGCACCCAATGAGAATTGCCGCTTGGGCGTCAAGAAAGAGGGCCTGGACGGCATCATGATCGGCGACTCGTTTGCCAATCACTTTACCGGCATGGTGGATATCCTGGCCAAGCCGAACAATCTGTCGATCATGGATTACACCATGGACTCGTGTCCGCCGATCATCGGCTATAGCGCCGACATGCCACCGGTCTACGCCGCCCATTGCGCAAAACGCAACGAGCGCGTGTTCAGCCTGATCGAGCAGAACAAATACCCTTATGTGGTGCTGGCGGCGATCTGGCCAAAAGAGGCGATTGCCAGGGATATCGTTGAGGCGAGCATTCGGCGGGTGGTGGAGAACAGCGGCCAGGTCATTGTGATCCTGAGTAACCAGCACATCGAAAAGGCCGCAAGTTGCCCGATCAGGCGGTTGATGTTTGGCACCGAGCGCAATTGTTCGGTCGCCCAAAGCGCGCTTGCACCTTATTGGGCGGACGTGCGGGCGAAGTTTCCGCAGGTGCGCTTTATCGACCCTAATCAGGTGATCTGCCCGGCGGGGGTTTGCAGTCCGATCATTCAGGGGCAGTTGTTGTATCTGGACGATTCGCACTTGAACGAGGTTGGTTCGCGGTTTATTGGCCGCACGTTGCTGGAGCGGGGGTATTCGCTCTTGCATGACCCGCTGGAGACTGCGCGTACGGCGGTGGTCAGGGGTACGCCCGAGGTCGTCAACTGAAGCTCTGCTCGCTATGGACCTGAACGATACCGCGCACTTGCTGCTTAAACATCACCCTTGTGGGAGCGCAAGTGCGGGATCAACGCAGTGACCGCCTGGGCAAATCACACCCAATAATCGCAGCCTTTCTCCCCCTTAACGCTATTGCCCAGTACCGCAATTGGCCAATAGATTGTCGGCTATTTTTTGGCGCTAGCACATAGCCATCTTTGCGCAAGAAATGTCGGACTTTTTTACAAAGCGTCAAAAAAACGTTGACTCAAATCTGACACACCTTACGCGTTCCAACCCTCGCAAGAATCGTCTCACGACCGTCTATCGTTTTCTTTGAACTGCCCTTAAACCCCTCAAAACCGGGGCAAATGCAGCTACGACAGGCACTTGATGGCATATCGCCCCCAGAACTGGGGGGTGTCTTGCCAATGCAACACGTCATTTTGCTGACACGGATTCCCACGACTGGTCTATACCCATTTTGACAGTCTAATTCTGATCCTCTCCACCGTCTTACGAGGCACGCCAAAATGGACGTGAGCGTATTTGGTACGGGCTACGTTGGCCTGATACAAGCAGCGGCACTGGCCGATGTCGGACATCGTGTCCTGTGCGTCGACATTGATCCGACCAAGATCAAGCAACTGCAACAAGCGGTACCGCCGATCAGTGAACCGGGACTATCCGGCACGCTGGAAGAGAACATCAAGGCCGGTCGCTTGCTGTTCACCACCCAGGCCAGCGATGCGGTGGAACACGCCGAGCTGATCTTCATCGCGGTCGGCACGCCCGCCGATGAGGACGGTTCCGCCGACCTCAGTCACGTTCTGAACGTGGCCCGGCAGATCGCCAGTTTCATGGAGGCCGATCGCACGCTGATCATCAAGTCCACCGTACCGGTCGGCACTGCGGATCAGGTGGTCGCCGCCGCCAGCGAAGAACTGCAACGCCGGGGCAAGGCGGCGCTGAATGTGCGGGTGGTATCCAACCCGGAGTTCCTCAAGGAAGGCAGCGCGCTGGCCGACTGCATGCGCCCGGACCGCATCATCGTTGGCACCGACGACGATCAGGCCCGCGAGCAATTGAGCGAGCTCTACGCACCCTTCTGCCGCAACCATGAAAAGCTCATGTTCATGGACAATCGCAGTGCCGAGCTGACCAAGTACGCAGCCAATGCGATGCTCGCCACTCGCATCAGCTTCATGAACGAACTGGCCAATCTCACCGAACTGCTGGGCGCCGACATCGAAGCGGTGCGCAAAGGCATCGGCTCGGACCCGCGCATCGGTTACCACTTTATCTACCCGGGCTGCGGCTTTGGTGGCTCGTGCTTTCCAAAGGACCTGCGCGCCCTGCTGCACACCGCCGAACACAACGGCATGCCATTGCGCCTGCTGCGCAGCGTGACCGATGTCAACGACAGCCAGCGCCATATTCTCTTCAGTAAACTCAAAGCTCGATTCCCCGATGGCCTGGCCGGCAAGTCCATTGCGATCTGGGGCCTGGCGTTCAAACCCAACACCGATGACATGCGCGAAGCCCCCAGCCGCTACCTGATGGAAGCGTTGTGGGCAGAGGGCGCCAGCGTGCAGGCCTACGATCCGGAAGCCATGTCCGAATGCCGCCGCCTCTACGGTTATCGCAACGACCTGCACCTGTGCGCCACCCGCGACGACACCCTGGAAGACGCCGACGCGCTGGTGATTTGCACAGAGTGGAAAAACTTTCGCGTGGTCGACTTCGACCTGCTGGCCAGTAAGTTGCGTTCGCGGGTGATCGTCGACGGGCGCAATCTCTACAACCCCGAGCACGTCGCGGCCGCCGGCCTGCACTACAGCGGCATCGGCTTGCGTCACTACGTGCCCGAGGCGCTGCGTCCATGAAGATACTCGTGACCGGAGCCGCAGGATTCATTGGTGCCCATTGTGTGTTGCGGCTACTACGCGACGGACATCAAGTGTGCGGGCTGGATAACTTCAACGACTACTACGACCCGCAACTCAAACACGATCGAGTGTCCTGGGTGCAGGAGCAGGTCGGCAGTTTCCAGCTCGCCAAGGTCGACCTGGCCGACGCCGCGGCCATCGAGGCGCTGTTTGCCCGTGAACAACCGCAGGTAGTGATTCACCTCGCCGCCCAGGCCGGGGTGCGCTACTCGCTGGAAAATCCACGGGCCTACCTGGACAGCAATTTGAGTGGCTTCCTGAGCATTCTCGAAAGCTGCCGGCGACACCCGGTCGCGCACCTGATCTACGCCTCGTCCAGTTCAGTGTATGGCGCCAACCAGCACACACCCTACTCGGTCAGGGACGGCGTCAATCACCCGCTGTCGCTGTACGCCGCGACTAAGAAAGCCAACGAGCTAATGGCCCACAGTTACAGCCATCTGTTCGGTATCCCGTGCACCGGTTTACGCTTTTTTACTGTGTACGGGCCTTGGGGGCGGCCGGACATGTCGCCGATCCAGTTCGCTCGCGCGATCGCCGAGGGCCAGCCGTTGAAGCTGTTCAACTACGGCCAGCACCAGCGTGATTTCACCTACATCGACGACATCATCGAAAGCATCGTCCGTCTGATTGAGCTGCCACCGCAGGCCAACCCCCAATGGGACCGGGAAACCCCGGACCCGGCCAGCAGCATGGCGCCGTGGCGCATCTTCAATATTGGCGGGCAGCACCCGGTCGAGCTCAAGGCTTACCTGGCGCTCCTGGAAAAACACCTCGGGCAAAAAGCTCTGGTCGAGTTGCTGCCCCTGCAACCCGGCGATGTGCTCAATACCTGTGCCGATGCCAGCGACCTGGCCCAGGCCACCGGCTTCCAGCCACGCATCGAACTGGATGAAGGACTCGGGCGCTTCATTGCCTGGTTTCGCGATTACTACCCACTGCCTATCGCCCACGCGCCGTTCGCGGCTGAACTTCAGCGGAGGATTACATGACAGGACACGAAAAAGGTGTGCCCCTCAAAGAATTGAGGAGAGACAAGCGCCTGGACCCCGAACACCGAATCCGCATGGATGCCGCCATCCATATGCAAGGCCGTGGCTGGATCACCGGGCGCGATGGCGGGCGACCCTGGACTTTATCGCGTACCAACCGGGTAATGGCCTGCCTGGGGGCATTGATCATCCTGGTGCTGATCTCGCCGCTGCTGCTGGGCCTGGCGCTGGTGATCAAGTTCACCAGCCCAGGGCCGGTCATGTTCGTGCAAAAACGCACCGGCTACCGCGGTCGCACGTTCGGCATGTACAAGTTTCGCACCATGGTGGCCAACGCCGAGGAGCTCAAGGAATCCCTGCGTCACCTCAACAAACACGGGGCCGATGCCATCGATTTCAAAATCGACAAAGATCCACGCATCACCCGCATTGGTGGCTTCCTGCGGCGCAGCAGCCTCGACGAATTGCCCAACCTGTTCAACGTGGTGGCCGGTGACATGCGCCTGGTAGGCCCTCGGCCCACCTCATTCAATGCCTACCGCTACAAAGACAATCATCTTGCGCGCCTGAGCATCTACCCCGGCATGACCGGCCTCTGGCAGATCTCCGGGCGCAGCAATATCGACTTCGACCAGCGCGTTGAGTTGGACCTCAGCTATATCGCCGAGCAGAGCCTGCTGCTTGATCTGAAGATCCTGTTGAAAACCCCCTTCAAAGTATTCAGCGGCCACGGAGCGAGTTAAATGGACGGTTCAACTGCACAAAGCCTGACTATCGCGAACCCGAGCGAGTCCAACCTGACTTCGACTGTGCTCGATCAAGATCTGCGGATCCTCTTCCTGACCGCCGCCAACGCCGGCGCCGGCACGACCACCAGTGCCCTGGTGCTGGCCAGTCAACTGGCGCAAATGAGCAGCGGCCAAGTGTTGTTGGTCGACGCCAGCCAGTCGACCACCAACCTCACCCAACAGCTTGGGCTGACCAAGGAGCGCGGCTTTCGCGACCTGCTGTTCAACACCCAGAGCCCACCGCTGCTGCAGGACTGTGTGGTGGACGTCTCCAGCCTGCCCTTCCACGTGCTGCCCAACGGACGTTATGCCCGGGGCAACGAACACCTGACCGCCGAAACCCTGAGCCCGTTGCTCGACCAACTGGGCAGCCGCTACCGCTTTGTCGTGATCGACGGCGACGCGGTGTATTCGGCCGCCGACACCCTGGTCATCAGTACCCAGGTGGACGGCGTGATCATGGTTGTGCGCGCCGAAGACACCCGCTGGGAAGTGGCCCAGGCCGCCGTCCAGCGCCTGACCCAGGCGGGAGCAAAACTGGTGGGTAGCGTGTTCAACCGACGCAAGTACTACATGCCCAAATGGCTCTACAAAAATCTGTGAGCAAACGCCAAAGGATGACGACATGAACGCCAGAATGCTTGTCCTGCTGTTGCTGCCGCTTGCAGGTTGCTCCAGCCATACCGAAACCCAGTCAATGCCAGTGCAGATCCTCACGGCCGCACCGGCCAATGCCCAGGCCACCGACGTGCCCAAGGTCGAACAGACCCTGCGGCCCCAGGATGTACTGGACGTAATCTTCCACATCAGCACCAGTGGCTCGGACGCCTATCGAGTGCAGTCCGGTGACATGATCGCGCTGAACTTCACCGCAGCCAGCCAGCTCAACGGCAACCAGTTGGTGCTGCCCGACGGCACCATCGAGCTGCCGGGAGCCAACACTGCGGTGAAAATCGAAGGCCTGACCCGCGAACAGGCACGCATCGAAATTCAGCGTGCGTATGAGCGTAAGCAACTGTTCCAACCCAATCGCAATACATTGTCACTCAATGTGGTCAGCCCGTTGACCAACGAGCAGAACCTCAAGTCGGTCCTCAACCATCCCGGTACCGGCATGAGCCGCGAGATCACCGTGGGCACCGACGGCTTCGCCAGCTTTCCGGAAATTGGCGCCGTACCGCTGCAAGGCATGACGGTCAACCAACTGGAAACGTTCCTCAATAAACGCTACGCCACGTTGCCAGGACGCATGACCGTGGACGTGCTGCTCAAGTCCACCGCCGGCAACGAGATCTATGTACTGGGCGAAGTCGGCCAGCCGGGGTCCTACCCGATTCGCCGTCCGGTGTCCGTACTTGAAGCCCTGACCATGGCCCGCGGCTCCAACATCAAGGCACGCCTGGACTCAGTGATGATCATGCGGCGCAACGGCAACGAGGTCACCGCGCATCGTTATGACGTGGAGAAAGCTCTGTCCGGCGATGCCTCGCAGATCGCCTACCTGCAAGCCGACGACATGCTGTACGTGCCCAAGACCAAATTGGCCAGCGCCGGCGAACTTGCCCGACAACTGGCAGACGTGGTGCTGTTCCAGGGCGTGGGCATGAGCTTCAGCTACCGCGTCGACAACAAAGGCAGCGACAACTAACTCTCAGGTGACCGCCATGAATCCAAAAGAAAACTACCTGCATGAGTTCTTCAGGATCTTTTTCGCCAACAAGCAGTTGGTGAAACGAGTCTTCCTGGTCTTTGCAGTGATCGCCCTGGTTTTGCCGCTGATGCTCAAGCAGAGCTTCGATATCACCGCCCAGGTGATCGTGCAGTCCAAGAAACTCTCACAAGGAGATGCCACCGCCTCTCTGAACCAGGAGAGCGCCTCATTCATTCCGCCATCGCTGGCAGACATGGAAACCGAGAGCAATATCCTGCGTTCGCCGGCGTTGATCCGTCAGACCATCAGCCAGTTGCGCGAAAAGGGCGAGTACTCTCCCCCCGTCAGCACGTTCAACAAACTGGTAGCGCAGCCGTTCAAAGACTACGTCACCACGCCGATTCGCGAGCACGTGATCAATCCGATGCGCGATGCACTGGGGCTTGAGACCGACCCGGTTCGCGACACCCAACTGGACGCGCTGGCCCAGAAAGCATCGGACGACCTGAAGATCGAAACCCTGCCCGGCTCCAACGTGATCTCGATCATCTACAGCTTCCCCGACCCGGCCCAAGGCACCAAGTTCGTTGCAGCCCTGCTGCAGAACTACCTGGCCAGCCGTCAGGAGCTGCAGTCGATCGACCTGCCGCAAAGCTTCTACGAAACCAAGAAACTGCAGTACCAGGTGCGTCTTGATGGCCTGGAAGGCAATCGACTGGCCCTGCTTGAAGGCGTCGGTTCGGCGGATCCTCGGGAGGAAATCACTTTCCGCCTGAACGCCATCAACACCGAGGAGCAGGCGCTCAACCTCTATCAGGATCGCCTGTTGCAAAGCAAACGCTGGCTCGACTACCTCAAAACTAACCTGGCCGCAGCCAAGGACGCCAAACTCCTTAGCGACTTCACCTTCCCTTACACCTTCACCACCACCATCGAAAACGTGGCTTTCGAGGATCGCGAGGTCAAGCAACTCGGTGAACTGCTGACTAGCCAGATCAGCCGCTACATGACCGACCTTTCAGTGTTCCAGCCAAGCAGCGAACCGATGCTGCTGCTCCGTGAACAGATCACTCGGAACCGCGGGCAGTTCCTCAAAGTGGTAAGCAACCGGATTCAGGAACGGACCGCCGACCTGGCCGTGGTCAGCTCGGTGATCGACCAGAAAACCGCGCGCATTGACCAGTTCAAGAACCGCATCCACCAGTTGCAGGAAACCCAGAGCAAGCTGCGCCAGATGGACACAGAGATCGAAGCGTTGCACTCCGCGTTCTCTACCTACGCCCAGCGTTTTGCCGAAAGCAGCACCGCCCGCTCGCTGGACAACGACCTGTCCAACGCACGGATTCTCAGCCCACCGTTCGAGCCGACCGAAGCCGCATTCCCCAAACCGATGCTAATCATTCCATTCGGCCTGCTCACCGGTTTGCTGCTGGCAATCGCTTTCGTTTACGTACGTGAATTCTTCGATCACCGCTTCAAACATCCAGCGCAAATCACCCACGAACTGGGCCTGCCTGTCCTGCTGGTGATCAACGATCAGAACGTCGACCCTATCAATCCGCACAAGAACTGGACCGTGCCGCGCTTCGCGCATTGGGTGCGCAATTGAACGCGCCGCTCAGCCAGACTGCGCCTGCAAGCACCCTGCCGATCATTCATTTGCTCAGCAGCGGCGGCTTCTATGGGGCTGAGCGGATGTTGCTGGACCACTGCCTGGCAACGCCCGGGCAGCACCAGGTGCTGTTTCTGGATGCGCCACCGGAACTGATCGCGCGGTTTCGCGAAGCCGGGGTTGACTGCCGTGGCTGTGCGGGGCTGGGGGCCTTGCTGAGGCATTTACGTCAGCGTCGGGCCGAGCGGCCGCTGATCAACACGCATAACTTCAAGGGCCTGTTGTTCGGTTGGGTCGGCGCGACGCTGTTGCGCCTGCCGTTGGTAATCACCCAGCACGGGTTCACCCCGCGCAGTCGCAAGCAGAAGTTCTACACCTGGCTCAGCCTGCAATTGTGCCGCACGGCTTCGGTGGATCGCGTGGTTTGCGTCGCTGAAAGCATCGCCGTGCTGCACCGTCAGGCAAGCGTCGGGGTGCAGAAGCTGCAGGTGATTCCCAACGGTTTGCCCGCCGCCACTGTGCAGTTGCCCCCCAGTACCGACCGGCAGCGCTTTCTCGCCGGTTACGTCGGGCGGCTGAGCAGTGAAAAAGGCCCGGACCTGTTTCTCGATGCGCTGATTGCGCTGTGTCAGCAACACCCGCAACTGGACGCCGTGATGTTGGGCGACGGCCCGGAACGCGAGGCTCTGCTGGCACGCATTAACGCAGCAGGCTTGCAGGAGCGCATCCGCTTGCCGGGGTATCAGACCGACATGGGCCAGTGGTGGCGACAGCTCGATGCGCTGGTGATCAGCTCACGCACCGAGGGCACGCCAATGATTTTGCTCGAGGCCATGCAGGCCGGGGTGCCGGTGGTGGCGTTTGCTGTCGGCGGGATTCCCGATGTGCTGCAAGACCGGCACAACGGCTTGCTGGCAGCGCCTGCCGACAGCACGGCCCTCGCCCGCCAGATCGGCACCTTGCTGGCCGAGCCGGCCCTGACTGGCGAGCTGATCGACAACGCAAGACGTACGCAACTGGATCGCTATGACCTCAAGGCCCTGGCCGAACGCTGGTCGCAGCTTTATATCCGTACTGCACGGGAGGCACGCGCGTGACTTTTCCGCTCTCGATCGTCGTTTTGCTCGCCCTGGTCTGCCTTGGTTTGCTGGCCAGCCCTTTTCCTTTCCTGGCGCCGGGGGTGGTGCTCGGCCTGGCCGGCGTTGTGTTGCTGTACCGCAAGCCGAGCTGGGGCCTGCTGGGCATCGCCACCATCCTGCCCTTCGAGGGCCTGTTCAAGGACAACGACTTTCCCGGTTCCAAAATGCTCGGGGCCTCGCTGGTGCTGATTCTGATGTTGCAACTGGCGATTCACCAGCTGCCCTCCGAACGCCTGCGCAGCAATATCTGGCGCTTTCTGCTCAGTTTCATGGCCCTGTACCTGCTCAGCCTGCTGAACACCGACAACATGGGCCTGTCACTCGGGCACCTGCGTGAAATGAGCGTCGGCCTGGTGCTGTTCATTATCACCCTGCTTATCGGCCGCGAACTGAACCTGAACATATTCGCCAAACTGGTGACCCTCAGTGTCGCCGTGACCTGTGCCATGGCGATGTTCTCCGTCAAGTACCAGGACGCCGGCCGTGCTTCCGGTCTGCTGAAAGACCCGAACAACTTTGCCCTGATGATCGCCTTTGCCGTTCCGCTGGCGCTGTTCCTGGTGATGCGTAGCCCGAACCTGCTGCATCGGCTGTTCTGGGGCGGGTGCACAATCCTGCTGCTGGGCGGCATGACCAAGACCGAATCGCGTTCCGGCCTGGTGGTACTGTTCCTCAGCCTGCTGATCGGTGCCTGGCACTATCGCGCGCTGCTGCCACGCATTCGCCCGCGGCACCTGGGGTTTGGCATGCTCGGCATGGCGATCGTGATTCCTCTTGCGCTCTATGCGATGCCGGAAGGTTACATTAAACGCATTCAGTCCTTGAGCATTCTGAGCTCGGGTGCCAAGAGCCAGGACGCCTCCCTGGGCCGGCGCGCTTCCTACATCGTGGTGGGCAGCGGGATGATTGCCGAAAGCCCGTTGATTGGCACCGGTCCCGGCACCTTCCCGCTGCACTTCGCGACTACCGGCTATGCCAAGGCCTTTTCCATCAACGGCAAGCCCGAGGAGCTGTACCGTCGCGCACACAACACCTACCTGGAAATCTTCAGTGAACTGGGGATTCCTGCCGGCCTGATGTTTGTCGGCATGCTCGGCCTGGCCATGTACAACCTGGTGCGGGCGCGCCGCGCCTGTATGCAGCGCGGCAATGCCGAGCAAGCCGATATGCTGACCCACCTAAGCATGAGTTTTCTCTCGTTGACCCTGTTCCTGATGTTCCTCAGCGCGCCGAACCACAAGTACCTGTGGATCATGCTCGCACTGACCAGCGTGCTGCGCCTCAAAGCCGAAGAAGGCGCGCCGCTGGAGGCCCGGACATGAACAGCATCAGCATCGTCATTCCGATGTTCAACGAGGCGCGGCACATTGCGCGCACGCTGCTGGCCGCGCAGAAAGCCGCCCATGCCGCCGATCTGCAGTGCGAGCTGATAGTGGTCGACAACGGCTCCACTGATCAGGGCCCGCAGATTGCTCGACAGTTCGGCGCCCAGGTGTTGGTGCTGCCGGGCCTGGTGATCGGCGCCTTGCGCAATCGCGGCGCCGCCATCGCCAGCGGTCACTGGCTGGCCTTTATCGATGCCGACATCGAGATGCCCGAGGACTGGCTGACACGGCTGATCGAACTCGAAGCCAGCGGCCAGGCCGATGTGTTTGGACTGGACCTGCACACGCCCTCAGAAGCCCCCTGGTACGCGACCGCCTGGCAGCGCCGTACGTTGCGTCCCGGCGTCCAAACCGTGCAAAAGGTGGACTGGCTGCCCAGTGCCAACCTGCTGATGCGGCGCAGCTGGTTCGACAAGGTCGGCGGCTTCGACGAAAACCTGCGTACCGGTGAAGACAAGGAATTTACCCTGCGCCTGGGCAAACACGGCGCGCGCCTACTCACCGCCAACGAAAGCGTGGCCCTGCACTGGGGTTACGAAGGCAGCTGGCGGGAATGGATGGGCAAGGAAATGTGGCGCCAGGGCAGTCATCTGCAATTGCTGCGTACCCATGGCATGAGCGTGCGACTGCTGCGCTTTCCGTTGCTTTCGATCATGGCTTGGGTGGTGGACTTCCTCGCCATTTCAGCCCTGTTCAACGGCTTCGCGCATCACGCATTGCTAATGTTTGCCCTGACGCTGTTGCCGGCGCTGATGTTGAGCGTGCGGCAGAGTGCCAAGCACCGCAATGTTGGCCTGACCCTGCAACTCTGGTGCTTGCACTGGGTGCGTCTGCACCTGGCAGGCGCCGCGTTCATTCTCAGCCTTTGTCAATGGAATGCCAGGAGGCCCGCCCGTGGCTGAATTCATTTTCTGGATGTGCCTGTTGTTGCCGGTCTACGCCTACCTCGGTTATCCCGTACTGCTGACATTGCTCGCGCCGCTGTACCCGGCACGTCGTCCGGCGCCGGCGCCACCGATGAACGTGAGCATCGTGATTGCCGCACACAACGAGGCCCGACACATCGAGGATAAGTTACGCATTTTGCTCGCCCAGGATTACCAGCCTGGTTCGTTGCAGATCATCCTGGCCAGCGACGGTTCCACCGATGACACCGTAGCCTGCGCGCATAGGGTCATCGACCCGCGCATCACGGTGCTCGACCTGCCGCGCCAGGGAAAGGCAGCCACCCTGAACGCCGGCGTGGCGCTGAGCACCGGCGATATTTTGGTGTTCACCGACGCGGACAACCAGTGGGCCACCGATACACTCGGCCACCTGCTCGCGCCCTTGGGCGACCCGGCGGTCGGCGCCTGTGCCGGTCACATGGTGATCCCGGTGACCGGCAACGGCCTGAGCATCGGCGACAGTCTGTATCGGCATTACGAAGGCTGGCTGCGCCGGGTGGAAAATCGCACCGGCTGCATGGTCTCCGCCGACGGTGCGCTGCTGGCCCTGCGGCGCGAGTTGTTCCAGAGCGTGCCGGCCGAGGTCAACGATGATTTCTTCATCAGTACCTGCGCGCCTGTGGCGTTCAAGCGCATCGTTTATGTGCCCAAGGCGCAAGTGATCGACCAGGGCGTCGACGAGGCGGACAAACAATTTCGCCGGCGCCAGCGCGTCACCGTCGGCGGCCTGCAAAGCCTTGCCCAGCGCCGCGAACTGCTCAACCCGTTCAAGCATGGGCTGTACGCCGTTGCGCTGATCAGCCACAAGCTGATCCGCCGCCTGGCGCCCATCCTGTTGCTGCCGTTGTTGCTGAGCAATTTCTGGCTGTGGCAGGAGCATGGTTTCTACCGAGTGTTCCTGATCGCGCAACTGCTCGGTTATGCGATCGCCATTGCCGGCCTGCTGGACTCGCAACACCGCTTGCCGAAACCCTTTCGCCTCGCGGCCTTCCTCCTGGTGACCCTTGCCGGGATGTGTATCGGTCTGTGGCAGTTCCTGCGCGGCCAACGCTATGCGCAGTGGAACCCTGAACAAAATCGTTGAGAGGACAAATCCATGGGGATCAAGCATTTGTTCAAACAGACCAGCGGCTGGCTGTACCTCAACTCGTCAGTGGGGCGCAATCAACTGCATGGTGCGGGGGTGATCCTGATGCTGCATCGGGTGCTGTCCAACGACCGCGCCGCCGACCTGCCTCATCGCAACGAACTGTGCGTCGGCCCTAAGGCGTTTGACCACTTGCTGGGCTGGCTCACCCGGCATTTTGACTGCGTACCGCTGATGGATATTCTGCAACCTACACAGCGGCCTTCGAAGCGGCCAAAGGTTGCCCTGACCTTCGACGACGGCTGGCGTGACAACGCCATGAACGCCTTCCCATTGCTGCTCAAACACCAGGTGCCGGCGAGCATTTTCCTCTCCAGTGATTTCATCGGCAGCCGCCAGAGGTTCTGGTGGGAAAGTATCAGTGAAACCCTCTGGGGCACCCATGGCGAGGAACCGCGGATGCACCTGATCGAATGCTTGCAACAAGCCGGCCGGCCACTGCCGGGGCTGCTCGATAACGCCGACGCGGATCGCCGCAGCCTGGCGCTGCTGCGCTTTGTGCAAAGCCTGAAAACCCTGACAGCCGACGAGCTCAACCGCCTCACCGACGAATGCCCGACAGACTCGATGCCACAAGCGCTGGACTGGCAACAGGTGCGTGCGCTGGAGAATTCCGGGCTGGTGCGTTTCGGCCCGCACGGTGCCAGTCATGCCATTCTCACTGGCCTGGACGATTGCACCCTGGCGCAAGAAATCCGCCGCAGCCGCGACGCGTTGCAGAACGGCTGCAACCGTCCTTTACCGGTCTACTGCTACCCCAATGGCGACAACGATGCGCGGGTCCGGCAACAGGTTGCCGACCATGACTTCCCGTTTGCTCTGGGCACCACCACCGGGATTTATCGGGGCGATTCAGAGCCCCTGGCGTTGCCACGGTTCGGCGTCAGCCAAAGGGTCGCGCGCAATCCGCAACTACTGTCCTGGCGCATCTATCGCGGGGCTCGCGCATGAGTCGCGGCAATTATTTCAAGCACCTGGCACTGAGCATGGGAACCAAGCTGGCGATGATCGCCTTGCGCCTGCTGCGCAACGTGTTGCTGGCGCGAATTCTCGGGCCAAGCGAACGCGGCCTGTTCGCGCTGCTCAGCACCCTGCCCGACATGATCAGCGCCGCCACCAGCGGCGGGCTCAATTCCGCCGTCGGCTTCCAGGCTGCGCAACAACGATCCATGGGCCTGTTGCTGAGTCAGGTGCTGGTATTCGGCTGCCTGCTCGCGGGCCTGCTGACGCTGGTAGTGGTGACGCTGACCCGTGAGTTCGGCAGCGAGCTGGACATCACCTTGCAACTGGGTTTATTCGCCTGGTTATTGTTGTTGGCTGTGCCGCTGACTGTGCTCAAGAGTGGCCTGCTGACCCTGCACAATGCCTCGGGCGGTGTGGTCGCATTCAACGTCTTACGCCTGATCGAATCGCTGGCGCCGCTGCTGCTGTTTCTCGCGCTGTTCTGGATGTGGAAAAGCACGGCGCTGGAAGCCGCTTTGATCAGTTGGCTGGCCGGTCTCAGCCTTGTAGTGCTGGCCGGCTGGGTCTGGCTCAAGCGCGCTCAGCCGCTGACCTTGCAATGGGACCGTGCCAGCCAGAAAGAACTGCTGCGCTACAGTGCCCGCAGCCATCCCGACCTGCTGTTCCAGCAGGTGCTCCTGCGCTCCGACTACCTGTTCATCGGCGCCATGCTGGGCACCACGGCCCTGGGGCATTACGCAATGGCCAGTGCGGCTGCCGAGTTGCTGCTGATCGTTCCGGAGGCCGTGACCACTCCGCTGATGAAGCGCCTGCTGCAACAGGAAAAAGGCATCGACAAACTCACGCCGCTGGCGCTGCGCCTGACCGCCACCGTCATGATCGGTGCGTGCCTGTGCATGGCGCTGATCGGTGAGTGGCTGATCGTCACTCTGTTCGGCGCGGCCTATCAACCGGCTTACCCGGCCCTGCTGGCGCTGCTGCCGGGGCTGCTGGGCCTGTGCTATGCGAGCATCCTGCGCCTGGACCTGCTGGGCAAGAATCGCCCCGGCACCATCTCAATGCTGATGGGCCTCAGCGCCTTGCTCAACTTGGCGCTGAACCTGGTACTGATCCCCGCCTACGGCATCGTCGGTGCGGCCGCCGCGTCCTCGATTGCCTACCTGGCGGTGACCGTGGCGCTGCTGCTGCTGTACTGCCGCCTAAGCAAAGTACCGCTCTGGCAAACCCTTATCATTTTGCCCAGCGACGTGGCGCCCATGCTGCTGCTGCTGCAACGGAAGTCGGCATGAAGTGCTTGTTATTGCTGGTAGGCCTGAGCCTGGGGCTGGGCGCCGAGGCCGCGCCCATGCGTTGGGCGGAAATTCGCGATGGCAGCCTGTATCTGCAGCCGGATCGCCCCGACACGCTGACCGTGCGCTGGACCCCAGCCTGGCAGGCGCAAGCCAACGAAGAACAGCTGTACCTGGTCGATGGCCAAGGCAAGCTTGAGGCCGAACGCAAGATCGCACCGAGTGAAACCAGTGGCAGCCAAAGCTGGCCGTTGGCGCCGAGCGCCGCCAGTTATCGTCTGGAAATTCCGGGCTACAGTTTCCGCCGCTACACGGTTGAGCACGACGAACGCACGGTGGCGCTGTTTGCCCCGGCCAAGGTGCATTTCAGCGCCGAGCCCCGAGGCGATGAAGAGTTGTATTTCAAGGTCGTGGCGGGCGAGCACGCCATATTGGCCGGCAAATACCACGGTGGTGTAGGCGCCTTGCAGGCGCAGCGGTTGGGCGACGGCAAGCAGTTATCGCTGCCCCTCAAACCCTACCGGGCCTATTGGCAGTTCGACAAGATCGAGTTGCCGGTGGCCGTCACCGACCAGGTATGGCGCCTGCACTTGCGCGGCAGCGGCAAAGTGGCGTTCTGGCTCGATGGTACGGCCAACCTGTTTGCGCAGAACCCGCAGCAACTCAAATCCTTGCGCGAAGACATCGGCCAGACCCAC
Source organism: Pseudomonas violetae (assembly GCF_023072615.1). Lineage (GTDB taxonomy): Bacteria > Pseudomonadota > Gammaproteobacteria > Pseudomonadales > Pseudomonadaceae > Aquipseudomonas > Aquipseudomonas violetae. The sequence continues at coordinate 18,514 of NZ_JAKNRW010000042.1, forward strand.
CTGACGCTGCACAATGAAGTGATCGGCAAAACCCCGAACCTGGCCGTCGCCATGCCGTACGTGTTGCCACCACCATCGAGCTTCGCCGTGCTCGACTCGCTCAATGTCAAGGCAGGCACCCATTACAGCCTGGTCGACATCATGGCGACCCGGCCCCATTACGAGGACAAGTTCCGCCAGCTTTACCAGGACCGCTTTGGTATCACCCAGGACATTACCCTGCTGGCCGGCAGGCAGCGCGTGGCCGATCTACGCGCCGACGCCACCAGCAACGCAGGGCTCGACGCCTGGCTGGCCGCCACTCGCGCCCTCGGCGGCAAAGGCACGCACTACATCGGATTCGCTGACGAGCCGAACCTCAATTACCGCGACTACGCGAGCTATCAGGCGATCTTCAACAGCATGGCCCGGCAGGTGCGCAGCGACCCGGCCAACGCCAAAGCCGGTGTGCGCATTGCCATGCCGGCGAGCTCGCGGTTCGTCAATGGTCCGTTCATTGAAAACGCCAAGGACAAGCGTGGCATTGATTGGGCCCGCCGCCTGCTCGCCGAATCCGGGGACAGCATCGACGCGCTGGCCTGGCACGAATGGATGATCCGCGATCTGCTGGCGACCCGGGTCTATCGCGACAGCGTGCGCCGCGCCGCCGAACTCGTCGGGCTGGATGCCCAGGGGCGGCCACGCAAGGCCTTGTTGCTGGACCAGACCAACATGTCCAGCGGGGGCAGCCTCAGCCCGTACGACCAGGAAACTCACTACGCCTCGCTATGGTGGGCCTCGGTAGCGATCAACTCGTCCCAGGATGGCTTGCTCGACATGCTCGGCTGGTTCCAGGCCGCCGATGAACCTGAACATCCCAAAGGCATGCTGCGGGTGCTCGATAACGATCGCTTCGAGCTCAAACCGGTGGGATTCGCCCAGCAGTTCATCCAGCAGCATTGGCTGCAAGACGTGATGCGTCTGGAAAACGACGCCTTCGAAGTCGATGTGCTAGCCATGGCCAGCGACCTGCAGCGCAGCCTGCTGGGGGTGAACAAAGTCGCGCGCCTGCAACGTGTCAGCCTGGCGGGCGCGGCCTGCCCGCTGAGCAATGGGTCACTGCGTTACTTCGGCGCGGACAACCGCAGCCGCGACGCACCGTTCAAATGCCAGGACGGCCGCATCAGCTTCGAGCTGCCAGGGGAAACCCTGTTCGCCCTGAGCTGGAGGGCCCCATGAACGCCATCGCTGATTGGCGCGCAGACGTCGCGTCGGGCCTTGCATTACTCCACCCACGGTCGCCCCGTCAGGAGTTAACACCATGAATGTCTTTAAAAAGCTCAGCAACCACATCAAGCACAAGGGCGTGCGCGCCACTTTCAACAAAGTCTGGAAGCACTACGTATTTTTCCACGAGGAACTGTTGTGGATGGAGCGTGATCTGGTCAGCCCCGTACCACCGCACAGGCTGCGGCCTTACAAGCCACTGCGCCTGGAAACCATCACCGCACAGAATGCCGTGGCCTTCAGCAAACACTTCGGAGATCGCGTTGGCACCATGGCCGAACTGGCTAATGAGGGCCACACCGGACACATGTATCTGGACGAAAGCGACAATGCGGTGGCCTTCATCTGGGGCAGCAAAGGCGACTACCACGACCGTCACTATTACGGCTGCTGGTTCCCGGTGAAACCCGGCGAATTCTTCGAGTTCGGCGGTGAACAGATCCGCGCCTACTGGGGCACCACACTGTCGGTCGACTTTCAGCTGGACCTGTGGAAGGCCATGGCAAAAAAAGGCTGCAACAAGGTGGTGGACGTCTGCGAGTCGCACAATATCCCGGCGCTGAAATTGCACATCCGCATGGGCTATCGCGAGCAGGGTCGAATCATGAACGTGTACAGCCTGTTTGGCCGGCGTTTCTATCGGGAAACCCATTACAGCGGCTCGCGCCTGGATGCCTTGCGCAAGCCGACCCGTGAACCTGTTACAGCATCGGCGACCTGAACCTATGGCGGCACGATTTGAATGGCGTACTTCGCTGTGTGCACCCGACTTCCCGGCAGCGGCTTATGAAGCGCTGCGCCTACGGGTACCGGAGCACACTCCGTTCAACACACTGGCCTGGATGTGCGCGTCGGAGCAGGCGCTGACCGCCGGGTGCCGCGTGCATGTGTTGCTTGCCTGGCAAGGCGATGAGTTGAAGTTGTGCCTGCCATTGGTGGCATCGGTGAAGCGTTTCGCCGGGCTGCCCTTGCGGGTGCTGCACCACTTGGGCTATCCCCTGGCCGATCGCCTGGCGCTGCTTGCCCGTCTGGACCCCGGGGATGTGCGCCAGGCGTTGGCGGAGGTTCGCCGCAAGCTGCCGCATGCCCTGCTGCAATTGAACGAGCTGTGCGTGGCGGCTGGCGAAGAAAGTACCCTGACCCAATGGACGGCGCACAGCTCTACCGGTGAACGGCGCCTGAGCTGTCGCGTGCCTGTCCACCGGATCAGCGAGGCCGACCATCAGGAAGTCTCAGGCGACCCACGCTACAAACTGCGCCGCGCACGTAAACGAATCGCCGCCTGTGGTGCTGAAGTCCGGCGCATCACCCCGGATGCGTCGACCATGGGGACGTTGTTGCAGGCCATCAGTGAAGTTGAAGCGGTGAGCTGGAAAGGCGACGAAGGGGTGGGGATTTTTGCCGATGAACGCCATCGCCAATGGATGGATCGGGCCTTCACCGCCCTCGCCGCCCAGGGACTGGTGCGAGTCGTGGTCCTCGAACTGGAGGGGCGCTGCATTAGCTATCGCCTGGGGTTGCTCGAACAAGGGCGGCTGTACGATTACAACCTGGCGTTCCTGCCGCAATACGCCGACTTGGGCAGCGGTCGGGTCTTGCTCGAAGAATGGATTCGCTGGGGGCTTGACGACAACTGGCGCTGGATCGATGCGTCGCGCGTCAGCCTGGAAAATTCCAGTCATCAACTGCACGAACGCATGACCGGGCAACTGGAACACTGGCGCTGGAGTTTTTATTCCTGGCGACCCAGCGGTATCGCCTTGGGGCTGGCGTTACGGGTCTGGCAGTCGCTCAAACCGAGGTTGCAGCAATGGAAAGCCCGGCGCGCGGCCAAGGTCGCCAAACCAGCGGCGGCGGAGCCTGTGGTGGCCGCCGAGGCCAAGCCGGCAAAACCTGCCAAGGTCAAAAACAACGCCACACGGGAGGGCGAACATGCCACGCCAAGTCATAGTCAACGCTGATGATTTCGGGCTCAGCCCAAACGAAAACGCTGTGATCCTCGGTGCGTTCCAGGCGGGCGTTATCAGCTCAGCTACGGCCATGGCCAACATGCCGGCCTTCGAGGCCGCGTGCGTTATTGCCCAGCATCCGCTGCTGACCGGGCGCATCGGCCTGCATTTCAATCTGACCTACGGCCAGCCGTTAAGCCTGGGCATTCTTTCGCGACCCAACTTCTGCGACAACGCCGGGGTGTTCGACCTCAACGTGCCCCGCCATCGCCTCTGGCTCAGCCGCGAGGATCGCGAGGCGGTGCTGGAGGAGCTTGAAGCGCAATGGCAACGCTGCCTGGACAATGGCGTGCAGCCCAGCCATCTGGATTCCCATCAGCATGTACACAACATCTGGCCGATCGGTGAGATCGTCGCGCGCTTCGCTGCCCGCCAGGGAGTGCCAGTGCGCCTGGCGCGCAACCTGGGGCAAAACCTCAGCCTGCCTAAGCGCATGTTCAAGCATTTGCTCAACTCGCGCCTGCAGCAACTGGCCGGTGCCACCGCCGATTACGTGTGCACGCCCATTGACCTGCGCGACGGGGCAATGCCGACCGACGGTGTGCTGGAAATCGTCGCCCATCCCAACCAGATCGGCACGGATTTCGGCGATGACTATCTGCCCCCTGGCGAGTCGCTGACGCAGGTGCTAGAGCGGCGCCTGCAAGGTGTACCGCGGGTTTCCTACTCAGCGGTAATTGGCGCGTTGCCCAGCGGTACGGCGGCAATGGAATGAGTTACATAACTTGCAACATATTCAAAGCTGGCGCTTTGACATTATTTGTACGGGTTGATCTATACCCAATTTGAGCGTCATCCACATGATCCTGGCTCAGGCTAAAGAGGGCTTTATGAACGTCATTGACAAGCTTCGCTCACGTATCAAACAGAAGGGTCTGGGCCGTACGTTCAAGACATTGTGGGAACGCTATGTGTTCTTCCATTGGGAGCTGCTATGGATGGAGCGCGACCTGGTCACTCCTGTCGCCCCGCACAAACTGCGCCCTTATTCGGGGTTGCGGATGGTCAGCATCACACCGGAGAACGCCAAGGCGTTCGGTAAGCATTTTGGTGATCGCGTAGAGACCATGGCAGAACTCGCCGCCGAAGGTCACACCGGGCAAATGTACCTGGACGCCAACGACCACGCTGTTGCGTTTATCTGGGGCAGTAAGCGCGACTATCACGATAGTCACTATTACGGCTGCTGGTTTCCGGTCAAGCCTGGAGAGTTTTTCGAGTTCGGCGGTGAAATGACCCGCGCCTATTTCGGTACCAGCCTGTCGGTTGATGCCCAGATCAACATCTGGAATGCGATGGCTGCCCAGGGCTGTGACAAGGTGGTGGATGTGTGTGAGACGCACAATATTCCGGCGTTGAAGCTGCACATTCGCATGGGGTATCACGAGCAGGGGCGCGTGACTCACGTTTACGGCTTGTTTGGGCGCTGGCGGTTTTTCCGCGAGACGCAGTACACCGGATCGCGCCTGGATCCGCTGCGCAAGCCGGGGCGGCCAGTGGTTGCGGATGCGGCTCGGGCTTGAGTCTGTCGCTGCGTAGGAGCTGTCGAGTGAAACGAGGGTGCGATCTTTCAATCTCGTTTCTTTGACCCTGTACATACCCAACCCCGCGGTAACGGCTCCCATCGGTTCTGCCTTTACAGCGGGTCACTTTCGAAAATCCGGAATGCCGGGCCAGGCGAAAGCAACAAAAGCGCTCTTGCACCACCCATCTGCACCTCGCCCAAACACGGTGTGCCCTTTCTGCGGCCTTGCTATGGGGGCTCCCGCGCTGCGCTACTTTGATCGTGTATCTCGCCTGAGTTTGTAATGAGCACCTGTGGGAGCAAAGCTTCCTCACAGGGAGGCACCCTACCCGCAGTTACGGCGCAAACGGATATACCCCACCGCTCTCCAGATCCCCCGCTAATTGATATACGCTTGGCCATCCCAAAACAAAAAAGGCCCCCCATGCTCGAGACTTCCCTGCAAGACTGCGCCGCGCCAGAAGGCGTCTGCTATGGCTGTGGCGGCAAAAACCCCCATGGTTTGCACATCAAAAGCTTTTGGCATGAAGACGGCATTCATGTCATGGCCGAGCACTTGCCCGATGCCCGGTACTGCGGCTGGCCCGACCTGGTCTACGGCGGGCTGATCGCCATGCTGGTGGACTGCCATTCGAACTGGACAGCCATGGCGTATCACTACCGCGCCGAAAATCGCGGCGCCGAAAGCCTGCCGCGCATCGACTGCGTCACCGGCAACCTGGGCATCAAGTTCATCAAGCCCACCCCGATGGGTGTCCCGCTGACCCTTCGCGCCACAGTCGAAGGCGATGTTGGTCGCAAGACCCGGGTGATCTGCGAGGTGTATGCCGCTGGAGTACTGACGGCGGTTGGCGATTCGGTGTTCGTACGGGTCGATACCGGGCAATTGGCTGCAGTCGCTCATGGCCGTGAGCATCCATAGTGCGGTGATGCCGGATTGCACTGAAAAAAATCGGCGCTGGCGCCCGGCTGCGAGATGGAATTGCGACGCAGTGTTTCAACCCGACTGGTAGTCAGCGGGTTTTTACGCATACCATGCGGGCACTTCAAACCTGCAGAGATCCACCATGTTCAAAGCAAGCCTGCGTAGCCATCTGACACTCTGGTTTGCCGGGTTGTCGCTGCTCACGTTGGTCAGCGTCGGCTTTTATGTGGGTCAGATTGCCACCCGGCAAATCCAGCAGGCCAGCGGCAATGCCTTGCTCAATACGGCCAAATCCGCAGCATCGTTACTGGGCGTGCAACTGCAGGAACGGCAACTTGAAGTCTATCTGCTAAGCCGCGCGCCCCATCTGGAACGCGGTAATCTCGATGACCCGGACATTCTGTTGTCGATGCTGCTGCGCTCGCAGTCGCGCGCCGAATACGCCTGGATGGGCGTGGCGGATGCAGACGGCCGGGTGCGCCAGGCGGTCAACGGGCTGCTGGTCAATCAGTCGGTCAAAGAGCGTCCCTGGTTCCAGGCCGGGTTGCGCGCGCCCTACACGGGTGATCCCCATGAAGCGCTGTTGCTGGCCAAGCTGCTACCGGCCAATTCCACAGGCGAGCCGCTGCGCTTCATCGATTTTGCCGCCCCCATTCACAATGCCCAGGGCCAGGTGATTGGCGTGCTGGGCGCACATGCGCACTGGAGCTGGGTGACGCGGATTGTCGAGTCGGCCGTGGTGCGCAAAGGCATGAGTCAGGTCGAGGCGCTGATCGTCGATCACGACGGCCGGGTGCTGTACCCGGAGCAGTCCATGGGGCAACAAGTGCCCGCCGAGCTGCTGACCCGGCAGAACGACAACAGTGGGCCGGACTGGTCGGCGGGTGCGGCTTACCTCACCCGCGTAGTCGCAGTGCCAACGCCGGCTAACGCCGGACTGTCGTGGTACATCGCGTTCCGGCAACCGCTGGATGTAGCGTTGCAGCCGGCGCGGCTGCTGTTTTACAAGTTGCTGGTACTGGGCGTTCTGGCCGCGCTAGTGTTCGGGCTGGTGGCGTACTATTTCGCCCAATACCTCAGCCGACCCATCGAACAGCTGGCGCGCTGGGCCAAACAGGTCCATGACCGCCAGCCGGATGTCACCTTCCCGGCGGACAATTCGGTGCGCGAGATTGCGCAGCTTGGCCAGTCCATCCAGGGCATGACCCAGTCGTTGCTGGACAAGGAAAGCGAACTGCGCGATGCCAACGCGTCGCTTGAGGCCACGGTCGCCCATCGAACCGCCGCCCTCACCCAGGCCAATGCCGAACTGTTGAAACTGGCGACCCATGATGCACTGACCGGCGTCTACAATCGCCGCCGCTTTGACGAGAAGCTGGTCGAGTCAAGCCTACTGTACCAGCGCTCTGGACGACCGTTTGCCCTGCTGCTGATCGACGCCGATCACTTCAAGCGCATCAACGATACCCATGGCCATGCAGTTGGCGATGAAGTGCTGCATCAGCTGTCGGGCCTGATCAAGGACACCACCCGCGCCACCGACTTCGTGGCCCGTTACGGCGGCGAGGAATTTGCCGTGCTGTTGCCGGAGGTAGAGGCGCCGGAAAGCCCTGACATCGTCGCCGAAAAGATCCGCGCAGCAGTCGCCGAAGCGACGTTTGCCTCGGTCGGGCGCGTGACGGTGAGTATTGGCGTCGGTTTAGCCACTTTGTCCGATACCAGCACTACCTCGCTGATCAAGCGTGCCGATCAGCAGCTATATAAAGCCAAGGAATCGGGGCGTAACCGGGTAGTTTTTTGATTCAGGTGCGCCCGCGCTGGTGCAAAATAGGCGCTCGGCCGATAAGCTCTGGCCCTGTCGCGCAACGCAGTGCAATGAGATTTTATATGAACACCCAAGTTGAGAAATGTGATGACCCCAAGTTCAGGATTCAACGTGATGGTTTGCGCCATCGCATCATCCAGCCAACGTCAGGGGTAGCCGCATGATCGAGGTCACTGAAGTTTCCATTGCCCAACTGCGGGCCGCGCTCGAATCGGGCCAGACCACGGCCGTCGAATTGGTCCAGGCTTATCTCGCCAGGGTCGATGCCTATGACGGGCGCGACACGCCTACCGCGCTCAATGCAGTGGTGGTACGTAACCCTGAAGCCCTCGCCGAAGCGCAGGCATCCGATGAGCGCCGCGCCAAGGGCCAGACCCTCGGCCCGCTCGATGGCATTGCCTATACCGCCAAGGACAGTTATCTGGTCAAGGGGCTGACGGCCGCCTCCGGCAGCCCGGCCTTCGTCGACCTCGTGGCCTATCGTGATGCGTTCACCATCGAGCGCCTGCGTGGAGCCGGTGCGATCTGCCTGGGCAAGACCAATATGCCGCCCATGGCCAATGGTGGTATGCAACGCGGGGTTTATGGCCGTGCGGAAAGCCCGTACAACGCCGCTTATCTCACTGCGCCTTTTGCATCGGGTTCCTCCAATGGCGCGGGTACTGCAACGGCGGCCAGTTTCGCCGCATTCGGGTTGGCGGAAGAAACCTGGTCGAGTGGGCGGGGGCCGGCATCGAACAACGGCTTGTGTGCCTACACGCCTTCGCGCGGGGTGATCTCGGTGCGCGGGAACTGGCCGCTGACGCCGACCATGGATGTGGTCGTGCCCTTCGCCCGGACCATGGCGGATCTACTCGAAGTGCTCGACGTGGTGGTCGCGGAAGATCCCGACACCCGTGGCGATCTATGGCGCATGCAGCCCTGGGTCCCGATTCCGAGCGTGGCCTCGGTGCGTCCCGCGAGCTATCCAGAGCTGGCAGCGAAGGCTGATGCACTGGCCGGGAAACGCCTCGGCGTGCCGCGCATGTACATCAATGCCGACCCGGAGGCCGGCACAGCTGAAGCGCCCGGCATCGGCGGGCCGACGGGCCAGCGCATCATCACCCGCGACTCGGTGATCGGGCTTTGGCAACAGGCGCGCCAGGCCTTGGAAGCGGCAGGCGCCGAAGTGATCGAAGTGGATTTCCCGCTGGTGTCCAATTGCGAAGGTGATCGTCCCGGTGCGCCGACGGTGTTCACCCGTGGCCTGGTGTCGAAGGAGTTTCTGCACCATGAACTCTGGGACCTGACGGCCTGGGCGTTCGATGATTTCCTGCAGGCCAACGCGGATCCAAAGCTGAACCGCCTGGTCGACGTCGACGGCCCGCTGATTTTCCCCCACGACCCGGGCACCCTGCCCAACCGCGAAGGTGACCTGGGGGCGGGCATGGACGAGTACGTGCGCATGGCCGAGCGCGGCATCACGCCTTGGGACCAGATCACCACGGTGCCCGACGGCCTGCGCGGACTGGAACAGACACGACGCATCGACCTTGAAGACTGGATGGATCGTCTGGGCCTGGACGCAGTGCTGTTTCCGACAGTCGCTGACGTGGCCCCGGCAAACGCCGATGTTGATCCCCATTCCGCAGACATCGCCTGGAGTAACGGCGTCTGGGTCGCCAACGGCAACCTCGCCATCCGCCACCTGGGCGTTCCTACGGTCACGGTCCCGATGGGCGTGATGCCGGACATCGGCATGCCGGTCGGCCTGACCTTTGCCGGTCGCGCCTATGACGATTCGTCGCTGCTACGCCTGGCTAGTGCGTTCGAGTCCACCGGTTCGAAGCGCATGATCCCGCCGCGAACGCCTGCGTTGTAGAAGCGAGCTCGCTCGCGATGGTCGTTAACGATGACGCGGGCAACCTGAATGCACGCGGCGCCCTTGCGGTTTTCGCGAGCAAGCTCGCTCCTACAGGGCCATCGGGGTGACCGGTAGCGACCGGCGTTGTTCGAGCACATTGACCATCAGGCAGGCATACAGCGTCACGGCGAGGAAAAGTCCCATGCGTATGGCGAACGCCGTGTAGACGTCTTTACCGGCCACGCTGTCCTGCACCGACTGGCCCAACAGAATGATCATCGTGATCAGGCTGTTGAGCCAGAAACCCGGGCTCAGACGAGTGGGACTGAGGCGGTAGAGCTTGCGCGCCAGCACCAGGCCGAACAGCAGCGTCCACAGGAAAAACATCCACAGGTGCACGAACAGGCTCAGCGCACACCAGAACAGGATCGCCAGCAGCCCGCCGAGCAAGGTCGAGCCGACCAGTTCCCGGCCGGCACTGTGGGTGCTGGCGGTCGAGCTCTGCTGGCCCAGGCCGACGGCCTTGAGAATGATCGGCAGGTAACTGGCCGGATCGATCAACGCCAGCAAGAAGGTCGGCAAGACGATCAGCGTGGCTCGCAGCGCCACCCGCCCGGTCTCCTCAGATGGCATGGCCGGCGCGCTCGGCGCTGGGGGCGCATCCGCCGGTTCTGGGAATAGCCAATGACTGCATGCCACCGCCAGTACAGCCAGCAGTAAGCCTTTGACTAGCGCACCAATGACCATCGCCGCCAGACCGAAGTCGGCAACGCCAGCAGACGAAATCATGGTCAGGCCGATCACCAGGAACGTGACAATAAGCGCGTTGCCACCGCGCAGCCCGAAACGGAACACCAGAAACAGACTGAGGCCAATCAACAGCACGCCGCTGAGCGGGTAGTAACGCAAGAGCGGAATCAACAGCAGGCCGCTACCGGTAGTCAGCAACGCCGCCAGCGCCAGCACCAGTGTCGCCTTGAATGGCAGCGGCCGATTGAGCGTCGCCAGCAGCAACACTGCCAGCACCGGCGCTACAAAGGGGATCGGCAATCCCAGGCCAAAACTCGCGCCCAGGCACAGCGCGGTGCCTGAGGCCAAGCGCAGCGCACGCCGAGCCCTGATGATGGATTCAGTAGACATACGACAGCCAGCTCATGAACCCGAGGAAAAGACGACCGAGGGGATTCAGCGGATTGCCCTCTACAGGGAAAGCCATGACTTCAGCCTGGCCCCCGGCACGGATCGCGCGACTGTCGCGTAAGTACTCAGTCGCTTCCCGGGAAAACTCGATGATTACCGGAAAGCGCTGCGCCGGGCGCAACCAGTCACGGCTGTTCTGCACGCTGGGCAAGGTCCCGGGTGCCGGCGCCTGACCGACGCTGACCCCGTACCCCACGCTGCGCACGCGCCCCTCGAACACCTCTCCCGGCAGCGCATCCAGCACGATCGCCACCGGCGTATCGATCTGGACCAGGCCCAGATTGTTCTCGGTCATGTCGGCGCTGACCCACACGTCGTGGATCGCGATCAGGGTCATCACCGGGCCACCGGCAGCGGCGAACTGGCCGGCGTCGGTGCGCAGGTCCGTGACCAACCCAGATGAACGTGCGCGCACCTGGGTGTTGGCCAGGTCCAGTTCAGCTTTCGATAACGCGGTAGCCGCACTGCGCAGGGTCGCGTTCTCGTCCTCGCTGCCGCCCTCCTGTTCCCGGGCACGCTGGACTTCGGCGCGCGCTGCGGCGACCTGGCTCACGGCCTGTTCGCGATTGGCCCGGGAAACTTCCAGCAGGCGCACCGAGATGGTCCCCGGATCGTCCCGATATAAGCCTTCAAGGCGCTGATTGTCCTGGCGCGCCTTGAGTTCGTTGGCCTGGGCCGCACGCAGATTGGCCTGCGCGGCGGCAATGCCCGCAGTGCCGGCGCCGATCTGCCTCCGGGTCGACTCAAGATCGGCCCGCGCCCGATCCACGGCAATCTGATACGGCTGGGGGTCGACCTCGAACAGCACCTCGCCGGCCTTCACCTCCTGGTTGTTGCGCACGTTGACTCCAATGACCCGCCCCGCCACTTCCGCCGCCACCGGAATCACAAAGGCCCCGACCCGTGCCTGCTGCGTATAGGGCGTTAAGCGATCTGCCAGCAGGTACCAGGCCAGGCTCAGGACAATCAACAGCAACACCCACTTGAGACCTCTGCGGCTTGGATCAGCAGCAGGGGGCGGGGGCGTTTCGGACGAGATCGGGATATCGTCACTCATGGGTATCGACCTCGTCAGGTTGGGGAAAGGCAGGCTGGCCAACCGCAGGCTCGTCCAGCAGATCGCCCCAGTCGGTACGCTGTTCCATCTGCCGGCGGGTGGCGGCATCAACCATTGGCTGGGCGCTGTACCAGCCACCACCCAAGGCCTTATACAAGGCGATAACATTGCTCAAGGCATTGCTGCGGGCCACCAGGTAATTGTCCTGTTGCTCCAACAGCGCCCGCTGCGCATCCAGCACTCGCTGAAAGTCCGAATATCCTTCGCGGTATTGCGCGCTGGCCAGCACCAGCGAACGCTTGGCGGCGACCTCGGCCGTGCCCAGGATGCGTTCTCGTTCAAGGGATTTGATCAGGCCGCCAGCCGCATCATCGGCTTCCCTTGCCGCTTGGCGAACCTTGTCGCGATAGGCTTCGATCAGCTGCTGTAAACGCGCATCCTGCACTCGCACGTTATTGCTGATCTGGCCATGGTCGAACACATTCCAGCGCAGGCTCGGACCACCGATCAGGTCCAGGCTGCGCGAGGTGCCATCCAGTGAGTCGGTGGACCAGACGATACTGCCGAGCAAGGTCAACGAGGGGTAGAAATCGCTCTCGGCCACGCCGATCAGCGCCGACTGCGCAGCCACGTTGAGCTCGGCGGCACGCACGTCGGGGCGACGCAGCAGCAGGCTGGCGGGCACATCCTGCAACACCGCACGGTCCACCAACGGAATCAGTCCGTCACTCGCCGCCAACTGCGGCATGCCGCCGGGTGGCTGGCCGATCAGCACAGCCAGGGCATTGCGGGTCCGTTGCAACTGGTCCTCAAGACTGGGGATGGTGCTGAGGGTGCCCAGGTATTGGGTCCGGGCCTGTTGTAAATCCAGCTCGGCATTCTGCCCGCTATTGAACAGCTTCTCGGTTATCTCGAAATTGCGCTGTTGCTGCCGGGCATTTTCTTTTGCCACCCGTAACCGAGCCTCGGTGGTGCGCAATGCAAAGTAGGTGTCCGCCACTTGTGCGCGCAGCAGCACCAGCACGTCTTCATAGTTGGCACGCGTAGCGAAATAACTGGCGTCGGACGACTCGATCGCACGGCTGAAACGCCCCCAGAAGTCGAGCTCCCACCCCACATCGAAACCCACGCTGTGCTGCCAGAAGTGGTTATCCTGCGGATTGCTGCCACCGGATTGCCGACGGTTGAAGTACAGGCTGTCGGCACTGACTTGCTGCAACTGCGGATAACGCCCGCTTTCGGCAATCCCCAACCGCGCCCGGGCTTCCATGACCCGCAGCCCGGCGATTTTAAGATCTGCGTTGCTCGCGTCCGCATCAGCCATCAGGCGATCAAGCAGTGGATCGTTGAAGACCTGCCACCACTCACGGATGTCCGGGCTCTGTGCGCGATGGCTGGCCTGTTCCAGGGACGGGCTGCTCCAATGCCGGCTCCATGCTTCGCCCGGCGCCTGGAAATCCGGCCCCAGACGCACGCAGCCGCCCAGGCCGAGCATGCCAAGGAGCAGCAGTTTCCGCGGGCGTAGGAGCAGTGTTGCACTTGAGAGCATGGATGTCTTCCGATGCGACGGTCAGTCAAGCATAGCCACAGAAACCGAATGTCAACGGTCACTATAGAGTGCCAGGTGCTACGCTTTTTCAAGGTGAGGACGCACGTGACCGGCTCCGCCAAATTGAGGTGAAAACCATGATCTCCGTACCGGGCAGTGCGGCACCCCATTCGGCGGGTTGGCGATTCAAGCTGGGCATAGGCATTATCTGCTTGATGGCGGGCTCCTGGTTGCTGGTGCCCGTGCTGGCCGCAACCGGCGTTCCCGGTTCCAGGGTCGCCGCCTTGACCGGTGTGTTATTCATCAGTAACAAGGTGCTGCTGATCCTGGTCATCGCGATCATGGGCAAGTCCGGATTCCAGCAACTCAAGCGCAGCCTGTTCGGCTACATGACCTCTATGGCGCCCAGCATGGATACAGAAGTGGGCCCCTGGCGCCACCGAATCGGCATCGTCATGTTCTGCGTGCCGCTGATTTCGGCTTTTCTCGAACCCTATGTCGACAACATTTGGCCGGGCCTGCGGCCCAATCTTTGGCAACTGCAGGCGCTGGGCGATGCCATGCTGATTGCCAGCTTCTTCGTGCTCGGGGGCAATTTCTGGGAAAAATTGCGCGCCCTGTTCATCCGGACCGCGCGGGTTACCAATCCGGGGTGATCAGATCGCCCGGTGCTCCAGCGCTACTTGACCAAGCGCTTTTCCTTGGACGGCCGGTAGCCGAAGTAGGCGCTGTAGCACTTGCTGAAATGACTCGGTGAGACAAACCCGCAGGCCACCAAGACCTCTACCTGGGACAACTCGGTGTGCTGCAGCAGCCGCCGCGCCTCGGTAATGCGAAGTTCCAGGTAATAGCGTTGTGGCGTGGTGCCCAGTTGCTCTTTGAACAGGCGCTCGAGTTGCCGCCGTGAACGGCCGGCGTAGACAGCCAGTTGCTCCAGCTCCAGTGGCTCTTCAAGATTGGCGTCCATGAGCTTCACCACCTCGCGCAACGGGGCGCTGACACAGATGTTCTCCGCTGGTTTGATCCGCCGGTAACGCGATTCCTCGAATGCCAAGATGTCCTCGACGCCCTCGACCAGGGCTTTGTCGTAAAGACTCTTTATCCAGTCCAGGGCCATATGGAAGGCACCCGAAGGACTGGACGCGGTAAGCCGGTCGCGATCGATCACATAAGGTTCACTGCTGACCTGGGTCGCCCGGGAAATCTCCGCGAGCGCCGGGCGGTGTTCCGGATGAATGGCGCAGCGATAGTCGTCGAGCAGACCCGCCTTGCCGAGGAACCAGGCACCGTTCCACAAGCCAGCGAGCATCACACCCTGCTCCGCTGCCGTCTTGAGCAGAGCGATGAACGCTTCATTGGCCTTGAGCTCGGTTCGATAACCACCACAAACCACCAGCAGATCCAGCCCCTTGATGGCTGAACAGTCGAGACGCGCATCCGGGCGAATGACCAATCCCAGATCGCTGATCACCTCGCCGTCGCTCAAGCCGAAGGTACGCGTGGCAAACACCCCGGGGCGCAGCAAATTGGCGGTGATGAGGGTATCCAGCACTTGCGTAAAGGCCGGTAGCGAGAAATTCTCGAGCAGCAGGAAACCGCTGCGCACCACCTGAGGTGTCGCGCTGGAGTTGTCATTCAGGTAACGAAGGTTCTTGCCCTTCAACCCTGCGCTGAACTGGCGTCTTTCGATCAATGGTCGACCTGCTGTGTGCCGAAAACGAATACGTTATGGGGCGCGTTGATAAAGCGCAATGGCGGTGCCTGCAAAGATACTCGAACCGCTGATTCTCGTTCCCCGGTGCTACGCTGTGAATGCTTCCCGTAAAGAAATAGCACGCCCTTTTGCAACAGTTCGAGAATCCAGTCATGCAGCCGATCCTGATAAGCGGTATCACGCTGGCGATGGTCGGCACGCTGACGTATTCACTGTGGCAGTGGCGCGATGTGCAAAACCACACCCAGGAATTACGCTGCGTTGAAGCCAGGGAGGCGTTGAAAGGTGTCGAAGTGCGCGCCCGGGCATTGGCGGCGGGAATGTCGGTGGACGCCTACGCCAAGGCCGAGGAAGAGGACGTGGCAAAACTCGTCGGCGCCCTGGATGCCGCAAAGAGCGATGTCGAGATTGACTCCGTGATGGAGTCCCACGCCACTGCCATCGGTGCGCAGGACGCCGCCATCGATGCCGAGGTCGACGGTCGGGGCAACCAGGCATTCCTGGAGCAAACCCTTCGCAAGCAGCGAATACCGGGCGAAGTCAAACAGGAGCTGGAACGCGCCGCCAAGGCAGTGAAGTTGACCTGCAGCTGAGCGGGGTGGACGGGAATCATCAGACCACTAAAAGTGCAATTTTTTTCCTGAAAATAAGAGCTTAACGCCACCGGGAAATTGCTTTGAATTTTTTCTGACACCACCACTCCTTTGTCTATGAGCATAAGGAGGGTCCTCATGAATAGCACCGGTCTCTACATCATTGAATACCTGCTCCACGGGGAGCCGAGGTCGTTCATCATCCGGGCAACAGTGATGAGCAATCGCGACGCCTGGCATTGGGCAAGTTGTGATGCCGGCATAGCGCCCATTCCCAAACCCGGAAGGCCGCCGCTGAAGTTGGTATCCAGGCCCCAGGCGGAAAAATATGGCGTCGCCCAAGTGCGCTGGCGCGAGTCGGCAAAGCTGGACTGGACCGAGGCGGCACCGTCATGACCGAGTTGGAGTCCGGCGGTCACCGCGAATGAAAAATCTCGAACTCGAGCGGCACCGTTGCATCCAATATGAAAGCCAATGGAGGTATGCAATATGAACAATGATAAGCGTATAAATGATGGCAAATCACCCGTGACATCCAATGCGCCACCTACGGATTCGTCCGGCAAGCCGGTGAATGTGGTCCAGAGGGATCTGGCGGACAGGGACGACGATACCAGGGCCGTCGATGAAGTCATCACGCCCTCTTCAATCCGTACCAAAGAGCAGGACGCCGAAGAGCTGCAGAAAAAAGTCGACGAAATAGAGCGCAACGTGGCCGATGGAAATTGAACACCTGCGTGACACAAACAAAAGGGAGGCCTGAAGAAAGCCTCCCTTTTTCCCTTCTCGTGTCAGGAGGTACCTCCCCTAGTAGTCCAGAGGCTGGATCAAAAGATCGCAGCCTCGTTGTACTCGTCAGCGCCTATAGCGACTGCGAAGGTTAATATCAAGCCGCCATTACTGGCGCGCCTCCATCTCGCAAAATCAGCGCATGCACACCTTCCCATTCGGCATACAAGCGCTGCCCGCAATTTACCCCCAGCCGGTTGTAATCGGCATGGGTTTTCTGGACCTTCAGCTCCAGGTCACCGCTGGCTTCGAGATACACGTTGACCATTGAGCCAATGAACTCCTCCCCGACAACGGTGCACGCCAGCCGATTGTGTCGCACCGGCTGCATGGTCAGCTCGATATGCTCGGCGCTGACACAGACCGTGACCGCCTCCCCCGCACTCACCGACTTGCCCTGCGGCAATCGCGCCACGAAGCTACCCTGCGCTGAATCCAGCCGGATCAGGCCGCTGTCGTCGAAGCCGGCAACCGTTCCGGGGAAGATGTTCTTGCCCCCAACGAACTCGGCCACAAAACGATTGTGCGGCTCGAGAAACACCGCTTGCGGCGTGCCTATCTGCTCCACCCGGCCACGGCTCATGATCACCACCCGATCCGCCATCGCAAAGGCCTCGGACTGACTGTGGGTAACGTAGACAAAGGTGATACCCAGGTCTTTTTGCAGGCCGGTCAGCACCCCCTGCATGCGCACACTCAGGTGCGCATCGAGCGCACTCAGGGGCTCGTCAAGCAGCAGCATCGGCGGTTCCGTCACCAGTGAGCGGGCCAGCGCCACCCGCTGGCGCTGGCCGCCGGACAGAAGGCTGATGTCCCGTGTGGCGAATTCCGCCAGGTCCAGCCGCTCAAGCCAGTGCAATGCCTTCTTGCGCCGTTGCGCCTTGGCCATGCCGCGCATGCGCAGGCCGAATTCGACGTTTTCCAGCACATTCAAAAAAGGAAACAACGCCAGGTTCTGCCACACCAGTGGCGTCTCGCGCTGCCAGGAGTACAGGTCATTGATGCGTTCGCCGTTCAGGCGGATTTCGCCTTCGCTCGGTTTTTCGAGCCCGGCGAGCATGCGCAGCGTCGTGGTCTTGCCGCAACCGCTGGAGCCCATGATGGCGACGAATTCGCCTTTGTAGATCTCCAGGTTGAGGCGCTCGACAGCCTGGTAGCTGCCAAAATGCTTGACCACGTTGTCAAATACCACCAGCGGTTGAGTCATGGCGCATTCCTTCGGATTGGAGGGTTGTAGGGGCGCTCGCCGTGATCAGGCGCTGCGCCGACGCATCAACAGCAGTTGCGCAAAAATGACCAGGCTCATGGTGGTGATGAAGACGATCGTGCCAATGGCGTTGATGGTCGGGCTCACCTGGCCTTGCAAGGTGTTGAGGATGCGCACCGGAACGGTCTCGTTCAGCCCCGAGACGAACCAGGCCACCGCGAACTCGTCGAAGGACACCGCCATGGTCACGAACAGCGCGGCGAAGATGCTCGGCGCGGTGAACGGCAGGATCACGTAGCGCATGGCCTTCCACTGGTTGGCCCCCAGGTTCCACGCCGCCGCCTCGATGTTGGGGTCCATCTGCGCCAGGCGCATGCGGATCACCGCCATGGCGAACGGCGTGCACATCACGACATGGCTGATCATCACCGCATAAATCTCACCCGACAGGCCGACCCGGGAAAGGAACGCCAGCATCGCCAGGCCCATGATCACCACCGGAATGGTCGGCGGCAGCGTGGCGAGCGCCATGTAGATCGGCTTGCCGAAAAACTGGTAGCGAAAGTCGGTGTAGGCGGCCGTGAAACCCAGCAGCGTCGAGACCAATGACACCACCACACCCACCAGCAGACTGTTCCTGAACGCCTGCCAGACTGCCGGATCTGTGGCGATCACCTGGTACCAATGCAGGCTGAAACCACCCAGGGGCAGAGACGGAAAACGGTCGATGTTGAAGGAAAAAACGAAGCTGCCGGCAATCGGCGTGAAGATGAAAATGAACACCAGCACGACAAAGCTGCGCAGCACGAAGTTGATCAGGCGATGTTCGTTCATGCGCGTCTCCGATAAGCAAAGCGAACCGCAGCGAAGGCGCTGATCAGCAGCGTGATGATCATGACCGTCGCAATCACCGCTGCCCGAGGCCATTGCTGGCCGGACTTGGTGGTGTCGGTGATCAGCGTACTCAGGGTCGGTGGCTGACCGCCGCCCAGGTACAGCGGGCTGACAAAATCACCGAAAGTCAGGATGAAACAGAACAGCGCCGCCACGACGATGCCGATCCGCGCCGACGGTATGACCACCAGCCAGACCGTGCGCCAACGCCCGCTGCCGAGGTTGTGCGCGGCCTCGATCAACGACCGATCGATGTACATCAGGCTGAACAGTTGCAGCAGCACCACCAGGGGCAGGCACAGGGTGAAGTAGCCGACATAGGTGCCGAACGTGGTGTTCAACATACCCACCGAGCCGATGCCGAGCAGCCCGAGCGCTGCGTTGAGAATGCCGTTGTCGCTCAGGAACACCTGCCACGAATACGTGCGCACTAGATAGCTGGTGAAGAACGGCGTGATCAGCAACAGCACCAGCAACTGCCTGGCGGAATCACGAAACTTGAAGGCAATGGTATAGGCGCACGGAAACGCTACCAGGCTGACCAGCACGGTAGCGCCCGCCGCCATGCCCAGGGTGTGCACATAGGCATCCCAGAAGAATCCGCGGCTGAACATGTAGCTCCAGTTCAGCCATTCGAAGGTCGGCACCATGCGGAAATTGCGCACCATCCAGAAGCTGATCGCCACCAGGAAGGCCAGGGGGAACACAAAAAAAATCAGTTGCCAGATCAGGATCGGCATCGACAAGCATAGCCCGAACCAGGGCACGCGCAGGGCCTTGCGGGCGGTGCGCTGGCGCTGGGCGGGTGCGCTGCTGGACAGTACTGGCGGTGAAGTCTTCAACTTGTCTGAAATCATTGCCACCTCCTCCACACCTGTTGTCAGGCGCCCTTGTATTGCGACCAGAAGTCGTTCCAGTCTTCCAGGCTCTGCTGCACCGGCAACTCGCGGTACTTGATGCGGCCGTCGCGGAGGTCATCCATGACGTTGCGCTGTCCCAGCACCATGCCCTGGCGCCTGGCTTCAGCGAGATCAGTCTGGTTGAGCAACTCCCAGCCCTTCTTGCTTGGAATCAGGGCCGGGTACGCGGCCATTTTTGCCGACTTGACCTGACCTTGCGGTGAGGTGATGTACTGTATGAACTTCTTCGCCAGGTCCGGGCTGTGGGCTTTTCTGGCGATGCAGTAGGACTCCGTCCATTGCAGGCCGCCCTCCTTGGGCAGCACGGTTTTCACCGGGGCACCGGCGCGCTGCAGGACCCCTGTGATCCAGTCGCCGATGCCACACATGGCATGCACCTGGCCGTTTTTCAGCGAGGAAAAGGTGCCACCGTAATCGAAGAAACCGCCAATCTGCGGGCGCAGGCTCATGAGCTTCTGCTGCACGCTCTGCCAATGCGCAGCGTCGATGTCGTAGGGCCGGGCATTGCCGTTGAACAGGCTGATCTGTCCCAGATTGGGCAAGTGCCAGTCGAAGTGCCCGACCTTGCCCTTGAGGCTTTCGTCCCAGAACACGTCATAGCTCTGCACCTTGGCTTCGGGCACCAGTTGCGTGTTGTAGGCAATGCCCAGGAAGCCGAAGCGGATCAGCACGGAATACAGCTTGTCGCCTTGCCAGTGCCCGGGAAAATGCTGGAACTCGGGATAGAAATCATCGAAGGGGTAATCCGCCGGGTCGAGTTGCTCGATGTATTCAGCGGCGTTGAGTTGCTGCACGTATTCCGCGTCGGAAAGGATCAGGTCAAAGGTGCCGGGGGGCGATTGGGCGATCAGCCCCAGCATGTTGTCCCCGCCGGTGTAGTATTTGGCTCGCACCTTGACCCCGTACTGGCGTTCGAAATCGGCGACGATGTCCGGCTCGGCGTGCCCGGCCCACGCCAGGATGACCAGTTCTTTTTCCGCAGCGGCGAAGCTTCTCAAAGGCAATAAACCGGAGAGTGCCGCAGTGCCGGCGAGGATGCTGGTGGTCTTGAGGAAGGTACGACGTGAAAGGTCGATGCGCTTGTTCATGGTCATGGTTCCCCGGGTGCTGGAAGTGCCTCATTCCTGTCGCGGCCAACCCCACGCATCCTTGGCTGGCTGGCAGCATTGCAGCAGATCGCCATCAGTGTTTTTTGTGTACGCCCGACCTGTAATTGACAAGACCCGACCTGTGGCCGGCTCAATGGCATGCATGCGGCTGTATTGCCAATTACGGGTCGGATTTGGACAAATCGGCCACGAGCCGATCTGATCGAATCGATCTACCCGCCACGGCCTGAAAATGACCTATGGGTCAATTACTTACATGGGTGTACAGATGAACAACAGCGTCGTCATTGGAGAACTCACCTGGCCGGAATACGCGGCGAAAGTCGCGACCGGCTGCCCGATCTTCCTGCCCGTGGGCGCCCTGGAGCAGCACGGACACCACATGTGCATGGAGGTCGACGTACTGCTGCCCACCGCAATCTGCAAGGCCGTGGCGCACAACGTCAGTGGCCTGGTGCTGCCCGCACTGGCGTACGGCTACAAGTCCCAGCAGAAATCCGGTGGCGGCAATCACTTTCCCGGCACCACCAGCCTCGATGGCGCAACCCTGACCCACACCGTGCAGGACATCATTCGCGAACTGGCCCGCCACGGTGCGCGCAAGCTGGTCATGATGAACGGGCACTTTGAAAACTCGATGTTCATCGTCGAGGGGATCGACCTGGCACTGCGCGAACTGCGCTACGGCGGCATCACCGATTTCAAGGTGGTGGTGTTGTCCTACTGGGACTTCGTCAACGACCCGGCGGTCCTCGCCAAGCTGTATCCCGATGGCTTCCTCGGCTGGGACATCGAACACGGCGGCGTCTTCGAAACTTCACTGATGTTGGCCCTGCACCCGGACAAGGTCGACCTCGACCGCGCGGTGGATCATCCCCCCGCGACCTTTCCGCCCTATGACGTTTTCCCGATCATCCCGGAGCGCACGCCGGCATGCGGCACGCTGTCTTCGCCCAAGGGCTCCAGTCGCGAAAAAGGTCAGTTGATCCTCGACGTCTGCGTGTCCGGAATCAGTGCAGCGGTGCGCGAAGCCTTTGATTGAATGACTTGAACAGCGCACGGACGTGCCCGACCAGGAAACACCGCGGTTAACGCTTCACCCTCTCAAATACAACAAAAACAGGGTAAGTCTCATGTCCAGCTCCTCAACTCTGGCGCCAGGCCTCAAGCAGCGTCACGTCACCATGTTGTCCATCGCCGGAGCCATTGGCGCCGGCCTCTTCATAGGCTCGGGCCACGCCATCGCGTCGGCCGGGCCTGCGGCGATCCTGGCGTATATATTGTCCGGCACCCTGGTGGTGCTGGTGATGCGCATGCTCGGGGAAATGGCCGTGGCCTCCCCCGACACCGGGTCGTTTTCAACCTACGCCGAACGCGCCATGGGCCGCAGCGCCGGCTTTACCATTGGCTGGCTCTACTGGTGGTTCTGGGTGCTGGTGATTCCCATCGAAGCCATCGCTGCCGCCGCCATCCTGCACGCCTGGTTTCCGTCCATCCAGACCTGGGAGTTCGCCATCGCCGTCACCGGCCTGCTGACCGTGACCAACCTGTTCAGCGTGGCGCGCTATGGCGAGTTCGAGTTCTGGTTCGCCATGCTCAAAGTCATCGCTGTACTCGGGTTTATCGCCCTAGGCGCCCTAGCCCTGGCGGGTGGGCTGCCCGATACCAGCGTCAGCGGAGTGGCTCAGTTGAGCAAGGAGTTCGGCGGTTTCATGCCCAATGGCTGGACCGCTGTCATCGGCGCGATGCTCACCACGGTGTTCAGCTTCATGGGCACCGAGATCGTCACCATTGCCGCAGCCGAATCGCAGAACCCTTCAAAACAGATCACTCGTGCAACCAACTCGGTGGTCTGGCGGATGGGGATTTTCTACATCGTCTCGGTGTTCCTGATCATCTCCATCGTGCCCTGGAATGACCCGATGCTGGTGACAGTGGGCTCATACCAGCGAGCGCTGGAGCTGATGAACATTCCCCACGCGAAAATGATCGTCGACATCGTGGTGCTGATTGCCGTCGCCAGCTGCCTGAACTCCGCCATCTATACCGCCTCGCGCATGGTCTACTCCCTGAGCAAACGAGGCGACGGGCCGCGCATCCTGCAGAAAACCTCAGGCTCCGGCGTACCTTACATCGCCGTGCTGGCAAGTACCGCAGTGGGGTTCCTGACCACGGCACTCAATTACTTTGCGCCCAACGAGGTGTTCGCTTTCCTCCTGGCCAGTTCCGGCGCCGTGGCGTTGCTGGTGTACCTGGCAATTGCCGTATCGCAGTTGGTACTGCGCAGGAGGATGAACGCTTCGGGACAACCGATCGTGTTCAAAATGTGGTTCTACCCTTGGCTCAGCTACCTGGTGATCCTGTGCATCCTGTGCATCCTGTGCATCCTGAGCATCCTGACCGTCATGCTGATCCTGCCGCAACACCGCATGGAAGTGCTGGCAACCGGGGCGCTGACCCTGTCCATCGTGTGCATGGGCGCGATCTTCAACTCCAGAAAACGCACCGCGCCGGTACCTGCTGAAACCCGCAACGCCTGACGCTCAGCCGCGTCCAGCGCCACCCAGCTCACCTCTTTCCGGCCGCTTTCTCACCACGAAGCTGGCCGGTTTTTTTATTCGTCAAAAACGCTGGAACCCATAAGAACAAGAGGATAAGGCCCATGTCTGCCTACGAACAACGGCCAGTGAAAACCGTGGGTTTTCTGGTCATCCAGAACTTCACCACCATCGGCTTCGCCTCAGCCGTGGAAACCTTGCGCATGGCCAACATGGCCGCGCGCCAGCCGATGTACCGCACCCTGATCATCGCCGCCAGCATGGAGCCGGTGACCGCCAGCAACGGCATGCGCATCCTGCCCGACTACTCGACAGAGGACGCACCAAAACTCGACATGTTGTTCGTAGTGGGCTCGAACCCGATAGTGTCCAATCACAGCAGCCGGCCGTTGCTCACCTGGCTGCGCAAACTGGCGCATTTGCAGGTACCCCTGGGCGGTATCTGCACCGGCAGCCACTTGCTGGCCCGGGCCGACCTGCTCAAGGGTTACCGCTGCACCATCCATTGGGAAGATTACGAGGCGCTGACCGAGCGCTTTCCCGGAATCGTCATTTCCAACCAGCTGTTCGAACTCGATCGCGACCGCTACACCTGCTCCGGCGGAGTCGCGGCCATGGACATGACGTTGCAGTTGATCGCCCGGGAACCGGGCGGCCGGGACATCGCCGCCCATGCCGCGGAGTTGCTGTTGTGTGATCGCGCGCGAGGCGCCCAGGAACGCCAGCGCGTACCGTTGCGGCAGAAACTCGGCACCTCCCAGCCCAGGCTCAGCCAGATAGTGGCGATCATGGAAGCCAACATCGAGGAGCCGCTGGGGCTGGAGGAACTGGCACAATTGAACGAGGTGTCGGTGCGGCAACTGGAACGCCTGTTTCACAAGCACCTCAAACGCACGCCCAGTCAGTACTATCTGGAACTGCGCCTGTCCCGGGCCCGGCAGTTGCTGCTGCGCAGCGAGTCCCAGGTACGGGACATCGCCCTGGCGTGCGGCTTCGTTTCGCCGGCGCATTTCTCCAAGTGCTACAGCCGCTACTTTGGCCTGTCGCCGATGGGGGAACGCCGGCAGGTGGCGTGTCTGCACTGATACCGAGTGCGGGCTTGCGCCGGATCGGCGGGCAAACCGG
The DNA here is from genome assembly GCF_023072615.1 of Pseudomonas violetae. GTDB lineage: Bacteria > Pseudomonadota > Gammaproteobacteria > Pseudomonadales > Pseudomonadaceae > Aquipseudomonas > Aquipseudomonas violetae. The sequence goes on from NZ_JAKNRW010000042.1 coordinate 42,622, forward strand.
TTGCCAAACCGCTGATCATTTGCTTGCATACCCCTCCTCGTAGCATTGCGGTCAAGGAGACCAATGATGAAAACCATGGTGGTGGGCGCAAGCAAAGGTCTTGGCAAAGCCCTGATCGAAGGTCTCGGTCAGGCGCACGACACGCTGATCGGCGTTTCCCGCACGCGTCCCGACCACATCAAGCCCCAGGCAGGGGTGCAGGTACGCTGGGTGGAGGCCGATCTTGCTGATCCCGCCACGGCGGCCATGACCCTCGAACAGGCCGTGGCCGAGGGCGGGCTGGACACACTGATCTACAACCTCGGCATCTGGGAAACCTTGGCGTTCGACCCCGCCTACGCCTTTCTCGCCGACGACGATGATCAACTGCAGGCCATCGTCAACTGCAACATCACCTCGCCCATAGTGCTGATCAAACGCTTGCTGCCGGTGCTGCTCAAAAGCGCCAACCCGAGGGTCATCCTGACGGGATCGACTTCCGGCCTGCCCCGCAGTGGTCGCCCGGAAGTGGCGTTCGGCGCCTCCAAGTTTGCCCTGCGCGGAATGGCCGATGCGTTGCGCGAAGGCTACCGCGAGCAGCGTCTGGGCGTGACCTGCCTGAACCTCGGCTACCTGAATACCGAAGACGACTTCAATACCTGCCGGTCCGTGGCCGAACAGCGCGGCGCTGGTCAATTGATCCCGGTGCACGACGTGGTGCAGGTGGTGCGCATGGCCCTGAGTTTGTCGTCGGCCAGTTTCGTCAAGGAGATCACGCTGCCGGCGATCCTGGATGAGCGTTTTTAAGCGCACATGAAGGGGTGAAGAATCACGCGGGTTCCCCAAGGGCGGCCTGATCGACTACCATGCCGCCGCCGGTTTCCACATGGGATTAATAGGGAATCCGTGATGCTCGCGCAGCATCAAACGGAACTGCCCCCGCAACTGTAGGTGCTGAGCCTGCTCCACGACTGCCACTGGGATCGCTCCCGGGAAGGCCGGAGCCAGGTGATGACGCACCAGTCAGGAGACCTGCCGGCCAAGCAAATCACTAACCGGCGGGGTGTCCGGGAAGGACATCCTTGGCGCGCGGGTCACCTTGGTGATCAGCAATGCACTGCGTTTTGCGGCAGTGTTCGATGATGTGTTTCCAGACCGTAGACCTCTGCTCCGTGTACGGTTTTACTGGAGATTGCCCCATGCTGCTGCCCCGCTTCGCCACCCTCTGCACGGGCCTGGCTTTGTGTGCCCTCGCCCAGGCGGCACCGACTCAATACCCCCTGACCTTGGAAAACTGCGGCAGCACCCTGACGTTCCAGCAGGCGCCGAGCCGCGCCGTGACCATCGGCCAGGCCGGCACGGAAATGCTCTATGCCATGGGCTTGAGCGACCGTCTGGTCGGCACCTCGCTGTGGTTTAACGACGTACTGGGCCGCTACAAGACCGAGAACGACAAGATCGAACGCCTGGCTGATAACGAGCCGAGCTTCGAGGCGGTGATCGGCAAGCGTCCGCAGCTGGTTGCAGTCGAGCTGGAGTGGATGGTCGGGCCGCAAGGCGCGGTCGGCACCCGCGAACAGTTTCACGAACTGAACATCGCGACCTACCTGATGCCCTCCGACTGCGAAGCCAAGGACAACCTGGTGGGGGCCGACGGCACTCGGCTGGAAGCGTTTCGCATCGACAGTCTGTACAAGAGCGTCAGCCAGCTGGCTGAAATCTTCGATGTGCAGGACCGTGGCCAGCAGCTGACCGCCGAGCTCAAGGCCAGCCTGGCGAAGTCCATTGCCCTGGTGCAGGGCAAGAACCTCAAGCACACCAGCGCGCTGTTCTGGTTCTCCAGCGCCAGCCTGGACATCGACCCCTATGTCGCCGGCCACAAGGGCATTCCCGATTTCATGCTCAACACCCTGGGCGTGCGCAACGTGGTGCAGTCCGACGAAGAATGGCCAACGGTGGGCTGGGAAACCATCGCCAAGGCCAACCCGACCTTCCTGGTGATTGCCCGCATGGATCGTCGCCGATTCCCCGCCGACGACCACGAAAAAAAACTGGCGTTCCTGCGCAGTGATCCGGTGACGCGCAACATGGACGCGGTGAAAAACAATCGCATCATCATCCTCGACGCCATGGCGATGCAGGCCAGCCTGCGGATGTTCGATGGCCTGGAAACACTGGCCAGCGCCATCAACGGCTACGACCTGCCGCAATGACCGGGACGATGATTCGCACGTTGCTGGCCTTTGTCACACTGTTACTGGCGGTGATCGCCGGCGTGGCCATTGGTGAAACGCCGATCGAGCCGGGTGTGGTGTTCCAGGTCCTGGCCAACAAGTTGTGGGCGGCCGGCCACGTGCTCGACCCAATCGACGAAGGCATCGTCTGGAACTACCGCCTGACCCGCGCCCTGGTGGCTGCGGCTTGCGGCGCAGGCCTGGCAACCTGTGGGGTGATCCTGCAGTCGCTGCTGCGCAACCCACTGGCCGATCCCTACCTGCTGGGTATTTCCGCGGGGGCTTCCACCGGGGCGGTTCTGGTGGCGCTGCTGGGATTAGGTGCCGGGGCCATTTCGTTGTCCGTCGGCGCGTTTGCCGGGGCCGTCGCGGCTTTTGTCCTGGTGATTTTGCTGGCGCGGGTCAGCGGGTCAGCCAGCGGCACCGGGCAGATCATTCTGGCGGGGATTGCCGGGTCGCAGTTGTTCAACGCGCTGACGGCGTTCCTGATCACCAAGTCCGCCAGTTCCGAGCAGGCTCGCGGCATCCTGTTCTGGCTGCTGGGCAATCTCAGTGGCGTGCGCTGGCCGTCGGTGTGGTTAGCGGTGCCGGTGGCGCTGCTTGGCCTGGCGGTGTGCCTGTGGCACCGACGCGCGTTGGACGCGTTCACGTTCGGAGTCGACTCGGCGGCGTCCCTCGGCATCCCGGTGCGGCGGG
>NZ_JAKNRW010000043.1 GCF_023072615.1 Pseudomonas violetae
CCTACGCGTCGCGGGGCAGGCTCGTCGGGGGTGGCCGGCGCTGTCAGGTCGAGGTCGCCCAAGTCAAATCGACGCCTGGCCGCGCAGCTGGCCATCGCCGACCACGATGTACTTCTCGCAGGTCAAGCCTTCGAGGCCCACGGGTCCGCGGGCGTGCAGCTTATCAGTAGAAATGCCGATCTCGGCACCTAATCCATATTCGAACCCGTCGGCGAAGCAGGTCGGCGTGTTGATCATCACCGATGCCGAATCGACTTCGGCGACGAAGCGCCGCGTGTCGGCGAGGCTTTCGCTGACGATCGAGTCAGTATGATGGGAGCCGTGCTGGTTGATGTGCTCGATAGCTTCGTCCAGCCCGTCGACTACGCGGATCGACAGGATGGGCGCCAGGTATTCGGTGTTCCAGTCATCATCGGTTGCCACGATCGCATCGATGATCACCCGGGTACGAGCGCAGCCGCGCAGCTCAACGCCTTTCTCGCGGAACTGGGCGGCCATGGGTGGCAGGAAATCCTTGGCAACGGTTGCGTCTACCAGCAGGGTTTCCATTGCACCGCAGATGCCATATCGGTAGGTCTTGGCGTTGAAGGCGATGCGCTGGGCTTTTGCCAGGTCGGCGTAAGCGCTGACATAAACGTGGCAAATGCCGTCCAGGTGCTTGATCACGGGCACGCGAGCATCGCGGCTCACTCGCTCGATCAGGCCGCGGCCACCACGGGGTACGATGACATCGACGTACTCAGGCATGGTGATCAGCGCGCCAACGGCGGCACGATCAGTGGTTTCTACCACTTGCACTACGGCGGCGGGCAATTCGGCCTCGGCCAGGCCGCGCTGGATGCACGCCGCGATAGCGCGATTGGAGTGAATGGCCTCGGAACCGCCACGCAAAATGGTCGCATTACCTGACTTGAGGCAAAGGCTGGCCGCATCGATGGTCACATTGGGACGCGATTCGTAGATGATCCCGATCACACCCAGGGGCACACGCATCTTGCCGACCTGAATACCTGAAGGCCGAAAGCTCATGTCGCGAATGGCGCCGACAGGATCGGGCAAGGCAGCGACCTGTCGCAGACCGACGATCATCCCGTCGATACGTTCAGGCGTCAGTGCCAGGCGCTCTAGCAGCGCAGGTTCCAGGCCATTGGCACGACCGGCCGCCAGATCCAGCTCATTGGCAGCGGCAAGCTCGACGCGCGCCGCGTCCAGCGCATTGGCAGCAGCCTGCAGGGCGCGGTTTTTCTGCGCGGTGCTGGCACGGCCAATGACGCGAGAAGCCTCGCGGGCAGCGCGACCCAGGCGGGTCATGTAGTCAAGAACGGACTCAGTCATGGTCTGGAGTGGTCTTTGCTAGGTCTTGTTAAAGAATAAAGCGGCAGATTATAGCTGTCGCGACCCGCGACTAACAGCGGTGACGGGCGGATGGTCGAAATGGACTTCAATTTGCCGACGTTCAGCCGTAATTAAGGTGCATATTGTTATCCTCACTGCTCTATCAGCCCCGATAAACGCTGTTCGTCATGACCAACCTGACTGCCTCATCCGCCTGCGACCTCAAGCCCCACGCGCTGCCGGATGCCTTTTTTGACCGCGACGCACAGACGCTCGCGCGGGATCTGCTGGGCAAAGTCATTCGGCACCGGGTCGGTGATTTGTGGCTCAGCGCCAGGATCATCGAGACCGAGGCCTATTATTTCGAAGAAAAAGGCAGCCACGCCTCGCTCGGCTACACAGAAAAGCGTAAAGCTTTGTTTCTGGATGGCGGTCACATCTATATGTATTACGCCCGCGGCGGTGACTCGCTGAATTTCAGCGCCCAGGGCCCGGGCAATGCCGTATTGATCAAATCGGCCTATCCATGGGTCGATGAACTGAGCGGGCCGGCCAGCCTGGCGCAAATGCTGTTGAACAATCCCGATGCTCAAGGGCGCCCACGGACCTCGCAAAAGCTCTGCGCAGGGCAGACATTGCTGTGCAAGGCGCTAGGTTTGAAGGTGCCGGTCTGGGATACCAGGCGTTTTGACCATGAGGCGCTGCTGGTGGAAGACGTGGGCGCCCCGCCTGGCCACGTGATCCAGACCACCCGGCTCGGGATCCCTTTGGGGCGCGATGAACACTTGATGTATCGCTTCGTGGAGGCAGCGTATGCGCCGTACTGCACGCGCAACCCCCTGCGACGCGGGCAGGTCGAAGGGCGGGATTACATTTTGCTGAGTTGAATAATCGAGCCCCCTGCAGGAGCGAGCTTGCTCGCGATGTTTACCAGAGCGCCGCGCTGATCCAGAAAGCACTCGCTATCGTTAGCGACCATCGCGAGCAAGCTCGCTCCAGGATTCGGTGGTGTGTTGAAGCGTGTGTTCGTCCACTGAGGACGCTTATATAAATTCGATGGAGTTGTTTTTATGGGCCCATGGCTCGATAGCGTGACCGGATGGCTCGCGGCAAACCCTCAGTGGCTGGCTGCGGCTTTATTCATCGTGGCCTTTGTCGAGTGCCTGGCGATTGCAGGGCTGATCGTCCCAGGCACAGTGTTGTTGTTTGCCGTGGCAGTGCTGGCCGGCAGCGGCGCGCTGTCGTTGAGCGAGACATTGCTGCTGGGGTTTGTCGCCGGGGTGATGGGCGATGTCGCTTCTTACTTCATCGGGCGACATTTTCACCAGAACATCCGCCGCCTGCCTGGCTTGCGCCATCATCCGGAATGGATTGCCGGCGCGGAGTCGTATTTCCAGCGCTACGGCATCGCCAGTTTACTGGTAGGCCGCTTCATCGGCCCGCTACGTCCCATGCTGCCCATGGTCGCTGGGATGTTCGACATGCCCTTCCCGCGCTTTGCCGCGGTAAGCCTGCTGGCCGCTGCTGGCTGGAGCGTCGCCTACCTTCTGCCTGGCTGGGCCGCCGGCGCGGCGATTCGCCTGCCCTTGCCGGAAGGTTTCTGGCCAGAAGCGGGCATCGTGGCGGGCAGTATTGCGGTGATGGTCGGCCTGAGCATCACCAGCAGCATACGCCGCCATCGCAAGGCGACGGTGTTGATTACCAGCATGAGCCTGCTGATTCTGGCCGGGCTATTTATCGGCTACCCGCACCTGACCGCACTCGACCAGGGGGTGATGACACTGGTACAGGAACATCGCAGCCCGACGCTCGATGAAGTCGCCGTGACGCTGACGATTATCGGTGAATTCCGCAACATGCTGCTGTTCAGCACACTGCTCGTCGCCCTGTTGCTGGTGATGCGCCAATGGCGCAAGGCGGTCTTCGCCGGCGCAACGCTATTGATTACGGCGCTGGCCAACACCGGGGCCAAACAGTTTTTTGCCCGGCTACGCCCGGAAGTTCTCAGCGATCCGCTCACCAGCTACAGCATGCCCAGCGGCCATGCCTCCGGGGCGTTTGCGCTGTTCCTGACCCTGGCGGTTTTGGCCGGTCGCGGGCACCCCCCACGCATGCGCCTGACCTGGCTGCTGGTGGGTTGCCTGCCGGCACTTGCGATTGCCTTGTCGCGGGTCTACCTGGGGGCACACTGGCCGACCGACATTACGGCGGGGGCGGTGCTGGCGGCCGGTGTCTGTGCAGCGAGCCTGTGGACAATACAGCGCAGTGAAGAACTCAAGGCCATGCCACCAAAAGTCTGGTGGTTGATACTGCCGGCAATGGCGACACTGTTCAGCTTCTTCGCCCTGCGCCACCTGCCACACGCCATGCTGCGCTACGCCTACTGAGGTTTCTACACAAGTGCGTGCCGATCAGGCGAACAACTCGCCTTGCAGTTCATCGAGCAGCGCCTGGATGGCATCCAGCCGTTGCTGCGGATCATCGAGTTGCAGCAAATCGATCTTGTCCACTTCGGCGAACGGCAACAGGTACGCCAACTGATTGGCCAACGACTGCTGCCCAGTTGCTTCGGTGCCCATGTTCAACGCTTCGACCATCGGGTGCTCGGCCAATGCCTTGAGCAAGGCCACGAGGTCCGCATCTTCGTCCTGCAACGGTTGCTCCGGCTCGTCTTCCAGCCACTCGACCTCGGCGACCGTCAACTGATCGCGCTGGACCTCGGTGCGCAGCACATTGAAGCGCCTGCCGCCCTGCACGCGAATGCCTAACAGGCCGTTGGCCTGCTGTTTGAAATCGGTAATCAGTGCCTCACAGCCGACCCACGCATAGCCATCGGGCGCAAGACCAACCTCTTCGCCGTCGAGGATGCACACCACGCCGAACCCGCCGCCCTGTTTCATGCAGCGACCGATCATGTCCAGGTAGCGCGCTTCGAAAATCTGCAAGTCGAGGATGCAGCCAGGAAACAGCACTGTGTTCAGTGGAAAAAGCGGCAAGCTCATAGACATTTTCCTTACACCACCATCGACACCGCCAACGGCAGGAAAACCGCCGTGGCCACGCCCATCAGACTCATTGCCAGCGCCGCGAAGGCGCCGCACTCTTCACTTTCCTGCAGGGCCACCGAAGTGCCCACCGCATGGGCCGTCATGCCCAGCGCCATGCCGCGAGCTTCCGGGCTGTGGACCCCGAGTCGATTCAGCAGGCCAGGTCCGAAAATCGCCCCGATTACCCCGGTGATGAGCACAAACACCGCCGCCAGCGCGGCCACTCCACCAATCTGCTCCGCTACCAGCATGGCAATCGGCGAGGTCACGGACTTGGGCGCCATGGTCATCAGGATCATGTGTTCAGCGCCGAACGACCAGCCGAGCAACACCCCAAGACCGGTGGCCACCACCCCGCCTATCACCAGCGTAGTAAATATCGGCCAGAACAACTGCCGAATCCGCCGCAGGTTCAGGTAGAGCGGCACAGCCAGTGCCACAGTCGCCGGCCCCAGCAGGATGCTCAGGATCTCGGTGCTTTTGCGATACTCGGCATAGGTAATGCCGCAACCGACCAGCACTGCGATCACCAACAGCATGGACACGAGCACCGGCTGCAAAAAAATCCAGCGGGTTTTCTCGAATGCCGCCAGCACCAGCTGGTAAGCCCCCAGCGTGATGCCAATGCCGAACAATGGATGGTGAATCACTGACGTCCAGGCGCCCTGCCAGTCAAAGATCATTGGCCGTCCTCAGGTGTAACATGGCGCTTGACCAAGCGCTGCATCAGCATTCCGGCAAACGCCATCGAAAGCAGTAGCGACAACACCAGTGCGCCGACAATGGCCCAGAAATCCGCCGCAATATCCTTGGCGTACACCATGACCCCAACTGCCGGCGGTACCAGCAGCAGCGGCAGGTAACGCAGCAGGCTGCTGGCCGCCAGGCTCAGTGGCTCGCCCACCTGCCCGCGACTGATCAGATATGCCAGCAATAACAGCAGGCCGACGATGGGCCCCGGCAACACCGGCAGAAACAGGTGATTGATCGCCGTGCCCAGCAATTGGAACAGCACCAGCCATGTCAAACCTCGTAACAACATCCTCGTCTCCCGCCAAACCCGTCACCCGCAATGGCGGGCCGATCATTATAAGCATGCCCACGCTATGGACCGGCATTCGCCAAAAGCATGTTCAGTTGACCGCAGTACGCGGCCGTGATGATCTAAAGTGGTAATTCGGGAGGTCTGACCCCCCACCTCAAAAACTATAAATCCGATGAACCCAAGGAGAGTCTCAATGCCCTATGTTCCAGTTGCAGAGCTCAAAGATTATGTCGGCAAGGAACTTGGAAGTTCCGAATGGCTCACCATCGACCAGGAGCGCATCAACCTGTTCGCCGAAGCCACAGGGGACTACCAGTTCATCCACGTCGACCCGGTCAAAGCCGCGCAAACGCCATTCGGTAGCACCATTGCCCACGGTTTCCTGTCGCTGTCGCTTATTCCAAAGCTGATGGAGGACATCCTCATACTGCCTGAAGGCCTGAAGATGGTGGTCAACTATGGCCTCGACAGCGTGCGGTTCATTCAGCCGGTCAAGGTCAATTCCAAGGTCCGCCTCAAGGTTGACCTGACCGAAGTCACCGAGAAAAAGCCCGGCCAGTGGCTGCTCAAGGCCACCGCCACGCTTGAGATCGAAGGTTCGGACAAACCGGCTTATATCGCTGAACCGCTGTCGCTCTGCTTCGTGTAAATGATCCTGGATGCGAAGCAGCTCATGCTGTTTCGCGCCTTCTCCTGTCTTCCTGGCTATATAAGGTCATGGAGCTGCGGCATACTCGGTCGCCTAATTGCCCGGATCCCGCTATGCGCTCGATTGCCCTCCTCGCGTTGACCCTGTTGCTGACCGCTTGCGGAGACGGCGAATCGCTGCTGCCGCCTGACGCTCGCCTGCCGGACGGCGGACGTTATCGCGGCGAACTGGTGGACGGATTGCTGCAAGGCCAGGGGCGGGTCGATTATCCGAACAGCAGCTGGTACGCCGGCGAGTTCGACAAGGGCCAATGGCACGGCCAGGGCGAATGGCACGGCAGTAATGGCGAAGTCTATCGCGGACAATTCAATCAAGGCCTGTTCGATGGCCAGGGTACGCTGACCACCCATGGCAGCAGCTACACCGGGGGCTTCAAGGCCGGTCGACGGGACGGCGAAGGTACCCTCAAAGAAAACGGCATGACCTACCGCGGCGAGTTCAAGGCCGATCAATATTCAGGACTGGGTCGCCTTGAGCTCGAGGACGGCAGTTCCTATCAGGGCCAGTTCGCCCATGGCAAACCCAACGGTGAAGGCCAGCGCGGCGATGCCAGCGGCAACCAGTTCACCGGCCATTTCGTCGACGGTCAGCTCGAAGGTAACGGGACGTTCAATAGTGCTGATGGCGATATCTATGTCGGCAGCTTCAAGAATAACCAGCTGCACGGCAAAGGCCGCTACGAGAACGCCGACGGCGATGTCTGGCTCGGGCAATTCAAGGAAGGCTCGCTCAATGGCAAAGGCGAACTGATTGGCGCCGATGGTAGCCATTATATTGGCCAGTTCAGCGACTGGCGCTTCAGCGGGCCCGGGCGATTGAACCTTGCGGACGGCAGTTTCTACGTTGGCCAGTTCGACAATGACAGCTACTCGGGCCGCGGCACGCTGGTATTGACTGATGGCACCGTGCAAAGCGGTACCTGGATCGCTGGCCAGAGGGTTCGCGACGCCGAGGGCAAGCTGCTTCCCGACAGTCTTGAACTTGGCCTGCTGGCTCAGGGCCGGTTGCTGGACGACGCCCTGGCGAGCGTGCCGGCCTCGACGCCGGCCGTCGAGCTCTACACCCTGACCCTTGGGGGTGATGGCAAGCAGAGCGTGTTCCTGCGCGAATCCGATTACGTCAGTAACATGCTCAGCAGCCGCTTTGGTGCGTTTGGCCAGATCCGCCTGGTCAACCATCGCGACCACCTGGTGGATCGACCGATGGCCACCCGGGAAAACCTGCGCCGCGCCGCGGCGACCCTGGCCGAGCGCAGCGGACCGGAAGACCTGATTTTCATTTACCTGACCAGCCATGGCACCAGCGAACACGAACTGGTATTGGATCAGCCGCGCATGGAGTTGTCAGATCTGCCTGCAGACGAGCTTGCTGCAGTGCTGGCCCCGCTGAAAAACCGCGATAAAATCATCGTAATTTCCGCGTGCTACTCCGGCGGTTTCATCCCGCCCCTCAAGGATGAACGCACCCTGATCATGACCGCCTCACGGGCTGATCGCGTGTCGTTCGGATGTTCCGAGGAAGCCAACTTCACCTATTTCGGCGATGCCCTTTTCGCCCAGGCGCTGAACCAGACCGACGATCTGGAACAAGCCTTCAAACTGGCCAAGGCCACCGTGGCCGAGCGCGAACTCGCCGACAACTTCGAAGCATCCGAACCGCAGATATGGGCGCCCAAGACCGTCCTGTCGCACTGGCAGTTATTGCGCAAGCAGCAAGCACGCAAGGCGCTGCAAAGTGTGTCTGTCGGCAGCAAGGATGCAAAGAGCAACTAAGCTGAACAGTATCAAGGGAGAAACACTATGTACTTGACGCCTCAGCATGTATTGCTTGCCGGAGCTACCGGTTTGACCGGTGAACACTTGCTTGACCGCCTGCTCAATGAACCCACGATTACCCGGGTATTGGCGCCCTCACGCCGGCCATTGGCCAAGCACCCCCACCTGGAAAACCCTGTCGGCGACCCCGCAGTGTTTCTACCCCAACTCAACGGGCGCGTGGACATCGCCTACTGCTGCCTCGGCACTACCATCAAGCAGGCCGGCTCGGAACAGGCGTTTCGTGCCGTGGACCTGGACATGGTCGTGGCGTTTGCCAAACGCGCGCGGGAAATGGGCGCACGGCATTTGATCGTGATCAGTGCGCTGGGCGCTGATCCGAAATCCTCGGTGTTCTACAACCGGGTCAAAGGCGAGATGGAACAAGCCTTGCGCGCGCAGGACTGGCCGCAATTAACCATCTGCCGCCCTTCTCTGCTGCTGGGTGACCGGGTTGAACCGCGCCTGGCTGAAAAAGTCGCCGGGCCATTATCTCGATTGATTCCGGGAAAATACCATGGGATCGAAGCGTGCCAACTAGCACGGGCGATGTGGCGCCTGGCGCTGGAGGAGCAGGATGGGGTTCGGGTGGTTGAATCTGATGAATTACGTAAGTTAGGCAAATAAGGTCAAAAGATCGCAGGCTGCGATCTTTAGATTCTTACAATCCCCCGGTCGCCTGGAAACTTACGCCAATCACCGTCAACAACGACAACGGCAACAACAGCGTGTCCAGCAACGCACTCGCGGGCAGGTCCACACCCGGGTAACTCGGTGCCTCAGCGCCAAAGCGATCCATGGCACAGCACCCACCATTCAACGCATACAAATCCAGCCGGGTCCCCGCATAAACGACCGGCGCACCCGGCTTGGCCGCATCCAGCGTGCGCGCCGTGGCACAACCGGCCAATTGCAGTGCGAGGACAATCACCAGCAGCTTATTCATCGCTGGTCAGGTGGTGTTCGCCCCAACGCGGCAGCATGTCTTGGGGAATGTTCAGCAGGTTTAGAATCCGTGCCACGACGAAATCGATCAGATCATCGATCGTTTGCGGCTGATGATAAAAGCCCGGCGACGCTGGCAGAATGGTAACGCCCATGTTCGACAGCTTGAGCATGTGTTCAAGATGAATGCTCGAATAAGGCGCTTCACGAGGCACCAGGATCAGTTGGCGACGCTCTTTCAAGGTCACGTCGGCCGCCCTTTCGATCAGATTGTTACAGGCTCCCGTGGCTATGGCCGATAAAGTCCCGGTGGAACAGGGCACCACCACCATCGCCGCCGGCGCGCCGGAGCCCGATGCCACTGGCGACATCCAGTCTTCCTTGCCATAGACGCGTATCTGCCCGGCGGCAGCACCGGTGTATTCGGTCAGGAACGCCTGCATCATCTGGGTTTTCGGCGGCAGCGAAACGTCTGTCTCAGTGGCCATCACCAGTTGCGCCGCCTTCGATATCAGAAAATGCACTTCGCGATCTTCACGCACCAGGCAGTCCAGCAGGCGCAAACCGTATTGCGCGCCCGAAGCACCGGTCATCGCCAGCGTGATGCGTTCCGGGCCGTTGTTCATTGCAGCGCCTCGGCCAGTTTGCCGTGAAGGCCGCCGAAGCCGCCGTTGCTCATGATAACCACGTGTGTGCCGGGCTGGGCCTGGCTCTTCACGCGCTCGATGATGCCTTCCAGGGAGTCGCTGACAATCGACGGCACCGTGCACAGCGCTGCGGTGGCGCCCAGGTCCCATCCGAGATTGGCCGGGGCGTACCAGATCACCTGGTCGGCATCGACCACGCTTTCCGGCAGGCCATCACGGTGTGCGCCGAGCTTCATGGAATTGGAGCGTGGCTCGATGATCGCAATCAGCGGTGCGTCCCCGATGCGCTTGCGCAGGCCGTCTAGCGTCGTGGCAATAGCCGTCGGGTGGTGAGCAAAGTCGTCATAGATGGTGATGCCACGAACTTCCGCAACTTTCTCCATCCGCCGCTTTACGCTTTTGAAAGCGCTCAGAGCCGCAATTCCCATGGGCGGGACCACGCCGACATGTCGCGCCGCCGCCAAGGTCGCCAGGGCATTGGCAACGTTGTGCTGACCGGTCATGTCCCACTCGACCACGCCCTGGACCTTGTCCTCGAACATCACTTCGAACTTCGAGCCATCTTCGCTCAGCAGCTTGACCTGCCACTGACCGCCAGCACCCGTGGTCTGGACAGGCGTCCAGCACCCCATGTCGATCACCCGCAGCAACGCCGGCTCGGTAGTCGGATGGATCACCAGGCCTTCACTCGGGATGGTTCGCACCAAATGGTGAAACTGGCGTTCGATAGCCGGCAGATCCGGGAAGATGTCCGCATGATCGAACTCAAGGTTATTCAGGATCGCGGTGCGCGGACGGTAATGAACGAATTTGGAGCGCTTGTCGAAAAAGGCACTGTCGTATTCGTCTGCTTCGATGACAAAGAACGGCGTATCACCCAGACGCGCCGACACCGAGAAATTCTGCGGCACGCCGCCGATCAGGAAACCCGGGCTCATGCCCGCGTGTTCCAGCACCCAGGCAAGCATGCTACTGGTGGTGGTCTTGCCATGGGTCCCGGCGACGGCCAGCACCCAGCGACCTTGCAGCACATGGTCTGCCAGCCACTGCGGGCCCGAGACGTACGGCAGGCCTTTGTTCAGGACGTATTCGACAGCCGGGTTACCGCGGGACATGGCGTTGCCAATCACCACCAGATCCGGAGCCGGCTCAAGTTGCGCGGGATCGTAACCCTGGGTCAATTCAATGCCCTGAGCCTCTAGCTGAGTGCTCATTGGCGGGTAGACGTTAGCATCGGAGCCTGTCACGCGGTGACCCAGCTCTTTGGCCAGGACCGCCATCGAACCCATGAAAGTGCCGCAGATACCAAGAATATGAATGTGCATAATCGACCTCGTAAAACATGGCCGCAGGTTAGCCTAGGGAGGCCAAATACGCACCCTGTGTTTCAAGATCACCGCCTACAGGGATCGGCTTAGGCCGTGCTTGCGAAGTTTGCGATACAGGGTATTTCGGCTGACACCCAGCTGCTCGGCCGTGTGAGTCATGTGCCAGCGCGTTTGCTCCAGCGCATTGAGCAAGGCCAACCGCTCGGCATCCTCCAGCGGATGCTCCGATGGGAAAGGGGCAATATCCGTTTGCGGCAGCGCCTGGCGAATCATTGCCGGCAAGTCCGCAAGACCGATCCGCCCGCCGTCGCACAACGCCGCCAAGGTGCGAAGCACATTGCGCAGTTGCCGCACATTCCCCGGCCAGGCAAACCCGAGCAGCGCCTGGCGCGCAGGCTCCTCAATCAGCACAGCGTCCGAGCCGGCCTCCTCGGCCAGCAGAAAATCGAGCAGCTGCGATTTATCGGTGCGTTCGCGCAGCGCCGGCAACGCGACTTCGAGTCCATTGAGCCGGTAATACAAGTCTTCGCGGAAACTGCCGTCCTGCACCCGCCCCAGCAAGTTACGGTGAGTGGCACTGATGATGCGTACATCCACCGCCTCCGGTTCACCGCCGATCGGCACCACCTGGCGATCTTCCAGCACCCTGAGCAGGCGGGTTTGCAAGGCCAGGGGCATGTCACCGATCTCATCCAGGAACAAAGTGCCGCCATCCGCCTGCTGTAACTTGCCGCGCATGCCTTCCTTGCGCGCGCCAGTGAAACTGCCGCCGCGATAGCCGAATAACTCACTCTCGATCAGGCTTTCGGGAATGGCCGCGCAATTGAGCGCGACGAAGGCTTTTTCGCAGCGCTGACTGGCGTTGTGCACCGCTTTGGCAAAGGCCTCCTTGCCCGAGCCCGTCTCGCCGTTGATCAGCAGCGGCACGTCACGCTCGAAGACTCGCAAGGACTTGCGAAAATCCTCCTGCAGCGACGTATCCCCCAGGCAAATGCCGGCAGGACGCGGTTGCTGCGGCGCTACCGGGCTCTTTACCACTGGTGCCGCAATACTGCGCGATTGCCCGCGCAACAAGGCGAACAGGTTGCGCCCGTCACGGGTGCGCAGTGGCCAACTGGCGCTGGCATTGATACTTGCACGACCGAGCAGCTCGTCCAGCGAACAGTCGAAAAACGCCTCGACGGGCTTGCCGAGCAGCCCGCCGCGAATGTGCCCCAACAGATTCAGGGCGCTCTGGTTGACGGCGCTGATCCGCCCTTCCCCATCGAATGCCAGCAAGCCTTCGCTGAATAGACCGACGGACTCGGCTTGCAGGTGAAAGCGCAGCAGCCACTGATTATCGAAATAGCGCAGGAAATAACAGCTCTCGATCATCTTCGCCGAGAGGTTGACCAGGGCCATGGTGTGGAACTGGCTCTGGCGCGATACATCGTGGCGCGCCGAGGACACGTCGAGCACCGCCAGCAGCTCGCCATGCGGGTCGAACACGGGGCTCGCCGAACAGGTCAGGCCGGTGTGACGCCCGCGAAAATGTTCATCCTGGTGGATGGTCAGCGACTGACGCTCCACCAGGCAGGTGCCGATGCCATTGGTGCCTTCGCAGGCTTCGCTCCAGTCGGCGCCCAGCCAGAGGCCGGCACGCTCGAAGATCTTGCGTTCGGCAGGCGCCGTGACACAGTTGAGAATCACCCCCCGGGCATCGGTCAGCAGCACGGCATGACCGGCGCCGGACAATTGCTGGTGCAGGCTGGTCATTTCAGTACCGGCGATATGCAGCACTTGCTGCAAACGCTCGCGGCTTTCCAGCACGCGGCCGTGCTCCAGTACCGTGGGCGCCATCGTCAGGGATGGGTCGAGGTGATAATCCTCAAGACAACGCAACCACGAACGGGCAATGGACGGATCACTGCCAGGACCGTGCAAATGGGATTTGCCCTGGGTGACGGTCATGACCTGCTGGGCATGGCGACTCAAATGGTTGTCTTGCATCTCTTATTATTCTCCCGAGAGGTCCTACGCGGTCCATAACGCCCACTGAGCATCCTCCAGGCTCCAGCGCATTGCAATGCTGGCAAGACCGCCCAGTCACAAGGTGTGACAAATTCGGTACAAACTGTTACCCAGCCTGTACCGATACCGTCACAGCGCCCGCCCATCCGTCCGACAAAAACCGCGCAACCCCTTGATTCCCCTGCCCTGCAAGGCAGTGGCCCAACCTTTGCTCTACGCTTATAGCAAGCGCACATGCGCCACTCCCTTAATAAGCATAAAAGCCAAGGAGAACTATCATGCGTTACGCTCACCCCGGTACTGAAGGCGCTATCGTTTCATTCAAGAGCAAATACGGTAACTACATCGGCGGCGAGTTCGTCGCGCCTGTCAAAGGTCAGTACTTCACCAATACCTCGCCAGTTAATGGCCAACCCATTGCCGAATTCCCGCGTTCGACCGCCGAAGACATCGACAAGGCCCTGGACGCTGCACACGCCGCCGCTGACGCCTGGGGCAGCACTTCTGCCCAGGCGCGCTCGCTGGTACTGCTGAAAATTGCCGATCGTATCGAGCAGAATCTGGAAGTCCTGGCGATCACCGAGTCTTGGGACAACGGCAAAGCCGTGCGCGAGACCCTCAATGCCGACATTCCGCTGGCGGCCGACCATTTCCGTTACTTCGCCGGTTGCCTGCGCGCCCAGGAAGGCAGCGCTGCCGAGATCGACGGCAACACCGTGGCCTATCACATCCATGAACCATTGGGCGTAGTCGGGCAGATCATCCCGTGGAACTTCCCGATCCTGATGGCCGCCTGGAAGCTCGCCCCGGCGCTGGCAGCCGGTAACTGCGTGGTCCTCAAGCCTGCCGAACAAACCCCGCTGGGCATCACCGTGCTGATGGAGTTGATCGGCGACCTGCTGCCGCCGGGCGTGTTGAACGTGGTGCAAGGTTTCGGCAAAGAAGCCGGCGAAGCGCTCGCCACCAGCAAACGCATCGCCAAGATCGCCTTCACCGGTTCGACCCCGGTCGGCTCGCACATCATGAAATGCGCTGCCGAAAACATTATTCCATCCACCGTGGAGCTGGGTGGCAAGTCGCCGAACATCTTCTTCGCCGACATCATGGACGCTGAAGAAACCTTCATTGAAAAAGCCGCTGAAGGCCTGGTGCTGGCGTTCTTCAACCAGGGCGAAGTCTGCACCTGCCCGTCCCGTGCACTGGTGCAGGAATCGATCTACGACGACTTCATGAAAGTGGTGATGAAGAAAGTTCTGCAGATCAAACGTGGCGACCCGCTGGACACTGAGACCATGGTCGGCGCCCAGGCTTCCGAACAGCAGTTCGACAAGATTCTTTCGTATCTGGAAATTGCCAAGGGCGAAGGCGCAGAACTGCTGACCGGCGGCAAAGTGGAAAAACTCGAGGGCAACCTGGCGACCGGGTATTACATCCAGCCGACCTTGCTCAAGGGCACCAATAAAATGCGCGTGTTCCAGGAAGAAATCTTTGGCCCGGTGGTGAGCATCACCACCTTCAAAGACGAAGCCGAAGCGCTGGCCATCGCCAACGACACCGAGTTCGGCCTGGGTGCCGGTCTCTGGACCCGCGACATCAACCGCGCCTACCGCATGGGCCGCGCCATCAAGGCCGGCCGTGTCTGGACCAACTGCTATCACCTGTACCCCGCGCACGCGGCGTTTGGCGGTTACAAAAAGTCCGGCGTCGGTCGTGAAACTCACAAAATGATGCTCGACCACTATCAGCAGACCAAAAACCTGCTGGTGAGCTACGACATCAATCCGTTGGGCTTCTTCTAAAACCGCGCAGCACTTGCTCCCCCTGGGGGAGCGAGGCTGCTCGCGATAGCGGCTCACCCTTTCAACACATCAGTTGAAAAACCACCGCCATCGCAAGCAGCCTCACTCCCACAAGGCCCACCCAAAACAATAAGAATGGTGAACCCTATGCCTAGCGAACCCCTTTCGGGCACCCCGGCGACCGGC
This sequence comes from Pseudomonas violetae, assembly GCF_023072615.1. Taxonomy (GTDB): domain Bacteria; phylum Pseudomonadota; class Gammaproteobacteria; order Pseudomonadales; family Pseudomonadaceae; genus Aquipseudomonas; species Aquipseudomonas violetae. Next base: position 14,866 of record NZ_JAKNRW010000043.1, read on the forward strand.
TCTTCCGTGGATTTCGAAAAAGTCGACTCACAATACTTCCAACAACGGGAACTGAAAAAAGGCGCTGCAGGCTGGGTCCTGCTGGTAGGCCTCGGCGTGGCCTACGTCATTTCCGGCGATTACGCAGGATGGAACTTCGGCCTGGCCCAAGGTGGCTGGGGCGGCATGTTCCTCGCCACATTGCTAATGGCCACCATGTACCTGTGCATGTGCTTTTCCCTGGCCGAACTGTCTTCCATGATTCCCACCGCCGGTGGCGGGTATGGTTTTGCCCGCAGCGCATTTGGCCCTTGGGGCGGATTCCTGACCGGGACCGCGATTCTGATCGAGTACGCCATCGCGCCCGCCGCGATCGCGGTGTTCATCGGCGCCTATTGCGAGTCACTGTTCGGCATTGGCGGCTGGATGATCTACTTGACGTTCTACATCATCTTCATCGCCATCCACATCTTCGGCGTGGGCGAGGCGCTAAAACTGATGTTTATCATCACCGCCGTTGCCGCACTGGCCCTGGGCGTGTTTTTGGTAGCGATGGTGCCGCACTTCGACGTCGCCAACCTGCTGGACATTCCAGTGACGGACGCCAAGGGCGCGAGCAGCTTCCTGCCCTTTGGTTATGTCGGCGTATGGGCGGCAATTCCGTATGCGATCTGGTTCTTTCTCGCAGTCGAAGGTGTACCGCTGGCGGCAGAAGAGACCAAGAACCCGAAACGCGACCTGCCCCGCGGCCTGATCGGCGCCATGCTGGTGCTGGTAAGCTTTGCCTTGCTGATTCTGGTCATCGGGCCCGGTGGTGCAGGTGCCAACGCGCTGCTGACCTCGGGTAACCCGCTGGTCGAAGCCTTGAGCAAGGCATATGGCGGCTCGACCTGGATGGGTGGTTTCGTCAACTTGGTCGGCCTGGCGGGTCTGATCGCCAGTTTCTTCTCGATCATTTATGCCTATTCGCGGCAGATTTTTGCCCTGTCCCGCGCCGGCTACCTGCCACGTAAACTGTCCGAGACCAATAAAAGCAAAGCGCCGGTGCTGGCGCTGATCATTCCGGGGATTATCGGTTTCGGCCTGTCTCTGACCGGCCAGGGTGACCTGCTCATCCTCGTGGCAGTGTTCGGTGCGACCATTTCCTATGTCCTGATGATGGCCGCCCATATCACCCTGCGCATTCGCCGCCCCAAAATGGATCGGCCATACCGTACACCGGGCGGCATATTCACCTCCGGTGTAGCCTTGGTATTAGCATGCATCGCGGTAGTGGCGGGCTTTCTGGTGGACCCACGAGTGGTCATCGGCGCAGCGATCATCTATGGAGTGTTAATTGCTTACTTTGCGTTCTACAGTCGGCATCACTTGGTAGCAGGCACGCCCGAAGAAGAGTTCGCGGCGATTCAGGCCGCTGAAAAAGCCTTGCACTGACCGCCGCAAACCACGGCGCAGGCCCGGCCTGCGCCGTCACGGAGAATCTGTATGGCTAGTTTTGCTCACACCGTCGGCGCCCAGGTCTATCGCTTCGAGAGCCTCAAGGACGTCATGGCCAAGGCCAGCCCGGCGCGCTCGGGGGATTTCCTGGCCGGCGTTGCCGCGCTCAACGATGGCGAGCGCGTCGCCGCGCAAATGGCGTTGGCCGACATCCCGCTCACACACTTCCTGCAGGAAGTACTGATCCCCTACGAAGCCGATGAAGTGACCCGGCTGATCATCGACACCCATGACAAGCAGGCCTTCGCCGCGGTGAGCCACCTCACCATCGGCGGATTTCGCGACTGGTTGCTGAGCGACCATGCCGACGAACAAAGCCTGCGCGCCCTCGCACCCGGCCTGACCCCGGAAATGGTCGCCGCCGTGTCCAAGATCATGCGCGTACAAGATCTGGTGCTGGTTGCGCAGAAGATCCGCGTGGTTACCCAATTTCGCGGCACGATGGGCTTGCGCGGCCGGCTGTCTACACGCCTGCAGCCCAACCATCCCACCGACGAGCCCGCCGGCATCGCAGCAAGCATCCTCGACGGCCTGCTGTATGGCAACGGCGATGCCATGATCGGGATCAACCCGGCCACCGACAGCATCGCCTCCATCTGCGCGATGCTGGAAATGCTCGATGCCATCATCCAGCGCTATGACATTCCTACCCAGGCTTGTGTGCTGACCCATGTCACCACGTCCATCGAAGCGGTCAACCGCGGAGTCCCCCTGGACCTGGTGTTCCAGTCCATCGCGGGCACCGAAGCGGCCAACGCCAGTTTCGGCATCAACCTGAATGTGCTGCAGGAAGGCTACGACGCCGGGCTGAGCCTGAATCGTGGCACTCTCGGGCAGAACCTGATGTATTTCGAGACCGGCCAGGGCAGTGCCTTGTCCGCCAACGCCCACCACGGAGTCGATCAGCAGACCTGTGAAACCCGGGCCTACGCCGTTGCGCGACACTTCAAACCGTTTCTGGTAAACACGGTCGTAGGGTTTATCGGCCCGGAATACCTGTACAACGGCAAGCAGATCATCCGCGCCGGCCTTGAGGATCACTTCTGCGGCAAACTGCTGGGCGTGCCCATGGGTTGCGACATTTGCTACACCAACCACGCCGAAGCCGACCAGGACGACATGGACACCCTACTGACCTTGCTGGGCGTGGCCGGGATCAACTTCATCATGGGCATCCCCGGCTCCGACGACATCATGCTCAACTACCAGACGACCTCGTTCCATGACGCGCTCTACGCGCGGCAGACCCTGGGCCTCAAACCCGCACCGGAATTCGAACAGTGGCTGGCAAGAATGGGCATCTTCACCCAGGCGGACGGCAAGGTACTCTTCGGCAACAACCTGCCTCCGGCTTTCCGCCAGGCCCTGGCGCAATTGGGATGAGTGTTGATATGGAAAAACCACCTGTTGATCCACAAAACCCCTGGCTGGAACTGCGCCGCCTGACGCCGGCGCGCATCGCACTCGGCCGAACCGGCACCAGCATGCCCACCAGCGCGCAGCTGGACTTCCAACTGGCCCACGCCCAGGCTCGGGACGCCGTGCATCTGCCATTTGATCACGCTGGCATCCGTACACAACTCGATCAACGCGCACGGCAGAGCCTGTTGCTGCGCAGTGCGGCCACCGATCGCAACAGCTATCTGCAACGCCCGGACCTTGGCCGAAAATTGAGCGACCAGTCGGCCCAGACCCTGCGCGAGTACGCGCAGGCCAATCGCGGCGCAGTGGATCTGGTCATCGTGGTGGCCGACGGCTTGTCGGCGCTGGCCGTGCATCGGCACACCCTGCCTTTCCTGGAACGCATGGAAGAGCAGATCCAGGCCGAGGGCTGGTCAGTGTCGCCGGTAATCCTGGTCGAACAGGGCCGAGTCGCAGTGGGTGACGAAATCGGCGAACTGCTGGGCGCAAAAATGGTGGTCATATTGATCGGCGAACGCCCCGGCCTCAGCTCGCCGGATAGCCTGGGCCTGTACTTCACCTACAACCCCAAGGTCGGACTGACCGATGCCTACCGCAACTGCATTTCCAATGTCCGCCTCGAAGGTTTGAGCTACGGCATGGCCGCCCACCGCTTGCTGTACCTGATGCGCGAGGCCTGTCGGCGGCAGTTGTCCGGGGTCAATTTGAAGGATGAAGCCCAGGTGCACACCCTGGAAGCGGACGCGGACGTTGAGATGAAAGGCAACTTCCTGCTGAGCCCACCAGAAGCCTGAACCGTTTCCGCATTGCGCTTGGCCTGCGGTTTCAGGCAGGATCGACCCACGGCTGCCCGAGTGAGAACCGTTCGCCGTCAGAACACGTGAAGACAGCCATTTGAAGACGAGACCTATCGATGCGGATTATCCAAGCGACCCTCGAACACCTGGACATGCTGACCCCGTTATTCGTCAAATACCGTGAGTTCTATGGCTCCCTGCCTTACCCTGACTCATCCCGCGCGTTCCTCGAAAAACGCCTGCGTCGCAAGGAGTCAGTGATTTATCTGGCCCTGTCCGATGACGACAACAACAAGCTGATGGGCTTCTGCCAGCTGTACCCAAGCTTTTCTTCTCTTTCACTCAAACGCGTATGGATCCTCAACGACATCTACGTCGCCGAAGACGCCCGCCGCCAGTTGGTGGCCGACAACCTGATCCGCACCGCGAAGAAGATGGCCAAGGATACCAACGCCGTGCGCATGCGCGTTTCCACCAGCAGTGATAACGAAGTCGCGCAGAAAACCTACGAATCCATCGGATTCAAGGAAGACACCGAATTCAAGAACTACGTACTGCCGATCAGCGAAGAGCTCTGACCCCCAACTGTAGGAGCGAGATCGCTCGCGATGGTCGTCAACGATGACGCTGGGCACCTGAACCCCCGCAACGCTCTCGGGCTTTTCGCGAGCACGCTCGCTCCTACAGAATATCGCGGACACACCGCCGGTCTCCCCGACATCCCCCGCTACAAACTCAACGCGCTTTTCAGTTGTCAGCTCGTATAATGCCGACCTTTTCGGCTCGTAAGAAAAACTACATATCCCTGTAGGCTTTCGCGTAGTCATTCGCACAGGCCTGCAGAGTCGGGCCGTCACCACAGGTGCTTTCCATGGATTTCAACCCGCTCGACCTTATCCTGCATCTCGACGTCTACCTCGATTTGCTGGTCAATAACTACGGGCCATGGATCTACGCCATTCTGTTCCTGGTGATTTTTTGCGAGACCGGCCTGGTGGTCATGCCATTCCTGCCAGGTGATTCCCTGTTGTTTATCGCAGGTGCTGTAGCCGCCGGTGGTGGCATGGACCCGGTACTGCTGGGTGGCCTGTTGATGCTAGCGGCCATCCTCGGCGACAGTACCAACTATGTGATCGGACGAACGGCGGGCGAACGCTTGTTCAGCAACCCCAATTCGAAAATCTTCCGCCGCGACTACCTGCAGCAAACTCACGACTTCTACGACAAGCACGGTGGCAAAACGGTGACCCTGGCGCGCTTCCTGCCGATCATCCGTACGTTCGCGCCGTTCGTCGCCGGCGTTGCCCGGATGCCTTACCCGCGCTTCTTCTTTTTCAGCGTACTGGGCACGATCCTCTGGGTGGGCGGCCTGGTGACACTTGGCTACTTCTTCGGCAACGTGCCGTTCATCAAGAGCAACCTGTCGTTACTGGTGGTCGGCATTATCCTGCTGTCGCTGGTTCCGATGATCATCGGCATCGTGCGCAGCCGCATCAGCGGTTCCAGCTCCAAAACCGCCCCACGCTGATCATCCATGTGGTCCCTGAGCGCTTGGCGGCGCCAGCGCATCCTGGCCAAACACCCGATTGCCGACGACCTGTGGCAACGGGTGCGCCATCATTTGAGCTTTCTCGACGGCATCAGCACCGAGGAAGAACGGTGGCTGCGTGAAGCCGGCGTGCTGTTCCTCGACCAGAAGCACCTGACCGCCTTACCCGGCGTCGAACTGCACCAGGAACAACGCCTGCTGCTGGCCGTCCAGGCGCAATTGCCGCTGCTGCACCTGGGCGACCTGAACTGGTACCAGGGTTTTCACGAAATCGTTCTCTACCCGGATGACTTCCTCAGCCCCCAGCGCCATCGCGACGCCAGCGGCGTCGAACACGAGTGGGACGGCGAGCACAGCGGCGAAGCCTGGCAGCAAGGCCCGATCATCCTCGCCTGGCCCGGCGTGATGGCCAGCGGCGGCTGGGAAGGCTACAACCTGGTCATCCACGAGCTCGCGCACAAACTCGACATGCTCAACGGCGAAGCCAACGGTCTGCCGCCGCTGCACGCCAACATGCGGGTCAGCGACTGGGCCAGGATCATGCAGGAGGCGTACGACGACCTCGACCGGCAACTGGACCGAAACCCCGATGCACAGACCGCCATCGATCCGTACGCCGCAGAGAATCCAGCGGAGTTTTTCGCTGTCACCAGCGAATATTTCTTCAGCGCCCCGGATTTGCTGCACGAGGCGTATCCTCAGGTCTACGACCAGCTGAAGCTGTTTTACCGGCAGGACCCACTGGCCCGGCTGCGGCAACTTCAGGCCGAAGACCCGGTCTATCAGGCACACGACTAAGGTCTCTACGACCCTTGGTACGTGGCATCGACGGCGGAATATGCCTATAATCGCCGCCACTTTTTGGTCAATCCGGCCAAGTGTTTTTGGTCAACTAACGGGGGCACCGCCCAATGAGCTACAGCAAGATTCCGGCTGGCAAAGACCTGCCGAACGACATCTACGTCGCGATCGAGATTCCGGCCAACCACGCGCCGATCAAATACGAAATCGACAAAGACAGCGATTGCCTGTTCGTTGACCGTTTCATGGCCACCCCGATGTTCTACCCGGCCAACTACGGTTTCATCCCGAACACCCTGGCTGACGACGGTGATCCCCTCGACGTGCTGGTCGTGACCCCTTACCCGGTTGCTCCAGGCTCGGTGATCCGCGCCCGTCCGGTCGGCATCCTGCATATGACCGACGACGGTGGCGGCGATGCCAAAGTCATCGCAGTCCCACACGACAAGCTGTCCCAGCTCTACGTCGACGTGAAGGAATACACCGATCTGCCAGCCCTGCTGCTGGAACAGATCAAACACTTCTTCGAGAACTACAAAGATCTCGAAAAAGGCAAATGGGTGAAAATCGAAGGTTGGGGCGACGCAGAAGCAGCCCGCACCGAGATCATGAAGTCGGTTGCGGCCTATAAAGGCTAAAGAAGCAGCTTCAAGCATCAAGAAAAACCCCGGTGATCCGGGGTTTTTTGTGGACGGGGGAAACTGCGTTAAACGCTGGGTTTAACTGCGAGACGGATTGGTTTTTCCTTGTTTAATTTTCCCACAATACGTCTTACATCCGGTCGTAAAAATCACGCGATATTTGAACGCTTCGTTGATTCAAAGCCTTGGCATACGGCTTTAGACTCGCGTTTATGAAAAAGAATAAAACCTGCGGTAAACGATTCAAGGCCGTCCTTAAGGAGGCGAAAATCACGACGACGGCATTCGCCGACTTCCTGAAGATCGCCCAGGCGCAAAACGTCCATAACTGGTACACACGAGGCGTGCCCGAGTACCGCATGGAGGAAGTCGCCAGGATTCTGTCCATCAACAGCGCCTGGCTGAAAACCGGCGAGGGTCCCAAAGACGCCAAGGAAACGCGCCTGATCCACGACACCGGCAACATCTTCGACGCCCATGCCATACGCGGCACCTACCAAGTGATCGAACAGACGGATGTCGAGGTGCCCTTCTACAAGGAAATGCCCCTCACACCCGGCTCCAGCAAAACCCACGTCGTCAAAGATCCCGAGAACTCCATCCGCCTGCCACGCTGCGACCTCGACTCCCTGGAAATCCGCCACGCCGACGCCATTTGCGCGCGAATGGTAGGCAACAGCATGGCGGAAAAAATCGAAGATGGCTCTCTGGTCGCGATTGATCGGGGGCTCACTCAAATCATCGATGGCGAGATCTACGCCATCGAACATGACGGCATGCTACTGATCAAATACCTGCACCGCGTACCGGGTAACGCCATACGCATACGCAGCCACAACAGCGCCCAATACCCCGACGAAGTCTTCCGTTCGGCGCAGATTGAAGAGCAGAACATTCGCGTGCTGGGCTGGGTGTTCTGGTGGTCCACTTTGAACAAACGTCGGCCGCTGGTGCCGTTTCTGTAAACCAGAGGAAGTAACCGGAAGCAGCTAGCGAAGTTAGCTGCTACACACACCGAAACGCTCTACCTACCACATCACACTGGGAATTCCCCAAAAAAATCAGTATGCTGCGCCCCACATTTGCGCATCGACCCTACCCAAGGCTCAGATCGCACCGACCTGGCAGATGATTTTCTCCCCAGGTCCCACAGCCGGACGCAAGATCCGGGTGTACGTTTTGAAGGCTGGCGCGGTTTACCAAAAATGAATCAAGCCAGTCCCCGAGAAGCCGGCCACAAGCCGGCTTTTTAATGCCTGTCGAAAAGCCGCGCGTAGCGAAGAAGATGAAACACTCATCGCTGTGGTCTCCGAACGCCTTGCCGCCCCTCAGCGAGTCAAGGTAAGCCTGTATGACCTGTAGTTTCCTATCCGCTCATGTTCAGCAACGCTGCTGCCTCCCCTCACGGATAACTAAACCTCTTAACCAACGTCAACTCCCCCACCGCCCGCATCGGCACCAGAAACGTCTCCATCTTCTCACTAGGCGTGCCCTCCTCCGTAATCACCGTCACCTGCGCCGTCGTCAGCGCCTGCACGGCATCTTCCTGCCCTTCGTCATCGCTGCGATACCCGCCGCCAAAATAATTCACGTACACCAGGTATTGACCCTTGATCGGCGCCGGCATGGCGAAGATTTCCGGGCCGTAGCCGGTGGTGACGTCAACGTCGAGCGCGGCGCCGTTCGGGACGGCGCGGTCGCCGTACCAGATGTGGGCGCCGTCCGGGGTGATGAGGTGCAGGTCCAGGTCGGTGTTGTCGCTGTCCCATGCCAGCAGTACCCGTAGCTTGGCCGGGGTGGCGCCACCGCTGGTGTTGAGGAACTGGGTGCGATGGCGTTGCTGGCCGTTGGGGCTGCGGACTTCGACGCTGTTGCTGCCGTTGGGGAATGAGAACGGGCGGTCGAAGCGGCCGGCGGCGTCGATTTTCAGAGGCATGCTGACGCCGTTGACGATCAGGCGACCGGGATCAGCGGACTTGGGGGTGGCTTTGATCTGGCCGGTGATGCGGGCCGTGTTGGCCTGGCCGGCGGGAGTATTTACCGACGAAGCCGGGTAGTTGACGGTCTGGCGGAAGCTTTCGCCCTCGCCTTCGGCTGCGCCGCTGCGCCAGCCGCCGACGGGTGTGTCGAGTTTCACGGCGCTCTGGGCCGCAACAATGGTTGGCAATAGGCAGAGGAGCAGGATGATCGGTGGATAACGGAGTTTCATGGCCTATTCCAGCAAGAGGTGACGGGCAAGCCCTTCGATGTAGGTTTCGTCCTGGCCGTTGGGATGTGCTTCAAAGGCCAGGTGCAGGTATTCATGGGTCAGGTCGAGGCGATCCTGCAGCGACAGCACGCCGCGTACATAGAGACGCAGGCGTTCTCGGTCGACGTAGGGCCGACCAAAAGCGAGGCGGCAGACGGCGAACGTGCTGACTTCGTTGTAGCCGGTTTCGCTTTCAAGCCTGGGACGCCAGCCTCGTCGCTGTTTTTGCAGCCAGTCCTGGGCGGCGGGCAGTGCTTCGCAGGACGCGACCGGGTTATCCCAGCGGCTGAGGCTGGCGCGTGGATAGGCGTGCAGCAGGATGGCGTCGTAGCGTTGGCCGGCGTTGGCTTGCTCGACGGCTTGCTGCCAGGAAAGTTTGTCCGGGCCCGGTTGGTCCGAGTGGTAAGTGACGGTGGTGCCGGCCAGCACCAGGTCGCTGGTCCAGGCGGCGATGTGGCGAGACTCGGCAGTGGCCGGCCTTGGGGCGACCCGTTGCCGAGCGCTGCTGTCGTCAATGCTCAGGCAGTCGCCGTTGCGGCTGGCGTTCTGCAGCAGGTAGGTGCGGATCGCCACGGCCAAGGCCTTGGCGGCTTCTGCGGGTTGCGATTGGGCTTCGCGCTGCAGGACTCTGGCGACGTATTCTTCACGTTCGAGTCGGGCCACCAGCTTATTATCGAGCAGGAACAGTTCGCCGTCGCTGCGGATATCGAGTTGGTTGCCGTTGGTGAACTCGACTCGTAAATCGCCTTGCAGCGGCCCGGACGTGACGATGCGATCCCCTGACATGACCCGCGCGATCGGATAACGAGAAAACAGTCCCACCTCGACACAACGCCCTGCTTGCGCCGGCCAGTCAACCGACAACACCGAGGCCAGGGCCTGGCCATGTTTGCGCAGAACCCTCTGGCTGGTTCCGCGCCCGCCCGCCCAGATGGGCGTGCCATCCACTGTCCATCCGGCAAAACCACCCTGGCGCGACGACGGATCCTGATCGCCCAACCAGCTCCAGGTTTTCACTCGCAGCCGGCCGCCAAACTCACCCACGGCGTTGCCGTCAGCGGCATTCAACACCACGTCGAGCAACACCTTTCGCGCCTCGGCCTGCGCCGGCATCAGCGCCAGGGCCTGAAGTAATTGCGCCACCGACACTCGCGTGGAAGGTTGCAATGACGGCAACTGCAGCAACCACTGCGGTGCCTGCCGCGCTTGCCAATAGGCGCGCCAGTCAGAGCCGGTAATGCCCAGTCGCGCCGGTTCGAAGTACAAGCCGCAGGATTTTACCAGGGCCTGATCGCGCTCGATCTTACCGCCGGAGCTGCAGCAGTAGACTTCTTCCTTAGACTGTCCGCGGCATTCATAGGATGATTCCCGCGCGCCGGTATCCACCAGCCAGGCGTAGACAAACAACTTCCACAGACTGCCCAGCGGCGCCTGCAAATCAGCAGGTAATGGCTGGCGGGCGATGAGCTGTGTGCGGCTGAGCGACAGCAGTTCCCCTTTGAAAGCCACACGTAAGGGCTCGTCCTGCGCTGTCGCCAGCGCGGGAATCAAGCACAGCAGGCACCAGACCACTGGCCGTAGCATGTCAGTGGACCGTGACTTGGCTCAGGGCCGGCGTCTGCTCCTGAGCCTGGTGCTGTGGCGCATAGACCTGACTGAAGCGCACTGGCGGCAGATTGAACTGGCCCTTTTGCGAGAACCGCACCAGATGGCGCAAGCGCAATTCGCCGCTCAAGGCGTCGACTGGAACGGCGTAGGCCATTTGCCCCGGTTCGAAACGCGCTTTCTCCAGTGCCGTCGGTTCGGTGCCTGCTTTGCCCATCAGCTTGATGCCCCAGGTGGTGCGCTCGACATCGGCTCCCGGCGGCAACGGCACTTCCAGCATGCCGTAGCGCAGTGGTTTCGAGGCCTTGCTGTTGATGATCACTTCATCCAGGTACAGGCTGTCGCTGGACAACGGCTTGCCGACCACCGGTTCGAGCTTGAAGGTGAAGGCTTCGTCACCCGGCACCAGACGTGACAAACGGCGCGTGACGGTCACGGCCAGCGGCTCGGCTGGCGGCTGCAGGGTCTGGAAGCTCAAGGCGGCTCTCAACGGCCGCTCCTGGGTGCCGGACAACGCCAGCACTGTCGGCACCGGCGAAGCACCCTGCCACGTCCAGTACATCTCGCCGGTAGCACCATGTTGCTTCTTCCAGCCTGCACCCGGTGCCAGCGCGATGGTGGGCGAGGCCTGCTCAATGCTGCGCGCCAACCACGTCAGGGCCAGGGCGCGCTCCAGGGTGGATTGTTGCGGCAATAGACGTTGCAGCAAAGCTTGCGCCTGGGCCTGGTCGAAGGGTTGCAGCGACAGGTTCAATGCTTCGACAAAGGGTTGTGAGCTGACCTCCAGGCGATGCCGGGCGTCAGCGAGTTGAAGGGTGAAGGCCTCCGGCAGACTGACCTTCAACTGGTTGGCCAGGGAGGCCGCCAGTACTCGGGCGGCCGCCAGGCCCAGCGCCGAATCCGGGGCCCCCATGACAAGGCTGTCTTGAGACTCGTCGAGCCTGTTCGCCGCTTGCCCCTCACCTGCTTGTGTCAGATCTTCCATCAACCCGCTGAGCAAGGTGTTCACCGGCAACTGCATCTGCCGGGCAAAGGACAGGATCAGCGCCCGCTGCAACAACGGGGTGTTTTTCGCCTGCTTCGCATACACCTCGAGCACCCGCTGCCAATGCTCCGGCGGCAGGCTCAATTCCAGGGCTTGGCTGGCGTGCCAGTCGGCGTAATACGCGTAGGCCGTGAGGAATGCGTCCGGCTCACCGTCCATGCCCCACCAGGTGAAGCTGGCCGATGGGCCGGCCATCTGCACCAGGCGCAGGCGGCTGTTTTGCATGATCAGGCGCAAGCGATCGCGGATTGGTGGGCTCGACGCCAACGCCGGATACGCAATGCTCAATGGCAGCAAACGGCTGGCGGTTTGTTCGACCCCGCCATAGGGATAACTCAGCAGATCATCGAGCGCCGTCCGGAACACCGCCTGCGCACTGTCATCCAGGCGCAAGCGGATATCCGTCGCGTCCGCAGGCAGGCTCAACGGCGTATCACCGCTCGCCACGTACAGGTTTTGGCTCTGGGTGACCTGCCAGCCTTCGCCGGTCGTGGTCAGGCGCACGGCCAGGGAGTCGGCAGTCTTGCCGTTCTGCACCAATTCGGCGGACCACTCTCCCGAGGCCAACGTAAAGGCAGGTATCGCGAGGTAATTGATGCCGTTGTTCAAGGTCACCGGCATGCGCTGCTCGGTACCGCCGTAGTGAATCAGCAGTTCGGCTTTGACCGGGTTTTCGGCCTGGCTGAACGCGAATACTCCAAGGTCCGGCTTGTCGCCATTGCGGAATCGGGTCGGGCCGCTCCACTTCAGGTACAGCGGTTTTTCCGAACGCACAAATTGCTTTTTCTGCCCTACCTGCCCGTCATCGGCGATGGCCCGGGCCGTGATGCGCCAGCGGGTCAGAGAGTCCGGCATGGTGAAGGTAAAACGGGTCTTGCCATTGGCGTCGGTGACCAACTCTGGCTGCCAGGCAGCGGTATCGACGTCTTCACGGCGCGGCCGCTCCAGCACTTTCACGCCGCGTTCGCTACGGTTGGCCTTTCCCGGTGCGCCAGGGCTGCCGGGCAGCGCGACGTCATAGCTGATGAACGACAGACTGGCGCTGGTGCGCACGTTGTTGCGTCGAGGGTGATAGAAAAACTGGTCGATGCTCGGCGCGACTTCCGGTTGCAACGCGTACACCATCTCATCCACCACGCTGACCGTCAGGTGCGCCGACACAGGCTTGTCGGCGAATGCGGTGGCGAGGTCGACCGACACTGTTTCACCCGGTTGGTAAGTCTCTTTATCCGTAACGATCGCCACGTCGATCTGCGGCGCAATCACCTTGATCCCGGCGTTCTGGAAGCTGTACTGACCACCCTTGGTGTAGAGCACCGAGAACGTCAGGTTGGGGGCAAAGTTGTCTTTTACCGGGATGCGCGCACGGTATTGGGTCTCGCTGAGTTTTTCCATTTTCAGCCAGTCGCCGCCCTTGGACATGAGTGCGGTGGCCTCGACTTTATCCCGCTCCAGCGACAGCAGCGCATCACTGACGGGCTCGGGAAAAGTGATCAGCGCCAGGGCCTCGTCACCCGCCCGATACTCGGGTTTGTCGAGGACGATCTCCACGGTGCCGGGCACGGCTTTCACGCCATCGCCCGTGACCGAATGCCCGGTGGCGCCGATCACCCGGCCCTGAGGATCTTTTAACGTCAGGTTGTAGGTGCCCGGACGCTCGAAGGCCAGGGTGAAGCCCTTGTCCGCCGCATCCAGCTTGCCTTCAGCGGTGCTCTGATCTTCCAGACGGACCCAGCTGTAACTGCTCGGCACAACCGTTTTGGCCTGCTCGCTGCCTCCTTGATCGAGATAGCTGAACAGCACTTTTTCCCCCACCGCACTGAAGCGCTGTGGTGTGCTCAGGCTGAAGCTGGCGGCACCACGGTCGATGAGGATTTCCTTGGTGGTCCGGACCCGATACGCCGCGCCATCACTGGCGAACACCGTCAGCATGTAGCGGCTCGGTCTGTCGGCAGCGGGCAGGTCCAGAGAGGCACTGCCCTTGGCGTCAGTGATCAGTTCAGTGCTGGTCAACTCAACTGGAAATTGGCCGAGGTATTGCAGCTCATTGTCGACCATCGACAGTTGCTGGGTGCGCAGGGTCAGGCTCAACCGGGCGTTTGCCACGGGCTTGCCATCCGGGTACAGCAGCACCAGGCTGCCCTTCACCGGTTCGCCGGTGCGGTAATCCTGCTTCGCCAGGTTCAGCGATATCTCGAAGTGCGGTTTGATGTATTCGGCGACGCGAAAGGCGCTGCTGTAGGCCTGGTTTTTGTAGCTGAAACGCAATTCGTAACCGCCGACCACCGCGTTGTCCGGCAACTGGAAACGGCCCTGGGTGCCGGCTTTGGAGTCCAGTTTCAGCGCCAGCGACTGCAGCGCGGTACCCGTGGCATCAAGGACGGTCACATTGACGTCGGCGGCGGTTGGCAGTACCGAATCCCGGGCATTCTTAAACTCACGCCCGACGATTTTCAGCGACACCCAATCCCCTGGCCGATACAGCGGCCGATCGGTGAAGGCATAAAGTTTGGTGTCGTATATTTCGCTGTCGTAATAGAAGTTCTCGGAGACAAACACCCCGCCTTCTTGGTCCTCGCCGATCACGAACGAACGTTCGGGGCTCACGTGTTTCAGGCGCAGCAAGCCATCGGCATCGGTGGCTCCGCTGCTCATGACGCCGAGGCCATCGGTCCATAGCACATTGACCTTCGGCACCGAGCTGCCTTCATGTTTGCGCGCTGCCCACACGAGCAATTCATCACCGGCAATCTTGCTCACGGCCACGGTGTTGGAGACGAACACCATGGTGGTCGCGCGATATTTACCAATTAGCGCCTCCACCAGGTACAGGCCCGGCTTCAGATTGCCCAGCGGGATGTAGACATTGCCCGGGGCGACGCTGACGAAATCGCTGGAGGAACCCGCCAGGTTCACGCCCGGCGGCGGCTGGATCGGCTTGGCTTCCCACAGCGGGTAGCGGAATTGACTGACCACCGGCAAACCCGGAATCAAGGCGAATTGTGGCTGGGCGTCGTAGGGCGTGGGCGCAGCCATGGCGGCGCCCATTTTCAGCTCTGGTACTGCCTCGGTGACTTGTTTACGTGACTCGTAGGAAAACGCTCGCTGCATCACCCGGCGGGACTTGCGATACCAGTTGTCCCACAGGTACGCGAGGGTGTTCGACAGGCCTTCGCCCTTGAACTGGCCGTCGCTGACTACCCGGTGCAGGTTCTTCTGGCGCTTGAGAAAGTCCAGAGGCTTGTCGATGCGATACACCCGGATGTCCGCGCCGCCATAGGGCTCCATGCGAAACCGGCGATAATCGCGCCCAGGGGCTTCGAGTCGAACCACTGCTTGTTCGTCGCTGGCAAAGCTACTGTCGGCCAACAGGAAAAAGCTTTCCCCGGGCACTGGCGTGTAGCCGCTTGGCTGGACGCTGTCTTCGGCATCGACCGCCGAAAAAGGCAGCATCAGGACCAACAGCAAAGGCAGAAAACGCAGCATGCGGGCACCGATCATTGGGAGAGAAAATTCAGTCGATAGACGCCGATGAAGTTGGGGTTGGCTGCGTCGGGTATCCATCGGGTGTCCTTCCATGTCATGAGTTGCTGCAGGCTCGCGGAGCGCATGCCATTGTCAGTCGGGGTACTGGTGCCCGTGTGATAGGCGATGTTACGGCCCATCCAGATCATCAGGTGCTGGTCGTCGCCCTGATCAAAAAACATCAGGTCGCCGGGCCGGGCCTGAGCCACGTCACGGCCAACCAGATGACTGTTGAACTGGATCAGCTTGATGGCGTTGACGTAGGGCCCAACCTTGCCGCCACCTTGCTGCCACTGCCTGGCCAGGCCGCGTTGCGTCTCGCTCAGTTGCAATTCCGGCGGCAGGTAGCGATTGGACAAGCCATTGCTGCGCAGCCATTTGCCGTCATGCACCTTCAGCGCTTCGTTGGCGGCGAATCGAACCAGCCCGGCGCAGTCCTGCTGATACCAGCGCGGACTTGGGCCCTGCACCAACTGCTCTTGGGCGATGCGTACGAACCAGGCGCGAAATACCTGGGATTGCTGTGGATCGAGCGAGGCCACATCGCTGGCGAACACGCGACTGCCCAAGAGCATCGCCAAAAGGCCAAGGCTGCGCACAAGCAAGGTCACAGCGCTTGCCACTGCAGTGGCAGCCACTGCCAATGACCGTCAGGCTCACTGCCTGCGGGCAAGGTCAGGGCGTACTTGCCATAGCCCCCCAACGTGCGCAGTTTTGGGATCAGATAAGTCTGAGCGGCGTTGTAGAACACCGGTTCCATGTCTTGTGGCAGGCTGTCGAGGGTTTCCCGCTGCATCAGTTGCGCCATGGATTGCGGACCGAAGTACACCGGCATGACCAGGTCTTTCGGCACTAGGTCAGCCATCGGCGGGAAACGCTTGTCGAGGGTGCCGAGGGCTTTGTCGACGAGCTTGTCATCAAGGGAGAACAGCAGCGTCGAGCCATGACGCGCCAGACTCACGCGCATGAACGCCTTGCCGCTGATCGCGTCCGGTTGTTCAGCATCCTTGGCCGCATAGGGGCCGAAGTTGGAGCTGACCTGGCGCTGCCACTGACGGCTTTCACCTTCCTGTTTTTCCACCACCGGGAAAGCATGCTCATCGACCTTGCCTTCATAGGCACCGACCATCGAGCCGAACAAAGTGCCCAGGTCGCCGTCGAGTCTGGCGCTGTCATCATCGTCCAGGCTCGCCACCATCAACGGCGTGTACAGCCGCGAATCGGCGTACCAGCACAGGCCGGCAGCACCTGCCATGTGTCCGGTCAACGCCTGGGCCACCTTGTCGTCGGCGCCGAGCTTCACCAGTAAGGGTTGCTGTTGCTCGGCGGCCAGCGGCAAGGCCACACAGGCGCTGGCGCCCATGGGCATGGCCTGCCAGATCGGCTTGAAATCGAAGTCTGGCTGGTTGTCCAGTTCGTCCATAGCGAGGAAGCTGTGCCAGCCCTGGTCGTCCATGTCGAACCGCAGCCCGGCAAAGTTGGGGATGAATCGCTGGTAGCCCATGGCCAAAACACTGGAATTCACCGACAGCCGCTGTTTCACCTCCGGGGCTCGGGGTTGCAGGCCAAATGCCTCGGGGAACAGTTTTTCGCCATTGAGCAAGGCCGCGATGGCCTGGCTGGAAACGCTGCCCGGCTCTGGCGCTGCGCCATCTTCGGGGTCTTGCAGGCGGGTCGGATTGGACAGCACCACCAATTTGTCGCCATGAGAAGCGAACAGCAACGCCTTGGTAGCGTTATAGGTCAGCTGGTACAGCGCGACATCGTCGGCTCCGACTTTCACCTCAGCGACCTTGCTCAACTGGGTATCATCCAGCGCCACCTTGGCCAGCGGCTCCAGCACTTTGGCCAGGCCTCCACGATCCATCACCAGCAGAAAATCCTTCAGGCGACCATCCGCCCCGCGCCACAGTGCAACGTCTGCCGGCTGATCGAAGAGTTGCTCGATGAGGCTGTCCTGCAATTTCAGGTCATGTTCGTAAATAATCCGTCGCAGACTGCCGATCAAGCCCAGGCGATCGGCATGGGTCTCGTAATAGAAGACGAAATCCTCAGTCAGGGTTTCCTTGAGGAACGGCACGGCCAGCAGGTCTTTGGGCAACTGACTCAGGGAATGGGTTTCGAGCAGGCCGTCCGGCCGGCTCATCCCCAGCTTGTCGCTGGCCAGCAGCGCCATCGGCGCCTTGGGTTTGTACATGAACCAACCCATGGCGCCGGCCACGCCAGCCACTACGCACAGCCCGATCAACAGTGCCGGCCAGCGACGCGGGGGATTGGCTGACGCAGGTACAGTGTTATCGCTCATATTCACGCTCATGTTCCCAAGGCTCAGCAGTTCATCCGTGGAGCGGGATGCTTAATAGTTGAAAGTCTTGACCAGCAGCAGGTCACCAATCGCGCGCAGGGGCACGATGAAGGTTTCGCGTTTTTCGTTGACGGTGTTCTCGTTCAGCACCAGGTTGATTTGCGAGGTGATGACCTCGTTCTGGTTACTGGTCTCATCGAAGTTATAGCCGCCGCTACCGAAGTTGCCCCAATAGTTGACGTAAACCAGATAGGTGCCACGCATCGGCGCGGTCATGGTGAACATTTCCGGGCCGGGACCGTCCACCCCGTCCGGGTCCAGGCCGCCCCCGTTGGATAACGCCGGATGCGACCAGAATGCATGCTGGCCATCGGGTGTGACGATGTGCAGGTCGAGCTCGGCTTTCGGATCGTCCCAGCCCAGCACCACGCGAATGCGCGCTGGCGTACGCAGGTTGTTGGCTTCGTAGAACTGCACGCGTTTCAGCGACTGGCCTTCAGCGCTGCGCACTTCGACACTGTTGGAGCCGGCGCCGAACGCATAAGGTCGGGCGAAGCGGCCCTGCTCGTCGGTGTACAGATTGAGGGGATTACCATTGACCGCCAGGCTGTGCGGACCGCGCTGTGTGCCGATAGCCTTGAGCTGGCCCTCGATCATGCTGCGATTGCGCTGCACGCCCCGGTCGATAGGCGGTGTCGGATAGGCGACTTGAGGGTGTTCACTGCGATCGAGCAGACCGTTGTAACGCCAGCCGCCGACCGGTTCCGACAATTGCGCCGTCGGTTCGGCCAAGGCAGCAGTCGTGCAGACCCACCCCAGCAGCACCGGAAGAAATGAACGCATGTAACGCCTCCTGCCATGCACAATGAAGCCCTGCGCCTGATCCTCGGCGCGTGACAAATCCAGATACTGCGTTTCGTCAGAAAGACCTGTGAATATCGGGTCAAGGATGGCGCGAGGTTAGACAGTCGGCCGGTTTTTCACAATCAGATCCGGCTGAATTTGCGGTAGGAGTCACGGCGAAGGGGTGGACGGTGAGCCGAATAGCATTTCTATTCGGCTCATTCGTCTCAAGAGAACGCCACGAACGCCCCTATCCGGACAACTCAGCAGGAACCAAGGCCCGTGGCGAGGGAGCTTGCTCGCGCTCGAGTGCGCAACGCTCGCAGGATTTCGGCGCCGCCACGCAGCCCAGCGGGAGCAAGCTCCCTCGCCACAGAGTGTGGTTGACCCTGGGAATGAGCCTTTGACGCCCCCGCTCATTTGCCCATAACCCCCATGTCTGCTAGTGTCGCGCCGGTTTAACGTCAACCGGAAATAGCCGCCATGGCCCGCAAAAAAGCTGCACTGGATTTCGAACAATCCCTCGCTGACCTGCAAACGCTGGTAGAGCGCCTGGAGAACGGCGAATTGTCGCTGGAAGACTCGCTGACGGCTTTCGAGCAGGGCATCGGGCTGACCCGCGATTGCCAGGCGGCGCTGGCCCAGGCCGAGCAAAAGGTTCAGGTGTTGCTTGAGCGCGATGGCGAACTCGCCGAGGAACCCTTCGACGCGGACCAGCCAGAATGATTGCCGGGTATTCGGCAACCAGCCAGGCGCGGGTCAATGCTGCGCTGGAGACCTTGTTTGTCGCCCCAGGCCCCGAGCTCGCACGGTTGTACGAAGCCATGCGCTACAGCGTGATGAACGGCGGCAAACGTGTTCGTCCATTGCTGGCCTATGCCGCCTGCGAAGCCTTGGGCGGTCAGGTCGAACAGGCTAACGGCGCGGCCTGTGCGGTCGAATTGATCCACGCCTATTCCCTGGTGCACGACGATCTGCCGGCCATGGATGATGACGATTTGCGGCGCGGCCAGCCGACCACCCACAAAAAATTCGACGAAGCTTGCGCCATTCTCGCCGGCGACGGCTTGCAGAGCCTGGCGTTCAGCGCCCTGCTCGATCCGCAACTGAGCACCGCCGATGCTGACATTCGCCTGCAGATGGTAGGCACCCTGGCGTTGGCGGCAGGCCCGGCCGGTATGGTGGGCGGCCAGGCCATCGATCTCGGCTCAGTCGGTTTGAAGCTTGATCAGAAGGCACTGGAGTACATGCATAGGCACAAGACCGGCGCGTTGATCGAGGCCAGCGTCAAGCTGGGCGCCCTGGCCAGCGGCCGTGCCGAAAAGGACGAACTGAAGTCCCTGCAGATTTATGCACGGGCCATCGGCCTGGCGTTCCAGGTGCAGGACGACATTCTTGACGTCGAAAGCGATACAGCCACCCTGGGCAAACGCCAGGGCGCCGATATTGCTCGCGACAAGCCGACCTACCCGGCCCTGCTCGGCCTCGACGCGGCCAAGGCATATGCTCTGGAACTGCGCGATCAGGCCCTGCTCTCCCTGCGACCGTTTGACGCGTCAGCGGAGCCGTTGCGCGACCTTGCCCGCTATATTGTCGAGCGCCGTAGCTGACGGCGTATCCGCCAAGTTAAAACCAACGCGTGGGCAGGGGGCGATGCATCAGGTAAACTGCCGCATCTTTTATACCTATAACGATTCGCCTGATGCCCACGACGTTTCATGAGATTCCCCGCAAGCGCCCGACCACGCCCCTGCTCGACCGTGCCAACACGCCGGACGGCCTGCGCCGGTTAGGCGAAGCCGAGCTGGAAACCCTGGCCGATGAGTTGCGCCTGGAATTGCTTTATACGGTCGGACAGACCGGTGGGCATTTCGGCGCCGGCCTGGGCGTCATCGAGCTGACCATCGCGTTGCATTACGTGTTCGACACTCCGGATGACCGGCTGGTGTGGGACGTGGGCCATCAGGCTTATCCGCACAAGATTCTCACCGGCCGGCGCGAGCGTATGGCCACGCTGCGCCAGAAGGACGGCGTTGCCGCGTTCCCGCGTCGCTCTGAAAGCGAATACGACACCTTTGGCGTCGGCCACTCCAGCACCTCGATCAGTGCCGCGCTGGGCATGGCCATTGCCGCCCGCCTGCAGAACAGCGATCGCAAGGCGATCGCAGTGATCGGCGACGGCGCACTGACCGCCGGTATGGCATTCGAAGCGTTGAACCACGCGCCGGAAGTGAACGCCGACATGCTGGTGATCCTCAACGACAACGACATGTCGATCTCGCGCAACGTCGGCGGGCTCTCGAATTACCTGGCGAAGATCCTGTCGAGCCGCACTTACGCGAGCATGCGTGAAGGCAGCAAGAAGGTCCTGTCGCGCCTGCCCGGCGCCTGGGAGATCGCTCGCCGCACTGAAGAATATGCCAAGGGCATGTTGGTCCCCGGTACGCTGTTCGAGGAATTGGGCTGGAATTACATCGGCCCGATCGATGGCCACGACCTGCCGACCCTGATCGCGACCCTGCGCAACATGCGCGACCTCAAGGGCCCGCAGTTCCTGCACGTGGTCACCAAGAAAGGCAAAGGCTTCGCTCCCGCAGAGGTCGATCCGATCGGCTATCACGCGATCACCAAGCTGGAACCCGTCGACGCGCCCGCCGCAGCCCCGAAGAAAGCCGGCGGACCGAAGTACTCCGGTGTGTTCGGCGAATGGCTGTGCGACATGGCCGCCGAAGACCCGCGCCTGGTTGGCATCACCCCGGCCATGAAGGAAGGCTCGGACCTGGTGGCGTTCAGCGAGCGATTCCCGGAGCGCTACTTCGACGTGGCGATTGCCGAGCAACATGCCGTGACCCTGGCGGCTGGCATGGCGTGCGAAGGTTCCAAGCCGGTGGTGGCGATTTACTCGACCTTCCTGCAGCGGGGCTATGACCAGCTTGTGCATGATGTGGCAGTGCAGAACCTCGACGTGCTGTTCGCCATCGACCGCGCCGGCCTGGTAGGCGAAGACGGTCCGACCCACGCTGGCAGCTTCGACCTGTCGTTCCTGCGCTGCATCCCCGGCATGCTGGTGATGACGCCAAGCGATGAAAACGAACTGCGCAAGATGCTCACTACCGGGCACCTGCACAACGGTCCGGCTGCGGTGCGCTATCCGCGCGGCAATGGTCCGAATGCAACCATAGAAAAAACTCTCGAACCGATCGAAATCGGCAAGGGCATCGTTCGCCGCCAGGGCAGCACAGTCGCTTTGCTGGTGTTCGGCGTGCAACTGGCCGAAGCGCTGAAAGTCGCCGAGACGCTGGATGCGACCGTGGTCGACATGCGTTTCGTCAAACCGTTGGATGAAGCCCTGGTTCGTGAAATCGCCGGCAGCCACGACTTGCTGGTGACCGTCGAGGAAAACGCGATCATGGGCGGCGCCGGTGGCGCGGTCAGCGAGTTCCTGGCCCGGGAGAATATCCTCAAGTCGATGCTGCACCTGGGCTTGCCGGATATCTACGTCGAGCACGCCAAGCCAGCACAGATGCTGGCTGAGTGCGGTCTGGATGAAGCCGGGATCGAGGCGTCGATTCGCCGACGCCTGCAATTGCTCAACATTTGAATAAATGCAAAACCCCTTGTGGGAGCGGGCTTGCTCGCGAATGCGCCGGATCAGTCAATTGAGAGTCGACTGACGCCCCGCATTCGCGAGCAAGCCCGCTCCCACATTTGATTTATGTACACCTGAAACACCGACGGATGCCAATGAAACTCGCCCCTCTCGCCCTGACGCTGACCCTCCTGCCATCCGGCTCACTGCTGGCCGACACTTTCGAACGCGACCAGGCCCTCAAGCTCCCCGACGTGCTGATCAGCGCCAACCGTCAGGTCGAAGCCCGCAACGACAGTAGCGCCGCCAATACCGTGTTCACCCGCGAAGACATCGACCGCCTGCAACCGGCCAGTGTCACTGACCTGCTACGTCGCGTGCCAGGCGTGCAGGTCGGACAAGCCGGCGGGCGCGGCAGTCTGCCGGGGATTTATATTCGAGGCACCAAGTCGGCGCAAAGCCTGGTGCTGGTCGATGGCCAGCGTATCGGCAACTCGACGTCCGGCGACAGCAACCTGCAGCACATCAACATCGAGCAGGTTGAGCGAGTGGAAGTATTGCGTGGCTCCCGGTCGGTGATATATGGCAGTGATGCGATTGGTGGGGTGATCCAGATTTTCACCCGCCGCGGCGGCGAACAGGGCCTGCAGCCCCGCCTGCATGCCGGTTTTGGCAGTAATCAGACCTGGGAACGCAGCCTTGGCTTGTCTGGCGGTAACGAGAAAACCCGCTTCAACCTCGGGGCCAGTCTCGATGAAACCGCCGGAATCGATCGCACCCACGAGTCGTACCCCAGCGATGGCGATCACGATGAGTACCGCAACAAGTCGGTCAGCATGAGCCTCAGCCATGCGCTGACTGATGACGTCGAAGTCGGCGCCAACCTGCTGGATAACCGCGGCAAAAGCGCGTTTGACAATCCGTTCGGCCGTTTCGACATGGACACCTTCGAATCAGTCCAGCAGCAGCCCTACAGCGATTTCACCGTGAGCAGCGTCAGCAGTTACTTTGATGCGAAGGTCAACGACGCCTGGAAAACCCGGCTCGAACTGGGTCACAGCGAGAACCGTGAGAAGACGCTCGACAAGCTCAGTGATGAGCGCAGCGTTTTCAACACCTACCGCGATTCGCTGAATTGGCAGAACGACCTGACGCTCAACGCCCGCAACAGCCTGATCCTCGGTGGCGACTGGTACGAAGACCGGATCAACAGCAGCACACCTTTTGACGAGGACAGTCGCTGGAACCGCGCCGCGTTCATTCAACATCGCTACCAGGCGGATAGTTTCTCCACAGAACTGGGCTTGCGCCGGGACCAGAACCAGCAGTTTGGCGGCCAGAACAGCTGGAGCGGCACCTTCACCCTGCCGCTGAACCCGGACAACGACCTGTTGCTGAGCTACAGCGAAGGTTTCCGCGCACCGACCTTCAACGACCTGTACTACCCGGATTTCAGTAACCCCGACCTCAAGCCGGAAACCTCGAAGAGCTACGAGCTGCAATGGCGCAGCCAGTTGAGCGAAACCAGCCGTCTGGAGGCATCGTTGTATCGCACCGACCTGGAAGACGCGATCATCTTCGGGAGCAATTCACGCCCGCAGAACGTCGCATCGGCGCGGATCAACGGGTTCGAGGCCGCGTTGAAACAGGAACTGTTCGGCTGGCAAGGCAATCTGGGCGTAGCAATCATCGACCCGCAGGATCGCGACACCGGTCATACCCTGGCGCGCCGCGCTCGACGCACCCTGAGCCTGGACCTGGACCGGCAGTTCGATCGCCTGGGAGTCGGCGCCAGCTGGCAGGCGGTGAGCAGCAGTTATGACGACGAGACCAATCTGCAACCGCTTGGCGGTTATGCGCTGCTGGGGTTACGCAGCAGCTGGGAACTGAATCGCGAGGTCAAGCTTGAGCTGAAGGTGGATAACCTGTTGGACAAGGGTTATAGCCGGGCGCTGTACAGCCATGACGGCAGCCAATATGGGTATCGCGAGGAAGGTCGGGCGTGGATGTTCGGGGTGAGCTGGACGCCTGAGCTCTGATCCAACGGTGCCTGGGCTTGCCCACGATGCAGGCGACGCAGTTTAGCGGTCGGGCGCAATCAGCCGACACAATGCGGCCGTCGCCTCGATCATCTGTCCGCTTGGCCGCTCCAGTCCCTTATCCGCCACCCTCAACAACCGCCCTTGCGCCACTGCCGCTACCTGGGGCCAGGCCTTCCATGCCTCAAGCTGTGCCTGGTCACCGGCTAAAATCACCTCGGGATTGCGCTGCAGCACCGCCTCCACGCTCACCTGCGGCGCCGGCAGCTGCAGGTCGGAAAACACATTGCGCGCCCCACACACTTCAAGTGCATCACTGATGATCTGCCCGCCACCGACGGTATACAGCGGTCGATCCCAGACCTGATAAAACACCCGCAATGGTTCATCCCTTCGGTACCGCTGGCGCAGTTCAGCCAGGCGCTCGCGCAGACTTGCAGCCAATGCCACGCCCCGTTCCGGTCGCCCGAGTTGCCGGGCTATCGCCTCGATCTGCGCCGCGAGTTGTTGCAGGTCATGAGGCTCGGCAACGTAGGTGGGGATATTCAGGCGTTTGAGCTGTTCACGCTGGGCCGGGCCGACGCTGCCGGGCCACAGCAACAGTAAATCGGGCTTGAGGCTGAGCAGGCGCTCCATGTCCAACTGGCCGTAGCGGCCGACTGATGCCAGATGATTCAGCGCCGCCGGACGCTCGCCGGCATCCAGCACGCCCACCAGGAGATCTGCAGAATTCAATTCAACGACGATTTCAGTCAGGGACGGCGCCAGGCTGACCACCCGCTCGACCGCTGCAGCGTTGCCGCTCACGGCCAGCAGCAACACCGCCAGCCAATAACGCAACATCAGCCGAGCTGACGCGGGATACGGTAAAGGTAGAACAGCACTGCGGTCGACAGCGCCAGCAGGAACAACGGCACCGCTTCAAGACCGACAAATACCGCCAGGGCACCGATCCAGGCAGGCAAACCGGCGACCAGGAGCGCCGTGCGGCGTTTGGCGGCCAGGCTAATCCAGGCGACGGGCTCTTCAGGGGTATCGAGGGCTTTTTGCGTGGCAATCAACCCATGCTTGTAGGCGCCAAAGAATTTCAGGCTGACAAACATCGACGCGACCCCGGCAATGAACAAAGGCATCGCCAGCACAGGCAGGATCGGCTCGCTATCGCCGAATAAGCCGTTGATCACAAAAAGCGGCGCCAGTGCCAGCGCCAGGTATTGCCACCAGTTGACGGAAAGTCGCCGCCGCACCTGACCTCGGGTCACGCCCGACCTACCTCGCCCTGATGCTCATTGCCCATCATGTGGTCGAGCTTGCTGGCCTTGGTGGCCAGGTACAGTTTGTTGTGCGGGTTGTGCCCGGTGTGCAACGGCACGCGCTCGGCGACCACGATACCCATATCGGTCAAGGCTTTGACCTTGCGCGGGTTGTTAGTCATCAGGCGCAGGGAGTTCACTCCCAGATGTTCGAGCATCGGCAGGCACATGGCGTAGTCACGCTGGTCAGCGGCGAAGCCCAGGCGCTCGTTGGCTTCGACGGTATCGGCACCACCGTCCTGCAATTCATAGGCACGGATCTTGTTCAGCAGGCCGATGCCGCGACCTTCCTGACGCAAGTACAGCAACACGCCACGGCCTTCACGGGCAATGGCCTGCAAGGCGGCCTCAAGCTGCGAACCACAGTCGCAGCGTTGACTGAACAAGGCATCGCCGGTCAGGCATTCGGAGTGCAAGCGACCGAGTACCGGGGCACCGTCATCGAACTCACCCAGGCTCAGGACGACGTGCTCGCGCCCGTTCTCTTCGTCGAGAAAGCCGTGCATGGTGAATTGCGCAAAAGGCGTTGGCAGCTTGGAAGCGGCGACAAAAACGACAGGCACCGGTGTGCTCCTGTTCTATAGGTACTGGAGATTCGCAGACGCGGCATTGTAACAGCAGGTTCCAGCAGACGCTCAGGCTGAATTATGGGGCATAACGATCAAAAAGTTTGATCTCAGGCCTCCATCACCGCTGTGGGAGCGAGCCTGCTCGCGATGGCGCAGTACCAGTCGACATCAAATGACAGTTATACCGCTATCGCGAGCAGGCTCGCTTCCACAGTGATCTGTGTTTAATTTGAGGCAAATGGATACGGCTGTTTCCACTTGGCGAAAATCGGCTTCAACTGCCCGCTCTTCACCAACACGTCCATGCGCTGATCGAACAACGCCATCAAGCCGCGAGCCTTGGGGTTGTCGGCAAAGCACAGGTACAACGGCAGCTCCGCGACATGGGTGCGGCGAAACTGCGAGGGATCCTTGGCCCGACTGACCAGGTAATCCACCTCGGTCAGGGCATCGATGTAGTAGTCGGCGCGATTGTGGATCAGCATCGACAGGATGCCAGTGCGCCGAATCACTTCGTTGTAGTGGCGGACATTGGGCAGATAGAGTTGATATTGGTAGCCACGCACCCAGGCCAGCCGGTAGCTGCCCAGGGTATCGAGGGTGGGGGCAGGATTGCTTGCCAGCCCCAAGGCATAGACGTGATCTGTGTCGTAATTCCACTTTGGATAAAGCAGATCGCTGACCTCATCACGATAGCCGCCGACACAGGCATCCACTTCATCGCGCTGGGCCAAGCCGATGGAGCGAGTATAGGGTTCGGTACGGATGTCGAGCTTGACGCCTGCGGGCTCGAACACTGCGCGCAGGACATCCCAGGCCAGGCCATGACCATCGGCAGCGGTGTAGTCTTCCCACTCTTCGCTGGCCAGGTGAATGACGGAAGGCGGCGTCAGGTCACTCGCCGGCACCCAAGAGCACAGCATCGCCAAAATCATCACCGCCAAACCGCGCAGAGCCATTCCCTGCCCCCCCTGATCAGTCCCTCAAGCGAAAAGCCACACCAGCCCCTGCATCACCAACCAGGAAAACACGCCAGCCAGTACGTCATCCAGCATAATCCCGACTCCGCCGTGCACGTGCCGGTCAATCCAGCGTATCGGCCACGGCTTGAGGATGTCGAAGAAGCGGAACACCAGGAACCCCGCAAGCAACCAGTACCAGCCTTCCGGCACCAGCCACAGGGTGATCCACATTCCGACCATCTCGTCCCAGACGATACCTTCGTGGTCGTGCACGCGTAAATCGTCGGCCACCTTGCCGCACAGCCAGAAGCCGAACAGCATGGTAATGCCCAGCATCAGCCAGTAACCCCAATCGGGCAGCATCTGCCATAAAGGGATAAAGGGTAGCGCAACTAACGACCCCCAAGTGCCCGGCGCCTTTGGCAGGGTGCCCGAGCCAAAGCCGAACGCCAGGAAATGCCACGGGTTGCGCCAGACCGACGGCGGTACGAATTCCGCCGGAACCTGCTTGGGATGATCTGTCACGTTGTCTCCCGAAAATGTTGGTAGCCCCGGGTTTGCGGGGTGATGTCTCGTCCGTCGTTGTCCAGCAGGGTCACACCCTGACCACTGACTACACGTCCGACCACATGGATCGGCCAGCCGGCGGCCAACAGACCTGGCAACTCGACGGACGGCAAGGTAAAGGCCAACACGTAATCGTCGCCACCGCTCAACGCAGCTTCTTCTGCGCCCGCCTGACCGAGGAAAGCCACCAAGGGCGCCGAGACAGGCAGCTTACTGCGCTCGACCTGAATACCTACCTTGGAGGCGAGCGCTATGTGCCCGCAGTCGGCCAGCAGACCGTCGGAGATATCAAGCGCCGAGGTCGCCTTGCCCCGTAGCGCTCGACCCAGGGCCAACTGAGGCTGCGGCGACCAATAGTGTGCCAGCAACGAACCGGCAATCGATGGGTCGGCCGTTCGCTGGCCGAGCACCAGCGGCAAAGCGCCGGCGGCGTTGCCCAGCTCGCCGCCAACGCACATCAGGTCACCTGCCTGCGCCCCGCTGCGGACCAGCGCCTGACCGCTGGGCAGCCGGCCAAATACCGTCATGGTCAGGCTCAGCGGTCCTCGGGTGGTATCCCCTCCCACCAGCGCCACACCGCAGCCCTGGGCCATGAGATTTAAACCGCGGGCATAATCCTGCAGCCAATCGGCAGTCACCGTCGGCAAGGTCAGGGCAAGGGTAAAGGCAACTGGCGTGGCGCCCATGGCGGCCAGATCGCTGACCGCCACCGCCAGCGAGCGCTGGCCGAGCAGAAAAGGGTCGCAAGGATCTGCGAAATGTACACCCGCAACCAGGGTGTCAGTGGAAATGGCCAACTGTTCCCCGGGGGCAACAGCCAGCAAGGCACAATCGTCGCCTATTCCCAGAGCAACGCCTTCGCCGCCTTGCGCACAAGGCGCGGCGGCGAAGAAATTGCGGATCAGCTCAAACTCACCCATTGCGATAGCAAGCGCCGATCAGCGCTTGTACGCCTTCACTTCAGCTTCACGCAGACGCGGAGCCAGCTTGTCGAGTACGCCGTTGACGAACTTGTGGCCGTCGGTGGAACCAAAGACTTTCGCCAGCTCGATGCCTTCGTTGATCACAACGCGATACGGCACGTCGACACGCTTGATCAGCTCCCAGGTGGACAGGCGCAGAACAGCCAGTTCTACCGGGTCCAGCTCTTCGATCGTGATGTCCAGGCACGGCGTCAGTGCAGCGTCGATTTCGGTCTTGTGGGCCGGAACGCCGTGCAGGATGTCGTGGAAGTACGCGGCATCGACATCGCTGAAATCGTTATCGACCCGGAACTGCGCTTCGATCTCGTTCAGCGATTGCTTGGCCATGTGCCATTGGTACAGCGCTTGAGTCGCGAGCTGACGGGCTTCGCGACGCTTGACACTTTTCGATGGCTTGCCGGCATCCGCAGGCTTTGGATCGCGTGGGTTGAAACGATCACTTTCGTCGCTAATCACTTGGCCTCCAACTGCGCCAGCAGGCTGACCATTTCCAGGGCGGACAGGGCAGCTTCGGCACCTTTGTTACCGGCCTTGGTGCCGGAACGTTCGATGGCTTGCTCGATGGAATCAACGGTCAGGACGCCGAAAGCGACCGGTACGCCGAACTCCATGGACACCTGGGCCAGGCCCTTGGTGCATTCGCCGGCCACGTATTCGAAGTGCGGAGTACCGCCACGAATGACCGCGCCCAGGGCGATGATTGCCGCGTACTCGCCCTTCTGAGCGACTTTCTGCGCAACCAGCGGGATTTCGAAGGCGCCAGGCGCACGGATGATGGTGATGTCGCTTTCGCTCACGCCATGGCGAACCAGGGCATCAACTGCACCGCTAACCAGGCTTTCAACGACGAAGCTGTTGAAACGGCCAACTACCAAAGCGTAGCGGCCTTTAGGGGCGATGAAGGTACCTTCGATGGTCTTCAGGGTCATTCGTTAGATCTCTTAAAGAGCCGGGACGCGTTTTCTACGCGTCCCTCAGTGATGTGTTAACCGCGAATCAAGGCCCGGAAACAACCGGTCATTATTCGGAGGGCACGTATTCTACAACTTCCAGATCGAAACCGGATATCGCATTAAATTTCATTGGCGCACTCATCAGGCGCATTTTACGTACGCCCAGGTCCCGCAGGATCTGCGAACCGGCACCGACGATGCTGTAGGTGGTCGGCTTTTTCACTGCTACCTGGTCGGCCGTCTCGCGGATGTGCGCGAGCAGCACGTCACCATCGAGCGGGTGACCGAGCAGCAACACCACGCCGCTGCCAGCCTCGGCGACCGCAGCCATCGCGGCCCGCAGGCTCCAGCGACCGGGCTGCTTGACCATCAGCAGGTCGCGCAGCGGGTCCATGTTATGCACGCGAACGAGGGTCGGCTCGTCGGCGCACACGGTGCCCAGGATCAGCGCCATGTGCACATCGCCTTCCACTGAATCACGATAGGTCACCAGGTTGAATTGGCCCAGTTCGCTATCCAGCGGCTGCTCGGCGATCCGCTGAACGGTACGTTCGTGGATCATCCGGTAGTGGATCAGGTCGGCGATGGTGCCGATCTTGATGTTGTGTTCGGCGGCAAAGGCTTCCAGTTCGGCGCGACGGGACATGGTGCCGTCGTCGTTCATCACTTCGCAGATCACTCCGCTCGGCTCGAAACCGGCCATGCGTGCCAGGTCGCAGGCGGCCTCGGTGTGGCCGGCGCGGGCCAGGGTACCGCC
>NZ_JAKNRW010000044.1 GCF_023072615.1 Pseudomonas violetae
GATCTGCCGACACTGCTGGCGCGCCTGAGTGCCGGTCCGGCCGAGGCACTGCGCCTGCCGGCGGGCAAGCTGGCGGTGGGAGGCGCAGCGGATATCGTGTTGTTCGATCCGGCGGCTTCGACCGTGGCCGGTGAAACCTGGCTGTCCAAGGGGGAGAACTGCCCGTTTATTGGCCACAGCCTGCCGGGGGTGGTGCGTTACACCCTGGTGGATGGGCGGATTAGCCACCAGGCGTAACACCTGTGGTGAGGGAGCTTGCTCCCTCGCCACCAATTACTGGAAAGTGCCGCGGTTTTGGGCGTTACGCACCGACACCTGGTCATTCAAAGTCCAGAAGTCATACAGCACCCCTATAAAGAACAACCCGCCTGTCACCAGATACAACAACCCGCTGATCCATTTTCCCTGATACATGCGGTGCACACCAAGCACACCCAGGAAAGTCAGCAGAATCCAAGCGACGTTGTATTCGATCGGCCCAGCGGTAAAACGCAGGTCCGCCTCACGGTCCATGGCCGGGATCAGGAACAGGTCGATCAGCCAACCTATCCCCAGCAAACCAAAAGTGAAAAACCAGATCGTCCCGGTCACCGGCTTGCCGTAATAAAAGCGGTGAGCACCAGTGAATCCGAAGATCCACAGCAGGTAGCCAATGACCTTGCTATGGGTGTCCTGGTGCGGAACAGGGTGTTGATAGGTATTCATGGATGACCTCGATTCACACGATAGATAAATATTCTTTAATTCTTTGTGACTTTTTTACGGGTGGCCGACAGATGGCAAATGTTATCCTCCGGCTCGCTAAAGTCTTGTCGCATAAGACATTTGCTTAAAGTCCCGCGTACATCTGTCGCCCACTTGGTTCCCTTGAGACTGTTGCGAATCGACCAACGGACCCGGAATGGACCAAAAAGCTGTTATAAAGTTGCGCGCTAACCAATATGAGCCCTGCCTAATGCGTCCATTTTTCAAGACATGGCTAACCATTTGCCTTTTGATGCCACTGGCCGCCCACGCCACCAATCGTGAGCAACGTCTTCCTAACGTTAATGGTTACACCCCGAAATCCCATGCGTCTGCTCCTTCGAGCAAAAGCAAAAACACCGCTCCAACCCTGACCAGCAAAAGCAGCCTGGTTCCGCCGATGGCGAGCAAGGAAAGCAGCAATGTCCTGAGCCGTGCGGTAAACGTACTCGGTACTCCTTATCGTTGGGGCGGTAGCAGCCCAAGTAAAGGGTTCGACTGCAGCGGCTTGGTGAAATACGCGTTCAACGACGCAACATTCGATCTGCCTCGCACCTCGAATGCCATGGCCAGTGGCCATGGCGAGAAAGTCGATCGCAAGGATCTGAAGCCTGGCGATCTGATTTTCTTCAACATCAAAAGCCGTCGGGTCAATCACGTCGCCATTTACCTGGGCAATGACCGCTTCATCCACGCACCGCGTCGTGGCAAGTCGGTGAGCATCGATACCCTGAAGAAACCGTATTGGGAAAAACACTACGTGGTGGCCAAGCGAGTGCTGCCGAAAGAACAGGCCGCGTTGCGGGTTGTTCAGCGCTGATCTGAAGCCACGATTCAGGCCCGGCACTTGCTTCGGTCATGCCGGCCTCTTCGCGAGCAAGCCCACCACCTTGGAATGCATTCTCCTGTGGGGGCGGGCTTGCTCGCGAAGGCGCCTCTGAACACACCACAAACTCTCCTCAGAAGTTATCCGGCGACCGCGCCTTCTCCCGCGCATGCTCGCGACTGATCAGCCCCTTGCTGACCAGATCCTTCAAGCACATATCCAACGTCTGCATCCCCAGCGACGCACCAGTCTGAATCGACGAATACATCTGCGCCACCTTGTCCTCGCGGATCAGGTTACGGATCGCCGACGTTCCCACCATGATCTCGTGCGCGGCAACCCTACCGCCGCCAATCTTCTTAATCAGCGCCTGTGACACCACCGCTAGCAACGACTCGGACAGCATCGAACGCACCATGGACTTCTCGTCACCCGGAAACACGTCCACCACCCGGTCGATGGTTTTCGCCGCTGAAGTGGTGTGCAGCGTGCCGAAGACCAGATGCCCGGTTTCCGCCGCCGTCAGCGCCAGGCGAATAGTCTCCAGGTCGCGCATTTCACCCACAAGAATCACGTCCGGATCCTCGCGCAGGGCCGAGCGCAGGGCGGTGGCGAAACTGCGGGTATCGCGGTGGACTTCACGCTGATTGATCAGGCATTTGCGCGATTCGTGAACAAATTCGATCGGGTCCTCGATCGTGAGGATGTGGTGATGACGGTGGTTATTCAGATAATCGATCATGGCCGCGAGGGTGGTCGACTTGCCTGACCCGGTGGGCCCGGTCACCAATACCAGGCCGCGCGGGGCCTCGGTAATCTTACGAAACACGTCCCCCATGCCCAGGTCATCCATGCTCAGGACTGTCGAAGGGATGGTACGAAAAACCGCGCCAGCGCCACGGTTCTGGTTGAAGACATTGACCCGAAAGCGCGCCACGCCGGGCACATCAAAGGAAAAGTCGGTCTCCAGGTGCTTCTCGAAGTCCACGCGCTGGGTATCATTCATGATCGCGTAGATGAGTTCCTGCACCTGCTTGTGATCCAGTGCTGGCAGGTTGATGCGCCGCACATCGCCATCGACTCGAATCATCGGCGGCAGGCCGGCGGACAAGTGCAGGTCGGACGCGCCCTGTTTGGCGCTGAAAGCCAGCAGCTCAGTGATATCCATAGCACTCCTCAATTCCAGTAGAATGCCGCCAACCTCAGAACCGCTGGCGCCTCTTGAATGTCCACGATAGCAGACAACATCACTCAGGTTAGTTCGCGCATCCATGCTGCGGCCCAGGCGGCTCACCGCGACGAGCACAGCGTGCAGTTGCTCGCAGTGAGCAAGACCAAGCCCGCCGAAGCGTTGCGCGAAGCACACGCCGCCGGGATTCGCGACTTCGGCGAAAACTACCTGCAGGAAGCCTTGGGCAAACAGCTCGAATTGGCCGACCTGCCCTTGATCTGGCACTTCATCGGCCCCATTCAATCGAACAAGACTCGCGCTATCGCCGAGCACTTCGCCTGGGTGCATTCCGTGGATCGCTTGAAAATCGCACAACGCCTGTCCGAACAACGTCCCTCCGATCTGCCCCCACTGAACATCTGCATCCAGGTCAACGTCAGCGGTGAAGCCAGCAAATCCGGCTGCACCCCTGAAGATCTGCCGGCGCTGGCGCAAGCCATCAGCCAATTGCCACGCATCCGGTTGCGCGGGCTGATGGCGATTCCCGAGCCGACTGAAAATCGCGCTGACCAGGACGCGGCCTTTGCTGCCGTACAGCAACTGCAAGCCAGTTTGAACCTGCCGCTCGACACACTTTCCATGGGCATGAGCCACGACCTCGAGTCGGCCATCGCCATGGGCGCCACCTGGGTCCGTATCGGTACGGCCCTGTTTGGCGCCCGGGGCTCTCAACAAACGCCTAGCCAGCCTTAATGGCTCTCTTTATAAGGACCTGACATGAGCAAGACTCGTATTGCCTTTATCGGTGCCGGCAACATGGCCGCCAGCCTGATCGGCGGCCTGCGCGCCAAAGGTCTGGGAGCCGCGCAAATCAGCGCCAGCGATCCTGGCGCCGAAACCCGCTCGAAAGTCGCCGCTGAACACGGTATTGCCGTATTTGCCGACAACGCCGAGGCCATCCAAGACGCCGAAGTGGTCGTTCTGGCGGTCAAACCCCAGGCAATGAAGGCGGTGTGCGAAGCGATTCGTCCGAGCTTGAAGCCGAATCAACTGGTGGTGTCCATCGCCGCCGGCATTACCTGCGCGAGCATGAATAACTGGCTTGGCGCCCAGCCGATCGTGCGCTGCATGCCCAATACCCCGGCATTGCTGCGCCAGGGCGTAAGCGGTTTGTTCGCCACTGCCGAAGTCAGCGCCGAGCAACGTCAGCAAGCCGAAACGTTGCTGTCTGCTGTCGGCATTGCCTTATGGCTTGACCAGGAACAGCAGCTGGACGCGGTCACCGCCGTTTCCGGCAGCGGCCCGGCGTATTTCTTCTTGCTGATTGAAGCGATGACCGCTGCCGGCGTCAAACTCGGCCTGCCGGCGGACATCGCCGCTCAGCTGACGGTGCAAACGGCACTGGGCGCCGCGCACATGGCGGTTGCCAGTGACGTCGACGCGGCTGAATTGCGTCGCCGGGTGACGTCGCCGGGGGGTACCACCGAAGCTGCAATCAAATCGTTCCAGGCTGGCGGCTTTGAAGCGCTGGTAGAAAAAGCACTTGGCGCCGCTGCGCACCGCTCGGCCGAGATGGCCGAACAATTGGGTCAATAAGGAGCCTTACATGATTGGATTGAACACTGCAGCGGTTTACGTGCTGCAAACCCTCGGCAGTCTGTATCTGCTGATCGTGCTGTTGCGCTTCGTACTGCAACTGGTGCGGGCGAACTTCTATAACCCGCTCTGCCAATTCGCGGTAAAAGCCACCCAGCCGCTGCTCAAGCCCCTGCGCCGGATCATCCCGAGCATGTTTGGCCTGGACATGTCGTCCCTGGTGCTGGCGATCCTGGTGCAACTGGCGCTGATGGCGCTGACGCTGCTGCTGACCTACGGCACCCTTGGCAACCCGCTGCAGCTGCTGATCTGGTCGCTGATTGGCGTGACCGCGCTGTTCCTGAAGATTTTCTTCTTTGCCCTGATCATCAGCGTAATCCTGTCGTGGGTTGCACCGGGCAGCCACAACCCTGGCGCCGAATTGGTCAACCAGATCTGCGAACCGGCCCTTGCACCGTTCCGCAAAATCCTGCCAAACCTCGGCGGCCTGGACATCTCGCCGATCCTCGCGTTCATGGCCCTGAAGCTGCTCGACATGCTGGTGATCAACAACCTGGCCGAGATGACGATGATGCCGCAGATTTTGCGGTTGCTGATCTGACTCGCAGGCTGACCGCGTTTTCGTTCTTCGCGAGCAAGCCCGCTCCTACATTTGAAATGCATTCCAATGTGGAAGCGGGCTTGCTCGCGAAGGGAGCGCCTGGGCGCTGACTGAATGAAATCATCCCCGGCCTTTGCTTGCCGCTAACCCCACCGGTCTTTAGACTTACGCCTCATTTCAACGAGAGCAGGGTCGATGCCAACTGCCTTTCCCGCCGATTCTGTTGGTCTGGTGACGCCGCAAGTGGCGCACTTCAGCGAACCCCTGGCCCTGGCCTGTGGCCGCTCGCTTCCAGCCTATGACCTGATCTACGAAACCTACGGCACACTGAACGCCACGGCGAGCAACGCCGTGCTGATTTGCCACGCCTTGTCTGGCCACCACCACGCCGCCGGCTTCCATAGCCCCGACGACCGCAAACCCGGTTGGTGGGACAGTTGCATAGGCCCCGGAAAGCCCATTGATACAAATAAATTCTTCGTCGTCAGCCTGAACAACCTGGGCGGCTGCAATGGTTCCACCGGTCCGAGCAGCATCAACCCGGACACCGGCAAGCCATTTGGTGCCGACTTTCCGGTGCTCACCGTTGAGGACTGGGTGCACAGCCAGGCGCGCCTGGCCGACCTGCTCGGCATCGGCCAATGGGCCGCCGTGATCGGTGGCAGCCTGGGTGGCATGCAGGCGATGCAATGGAGCATCACCTATCCCGAACGCATCCGGCACTGCCTGGCCATCGCCTCGGCGCCCAAGTTGTCGGCGCAGAACATCGCGTTCAACGAAGTGGCGCGCCAGGCAATCCTTACTGACCCAGAGTTCCATGGCGGTTCGTTCCAGGAAGCAGGCGTGATCCCCAAGCGCGGCCTGATGCTGGCACGGATGGTCGGGCACATCACTTACCTGTCCGATGACTCCATGGGCGAGAAATTCGGCCGCGGGCTGAAAAGTGAAAAGCTCAACTACGACTTCCACAGCGTCGAGTTCCAGGTCGAAAGCTACTTGCGTTATCAGGGCGAGGAGTTTTCCGGGCGCTTCGACGCCAATACCTATCTGCTGATGACCAAGGCTCTGGATTACTTCGATCCTGCGGCGAATTTCGACGACGACCTGGCGAAAACCTTCGCCAACGCCCAAGCCAAATTCTGCGTGATGTCCTTCACCACCGACTGGCGCTTCTCCCCTGCCCGTTCGCGCGAGTTGGTGGATGCGCTGATGGCAGCCAAGAAAGACGTTTGCTACCTCGAGATCGATGCTCCGCAAGGCCACGACGCCTTCCTGATTCCGATCCCGCGTTACCTGCAGGCGTTCAGCAACTACATGAACCGAATTTTGCGTTGAGGACATCATGAGAGCCGATCTGGAAATCATCCAGGAATGGATCCCCGCCGGCAGCCGCGTGCTCGACCTGGGCTGCGGCGACGGCGAACTGTTGACCTGGCTGCGCGACAACAAGCAGGTGACCGGGTACGGACTGGAAAACGATCCAGACAACATTGCCGAGTGCGTCGCCAAAGGCATCAATGTCATCGAGCAGGACCTGGACAAGGGCCTTGGCAACTTCGCCAGCAACAGTTTCGACATCGTGGTCATGACCCAGGCGTTGCAAGCGGTGCACTATCCGGACCGGATCCTCGACGAGATGCTGCGGGTCGGTCGCCAGTGCATCATCACCTTCCCGAATTTCGGCCACTGGCGCTGCCGCTGGTATCTTGCGAGCAAGGGGAGGATGCCGGTTTCCGACTTCCTGCCGTACACCTGGTACAACACACCAAACATCCACTTTTGCACTTTCGGTGACTTTGAAGAGTTGTGTCGCGAACGTGAAGCCAAGGTCATTGATCGGCTTGCCGTGGATCAACAGCACCGCCACGGGTGGGCAAGTAAGCTATGGCCTAATCTATTAGGTGAAATCGGCATCTACCGCGTCAGCAGCCCCGGGCTGCAGGATCACAAGATCGCGGTGTGAAACACCACATTTCGAGGAGAACCAACATGGGTCGTCTAGCGCTGTTTCTACTTACTGCCTGCCTGAGCGTAACCGCCATGGCCGCCGACGTCATCAAGGGTGAACGCCAGGAAAAATTCGGTGACGTGACGGTGCACTACAACACCTTCAACTCCACCTTCCTGACCCCGGACATTGCCAAAGCCACGGAACTGACCCGCAGCAAGAACCAGGGCGTGATCAACATTTCGGTGCTCAAGGACGGCAAACCGCAGATGGCCCAAGTCAGCGGCACCATTAAGGACCTGACCAGCCAGAGCGTGAAGCTCAACTTCCGCCAGATCACCGAACAGAACGCGATCTACTACATCGCGCAATACCCGGTCGATCAGCAGGAGACCCGCACCTTTGAAATTCAGGTGCAGATTGGCGATAAAATCAACACCATCAACTTCAACCAAGAGCTTTTCCCCGGCCGATGATGAACTTCACCCAACTCGTACTGGCCAGCCACAACGCCGGCAAGCTCAAGGAACTCCAGGCCATGCTCGGCGACTCGGTGCAATTGCGCTCGATCGGCGAGTTAAGCACTGTCGAGCCTGAAGAAACCGGCCTGTCGTTCGTCGAGAACGCCATTCTCAAGGCCCGCAACGCCGCGCGCATCTCCGGCCTGCCGGCGCTGGCCGATGATTCGGGCCTTGCAGTGGATTTCCTCGGCGGCGCACCGGGCATTTATTCGGCTCGCTACGCTGACGGTCAAGGTGACGCGGCGAACAACGCCAAGCTGCTCGACGCCCTGAAGGGCGTGCCTGAGGCCGAGCGCGGCGCTCAATTCGTTTGTGTACTGGCACTGGTGCGGCACGCCGATGACCCGTTGCCGATCCTCTGCGAAGGCTTGTGGCAAGGGCGCATCCTGGCCCAGGCCAGCGGCGAGCATGGTTTTGGCTATGATCCGCTGTTCTGGGTACCGGAACGCGACTGTTCCAGCGCAGAGCTGAGCCCTGGCGACAAGAACCTGATCAGCCACCGCGCCCGCGCAATGGAACTGCTGCGCCAGCGTCTGGGCTTGAAATGACCCACGACGCCTCCGCGCCGCCGTTGATTTACGGCGGTGCCGCACAATCACCTCGGGCTGCGCTGGCGGTGCTGCCGCCCCTGGCGCTGTACATCCACATCCCGTGGTGTGTACGCAAATGCCCTTATTGCGACTTCAATTCCCACACGGCCAGCCCGGTGCTGCCGGAAGAGGAATACGTCGACGCGTTGCTGGCCGATCTCGATCAGGATTTGCATGCGGTCTACGGCCGCGAGCTGAGTTCGATCTTCTTTGGCGGTGGCACGCCGAGCCTGTTCAGCGCTGCGGCCTTGGGTCGACTGCTCAAAGGCGTTGAGCAGCGCATAACGTTTGCTGCCGACATCGAAATCACCCTGGAAGCCAATCCCGGAACCTTCGAGCAAGAGAAATTCATTGCTTACCGGGCGCTGGGGATCAATCGCCTGTCGATCGGCATCCAGAGCTTTCAGGAAGAGAAACTCAAGGCGCTGGGGCGCATTCATAATGGTGACGAAGCACTGCAGGCCGCCGGCATGGCGCGTCAGGCCGGGTTCGACAACTTCAACCTGGACCTGATGCACGGCTTGCCCGATCAGTCCCTGGACGACGCGTTGAGCGACCTGCGCCAGGCCATCGCCCTGAAGCCGACTCATCTGTCCTGGTACCAACTGACCCTGGAACCGAACACGGTGTTCTGGAACCAGCCGCCCGCGCTGCCGGAAGACGACACGCTGTGGGACATTCAGGAGGCCGGGCAGGCGTTGTTGGCCGAGCACGGTTACGCGCAATATGAAGTGTCCGCCTATGCACAGGCTGGCCGCGCGGCGCGCCATAACCTGAACTACTGGAGTTTCGGCGACTTCATCGGCATCGGCGCTGGAGCCCATGGCAAGCTCAGCCATCCGGACGGGCGCATCGTACGCACCTGGAAGACTCGGCTGCCCAAGGATTACCTCAACCCGGCGAAAAATTTCCAAGCCGGAGAGAAAGCGCTGCCCAACGAAGAGCTGCCATTCGAGTTCCTGATGAATGCCCTGCGCCTGACGCAAGGCGTGGATTCGCGGCTCTATCCCGAGCGTACCGGTCTGCCGCTGGAAAGCCTCGCGCAACGTCGGCTGGAGGCAGAACAAAGTGGCTTGTTGCAGGTCGAACCGTCACGTCTGGCGGCCACCGAACGCGGCCAGCTGTTTCTCAATGACTTGCTGCAGAATTTTCTGAGCTGATTTCAGCCCTAAGGGAAAACGAATGGATTTGGTACTCGACCTTCTCGCCACGGTGTCTCGCTGGAGCCGCAGCAACCTATCGGAAATCGCCCTGGCCCTTGTGGGGTGCCTGCTGGTGTTGTTTGGAGCGGATTTCAAAGGCTGGGTCGAGCAACGCCTGGGCAGCGTCGCGGGCGCCTTGCGTGTCCCGATGATGGCCCTGCTGTGCATGGTCGGCAGCGGAGCCGCGCTGATTTATGCGACCCCATGGATCGTCAAGGGCTTGAGCCAGTTCAATAACTACAGCCTGGCACCGGTATTGGTGGTGGTGCTGGTGTTGATTGGCGTAGTGGCTGACCGCCGCTGACCTCTGGACACACCCAAAACAACTGTGGGAGCGAGCCTGCTCGCGATGGCGTCATAACATTCAACATCTTCGTTGACTGTCAGACCGCAATCGCGAGCAAGTTCGCTCCCACAGTTTTTACAGCGTTACGGTTCAGGACTGCTTTTCGAACTTCAGATCCCACACGCCATGCCCAAGACGTTCGCCGCGGCGTTCGAACTTGGTGATCGGCCGCTCGGCCGGGCGCGGTACGCACTTGCCGTCTTCGGCCAGGTTGCGATAACCCGGCGCGACGCTCATCACTTCCAGCATGTATTCCGCGTACGGCTCCCAGTCCGTGGCCATGTGCAGCACACCGCCGACCTTCAACTTGCTACGCACCAGTTCAGCGAACGACGCCTGCACGATACGACGCTTGTGGTGACGGCTCTTGTGCCACGGGTCCGGGAAAAACAGCATCAGCCGATCGAGGCTGTTGTCGGCCACGCAGCGGTTGAGCACCTCGATCGCATCGCAATCGTAGACCCGAAGGTTGGTCAGGCCCTGGGTCAGCACGCCATTGAGCAGCGCGCCAACACCCGGACGGTGCACCTCGACGCCAATGAAATCCTGCTCCGGCGAAGCTGCGGCCATCTCCAGCAACGAATGGCCCATGCCGAAGCCGATTTCCAGGGAACGCGGTGCAGAACGACCAAACACCTGATCGAAGTCTACAGGCGCGTCAGCCAGCGGCAGAACGAACAGCGCAGTGCCCTGCTCCAGGCCTTTCTGCTGGCCTTCGGTCATGCGCCCAGCGCGCATCACAAAACTCTTGATACGGCGATGTTGGCGTTCTTCGCCTTCTTCCGGCTGGATAGGCGTTTCGTTTGATTCAGTCATCAATGGCTCTTACTTGATCAGACCATCCAGCGGCGAGGAGGCGCTGGCATAGAGTTTTTTCGGCATGCGACCGGCGAGGTAGGCCAAGCGGCCCGCGACGATGGCGTGTTTCATGGCTTCGGCCATCATGACCGGCTGTTGGGCATGGGCGATGGCCGAGTTCATCAGCACCGCCTCGCAGCCCAGTTCCATGGCAATAGTGGCGTCCGAAGCGGTACCCACACCGGCATCTACCAGTACGGGAATCCTGGCTTCTTCAAGGATGATCTGCAGATTGTAAGGGTTACAGATCCCCAGGCCCGTACCGATCAGACCGGCCAGCGGCATCACCGCGATGCAGCCGATTTCCGCCAACTGGCGGGCAATGATCGGGTCATCGCTGGTGTAAACCATCACATCAAAACCTTCCTTGACCAACACTTCGGCGGCCTTGAGGGTTTCAATAACGTTGGGAAACAGGGTCTTCTGGTCCGCCAGCACTTCCAGCTTCACGAGGTTGTGGCCGCCAAGCAGTTCCCGGGCCAGGCGACAGGTGCGCACGGCCTCGGTGGCATCGAAGCAACCGGCAGTGTTCGGCAGGAAGGTGTAGCGATCCGGCGACAGGACTTCCAGCAGGTTCGGTTCGCCCGGGTTCTGGCCAAGGTTGGTACGGCGCACCGCGAATGTCACGATCTCGGCACCCGAGGCCTCGATGGCCAGGCGGGTTTCTTCCATGTCACGGTACTTGCCGGTACCTACCAGTAAACGCGACTGGTAAGTACGACCGGCCAGGACGAAGGGCTTGTCGCTACGAACGATGCTCATGGGAAATCCTCTGTAGGAGTGAGGTTCTTGCAGAATTCTGTGACCTTGCGGACCGGGCGACTAGCCGCCGCCGATGGCGTGCACGACTTCGACTGAATCGCCGTCATTCAGGATGGTTTCGGTATGCTGACTGCGCGGGACGATATCCAGGTTAAGCTCCACTGCCACCCGGCGTCCGGTCAGTTCCAGACGGGTCAACAGGGCCGCAACGGTTTCACCGTCGGGCAATTCAAGGGATTCGCCGTTCAACTGAATGCGCATGCCGCAGGCCACCATCATTTTAAGGGGCTGGCATTCTAGCCCGATCAGTCAGATCGACCCAAGCCATTCGTCATGTCGCCGACCTTGCAGGAGCGAGCTTGCTCGCGATGGACGTTCACGATAACGCTGGGAGCCTGGCGCCTCGCGGCGCTCTCAGGTTTTTCGCGAGCAAGCTCGCTCCTACAGGGATCGGGGCAACTCAGGAGAGGCGCCAGGCGGCAAGACCCAGGCAGAACCAGCCTACCAGGAACGCCAGCCCGCCAAACGGGGTGATGATCCCAAGCTTGCTGATGCCCGTCATGGTCAACACATACAAGCTGCCGGAAAACAGCAGGATGCCGATCGCAAACGAAGCACCCGCCCATGTAACCAGCCGTCCCGGCATTTGCGTGGCCAGTAGCGACACGCCCAGCAACGCCAGGGTATGCACCAGTTGATAAGTGACGCCGGTATGGAAAATCGCCAGGTATTCAGGCGTCAGGCGGCTCTTCAGGCCATGGGCGGCGAACGCTCCAAGGGCAACTCCGGTAAAGCCGAAAAAAGCAGCCAGCATCAGAAAGCCACGCAGCATGAGAACTCCAGTCAGACTCGATCAACAGGGTCTGTATAATGGCCCGCTCAACGGGTTCGGCCAAGCCATCTCTATGCTGCGTTTAATTCTACGAAGATTCTCCAAGGCCGCACTCTGGTTCGCGGGCGGCAGCGTGCTGCTGGTGCTGATATTTCGCGTAGTACCACCCCCAGGCACGGCCTTGATGGTCGAGCGCAAGATCGAATCCTGGCTCGACGGCGAGCCCATCGACCTGCAACGCACCTGGAAACCCTGGAATGAGATCTCCGACGACCTCAAGCTCGCGGTGATTGCCGGTGAAGATCAGAAATTCCCGGAGCATTGGGGATTCGATTTTGTCGCGATACAAAAAGCCCTGGCTCACAACGAGCTTGGCGGCTCGATTCGAGGTGCCAGTACCTTGAGCCAACAGGTTGCGAAGAACCTGTTCCTGTGGTCAGGCCGCAGCTGGCTGCGAAAGGGCCTGGAGGCGTGGTTTACCGGGTTGATCGAGGTGTTCTGGCCAAAGCAGCGGATACTTGAGGTTTACCTCAACAGTGTCGAGTGGGATGAGGGCGTGTTTGGCGCTGAAGCGGCGGCCCGGCATCACTTTGGCGTCAGCGCAAAAGGGCTCAGTCGTCAGCAATCCAGCCTGCTGGCGGCCGTACTGCCAAACCCGCGAGCCTGGAGCGCGAGCCATCCCACCAGCTATGTCGCGCGACGCGCAGGGTGGGTTCGGCAGCAGATGAGTCAGTTGGGTGGTGACAGCTACCTGCTGGGCCTGAACGATTCGCGCCGGGCGCCTTGGTCCCAATAGCCGAACATCAAAATACCAGTCAAAAAATCTCCAATAGGGGGCCAAGGCGCCGCTAAATATGGGCACCCAACAAAAACGCCCCGATCAGTGCTGATCGGGGCGTTT
Source organism: Pseudomonas violetae (assembly GCF_023072615.1). Classification (GTDB taxonomy): domain Bacteria; phylum Pseudomonadota; class Gammaproteobacteria; order Pseudomonadales; family Pseudomonadaceae; genus Aquipseudomonas; species Aquipseudomonas violetae. The sequence continues at coordinate 12,899 of NZ_JAKNRW010000044.1, forward strand.
TTCATGGCGTTCGCGGAAGTTAAGCGGCGATCGACAACTTGAGCTTGTTCATCGCGCTTTTCTCAAGCTGGCGAATACGCTCGGCCGACACGTTGTACTTCTGCGCCAGGTCATGCAGCGTGGCTTTCTCTTCAGCCAACCAGCGCTGATAGAGAATGTCACGACTGCGGTCGTCCAGCACTTCCAGCGCTTCGTGCAGGTTGTGGTTGGAGTTGTCACTCCAGTCGGCATCTTCCAGTTGACGGGCCGGGTCGTACCGGTGGTCTTCCAGATAGTTGGCTGGCGATTGGAACGCACTGTCGTCGTCTGCTTCCGTAGCAGGGTCGAAGGCCATGTCATGGCCGGTCAGGCGGCTTTCCATCTCGCGCACTTCCCGCGGTTCAACGCCCAGGCTCTCCGCCACACGGTGAACTTCCTCGTTGTTCAACCAGGCCAGACGTTTCTTCTGGCTGCGCAGGTTGAAGAACAGCTTGCGCTGGGCCTTGGTGGTCGCGACTTTCACGATGCGCCAGTTGCGCAGGATGAACTCGTGAATTTCCGCCTTGATCCAGTGCACAGCAAACGAAACCAGACGCACGCCCATTTCCGGATTGAAGCGCTTCACGGCCTTCATCAGGCCGACGTTGCCTTCTTGGATCAGGTCAGCCTGAGCCAGACCGTAGCCGGAATAGCTACGGGCAATGTGTACAACAAAACGCAGGTGGGCGAGCACCATCTGCCGAGCCGCCCCCAAATCCTGCTCATAATAGAGACTCTCGGCCAGTTCACGCTCCTGCTCCGGCGTCAGCAAAGGAATGCTGTTCACCGTGTGCACATAGGCTTCCAGGTTCGCACCCGGGACCAGAGCATATGCAGGTTGCAAAGAATTGGTCATACGAAAAAACCTCCGTCTTACATAACTCGTGCAGTTCAGCACTGCGAAAATTGACCGGAAACCGAAGAACAAGTTCCCATAAACGCTGAAAGGTCAATACGAGCAAAATGATATTACTTTGGCGCAAGCTCCCGCAGGTGGCGTGCGACTGCAATCCATGCACCGATATACCCCAACAGCACCGCGCCAAGCAAGAGTGACAGACCATCGGCAACCGGCACGCCGGCCAAGGCGAAATCACTGCCGTACAAACCGGCCAGGCCGACCACCGCATCGTTCAGCCAGTCCAGGCCAAACGCCAATACGCCCCAAGAAAAAACCCCTGCACCGAAGCCATATAGCGCACCCATGTACAGAAAGGGTCTGCGCACATAACTGTCAGTGCCTCCGACAAGTTTAATCACTTCTATCTCTGTGCGGCGGTTTTCAATATGAAGACGAATGGTATTGCCTATCACCAAAAGTAATGCAGAAACCAGCAGCACCGTCAGACCGAAGACAAAACGGTCGCCCAGCTTCAGGATCGCGGCCAAACGCTCGACCCAGACTAGATCAAGTTGCGCCTGTTGTACCTTCGGCAACTCGGAAAGTTTTTGTCTCAATGCTTCAAGGGCGGGCTTGTCGACCTCGTTGGGGGTCACCAGCACCACGCCCGGCAGCGGGTTTTCCGGCAATTCCTTGAGCGCATCGCCTAGGCCAGACTGCTGCTGGAACTCTTCGAGCGCCTGATCGCTGCCCACGTATTCAGCCTCGGCAACGCCGGGGATAGCCTTTATCTGCTCTCGCAACGCTTCCCCCTGCTCGGGGCTGGCGTCGAGTTGCAGGTAAAGGGAAATCTGCGCCGCCCGCTGCCAGGAACCACCGAGGCGTTCGACATTACCTAGCAGAAGTGACAGCCCCATGGGCAGGCTCAAGGCGACCGCCATCACCATGCAAGTAAAAAAGCTGCCAATGGGTTGCTTACCCAAACGGCGCAGGCTGTCCATCAGGCTGGCGCGATGGCTTTCGACCCAGGCATGGAACAGCGTCGAAAAGTCGGGACCGTCATCGTCGTCGCGTTTTTTCTTCTTCGGCTGCGGATCGGCGGCCTTGGGGGCCACGCGCTCGGAAACCTTGGGGCTGCGAGTCGCACTCATACGCCGGCCTCCCCGTCACCGATCAATCGACCGCGCTGCAAGGTCAGCATGCGGTGACGCATGCGGGCGATCAGCGCCAAGTCATGACTGGCGATCAGCACGCTGGTACCCAGGCGATTGATATCTTCGAAAACACCCATAATCTCGGCCGCCAGGCGCGGATCGAGGTTACCTGTGGGTTCATCCGCCAGCAGCAAGGCCGGGCGATGCACGATGGCCCGGGCAATACCGACGCGCTGTTGTTGACCGGTAGACAGGTCACCCGGGTATAGATCGGTTTTGTCGGAAAGCGCCACTCGCTCAAGGGCAGAGTCCACGCGCTTAACGATCTCGGCCTTCGACAGGCCGAGAATCTGGAGCGGCAAGGCGACGTTGTTGAACACGGTGCGATCGAACAGTAGCTGGTGATTCTGGAACACCACGCCAATCTGCCGCCGCAGAAAGGGGATCTGCGCATTGCTGATGGTGGCCAGATCCTGCCCGGCCAGCAGCAATTTGCCGGTCGTCGGGCGCTCCATGGCCAACAGCAGGCGCAGCAATGTGCTTTTACCGGCTCCGGAATGCCCGGTTACAAACAAGAACTCGCCCCGACGGACACGAAAGCTCAGCTCATGCAAGCCGACGTGACCGTTCGGATAGCGTTTACCGACCTGTTCGAAACGAATCATGAACGCTCCCGCTCGGCAAACAGCGCCTGGACAAAGGGTTCTGCTTCAAAAGTACGCAAATCATCGATGCCTTCGCCGACGCCGATATAGCGAATAGGCAAACCGAACTGCTTGGCCAGGGCGAAAATCACCCCGCCCTTGGCCGTGCCGTCAAGCTTGGTCAGGGCCAGACCGGTCAATGCAACGGTCTGGTTGAATTGCTTGGCCTGGTTGATAGCGTTCTGGCCTGTCCCTGCGTCGAGCACCAGCAACACCTCGTGCGGCGCGTCCGCATCGAGCTTGCCGATCACCCGGCGAACCTTCTTCAGCTCTTCCATCAGGTTGTCTTTGGTGTGCAGGCGCCCGGCAGTGTCGGCGATCAGTACGTCGATGCCACGGGCCTTGGCGGCCTGCACGGCATCGAAGATAACCGATGCCGAGTCGGCGCCGGTGTGCTGTGCTATCACCGGGATCTTGTTGCGCTCGCCCCAGACCTGCAACTGCTCGACTGCAGCAGCGCGGAAGGTGTCACCGGCAGCCAGCATGACTTTCTTGCCTTCGAGCTGCAGCTTTTTGGCCAGCTTGCCGATGGTGGTGGTCTTGCCGGCGCCGTTGACGCCGACGACCAGAATAACGAACGGTTTGCTCTGCGAGGTGATCTTCAGTGGCTGCTCAACTGGCTTGAGCATCGCGGCCAACTCCGCCTGCAGCGATTTGTACAGCGCATCGGCATCGGCCAGCTCCTTGCGCGCGACCTTCTGGGTCAGGCGCTGGATGATCACCGAGGTGGCTTCGACGCCAACGTCGGCAGTCAGCAGACGGGTTTCGATGTCTTCGAGCAACTCGTCATCGATTAACTTTTTGCCCAGGAACAGGCTGGCCATGCCTTCGCCGATGCTGGCGCTGGTCTTCGACAACCCTTGCTTGAGCCGCGCGAAGAAGCCCGCCTTGGATTCTTCGGTACGCACAGGCTCGGCAACAGGCTCGATGACGGCCATCGACGTCTCGACCACTGGCGGGATAACTGGCGCTGGCGCCGGGGCAGGCACTGGCACCTCTACTAGCGGCTCGGGTTCGGCCAACACCACCGCAGCGGCAGGCGGCTCGACAACCGGTGCCTGAACGGGCTCAGGCGCAACAACAGTCAGCGCCGGGATTGGCGGCGGCAGATGCGGCGCCATTTCATCCACGACCAACGCCACCGGTTCCTCTGCCACGGGCAGCTTCAACCAGGGCTCGGCGACCGGGGTCGAAATCGAGGGTTGCTCCGCCACGACTTCAGGTTCAGGCTCGACGGGCGGCTGCAGCACCGGCTCGACGATCGGCAGGACAATGGGCGCCGGCTCCTCATTCAATAGCGGCTCTGGGGCCGGCTCATTAAGCGGCTGTGGCTGTTCGACGACGGTTTCCTGCGGCTTTTTGCGCAGCCATCCGAACAGGCCTTTTTTCTCGCCAGCCGCAGCTGGGGTCTTCTTGTCGTCGTTGGAACCAAACATGGAGGACGGCTATCTCACGGTAGCGACGCGCCCACAGGCGCCTCGGCAAATAAATATTCAATGCTGAACAGACTGCGATTGATCGAGCTTGTTCACGCGCAACATTTTGTAGAGGTACCCAGGACACCTCAGGAAAACGATTTAACACAGGACTGATGCGGCAAAATCGGCGAAAAAGTACAACTCTGCTGATAAATGTCGAATTCCCGTCGCGAACCCATACAACCTGATCAAGCATCAAGGCCTGATAGGCGTGGCCGCCGCTAAAACGGATCAGTATCCTAGCACCCTCTCGCCCGCTGACGCTAAGACCAAGCGGGCAGCCCAACAGGTTTAAAAACGAATGAATGCTCTTGCCCGCCGCGCTGCCGGCCTGCTGCTCAGCACAGTTTGTCTGCCACTCTCAGCCATGGCTGCCGCCCCCCAACCCACCCACGAATTCACCCTGGACAACGGCTTGAAGGTCGTGGTGCGCGAAGACCATCGTGCCCCGGTGGTCGTTTCCCAAGTCTGGTACAAGGTCGGCTCCAGCTATGAAACCCCAGGCCAGACAGGCTTGTCCCATGCACTGGAACACATGATGTTCAAGGGCAGTGAAAAAATCGGCCCCGGCGAAGCCTCGCTGATCCTGCGCGACCTGGGCGCTGAAGAGAACGCATTCACCAGCGACGATTTCACCGCCTATTACCAAGTACTGGCCCGGGATCGCCTGGGCGTGGCCTTCGAACTTGAAGCCGACCGCATGGCCAGCTTGCGCCTGCCACCTGACGAGTTTGCCCGCGAGATCGAAGTCATCAAGGAAGAACGTCGCCTGCGCACTGATGACAAGCCGATGTCCAAGGCTTATGAGCGCTTCAAGGCCATGGCTTACCCGGCCAGCGGCTATCACACGCCGACCATCGGCTGGATGGCCGACCTGGACCGCATGAAGGTCGAAGAGCTGCGTCACTGGTACCAATCCTGGTACGTACCGAACAATGCCACCCTGGTGGTGGTCGGCGACGTCACTCCGGACGAGGTCAAGAGCCTGGCCCAGCGCTATTTCGGCCCGATCGCCAAGCGTGACGTTCCATCAGCGAAACAGCCTCTGGAATTGGCCGAGCCCGGTGAACGCAAGATAACCCTGCACGTGCAGACCCAATTGCCGAGCCTGATGCTGGGCTTCAATGTGCCGAGCATCGCCACCGCCGAAGACAAGCGATCGGTAAACGCCTTGCGTCTGATTTCGGCGCTGCTTGACGGCGGCTACAGCGGACGCATCCCGACTCAACTGGAGCGAGGTGAAGAACTGGTGTCCGGCGGCTCGTCGAGCTATGACGCCTATACCCGTGGCGACAGCCTGTTCACCTTGTCGGCTACCCCCAACACCCAGAAAAACAAAACCATCGCCCAGGCCGAGGCCGGTTTGTGGAAACTGCTCGACCAATTGAAAACCACCGCGCCTACCGCCGAAGAACTTGAGCGAGTGCGGGCACAGGTTATCGCCGGCCTTGTCTACGAACGCGACTCAATTACCAGCCAGGCCACCGCCATCGGCGAGCTGGAGACGGTAGGCCTGTCGTGGAAGCTGATGGACACCGAGCTCGCCGACCTGGAAAGCGTGACCCCGGAAGACATCCAGAAAGCCGCCAAGCTGTATTTCACCCGCGAACGTCTCAGCGTCGCCCATGTACTGCCACAGGAGACGACTCATGAGTGAGCGTAAAAAACCGAGCCTGGCGCTGATCGGCCTTATCGTTGTCGCGCTGATCGGCTCCGCGACCGTCTACTTGCTGCGGCCCGATGACTCGACGGCCAGCGAGGCCCTCGACAAGGCCAAGTCCAGCCAGAAGCTGCAATCCCTGGCCGAGCTCGATGGCAAGGCGCCGAGCCACCGCACGCTCGACGTGCAGACCTGGAACACCGCCGAAGGCGCCAAAGTACTGTTCGTCGAAGCTCGCGAGCTGCCGATGTTCGACCTGCGCCTGATTGTTGCAGCCGGTAGCAGCCAGGACGGCGATGCGCCAGGCCTGGCCCTGCTGACCAACGCCATGCTCAATGAAGGCGTTGCAGGCAAGGATGTCGGCGCTATCGCCCAAGGCTTTGAAGGCTTGGGTGCCGACTTTGGCAATGGTGCATTCAAGGACATGGCGCTGGTCTCGCTGCGCAGCCTCAGCGCAGCGGATAAACGCGCGCCAGCCCTGGAGTTGTTTTCTGAAGTAGTAGGTAAACCGACCTTCCCTGCCGACTCCTTTGCGCGCATCAAGAACCAGATCCTCGCCGGCTTCGAATACCAGAAGCAAAACCCCGGCAAACTCGCGAGCATGGAACTGATGAACCGTTTGTACGGCGATCACCCCTACGCCCATTCGAGCGACGGCACGGCGAAAACCATTCCTGCCATTACCCTGGCGCAACTCAAGGCCTTCCATGAGAAAGCCTACGCAGCTGGCAACGTGGTCATTGCCTTGGTGGGAGACCTCTCGCGCGCCGATGCCGAGGCGATTGCCGCGCAAGTTTCCAGTGCTCTGCCAAAAGGCCCGGCACTTGCGAAAATCGCGCAACCGGCAGAGCCCAAGGCCAGCGTCGGCCATATCGAGTTCCCATCCAAGCAGACCAACCTGATGCTCGCGCAATTGGGCATCGACCGTGCCAATCCGGACTATGCAGCATTGTCCATGGGCAACCAGATCCTTGGCGGTGGCGGTTTCGGTACTCGGTTGATGACCGAAGTCCGGGAGAAACGCGGCCTGGCCTACGGTGTCTACTCCGGCTTCACGCCGATGCAGGCGCGCGGCCCGTTCATGATCAACCTGCAGACCCGCGCCGAAATGAGCGAAGGGACGTTGAAGCTGGTGCAGGATGTCCTCGCCGACTACCTCAAGACCGGCCCGACCCAGAAAGAACTCGACGACGCCAAGCGCGAACTGGCCGGCAGCTTCCCGCTGTCCACTGCCAGTAATGCCGATATCGTCGGCCAACTGGGCGCCATGGGGTTCTACAACCTGCCGCTGAGTTACCTGGACGACTTCATGCGCGAGTCGCAAAGCCTGACCGTCGAGCAGGTCAAGGCGGCATTGAACAAACACCTGAGCACGGACAAAATGGTCATCGTCAGCGCTGGCCCGACCGTGCCGCAAAAGCCGTTACCGGCCCCTACTGATAAACCTGCCGAGCAACCGCTCGGGGTTCCGGAGCATTAATGGCCAGTTCTCGCCCTAAAAAACCTGTTCACAACGTGCATAACGGCGTGAATCAATTGCGCATCATTGGCGGCGAATGGGGTAGCCGAAAGCTGAGCTTCCCCGATGCACCGGGCTTGCGCCCGACGCCGGACCGGGTGCGTGAAACCCTGTTCAACTGGCTCGCGCCCTATGTCGCCGGGGCGAAAGTATTCGACCCGTTCGCCGGGAGCGGTGCGCTGTTCCTCGAAGCGTTGTCCCGTGGCGCAGCGATGGGCCAGGCGCTCGACGCCAGCAACATTGCCGTATCGAGCATCAAGGAGCACCTGGGCACGCTGCGCTGCACCACCGGGCAAATCCAGACGGCCGACGCCTTACGCTACCTGGAAACCCAGGCTGCCGTCGCTTACGACCTGGTATTCCTCGACCCACCGTTCAACCAGAACCTGTTGCCGACCGTGTGCACCCTTCTTGAAGAGCGCCAGTGGCTGGCCGATGAGGCCTGGATTTATACCGAGAGCGAAAACGCGCCATCAAGCCTTGGTTTGCCTGGCAACTGGCGCCTGCACCGGGAGCAGAAATCCGGGCGGGTGTACTACTCACTGTGGCAACGTATGGCAGAGATCGCCGGTTAATCGACCCGCCTGAAAAGGTGCATGCCTCAGCAGAGGCAAGCACCTCTGCCTCGAGAGCAATCGTGTCCCTTCCGTCAAAACGCTTCACCCCCGCCTTCGGCCTTGGCAACCCGCACTTGCAGACTTTGTGGGGACCGCTGTGGCGTAAAACCACCCATATTGAACGCGAGCGCGAGCGCCTATGGCTTGAGGATGGTGACTTTCTTGACCTCGACTGGCATGGCCCGCATAACGCAGACACACCCCTGGTGCTGGTGCTGCACGGGTTGACCGGCTCTTCGAATTCACCTTATGTCGCCGGCGTGCAAAAGGCGCTGGCGGCCCAAGGCTGGGCCAGTGTCGCGCTGAACTGGCGCGGCTGCTCGGGGGAACCCAACCTGCTGCCGCGCAGTTACCATTCCGGCGCCAGTGAAGACTTGGCTGAGACCCTCAAGCATTTGCGCGCCAGGCGGCCACTCGCTCCCCTGTACGCAGTCGGCTACTCACTAGGCGCTAATGTGCTGCTTAAGTACCTGGGCGAAACCGGCGGCGACAGTGGCTTACAGGGTGCGGTGGCGGTATCGGTGCCCTTTCGCCTGGATCAATGTGCCGATCGCATCGGCCAGGGGTTTTCAAGGGTCTATCAGGCGCACTTCATGCGCGAGATGGTGGCCTACATCAAGAACAAGCAGCGCCAGTTCCAGCATGACGGACGCGAGGACGGGCTGGCGGCGCTGGCAGCTCTGGGCTCTCTGGAGAACATGCGCACTTTCTGGGACTTCGATGGCCGGGTAACTGCCCCTCTGCACGGTTATGCCAATGCCGAAGATTATTATCGCCGAGCCTCGAGCCGTTATTTCCTTGGGCAGATCGAAACTCCAACACTGATGATCCAGGCGGCTGACGATCCGTTTGTATTCCCGCACAGCCTGCCCCAGGCCGACGAATTATCCGCAGCCATCCAGTTCGAATTGCACGCCAGCGGCGGGCATGTCGGCTTTGTCGATGGCTCGATCAGGCAGCCGGGATATTACCTGGAGCGGCGTATCCCGGCGTGGCTGGCAAATCCCCTGGAGCGAGCTTGCTCGCGAAAAGCCTGAGAGCGCCGCGCGGCGTCAGATTTCCCGCGTTATCGTTCACCTCCATCGCGAGCAAGCTCGCTCCTACAGGGACCGTTACAGGTATGGGTTTGCGGTTAATCGCCTTGGGCGATGCCCCGTGCTGGATCATTGATCCACTCGCTCCAGGACCCCGCATACAACGCCCCAAGCGGATAACCCGCCAAGCACAGGGCGAACAGGTTGTGGCACGCTGTCACGCCAGACCCGCAATATGCCACCAGCTCCGTCGGCGAACGGCCTGCCAGTTTCGCGGCAAAGCGCTGCTTGAGCTGATCCGCCGGCAGGAATCGCCCGTCGACGCCCAGGTTGTCGGTGAACGCTGCGCACTGAGCACCGGGAATGTGCCCGGCCACAGGATCGATCGGCTCCACTTCACCCTTGAAACGCGCCAAGGCACGGGCATCGAGCAAGGTCATGGCCGGCCGGTCGAGCCGCTGCTGCAATTGTTCGGAACTCAACAGCAACGAGGCGTCCGGCTGACCGGTAAAGGTGCCGCGCTCTTTACCGGGAGCGTCCAGGCTCAGTGGCAGGCCGGCGGCATGCCAGGCCTTGAGTCCGCCATCGAGGATAAACACGCCATCACGCTTGCCCAGCCAGGCCAGCAACCACCAGGCTCGCGCCGCGAAAGCACCGGGGCCGTCGTCATACAGAACCACTTCACTGTCGGCATTGATGCCCCAAGCCTGCAGTCGTTCGATCAGGTCTTCGGGGTTTGGCAACGGATGTCGGCCGGTCACTCCCTTGACGACCGCCCCGCTCAGATCACGCTCCAGGTCGGCGAAACTCGACCCGGCGATATGGCCTTCCGAGTAACTGCGCTGGCCGTAGTCCGGGTCCTCTAGGGCAAAACGACAATCCAGGATCACCAGCCCCGGCTGCTCCTTCTTCAGGTCCAACGCTTGCGGGCTGATCAACTGCGCAATAGGCATAACGGGCTCCTGTGATTAAAGCGGTTCTGAATCCTCATGCGCTTCTTCAAGCGCCTGACCCAATGGCACATAAAATTCTTCATAAAGCGCATTGACCGCATCCCGCGCCTGATCCGTAACGAAACCGGCCTCCAGCACCAACACCTGATACACCCCGCGCTTGATGGCCTGCTCACTCAAGTGATTGGAGTTGTCTCGCGTAGTGCAGAGAAAGCGCACCCAGGAGGTCAGGATAATCCAGGCGTTGAGGGTCAGGGACTCGATCTGCACCTTGTCCATGCGCAGGATCCCGGCCTCGACGAAGCCGGCGTAGATGTGGGTGCCATGAATCAGGCAGCGCTGGGAAAAGCGCCGGTAGCGCCCGGCCAGCTCCGGATCGCTGTCGAGCAGGTGCTCGAGGTCTCGATGCAAAAATCGATATCGCCACATGGCCGCCAGCAGTTCCTTGAGATAGAAACGCTTGTCTTCAACCGTGGAGGCGCGGCCCTGCGGCGGGCGCAGAAAACTGTCCACCAGGCTTTCGTACTCACTGAACAGTACGGCGATGATCGCCTGCTTGTTAGGAAAGTGGTAGTACAGGTTGCCCGGAGAAATCTCCATGTGGGCGGCAATATGGTTGGTGCTGATGCTGCGTTCGCCTTGCTGGTTAAACAGCTCGAGGCTGTTCTGCACGATGCGCTCGCTAGTTTTTATTCGAGGTGCCATGGCTTGAGCTTTAATTCAGGAATGCGATGAAGAGCATCTTACGGCCTATCCGTAAACGGATAAAACAAAGCTGCACCAGGATGTCAGTTGACTTTATAGAGCATAGACTCTAGAAAGTGTTTCAGTAAAATAAAAATCCGGAGCTGACCATGACCGCTGACATCGCCTATCTGCAAAATTTGCAGCAGCCGTTGGATGAATTACGCAGCCTATTTGATGCTCAACGCGCTGCGTACGCTACCAACCCGATGCCACCTGCGGCTCAGCGTCAGCAATGGCTGAAAGCGCTAAGGGACCTGCTCAGCAATGAGCGTCAGGCCCTGATCGACGCCATCAGCCAGGACTTCAGTCACCGCAGCGCCGATGAAACCCTGCTCGCCGAACTGATGCCCAGCCTGCATGGTATCCATTACGCAAGCCAGCACCTCAAAAGCTGGATGAAACCCTCGCGGCGCAAGGTCGGGGTTGCCTTCCAGCCAGCCAGCGCCAAAGTCGTATACCAGCCATTGGGCGTGGTCGGCGTGATCGTGCCGTGGAACTATCCGTTGTACCTGGCCATTGGGCCGCTGGTGGGCGCGTTGTCGGCGGGCAACCGGGTGATGCTCAAGCTCAGTGAATCCACGCCTGCCACCGGATTGCTGCTCAAGCAACTGCTGGGGCGCATCTTCCCCCAGGATCTGGTCTGCGTCGTGCTCGGCGAAGCTGATATTGGCGTAGCATTTTCCCGACTGCGCTTTGACCATCTGTTGTTCACCGGCGCCACCAGCATCGGCAAGCACGTAATGCGCGCGGCGGCCGAGAACCTCACACCGGTGACCCTCGAGCTCGGCGGCAAATCCCCCGCTATCGTGTCCAGCGATGTGCCGCTTAAAGATGCTGCCGAGCGCATCGCCTTCGGCAAGACCCTCAATGCCGGGCAAACCTGCGTGGCTCCGGACTACGTGCTGGTGCCGCAAGACCGGGTCGGAGGTTTCGTTGAAGCTTATCGCCAGGCCGTTCGCGGGTTCTATCCAACACTGGCGGACAACCCGGACTACACCGCCATCATTAATGACCGCCAACTGGCGCGCCTCAACGGCTACATAAGCGACGCCACCAGCAAAGGCGCGCTGTTGATTCCGCTGTTCGAGCAGGGACAGGGTCGGCGCATGGGCCATAGCCTGCTGCTCAACGTCAGCGATGACATGACCGTGATGCAGGACGAAATCTTCGGCCCAGTGTTGCCTATCGTGCCCTATACCGATCTTGATCAGGCATTTACATACATCAACCAGCGCCCCCGCCCGCTCGCCCTGTATTACTTCGGCTACAACAAGCGCGAACAGGATCGCGTTCTTCATGAAACCCACTCCGGCGGTGTCTGCCTCAATGACACCTTGCTGCACGTGGCTCAGGACGACATGCCATTTGGGGGTATCGGCGCATCGGGCATGGGTCACTACCACGGTCACGAGGGTTTTCTGACGTTCAGCAAAGCCAAGGGGGTGTTGATCAAGCAGCGTTTTAATGCGGCCAAGCTGATCTATCCACCTTATGGCAAAACCATCCAAAGACTCATCCAGAAACTGTTCATTCGCTAAACCTTATCGCCGGGTAATAACAATAATGAGCCCCAGCCTGTCCGATACACCTGAACTGTCACGTCGCGGCCTGCTGAAATTCAGCCTGGGAGCAACTGCTTTCCTTGCCACGGCCGGATTGGGCGCCAGCCTCAGCGGCTGCTCCTCAACTACTCCAGCCAGCGGTTTCGCGATCCTGCGCCGAGGCGACCTGCTGTTTTTGCGCGCACTGATTCCAGTGCTGCTCGATGGCGCGGTAGCCACCGAAAAAATGGCGCAAGCCGTCGATAACACGCTAAAAAATCTGGATAACAGCCTGAATCACCTCTCGCCGGAGATGCTCAAGCTGACACAGCAGTTGTTCGACGTTCTGGGATTGACCGTCACTCGCGGTCCGCTGACCGGAGTCTGGGGGAGCTGGGAGAATGCCAGCGCCGATGAAATCCGGCAGTTCCTCGATCGCTGGGAAAACAGTTCGCTGAGTTTGCTGCGCATGGGCCATAACTCGCTGCTGCAGTTGGTGATGATGGCTTGGTATAGCCGGCAGGAGTCGTGGGCACATTGCGGGTATCCGGGGCCGCCTGCAGTCTGAGACCGGGGGAATGCCATCGCGAACAGGCTCACTCCCACCTTTATCGCGTAACCCTGCTCGCGATGGCGTCGGTAGCCTCACCACAAAACCAAAACAATAACGAGAACCCGAACATGCCCGTACCTGATCCGTTCCGTGAAGGCCTGGCCCGCGGCTGGAAAACCTACAACGGTTCGCAACTGACCGAGGACCTGACCCTGGAAGCCGACGTGGCGATTATCGGCAGCGGAGCAGGTGGCGGCACTACTGCGGAAATTCTCAGCGCCGCCGGATACAAGGTGCTGCTTATCGAAGAAGGCCCACTCAAGACCAGCAGCGATTTCAAGATGCTCGAAGACCAGGCCTACACCAGCCTGTATCAGGAAGGCATCGCCCGCATGAGCAAGGACGGCGCCATTACCATCCTGCAAGGGCGCGCAGTGGGCGGTACCACGCTGATCAACTGGACATCGAGCTTCCGCACCCCGCCCCCGACGCTCGAACACTGGGCCCGGGAACATGACGTAATAGGCCACAGCCCCACCGACATGGCGCCCTGGTTTGAGAAAATGGAGCAGCGCCTGGGGGTCTCCCCATGGATGGTACCGCCCAACGCCAATAATGACGTGATCCGCAAAGGCTGCGAGAAACTGGGCTACAGCTGGCATGTGATTGCGCGCAACGTTCGCGGCTGCTGGAACCTGGGATATTGCGGCATGGGCTGTCCGACCAACGCCAAGCAGTCGATGCTGGTGACCACCATTCCCGCGACCCTGGAAAAAGGCGGTGAATTACTTTATCTGGCGCGCGCTGAAAAGCTCTTGATCAAGGACGGCAAGGTCACCGGCCTGAATTGTGTCGCTATGGATGAGCGCTGCGTTGCGCCAACGGGCAGGACTGTCACGGTCAAGGCACGGCATTACGTACTGGCTGGTGGAGGCATCAACAGTCCGGCACTGCTGCTGCGCTCCGCCGCCCCCGACCCTCACAAACGCCTGGGCAAACGCACGTTCCTGCACCTGGTGAACATGTCCGTCGGCTTGTTCGATGAGGTGATCAACCCGTTCTACGGCGCCCCGCAGTCGATTTATTCCGATCATTTCCAGTGGCAAGACGGTACCAGCGGCAAGATGTCCTACAAACTGGAGGTGCCACCTCTGCACCCGGCACTGGCCACCACCCTGCTGGGCGGCTTCGGCGAAGAAAACTCCCGACACATGGAAAATCTGCCGCACACCCACGCCATGCTGGCGCTGCTGCGCGACGGTTTCCACCCGGACAGTCCTGGTGGCAGCGTCGAATTGCGCGGGGATGACACCCCGGTCCTCGACTACCAGGTTTCTGCCTACGCCTGGGACGGCTTGCGCCGGGCGTTCCACAGCATGGCCGAAATCCAGTTCGCCGGCGGCGCCAATGCGGTAATGCCAATGCACGCTGATGCTCGACACGTTAAAACCCTGGCCGAAGCGCGCACGCTGATCGACGGTTTGAGCCTGGAGCTGTACCGCACCCGCTTGGGAAGTGCTCATGTGATGGGAGGCTGCGCCATGGGCGAAGATCCGAAAAACGCCGTGACCGACAGCCTCGGCCGTCACCACCAGATCAGCAATCTGTCGATCCATGATGGCTCGCTGTTCCCCACCAGCATTGGTGCAAACCCACAATTATCGGTATACGGACTGACCGCGCAATTGGCCACTTTCCTCGCCGATCGTTTAAAAAACCCGTGAAAACGAGGAATATTCCCATCGTCTATAGTGCTTTCTTACCCAACTGGCGACTTGGCCGACCGGGAAGGCTGCGATACCATCCGACTCCCCAACGGACTCCCGCCAGGACGACGCGATGAACCGAGTGTTGTACCCAGGTACCTTCGACCCTATTACCAAGGGCCATGGCGATCTGGTCGAACGCGCCTCGCGCCTGTTCGATCACGTGATCATTGCCGTCGCCGCCAGCCCGAAGAAAAACCCCTTGTTTCCCCTGGAACAACGGGTGGAGCTGGCTCGCGAGGTCACCAAACATCTGCCGAACGTGGAAGTGGTCGGTTTCTCGACGCTGCTGGCGCATTTCGCCAAAGAGAAAAACGCCAACGTTTTTCTCCGTGGTTTGCGCGCAGTGTCGGACTTCGAATACGAATTTCAGCTGGCCAACATGAACCGTCAGCTGGCACCGGACGTGGAAAGTCTGTTTCTCACTCCGTCCGAGCGATATTCGTTCATCTCTTCGACGCTGGTCCGTGAAATTGCGGCCCTTGGCGGCGATATCACCAAGTTCGTGCACCCTGCGGTGGCGGACGCCCTGACCGAACGCTTCAAAAAGTAAACCGGTAGGAGCCGGCCGTAACAAGCTGGCTCCTACAGCGCCAATGCGGCACAATTGCGCGCATTGGTTTATAGCGCCCGGGTCTTGCACCCTGGCTGGAGTTAGCATGTCCCTGATAATCACCGACGATTGCATCAACTGCGACGTCTGCGAACCTGAGTGCCCGAACGCTGCGATCTCCCAAGGCGAAGAGATCTATGTGATCGACCCCAACCTGTGCACCCAGTGCGTCGGCCACTACGACGAGCCGCAGTGCCAGCAAGTGTGCCCGGTGGATTGCATTCCGCTGGATGAGGCGCATCCGGAAACTCAAGAGCAGTTGATGGCTAAATATCGGGTGATTACCGGTAAGGCCTGATTTCTGTTGTGTGGTTGATGGCCCCTTGGCGGCAAGCCCACTACCACAGTGTGCGCAGCGAATCCTTGTGCGAGCAGGCTTGCCCGCGAAGGGGCCATCAGCCATACCAAAGCTCTGAACACCTTCATTCCCTCTGCTCAAACCCCTCCCCGATACATCCCAAACACCGTACAAACGCTGCCCGCGCCGGATCCACCACCAGCGCCTGACCCGCATCCCCAATGCCGCCGCCCAACGCAGTAAACGGAAGCGACAGCACAAACGCACCGGCACCGATCACCGTCGCCACCACCAGCAAGGGTCGGGCGATCAGCAAGTCGCCGATCATGGCGTAAGCCGGAGGATTCTGGATGGTGTAGCGCGGGTCGCCGCTGCCATTGCTGGCTGCCAGTACCGGCGCAGCGACGCTTAACAACAACACGACGACAAGGGTTCGAAACGAATTCATGGCACGGTCCTTCGGCTGGGCAGTGAACATTGACTATAGCCTGTCGAACCTGTCAGCTTTGACAACGGGGGCAAAAGACGCTGGCGCGCTGTCCCAGCTTCACTTCCCGCAACCCGGTTCCGCAGACCTTACAGTGCTCGCCGC
The DNA here is from genome assembly GCF_023072615.1 of Pseudomonas violetae. GTDB lineage: Bacteria > Pseudomonadota > Gammaproteobacteria > Pseudomonadales > Pseudomonadaceae > Aquipseudomonas > Aquipseudomonas violetae. The sequence continues at coordinate 28,987 of NZ_JAKNRW010000044.1, forward strand.
TGCGGCCGTAGACAAATAATTCCTGCTGGAAATAACCCGGCTGCCCGTCACCGCCGATAAAGTCGCGCAAGGTGGTGCCGCCGCGCTCGATGGCGTGGATCAAGATGCGCTTGATCTCGATCGCCAGTTTCAGATAACGCGCCCGGGAAATGCTCTTGGCCTCGCGGCGCGGGTCGATTCCGGCGGCGAACAGCGCTTCGGTCGCGTAGATATTACCCACGCCCACCACCACTGCGTTATCCATGATGAACGGCTTGACCGCCATAGATCGCCCGCGGGACTGTTGAAACAGGCGCTCGCCGTCGAACAGCTCGGTCAACGGCTCCGGCCCCAGGCGTGTCAGCAGTTCGTGATTGAGCGGATCAAGGCTCCACAGCATTGCACCGAACCGTCGCGGGTCGGTGTAGCGCAGCGCCAAGCCTGATTCCAACTCGATGTCCACGTGCTCATGCTTGGCGGCCGGGGTGCCGACTTCCACCAGGCGCAAATTGCCGGACATGCCCAAGTGGCTGATCAAGGTGCCGACTTCGGCATTGATCAGCAGGTACTTGGCTCGCCGCTCCACCAGCACGATGCGCTGCCCGGATAGCCGCACGTCCAGGTCCTCGGGTATCGGCCAGCGCAGGCGTCGATCACGCACAATCACCCGGCTGACGCGCTGGCCTTCAAGGTGTGGCGCGATCCCGCGGCGAGTTGTTTCAACTTCTGGCAGTTCAGGCATGGCGAACTCGAATCAGGACGTTGTCAAAGAAGGATCAGCACTCAGCGGTGATTGCCAAGGTCGCGAATCGTTTGCTTGAGGGTCTCGAAGTCGTAGTCCGAGAGGCCGACATAATCGAGCACCAGATGGCTGATGCTGTTCCACTCGTGGTCGATTTTCTGATTGCCCAGCACCCGATAAGACACGCAGATATGCTCGGCCATCTTGAGGATCGCCAGCAGATTCTTCAACTGACTGTTGCGTGACGAGTCGTCGCTGAAGATCGCCAGAGCATTGTGATGGTTGGCGATCGCATGGGACACGTGTTCCGGCAGGCGCCAGGACTTGGCCGTGTAGTAGCCCACAACAGCATGATTGGTGTTGAACCGGCTGTTTTCCGTATCGACCACCCGACATTCCGCGCTAGCGTTGGCGTAAGCCTCCTCCAGTACGCTCATGTAGGCGGGGAAGCGCTGCAGCATCAGCGGCACACCGCAGTCGTGGAACAGGCCCAAAGCGTAGGCTTCGTCACCTGCCTGACCACCCAGGCGCTTGGCCAGTGTGAGGCAGGTCATCGCCACGTCCTGAGCGGTGTCCCAGAAGCGGTTCAAAGTGACAATGGTGTCATCGTTCATCTCGCCCTTGATCGACATCGCATTGATCAGGTTGATGACCGAACGGCTACCCAGCAGATTCACCGCGCGCTGAATCGAGGCGATCTTGTTGCTCAAGCCGTAGTACGGCGAGTTGACGATCTTCAACAGTGAACCGGACAGGCCGGGGTCCTGGGAGATCAGCTTGGCAATTACCTCCAGGTCCGGGTCCGGCATGTACTGCTCCATTTGCAAATCCACCATGATCTGCGGCTGCGCCGGCACGCTAATGCCTTGCAGGGTCTGTTGAATCTGTTCGGTGGTCAGCTCTTGGGACATAAGTACACGCTCGGGGACAGGCGGCAATTCTAACCTTTATGAAGTTGGATCCGACACACCAGCGGGCACATCGAAGGAACTTTCATCCGCGCCCAGGCTTCGGACTGAGTAATGCCCACACGCAATAATTCAATCTTTTCAGGAGCTGTAATCATGTCCAATTCCCTGAACGGCAAGCGTGTCGCGATTCTGGTTACCGATGGTTTCGAACAGGTCGAACTCACGGGCCCAAAACAGGCTCTTGAGGAGGTCGGCGCCCAAGTCGATATCCTGTCGGCCGAGGAAGGCCAGGTCAAAGGTTGGAATCACGACGAGCCCGCAGATGATTTCAAGGTCGACGGCACTTTCAAGGGGGCCAGCGTCGACCATTACGACGCCATTATCCTGCCAGGCGGCGTGCAGAACTCCGACACCATCCGCCTCGACCAGAACGCCCAGCATCTGGTCAAGACCGGCACCTCGGCCGGCAAGCCGATCGCAGTGATTTGCCATGGTGGCTGGTTGCTGGTGTCTGCCGGACTGGTCAACGGCAAGACCATGACCAGCTACAAGACGCTCAGAGACGATCTGGTAAATGCAGGGGCTAACTGGGTCGACAAGGAAGTGGTGAAGGACGGCAACTTGATCAGCAGCCGCCAGCCGGATGATATTCCTGCGTTCAATCGGGAGTTGATTGCCGCACTCTCCGAGTAATAATTCGAGACCGCCTTCGCGGGCAAGCCCGCTCCCACAGGGATCTGCTGTGCATGCATTATTTGCATTCGGCACCAAAGCGCTGTGGGAGCCGGCGTTTCATCACCTCCAAGCCCGCCACCGACCCCAACACGCTATACTCCCGCTCTTTTTTCCGGAGCGACGTCATGTCCCTGCCTAGCCTGCGCCTCAAAGCCAACGCCGACCGTCGCCTGCGAAACGGCCACCTGTGGGTCTACAGCAACGAAATCGATGTTGCCGCCACACCGTTGCACGGCTTCAAGGCCGGCGATCAGGCGATCCTCGAAGCCGCCGGTGGCAAGACGCTGGGCATCGTTGCCATGAGCCCGAACAACCTGATCTGCGCCCGCCTGCTGTCGCGCGACATCAAGTTGCCGCTGGACAAGTCGCTGCTGGTGCACCGCCTCAACGTTGCCCTGTCCTTGCGTGATCGCCTGTTCGACAAGCCGTTCTATCGCCTGGTCTACGGTGATTCCGACCTGCTGCCAGGCCTGGTAGTCGACCGTTTCGGCGACATCCTGGTGGTGCAGATCGCCTCGGCGACCATGGAAGCGCATAAGGAAGACGTGATTGCCGCACTGACCCAAGTGCTCAAGCCAAGCGGCATTCTGTTCAAGAACGACTCCGCCGCCCGTGACGCCGAAGGCCTCAACCGCTACGTCGAGACCGTATTCGGCCTGGTGCCTGAGTGGGTCGCGCTGGAAGAGAACGGCGTGAAATTCGAAGCACCGGTCATTCAAGGCCAGAAAACCGGCTGGTTCTATGACCACCGCATGAACCGTGCACGCCTGGCGCCTTATGCCAAGGGCAAGCGCGTACTCGACCTGTACAGCTACATCGGCGGCTGGGGCGTGCAAGCGGCTGCCTTCGGCGCCAGTGAAGTCTTCTGCGTCGACGCTTCGGCCTTCGCCCTCGACGGTGTCGAGCGCAACGCTGCGCTGAACGGCTTCGCCGAGAAAATGACCTGCCTCGAAGGCGATGTGTTTGATGCCCTGAAAGAACTCAAAGCCAGCGAAGAACGTTTCGACGTGATCGTGGCCGACCCGCCGGCGTTTATCAAACGCAAGAAAGACATGAAAAATGGCGAAGGCGCCTACCGTCGCCTGAACGAGCAAGCCATGCGCCTGCTCACCAAGGACGGCATCCTGATCAGCGCTTCGTGCTCGATGCACCTGCCGGAAGATGACCTGCAGAACATCCTTCTGACCAGCGCCCGCCACCTGGACCGCAACATCCAGGTGCTGGAACGCGGCGGCCAAGGCCCGGATCACCCGGTTCACCCGGCAATTGCCGAGACGCGGTACATCAAGAGCATCACCTGCCGTTTGCTGCCCAACAGCTGAGAAACTCCCGAGTGCCGACTGACAGAGTGCTCATCGCTTGCAGAGACTATGTTCTGAGACTGTACAGCCGGCACATCGGGCGCTTTGGACCTTCACACAATAACCTCTGACTTAGCCTGAGGTTATTGATTGTGGAGTTAATAATATATCGAATACATATCCTACACGGGCATTATGCAGCGCAGGCACTTCACGTCATAGTCTTTCAAATGAAAACCAAGTGGCATCCTTAGTATAGTCATACTCTTGCACGAGCATGCCATCGCTGCACTTCACCCCTAGCCAATACGATTTGCCCTGCACACCAAACGCATAATAATTTGGGTTGCCACCATAAGGTTTTTGGTAGGCCACAAACCAATGATCTCGACTACTATACACATAGTTATAAGGCCCTAAGCCTAATATGGTATAGGGGGTTTTTATCCTATCAAAAAACTCCATTCTATTATCAGCCTGCATTCGCGAAAGATATACCACAGAACGTTGTGTTGCAGACCAATGGGTACTCCACGTATAAGAAAACACGCCACCCCCTCCACTCACACGCCAGGTGATTGGCTTCTGGGTTGTAACTCCGGAACATACATAAGTTGCGTACACTTCATAAGTCTGACCTGGAACCAGGCTTCTTCCTTGGGTATCGGTAGGTACTGCGTAACGAAGTCCTTGTTTATCCGGAGCCACTACGGCAGTCGTCGAAAGCTCTTCGGACGTGCCGATATTATTTTTCACCTCTGCAACAGCACTAAAAGAAAAGATGCCCATCAGGCATAGAGCCTTTCGTAACACATGCATTTTTTTCGCATAATTTGATAAAACAGATGATGCAATCATGAGATTTCCCTCATTCCTTGTGGACAGGGTGACAAGCCTGCATCACAACCTACTTGAAATCTACTGACAGAGCTGACAGGTATACACGCGAGAACATGATGCTTTTCGGCATTCAAATGGCATGTGCGCCTTAATATAATTCACGAGACTTTTGGCTCGGAAGGCATTAAGACATCTTGACATGGCACTTTATCGGCCGAGATACCCAGTGGTGGTTTCGCGCGCTAGCGCTCGCACACTCATTAACAAAATTCGCAACGCTGGCGGGTTGAGACTCATCTCGGAGTTCGCAAGCAAGCTCGCTCCTACAACAGACTCAGAAAGGTCTTACAGGGCCTGTATTGACTTCCATGCTCATCAAGCCAACTCTCGACCACCCCTCACGGATCGAGAGCATTGTCGATGTCCCCTGCTGCGCACACTGCGAAAAAATCCTCGCTGATCCTACTATTAATGACCCTGACGCTGCTGGGCGTTTTCCCCCTGGACGTTGTCCTCCCGTCATTTCCCGCGCTGTCTGACCACTTCCAGACCTCGTCATCGGAGATCGCTCTTTCTGTCAGCCTGTTCGCCATCGGCTTGGGGATATCCGTGGTGCTGGTGGGGCCGTTGTCGGACTTATGGGGACGCAGGCAGCTTCTGCTGATCGGTATCGCCATCTCGGTGATCGGTGCGGCAGGCTGCCTGATGGCCCCTGACTACGGCTGGTTCCTGGTTTTCCGCGTTGTCCAGGCGGTGGGCTGCGGCTCCTTCGTGCTGTCGCAGGCATTGATCCAGGATTTGTTCGTCGGCAGGGAACAGGAGCGCCTCAGGATCTGGATGACCACCGCGGGAGGCGTCTTCATTTCCATATCACCGCTGCTGGGAACATGGCTGCAAATGCATCTGGGCTGGAACGGCAGTTTCTATGTCTTCATCGCCCTGGCGGTCATCGTCTGGACTAAGGCTGGTGTGCTACTCAAGGAAACCCCACGCAGTCGCAATCCGGCCTCCAGGCGCTTTTTCAGCGCCTACTGGCGCCTGTGTTCGGACCCACGGTTCATGGGCTATTGGCTGATTTCGGCGCTGGCTTTTGCCTGTCATTTTTCATTCATCGTCATCTCGCCGATCATTTTCATGGAGCGCCTGGCGCTCACGCCGTACGAATTTGCCTGGGCACTGTTGTTGTACGGCGTGGCTTACATTTGCGGGGGGATAGTCGCCAGCGCGCTGCATCGGCGCCTGCAGGCCAATACCCAAATCATCATCGGCCTGGGACTGATTGCCCTCTCGGGATTGGCCATGCTGTGGCTCGCCAGCCTGGTTGGCCTCACTGCCGCAGCGGTGCTGATACCGATGCTCATTTGCACCGCCGGCACCACCATTGCCAGGCCGATCGCCAACTCCAAGGCCATGACCCTCTACCCACAGGATGCCGGCACTTCCTCGTCGGTGGGTGGTGTGATGATTTTCATGTGCGGTGGAGTGATCAGCGTGGTGATCAATCTGGCATCCGCAGACCTGACCACGGCGCTTGCCTCGTGCTTCCTGATACTCAGCGCTGCGGGTCTGGCTGTGAACGCGCTGATCACGCGCATTAACCTCACATCATGCAGCCAACGATAACGCGGGCAGCCTGGCACCCCGCGGCGCCCTCTGGTTTTTCGCGAGCAAGCTCGCTCCTACAGGGTGTTGCGTCATGGCCGGATACGCCGCTCCTGCAGTGGCCGTGACATATCCGGAACTACTGTCGCGGCGACAACCGCCAGTCATGCATCTACCGTTTCTCTTGTACCCAGAATGAGGACAACGGAATGTCCAGCACGCCAAGAGCCCACTGCTTACGAACTGGCCGTTACTCTGAACCCGGCCGTATTTATCTTCTGACTGGGTTACCCATCGACGACAACCAAACTTCAAGGATTGGCGTACTGGACGGCTGCAGGTCAATGAACTCAGACGAGCCCAGGAAGACAGTAATGCCACTTCATTGGCCTGGGTTGTCATGCCTGATCACTTCCACTGGCTGGTTGAACTGCACAATGGTGATTTGCCGAAGCTGATGCAAACGACCAAATCTCGCAGCGCGAGAGCCATCAATCAGGCGCGGGGGGTTTCTGCTCCTGTATGGCAAAAAGGCTACTTCGATCGGGCGCTCCGCCGCGAGGAAGATCTGAAAGCGATGGCTCGATACGTTATCGCCAACCCATTACAAGCAGGGTTGGTCGCACGTATCGGTGACTATCCACTGTGGGACGCCATCTGGCTGTAGGAGCGAGCTCGCTCGCGATGGGCGTCAACGATGACGCTGGCAGCCTGGCACCCCACGGAGACCGTCCTCCTACAGGGCGCCCGCACGTCTCGTAAGCACTCCCTGCGCACTCACCGGCATTCCCTCTAGCCGCCAGCCGTGTAGAATCGCCTCATTCATCGCCAGTCATCCCCCGGCGGGTTTATGAGCTCAAGCTGAAGCGCGCGGCGATCCCGCAAAGTTATCGGCAACTTCCGGACACACGGCCATTTCTGAGTGTTCCAGACGTCAATAGAAGCTCACTTCCCTTTTGATACCTGATTAGCCGCCTGGAGTGCTTCATGCCTGATTACCGCTCGAAAACATCCACCCACGGCCGCAACATGGCCGGCGCCCGCGCACTGTGGCGCGCCACGGGGATGAAAGATGACGACTTCAAAAAGCCGATCATCGCCATTGCCAACTCCTTCACCCAGTTCGTACCGGGCCACGTCCACCTCAAGGACCTGGGCCAGCTGGTTGCCCGCGAAATCGAACGCGCTGGCGGTGTGGCCAAAGAATTCAACACCATCGCTGTCGATGACGGCATCGCCATGGGCCACGACGGCATGCTGTATTCGCTGCCGAGCCGCGAGATCATTGCCGACTCCGTCGAGTACATGGTCAACGCCCACTGCGCCGATGCGATCGTCTGCATCTCCAACTGCGACAAGATCACCCCCGGCATGCTGATGGCCTCCCTGCGCCTGAACATCCCGGTGATTTTCGTTTCCGGCGGCCCGATGGAAGCCGGCAAGACCAAACTCGCCTCCCACGGTCTCGACCTGGTCGATGCCATGGTGATCGCCGCCGACTCCAGCGCTTCTGACGAGAAAGTCGCCGAGTACGAACGTAGCGCCTGCCCAACTTGCGGCTCGTGCTCAGGTATGTTCACCGCCAACTCGATGAACTGCCTGGTCGAAGCCCTCGGCCTGGCATTGCCGGGCAATGGTTCGACCCTGGCCACCCACAGTGACCGCGAACAGCTGTTCCTGCAGGCTGGCCGCACCATCGTCGAGCTGTGCAAGCGTTACTACAGCGAGAACGACGAGTCGGTACTGCCACGCAATATCGCCAGCTTCAAGGCGTTCGAAAATGCCATGACCCTGGACATCGCCATGGGCGGTTCCACCAACACCATCCTGCACTTGCTGGCCGCCGCCCAGGAAGCCGAGATCGATTTCGACCTGCGCGATATCGACCGTCTGTCCCGTCACGTGCCACAGCTGTGCAAAGTCGCGCCGAACATCCAGAAGTACCACATGGAAGACGTGCACCGTGCCGGCGGGATCTTCAGCATCCTCGGTTCCCTGGCCCGTGGCGGCCTGTTGCACACCGACCTGCCGACCGTGCACAGCAAGTCCCTGGCCGAAGGCATTGCCAAGTGGGACATCACCCAGACCGACGATGAGGCAGTGCATCACTTCTTCAAAGCCGGCCCGGCGGGCATCCCGACGCAAACGGCGTTCAGCCAGTCGACCCGCTGGGAAACCCTGGACGACGACCGTGAACACGGCTGCATCCGCAGTGTTGAACACGCTTACTCGAAAGAAGGCGGCCTGGCCGTTCTGTACGGCAACATCGCGCTGGACGGCTGTGTGGTGAAAACGGCTGGCGTTGACGAGTCGATCCACGTGTTCGAAGGCAACGCGAAGATATTCGAAAGCCAGGACAGCGCCGTACGCGGCATTCTCGCGGACGAAGTAAAGGCCGGCGACATCGTGATCATCCGTTACGAAGGCCCGAAAGGCGGCCCAGGCATGCAGGAAATGCTCTACCCGACTTCGTACCTGAAATCCAAAGGCCTAGGCAAGGCCTGCGCCCTGCTCACCGACGGTCGCTTCTCCGGCGGCACTTCGGGCCTGTCCATCGGCCACGCTTCGCCGGAAGCCGCAGCGGGTGGTGCAATTGGTCTGGTTCAGGACGGCGATAAGGTGCTGATCGACATTCCGAACCGTTCGATCAACCTGCTGATCAGCGACGAAGAAATGGCTGGCCGCCGTGCCGAACAGGATCAGAAAGGCTGGAAGCCTGTGGAAAAACGTCCACGCAAAGTGACCACGGCCCTGAAGGCCTACGCGCTGCTGGCGACCAGCGCCGACAAGGGTGCGGTGCGTGACAAGGCGATGCTTGACGGGTTGTAAGCGTCAGTCGCAGTAATAAAATGCCCCGCCAAGAGCGGGGCATTTTTTTTGCTATCAACTCGGACACTGCCATCCACAACTTTGCAGACAACCCGAATCAACTGTGGGGCTTGCCCGCGATGGCAGCACCTCGGTGTTATTGAATCTCTTCAGGCTTCACGATCACCCAGTTCTTGTCTGCCGTCACCGGCAACCCTTCCTTGGCCTGGGCCGCAGCATTCTTCGCCATCATCCCGTTAATCTGAGTCATGTACTTGTCCTTGCGGTTGATCCACAAGTGAATGCCGCCCTTGGCCACGTCGACGCTGTGGAACAGCATGAAACCATCACTGGTTGGCGTATCACCGCCGACCAGTACCGGTTTTTTCCACTCGTCGATGTAAGTCAGGATCGCCGCGTGCTTGCCCGCCATCCACGTCGCCGGGGTCCACAGGTACGGGGTCAATTCGAGGCCGAGGTTGGCTTTCTCGTCATATTTGCCGGCGGTGATCTGCTTGCGTGCGGTGGTCAGTTCGCCGGTCTTGGTGTCCTTGAGCAACAGACTCACGCCGATTACGTTCTGCGGCTTGACGTTGTAGCCGTACTGCGGATCCGAGGCGACCATACGCACCAGCTCTTCCGAGGCAGCGGTCATCACGTAGACCTCGATGCCGTTTTCCATCAGCTTGTTGTAGAGCTCTTTCTGCCCGGTGAAGATTTTCGGCGGGTTGACGTCGAGTTTCTTCACCACGTCGCCTTCGTAGTAAGTGGCCGGCACCGGTTTACCTGATGCCATCAACTCATCGACGTAACCCTTGAGCTCTTTGAGGGTGAAACCGGAAAACACCTGCGCGACCCATGGATAGCAGACCATGTCGTCGAGCTCGCAGAGGCGATAGTAATAACTGAACAGGCTTTCCTTGTGCTCGGCGGTGTCTTTGAAAGGGATCAGTTTCAAGGAGGGGTCGAGCTTGTCGCGAGTGATAAGGCCCTTGTTCTCCATGAACGGCAGCAATGACTCTTCGAGGTCATAACGGTAACTAGTGTTGTCCATGTCGAACACCGCGTAGTTACCTTTGTTGGCATTGGCCGCGATCATCGCGTCCAGCGCCTTGGCCTGATCGGCTGGCCAATGTTTAAGGTCCGTGGCGAAGGCCTGGCCAGCCAAGCCCAGGCAGAGTGCTGCAACCAGAAATTTCGGTGCAAGCTTCATCGTAGTTCTCCCTGATTCAAAGAGATCGACGCTATCAAATTAGTGTGACAGTCCCCACCTGCTTGCGACGGCTCACGTCTCCATTGCGCCAGCTGCGCTCCAGAAAGCGACATGCGCTTATTCCAAAAACGACAGCTACCATGCGTTTTTGGTATTAATTCATTATTTTTCAAGCTGTTAGGCTTGCCGGTTCGCACCTGCCCCGCAAGGCAACGGGCACAAGTCTTACTCGGAGTTTTCATGAATCTGCCGCTGATCCTCAATCTGCTGGTGTTCCTTGCCTTGCTGTTCGGCTTGGCGCAAACCCGTCACTCCAACTGGAGCCTGGCGAAAAAAGTTCTGCTCGCACTGGTGCTGGGCGTTGTGTTCGGCGTGGCTTTGCACACCATTTATGGTGCTGGCAACCCGGTGCTGAAGGCGTCGATCGGCTGGTTCGATCTGGTGGGTAATGGTTACGTGCAACTGCTGCAAATGATCGTGATCCCGCTGGTGTTCGCCTCGATCCTCAGTGCGGTGGCGCGTCTGCACAACGCCTCGTCGCTGGGCAAAATCAGCTTCCTGACCATTGGCACGCTGCTATTCACCACCGCCATCGCCGCCCTCGTCGGTATTGGCCTGACCAACCTGTTCGGCCTGACAGCTGAAGGCCTGGTCGCCGGCACCCAGGAAATGGCCCGCCTGCAAACCATCCAGACCGACTACGCAGGCAAGGTCGCGGACCTGAATGTGCCGCAGCTCTTGTTATCGTTCATCCCGCAAAATCCGTTCGCCGACCTGGCGCGCGCCAAGCCGACTTCGATCATCAGCGTGGTGATCTTCGCGGCCTTCCTCGGGGTTGCCGCCTTGCAACTGCTCAAGGATGACGTTGAAAAAGGTCAGAAAGTGATCAACGCCATCGACACCCTGCAAGCCTGGGTAATGCGCCTGGTGCGTCTGGTAATGAAGTTGACCCCCTATGGCGTGTTGGCGCTGATGACCAAGGTGGTCGCCGGTTCCAACCTGCAAGACATCGTCAAGCTTGGCAGTTTCGTGGTGGTGTCCTACATCGGCCTGGGCTTGATGTTCGTCGTACACGGCCTGCTGGTGGCGGCAGCCGGGATTAATCCGCTGCGCTTCTTCCGCAAGATCTGGCCAGTGCTCACATTTGCCTTCACCAGCCGTTCGAGCGCCGCGACAATTCCGCTGAGCATCGAAGCCCAAACCAGCCGCCTGGGGATTGCGCAATCTATCGCCAGCTTCGCCGCCTCGTTTGGTGCGACCATCGGCCAGAACGGCTGCGCCGGCCTGTACCCGGCGATGTTGGCAGTGATGGTTGCGCCGACCGTGGGCATCAACCCGCTGGACCCGCTATGGATCGCGACGTTGGTGGCGATTATTACCTTGAGTTCGGCTGGAGTGGCCGGGGTCGGCGGTGGCGCGACGTTTGCCGCGCTGATCGTGTTGCCGGCAATGGGTTTGCCAGTGTCACTGGTGGCGTTGCTGATTTCGGTTGAGCCGCTGATCGATATGGGCCGCACGGCGTTGAACGTGAGCGGTTCGATTGCAGCGGGTGCAGTGACCAGCCAGATCATGCAGCAGACGGTTAAAGAATTGCTGGATGCGGATGAGCATTCGGCGTTGACTCAGGCCTGATTCACATCGATAGCCAGCCCCTGTAGGAGCGAGCTTGCTCGCGATGGATTCGAAAGCGCCGCGATCATTGTGATGGCCAGCGTTATCGTTATCCACCATCGCGAGCAAGCTCGCTCCTACAGGCTTTTTCCCAGACCTCGAAGCTGTACGCAGGTTTACCATCCAAGGCCGGGTTTGGCACTTCTGAAACCAGCGTCCACTGCCCCAGATCAACCTCCGGAAACCATGCATCCCCTTCAGGGCTAAGCGCCACACGGGTCAGATATAACCGATCCGCCTGCGCCATGCCCTGGGCATACAACTGCGCACCGCCAATCAACATCACCTCGTCGACGCCCTGCTCGTTCGCCCATTCCTGCGCGCGAACCACTGCGGCTTCCAGCGACGGATAAACCTCGGCGCCTTCGAGCTGCAGATCGGCCTGGCGACTGACGACGAGATTCAACCTTCCCGGCAGCGGGCGACCGAGGGAATCCCAAGTCTTGCGCCCCATGATGATCGGCTTGCCCAGAGTGGTGGCCTTGAAGTATTTGAAGTCCCCCGGCAAGTGCCAGGGCATGCTGTTGTCGACGCCGATCACACGGTTTTCACCGAGGGCTGCGATCAGGCTGAGGGGGAGTGATTTAGTCATGTCGGCGAGGATACCAGAGCCTTAGCTTCTCGCAACGTAGCCCCCCGACAAGCGCTACAGCGGTTATGCTCACGGCTCAATTGAGCGACGGGATGCCGCGTGACTGAACTGACTAACCTCTGGCTGACTGAAACTATCCGCCTGCGCGAAGAACACGCCGGGGCCCTGGACGATCTGGAAGCGAATAGAATGGCCCGCAGCGCGGGCGGCGACCTGCCGGCACGAATTCAACGCCGGGCGCTGTGGCTGGCGGAGCGCGACGGTCTGAGCAGC
>NZ_JAKNRW010000045.1 GCF_023072615.1 Pseudomonas violetae
CTGGATGAATTGCGCCTGACGCCCAGCGCCCGGCCGCCTCATCGCGGTACGCCGCAGGTGTCGGCAAGGGACCGTCTGGCGATGGTCGAATGCGCGGTGGCCGGCGTGGCACCGTTGGTGGTGGACGCCCGCGAATTGCAGCGGGACAAACCGTCCTACACTATCGACACCCTGGAGCTGATGCGCGCCGAATTGGCGGCTCAGGACCAGGTTTTTCTACTTTTGGGCTGGGACGCATTTTGCGGCCTGCCCACTTGGCACCGCTGGGAAGAGTTACTCCAGCATTGCCACATCCTGGTGCTGCAACGCCCGGATGCCGACAGCGAACCGCCGGATGCCTTGCGCAACCTGCTGGCGGCGCGCTCGGTGAGCGACCCGCTGGCCCTCAAAGGGCCGAGCGGACAGATTGCATTCGTCTGGCAGACACCGCTCGCGGTATCCGCCACCCAGATCCGTCAACTGCTGGCCAGCGGTAAGTCGGTACGTTTCCTGGTGCCCGACGCGGTCCTGGCCTACATCGATGCGCACGGACTCTACCGTGCGTCGAACTGAAAAAGGGCAAGCTTCAAGGCACGTGATCACGTGTAGCGAAGCGCCCGAACATACGAGCAAAACGAGTTTTATATGACTGACAAAGACGTAGCTAAAGTAAAGCGCAAAGGCACATTCAAGAGCGCCCCTCTGCCAGTAGAGGCTCCAACCGGGCCGGAGCTGCGCGGTGAAGAGCTGGTCAAGGTTGCCGTTGCAGCCCTGGAAGATGTGAAGGGCCAGGATATCCAGGTCATCGACGTTCGTGAAAAGCAAAGCATCACCGACTTCATGATCATCGCGACCGGTACATCGAACCGCCAGATCGGTGCGATGCTGGACAAGGTCCGCGAAGCCGTCAAAGCCCTGGGCGTTAAGCCATTGGGTGAAGAAGGCAAGGGCGACAGCGACTGGGTGTTGCTGGATATGGACGACGTCATCGTGCACATGATGACCGCCTCGGCACGTCAGTTCTACGACCTGGAACGCCTGTGGGCCGGTGCCGAGCAAAGCCGTTCGGCCAGCGCTGCGCACCACAGCCCAGAGAACACCCATGAGCATTTCACCAAGCTCAATAAAGACCAGCAATAATAAGGGACCGCTGTGCGACTGCGACTGATCGCCGTCGGTTCACGCATGCCCAAATGGGTGGAGGAAGGCTGGCATGAATATGCCAAGCGCCTTCCATCCGAGCTGGCGCTGGAACTGGTGGAAATACCGCTCAATACCCGTGGCAAGAACGCCGACGTGGCACGCTTCATCCGTCAGGAAGGCGAAGCCATGCTGGCTAAAGTCGGTCCGAACGAGCGGATTGTCACTCTTGAAGTCCACGGCAAGCCCTGGAGTACCGAGCAGTTGGCGGTCGAACTCGATCGCTGGCGGCTGGACTCGCGCACGGTGAACTTCATGGTCGGCGGCCCCGAAGGGCTGGCGCCGGAAGTCTGTGCCCGGGCGGATCAGCGCTGGTCGCTCTCGCCGTTAACCCTGCCGCACCCACTGGTGCGGATCCTGATCGGCGAACAGCTGTATCGTGCCTGGACAGTGCTGTCCGGCCACCCTTACCACAAGTAGCTTTGCCCTCATGCCCCAGCCGATCCGCATCAAGGACCACGAAAAAGACGCCCGTCTGGTGCGTGGCCGCGTCGTGTTCGGGGCAATTGCGGTAGTGACGCTGATCTGTGTGCTGATCGCGCGGCTGTATTTCCTGCAGGTGATTCAGTACGAGTATCACTCGACCTTGTCGGAAAACAATCGGGTGCATGTGCAGCCAATCCCACCCACGCGCGGGTTGATCTTCGACCGCAATGGCGTAGTTATAGCCGACAACCGGCCCAGCTTCAGCTTGAGTATGACCCGCGAGCGTTCCGGCGACTGGCAGCAGGTGCTCGATGTGATCGTCGAAGTGCTGGAGCTGACTCCGGAAGACCGGGTGATCTTCGAGAAGCGCATGAAGCAGGGGCGCCGGCCGTTCGAGCCGGTGCCGATCCTGTTTGAGCTTTCGGAAGAACAGATCGCCCGGATCGCGGTAAACCAGTTCCGCCTGCCAGGGGTGGAAGTGGTTGCGCAACTGGTGCGTCACTACCCGCAGGGCTCGCACTTCGCGCACTCGGTGGGGTATATGGGGCGGATCAACGAGAAAGAGCTGAAATCCCTCGATCCGGTCAACTACAGCGGCACCCATCATATAGGCAAGACCGGTATCGAACGATTCTACGAGCCCGCGCTGCACGGCCAGGTGGGTTACGAAGAAGTCGAAACCAACGCGCGAGGCCGCGTACTGCGGGTGCTCAAGCGTACCGATCCGATTCCCGGCAAGGACATCGTCCTGAGCCTGGACATCAAATTGCAGGAGGCTGCCGAAGCGGCGCTCGGCGGACGGCGTGGCGCCGTGGTGGCGTTGGACCCGGCCACCGGCGAGGTTCTGGCGATGGTCAGCCAGCCGAGCTTTGACCCTAACCTGTTCGTCACCGGCATCAGCTTCAAGGCCTACGCCGAGCTGCGCGATTCCATTGACCGGCCGCTGTTCAACCGCGTGTTGCGCGGTCTGTATCCGCCGGGCTCGACTATCAAGCCTGCCGTGGCCATTGCCGGGCTGGACTCGGGCGTGGTGACCGCATCGACCCGGGTTTTCGATCCGGGTTATTACCAGCTGCCAAACTACGACCACAAATACCGCAACTGGAACCGCTCCGGCGACGGCTTCGTCGACCTGGATACGGCAATCATGCGGTCCAACGACACCTACTTCTACGACCTGGCCCACAAGCTGGGGATCGATCGGCTGTCCGCGTACATGGGCAAGTTCGGCATCGGCCAGAAGGTCTCGCTGGACATGTTCGAAGAGTCGCCGGGGCTGATGCCGTCCCGCGAGTGGAAGCGCGCCACCCGCCGTCAGGCCTGGTTCCCTGGCGAGACACTGATCCTGGGGATTGGCCAGGGGTACATGCAGTCGACACCTCTGCAACTGGCGCAAGCCACGGCGCTGGTGGCGAACAAAGGTGTCTGGAATCGGCCGCACCTGGCCATGACGGTCGAAGGCGAGAGGCCCAAGGACGAGAACCCGATGCCGGATATTATCCTGCGCGATCCGTCGGACTGGGCCAAGGTCAACCACGGCATGCAGCAGGTGATGCACGGCGCCCGGGGCACCGCGCGCAAGGCGGCCATCGGTGCGCAATATCGGATTGCCGGCAAAAGTGGTACGGCCCAGGTGGTCGCGATCAAGCAAGGCGAGAAGTACGACCGCTCCAAGGTTCAGGAGCGTCACCGCGACCACGCCTTGTTCGTTGGCTTCGCGCCAGCCGATAACCCGAAAATCGTCGTGTCGGTAATGGTCGAGAACGGCGAGTCCGGTTCTGGCGTTGCCGCACCTGTGGTCCGCCAGGTCATGGACGCCTGGCTCCTTGGCCAGGACGGTCGGCTGAAAGCCGAGTACGCCAGTCCTATCAGTGCGGAGGCTACGGCCCGTGAAGAGTAATTTCGATCGCATCCTCTCCAGCGAAGATGTGATGCGTCGCCGTGCGACGCTGTTGCAACGCATGCATATCGACGGTCCATTGCTGATCCTGCTGCTGACCCTCGCTGCCGGCAGTCTGTTCGTTCTGTATTCGGCCAGCGGCAAGAGCTGGGATTTGCTGGCCAAGCAGGCCACGTCGTTCGGCATCGGACTGGTGTCGATGGTCGTCATCGCTCAGTTCGAACCGCGTTTCATGGCTCGCTGGGTGCCGGTGGGTTATGTGTTGGGTGTGCTGTTGCTGCTGGTGGTCGACATCATGGGCCACAACGCCATGGGTGCCACGCGCTGGATCAACATCCCCGGGGTCATCCGCTTCCAGCCTTCGGAGTTCATGAAGATCCTGATGCCGGCGACCATCGCCTGGTACCTGTCCAAGCGCACCTTGCCGCCGCAGCTCAAGCATGTGGGCGTCAGCCTGTTCCTGATCGGCTTGCCGTTCATCCTGATCGTGCGCCAGCCCGATCTCGGCACTTCATTGCTGATTCTGGCGGGGGGCGCCTTCGTGTTGTTCATGGGAGGCCTGCGCTGGCGCTGGATCCTCAGCGTGCTGGCTGCCGCCGTGCCGGTATCTATCGCCATGTGGTACTTCGTGATGCACGATTACCAGAAACAACGCGTCCTGACCTTCCTCGACCCAGAAAGCGATCCGCTGGGCACTGGCTGGAACATTATTCAGTCCAAAGCCGCTATCGGTTCCGGCGGCGTGTTCGGCAAGGGCTGGCTGCTGGGCACCCAGTCGCACCTGGATTTCCTTCCGGAAAGCCACACTGACTTCATTATTGCGGTATTGGGTGAAGAGTTCGGTCTGGTGGGCATCTGTGCGCTGCTGCTGATCTACCTGTTGCTGATCGGCCGTGGCCTGGTGATTACTGCCCAAGCCCAGACATTGTTCGGAAAATTGCTCGCCGGAGCGCTGACCATGACGTTTTTTGTTTACGTTTTCGTCAACATCGGTATGGTCAGTGGCCTGTTGCCGGTTGTGGGGGTGCCGTTGCCGTTTATTAGCTACGGAGGAACTTCGCTGGTAACGCTGCTGTCAGCGTTTGGGGTTTTGATGTCGATCCATACCCATCGTAAGTGGATCGCGCAAGTTTGAATAAGGTGAAGATTTCAATGCAAGAAATGCGTGGCTGGGCGACTCGATACGCGCCGTGGGTCGGCCTGGTGAGCATCCTTGGCACAGCGCAGCAAGCGCTGGCCGGCGATTACGAAGGCACACCGCAGGTTGCCGCGTTCGTCGGTGAAATGACCCGCGACTACGGTTTCGCCGGTGAGCAGCTGATGGGCGTATTCCGCGAAGCCGAGCGCAAGCAGTCGATTCTGGACGCGATCTCGAAACCTGCCGAGCGGGTCAAGCAGTGGAACGAATATCGCCCGATGTTCATTTCCGACGCGCGCATTGCCCGTGGTGTGGACTTCTGGCGTCAGCACGAGGCAGTACTGGCGCGTGCCGAGCAGGAATACGGGGTTCCGGCACAGATGATCGTGTCGATTATTGGCGTTGAGACCTTTTTCGGCCGTAATACCGGTAATTTCCGGGTGATCGATGCCTTGTCCACCCTGGGTTTCGACTATCCTCCGCGTGCCGAATTCTTCCGCAAGGAGTTGCGCGAGTTTCTTCTGCTGGCTCGGGAAGAGCAGGTCGATCCACTGACTCTCAAGGGTTCTTACGCCGGGGCGATGGGGCTGCCGCAGTTCATGCCCAGCAGTTTTCGCGCCTATGCAGTGGATTTCGACGGTGACGGCCACATCAATATCTGGACCAACCCGGACGATGCCATCGGCAGTGTCGCCAGTTATTTCAAGCGTCACGGCTGGGTGGCCGGAGAGCCGGTGGTCAGTCGCGCCGACGTGCGTGGCGACCAGGTGGACGAAGGTTTGACCACCGGCATCGAGCCAGCTAAAACCGTCGGGGAGTTGCGAGCCTTGGGGTGGTCGAGTCATGATGCGCTGCGCGATGATATGCCGGTCACGGCTTTTCGCCTGGAAGGTGACAAAGGTCCTGAATACTGGATGGGCCTGAAGAATTTTTACGCGATCACGCGTTATAACCGCAGCGTGATGTATGCCATGGCCGTACATCAACTGTCTGAACAGCTGGTCCAAGCACGGGGCGTCAAGTAATGCGGGCATTGCCTATGAATAAACCCCTGAAGCTGATGGCTTTCGGTGCCTTGGCGGTGCTGGTCGCCAGTTGTTCGACCAGCCGCTCACCTGCACAAAAGCCTGCTACTTCGGCCGTGCGCAGCATGCCGGGGCTGGACATCAACCGCGCTCACAAAGACGGCGCGCCCTGGTGGGATGTCGACGTATCGCGCATTCCGGATGCCACGCCGACCCTGCACACCGGCCCTTACAAAGCCAACCCCTACACTGTGCTGGGCAAGACCTACTTTCCGCTGCAGGAGTCCAAGACCTACGTGGCCTCTGGTACGGCGTCCTGGTACGGCACCAAGTTCCATGGCCAGAACACCGCTAACGGTGAAGTCTATGACTTGTACGGCATGAGTGCCGCCCACAAGACCTTGCCACTGCCAAGTTACGTTCGGGTGACCAACCTGGACAACAACAAAACGGTTGTGCTGCGAGTCAACGATCGTGGGCCGTTCTACTCCGACCGGATCATCGACCTGTCCTACGCGGCGGCCAAGAAGCTTGGCTATGCCGAAACCGGTACCGCGCATGTCAAGGTCGAGGGTATCGACCCGCAACAATGGTGGGCGGCCAAAGGTCGTCCGGCGCCGTTGATGCTCAATGAACCCCAGATCGCCCAGAACAAGGCACCGGTCATCACGGCTTCGGCCGGCACGGTCGAGCAATGGACTCCGCCACCGCAGCAACACGCGGCGACCGTGGTGCCGGTGCAGATCGATGCAAAAAAAAACGCTTCTGTACCAGCCTCTGGCCAGTATCTGCAGGTGGGCGCGTTCGCCAACCCGGACGCTGCAGAGCTCTTGAGGGCGAAGTTGAGCGCAATGGTGAGCGCCCCGGTGTTCATCAGTTCGATCGTGCGTAATCAGCAGACCCTGCATCGGGTGCGCCTGGGGCCGATGGGCTCGCCGGGTGAAATCCAGCAGGTGCAGAACAGCGTGCGATTGGCCAATCTCGGTTTGCCGAGTGTGGTCACTGCCGAGTAACACGTAGTACTTGATTGAGGGTTCACTTGCGATTTGGGGGGTGAACCTGGTTGTTGGCTCAATGAAGAACAAAAGCCCGGCAAGGGTTATGAGTGAACAACTAAACACGCGATGACCCGTTAGAAGGTCATCTGATTAGTTTTGCCCTTGGGCAGTTTCCATTAGCGATTTCGAGAGACGGATGAACATCACCACCTTTGCCAAACGCCTTTGCCTGCTAGTCCCGCTGCTTCTCTCGCCTGCCGCTTTCGCGGTCGAGATGATGCCGTCGCCACCACAACTGGCAGCTAAATCCTACGTGCTCATGGACGCCAGCAGCGGCAACGTGCTGGTCGAGAATAACGGTGACCAGCGTCTGCCTCCGGCCAGCCTGACCAAGCTGATGACCGCTTATATCGCGACCCTGGAAATTCGTCGTGGCCAGATCGGCGAGAACGATCCAGTGACTGTCAGTGAAAACGCCTGGCGCACCGGCGGTTCGCGGATGTTCATCAAGGTCGGCTCCCAAGTAACTGTCAGCGACCTGTTGCACGGCATTATCATCCAGTCGGGTAACGACGCCAGTGTTGCGCTCTCCGAGCACATCGCCGGCAGCGAAGACGCCTTCGCCGACATGATGAATAAAACCGTGGCTGACCTGGGTATGACCAACAGTCACTTCATGAACCCGACTGGCCTGCCGAACCCGGAACACTACTCGTCGGCTCACGACATGGCAGTGCTGGCTCGCGCAATCATCCACGAAGATCCGGCGCACTACGCGATCTACTCGCAGAAGGAGTTTTTCTGGAACGGCATCAAGCAACCGAACCGTAACCTGCTGCTGTGGCGCGACAAGACGGTGGATGGCCTGAAAACGGGTCACACCGAGGAAGCCGGCTACTGCATGGTGTCTTCGGCTGTACGTGATGGCATGCGCCTGATCGCCGTAGTATTCGGCACCAACAGTGAAGTGGCTCGCGCTTCCGAGACCCAGAAACTGCTGACTTACGGTTTCCGTTTCTTCGAAACCCAGACCTTCTATCAGAAAGGTGCCGAACTGGCTCAGGCTCCTGTCTGGAAAGGCACCACCAACCAGGTGAAGGCCGGCCTGGCTGAAGACCTGACAATGACCCTGCCTAAAGGCCAGCTGAAAAAGCTCGCCGCCAGCATGATCATGAACCCGCAACTGATTGCGCCAATCGCTAAAGGCGACGTAATCGGTAAAGTCGAAGTGAAACTGGACGACAAGGTTGTGCACAGCGCTGACCTGATCGCACTGGACGCTGTCGACGAGGGTGGTATCTTCCGTCGCATGTGGGATAGCATCCGTCTATTCTTCTACGGCTTGTTCAACTGATTTAGTGTGGACCTGCATGGCCCCGTTCCAATCCGGTGCGGGGCCATGTTCGTTACCACGGCTTACGCTCACGAGGCCGTTACGCCATGACCGATACCGAAGTAAAGGCGCCAAAAATCGAATTCCCCTGCGCGGATTATCCTATTAAGGTAATCGGCGATACCGGCGTGGGTTTCAAGGACAAGATCATCGCGATCCTTGAGAAGCACGCCACCGTTGACCTCAAGACGTTCGCCGAACGCCAGAGCACCAACGGCAAGTACACCACCATCCAGCTGCACATCATCGCTACCGGTCAAGAGCAGCTGTACGACATCAACAGCGAGTTGCGCGCAACCGGTTTCGTGCACATGGTGCTGTGATGCCTGGCACGCTGGGCTTCCGCGAGCTCGGCCAGATGGCTTACGAGCCGGTCTGGCATGCCATGCAACGATTTACCAACGAACGTGGCAGCGATGCCGCAGACGAGATCTGGCTGGTCGAGCACCCACCGGTGTTCACCCAGGGGCAGGCCGGCAAGGCCGAACATCTGCTGCTGCCGGGGGATATCCCGGTGGTGCAGGTCGATCGCGGCGGTCAGGTGACCTATCACGGGCCCGGGCAGTTGGTCGCCTACCTGCTGCTTGATGTGCGCAAGCTCGGTTTTGGTGTGCGTGACCTGGTCACCCGCATGGAGCATTGCCTGATCGAGTTGCTGGCGAGTTATGGCGTTACCGCTGCCGCCAAGCCGGATGCGCCGGGTGTGTATGTCAACGGGGCGAAAATTGCCTCTCTGGGTTTGCGTATTCGCCACGGCTGTTCTTTTCATGGCCTGGCGCTGAACGTGGATATGAACCTGGAACCGTTTCGACGGATTAATCCCTGTGGATACGCCGGGCTGGCGATGACCCAGCTGCGCGATCACGCAGGATCGATTGAATTTGCCGAGGTAAGTGCCCGGCTGCGCGCGCAGCTCGTCAAACACCTCGACTATGCTGAGCAGACGACCCTAACGGGCGGAATCGACTGATATGACTACTGATGCAGTGCAAACCATGATCCCGACGCTGGATGTTACCGAGCGTCCGGCCCCGCGTGCCAAGGTTGAAGCCGGCGTCAAGCTGCGCGGCGCCGAGAAGGTTGCACGCATCCCGGTAAAGATCATTCCGACCACCGAACTGCCGAAGAAACCCGACTGGATCCGCGTGCGCATCCCGGTTTCCCCGGAAGTCGACCGCATCAAGGCGCTGCTGCGTAAACACAAGCTGCACAGCGTGTGCGAAGAAGCGTCCTGCCCGAACCTGGGCGAGTGCTTCTCCGGCGGTACCGCGACCTTCATGATCATGGGCGACATCTGCACTCGTCGTTGCCCGTTCTGTGACGTGGGCCACGGTCGTCCGAAGCCACTGGACGTCAATGAGCCGCAAAGCCTGGCTATCGCCATCGCCGACCTGAAACTCAAGTACGTGGTAATCACCTCCGTAGATCGCGACGATCTGCGGGACGGCGGTGCCCAGCACTTTGCCGATTGCATCCGGGAAATTCGCAAGCTGTCGCCAAACGTGCAGCTCGAAACCCTGGTCCCGGATTACCGTGGCCGCATGGACGTGGCTCTGGAAATCACTGCCGCCGAGCCGCCTGATGTGTTCAACCACAATCTGGAAACCGTGCCGCGCCTTTACAAGGCTGCGCGTCCGGGCTCGGACTACCAGTGGTCGCTGACCCTGCTGCAACGTTTCAAGCAGATGATGCCGCACATTCCGACCAAGTCCGGCCTGATGCTGGGCTTGGGTGAAACCGATGAAGAAGTCATCGAAGTGATGAAGCGCATGCGCGAACATGACATCGACATGCTGACGCTTGGCCAGTACCTGCAACCGTCTCGCAGCCACTTGCCGGTCCAGCGCTTCGTGCACCCGGACACCTTCGCCTGGTTCGCCGAGGAAGGTTACAAGATGGGCTTCAAGAACGTCGCATCCGGCCCGCTGGTCCGCTCCTCGTATCACGCCGACGAGCAGGCCAAGCTAGTCAAGGCCGAGCTGATGTCGTCCTGATCAACTGCTGGTAAAACAGCCCGCAAGGCTTATCCGGCTTGCGGGCTGTTTTTTGTCTAGCCTACGGCAAACAGCGCTTTTTCCTGCGGCCTGAGAGGCGCTGTCCCTCTTCTGTTTGTGCCCGTTCCTGACTACTGTGTGCCAGAAGCCTTCACACCGGGAGATTCATGGATGACTGTTAAACCAACCTGCGTTCTCAGCCCACACGTTCCCGTCCCTGCGCTGCCTGCCCAAGGCGTGATCGGCGTTATCGCTCCCGCCGGCCCCGCGTCGCTGGACACCGACAAAGCCATCGCCTGGATGCGTGCTCGCGGGTATGCGCTGCGGATCTTTCCCGGAGTCTACGAGAAGGAGGGCTACCTTGCCGGCAGCGACGAAAGGCGACTTGCAGATTTGCACGCCGCGTTTGCCGACCTGCAGGTCGATGCGATCATTTGCTTGCGTGGCGGTTACGGCACCCCGCGGTTGCTCGATCGCATCGATTTCGACCTGCTGCGCAACAATGCCAAGCCGTTCATTGGCTACAGCGACATCACCGCGCTGCACCTGGCGATCAGTCGATATGCCGGGTTTGTGACCTTTCATGGGCCGCTGCTCAATGCCGACCTGCTGGGTGACAAGAAGAGGCCGACCGAGGCTTCGTTCTTCAACATGCTCAGAGGGCAGGTGAAGGCGGGAAGTGTGCTGGCGCACCCGGTTGCCTACCCCTTGACTACGATCGAGCCAGGCATTGCCCACGGGCGCTTGCTCGGCGGCAACCTGTCGCTGATCGCTGCCACCATGGGCACGCCCTACGAAATCGATGCCGAGGGCGTCATCCTGTTTATCGAAGACATCAACGAGCCACTGTACCGGATTGACCGGTTGCTCACCCATCTGCGCCTGGCGGGCACCTTGGGCCAGCTACGCGGGGTTATGGTAGGGGATGTAGCGGGGGTGGAGACGGCTGCACTGGAGCGACTGCTCAAGCAGACTTTCGCGCCGTTGCGCATTCCGGTACTGGCGGGGTGGCGCAGTGGGCATTGTGATCCGAACCTGACGCTGCCGATGGGAGCGTTGGTGAGGCTGGATGCGGGGCGCAAGGAGTTAGTGTTGGAGCAGGATGTTGTATTCAAATAACCGGGTGATGCGAAAAAGATCGCAGCTTGCGGCCGCTCCTACAGGGGAATGCATTCCAAGGTAGGAGCGGCCGCAGGCTGCGATCTTTTGCTTTTAGCGGCTACGCAGGCCTTCCAGCAACTTCTGCGTCGGATACCCATCCGCCGGCCAACCAAACGACTGCTGGGCACTGCGAATCGCTTTGCGCGTATTGGCGCCGATGATGCCGTCGGCGGTCCCCGCGTCATAATTCTGCGCGCTCAACAGGCTTTGCAATTCAATGCGCTCGGTACGACTCAGCGGCCTGTCATCTTTGGGCCATGTACCACTGATCAGGCCGCCGCCGCTGAAACGTTCGGACAGCAGGCTCACGGCCAGGGCGTAGGACGAAGAATTGTTGTACTTGAGAATCGCACGGAAGTTATCCAGCACCAGAAAGGCCGGGCCACGGTAGCCCGCTGGCAGCAGCAGGGCGGCAGACAGTTGCTCTGACCCCGCTGCAACCTTGGCGCCACCCGGCAGGGTTACGCCCAGCTGCCGCCATTCGGCAACAGTCTTGCGAGTCGTGCCGTCGGCCAGGACGTAGTTGAAGCCACTCGGTAGCTGCACTTCGAAGCCCCAGGGCTGGCCCTTCTGCCAACCCGAACTTTGCAGGTAGTGCGCGGTGGATGCCAGCGCATCGGCCGGGCTGCCCCAGATATCGCGGCGCCCGTCGCCATCGAAGTCCACGGCGTGGGTGTTGTAGGTGGTGGGGATAAACTGGGTCTGGCCCATTGCGCCGGCCCAGGATCCGAGCATCTTCTCGGGTTCGATATCACCCTGTTGCAGGATTTGCAGTGCGGCAATCAGCTGCGCCTGGGCAAAGCCAGGACGGCGACCTTCGTAGGCCAGGGTCGCCAGGGAGTTGATGACCGACTTGCTGCCCTGGAACTGTCCGAAGTTGCTTTCCATGCCCCAGACGGATACCAGTGCCTGACGGTCAACCCCGTAGCGCTGTTCGATGCTTTGCAGGATGTCGGCGTACTGGTTGACCAATGCCTGGCCCTTGCGCACCCGCAGAGGCGATAGCGCACCATCGAGGTATTCCCACACCGGGCGCGAAAATTCCGGCTGGCTGCGGTCAGCGCGAATGACACTGGGGTCCAGGCTGACATTGGCGAAGGCGCGATCGAACAGGTCAGCACGGATGCCGGCAGCGAGTGCTTCCTTGCGGAAACCGGCCTGCCATTCGGCAAACGTCTGCGTGGGCTGGATATCGAGATTTTCACCGGTCGGAACCACTGGCGGAATGACCGCAGGGGCTGTTGCGACAGGGAGGGTCTTAAGGGGTTGAGCGTCGGCGGCGGTGGGTTTTTCCGCGCAAGCGACAAGCAGAACGAGGCTGGAGGCAGCTAGCAGTTGGCGCAGTGGCCAACGACGGGAAAGACTAAGGGGCATGCACAGGTCCAGGGGAAAACGAATCAGGTGCAGACCTTAACATGTTGAGCGATTGGTTGCCTTTCAGGCCGCCAGAAAGTAAGAAGCCTCCCAGCTATTAGACTGGAAGGCTTCGCGGCGGTAGCTGCCTTTGCCCTTGCCGGCGCGTTCCTGACGGCTGCGGAACAGTGGCTGGGCGATGATGGATTTGGCTTTGTTCGGGCCATTTTTAGATGGCTTTTTGCTCATGGCTGGATCTCGCAAGTGAGTGGGTTTTGCGGGGCAAATCATCGGCCGAAGTTGGGCATCTGTCCATAGGGCGAATGCGGGTCAATTTGCAGGATGAAAAGATCAAAAGATCGCAGCCTTACTCGGCGGGCAACATCAATCTTTGGCCGGCCATCAACAACGACAAGCGACTCAGGCTCATCCACGGCGAACCGGCAGCCTGACCCTTGATCTGCGCATCAATGCGTTGCGCTTCCAGCAGCAACTGCGCCCAGCGAGGCGCTGAGTAGCGTTGCAGGGCCTTGCTCATCAGCGGTTTGCGCTTGTCCCAAACCGGCGGCCGGGCCGAGCTGAAAGCCTTGTCCAGTGGTATGCCCTGGCTGTATTGCAGCGACAGGTTGGCCAGCAAGCGCAGTTCCCGAGCCAGGGCCCAGAGGATGACCGGCGGCTCGACGCCTTCGCCGCGCAGTCCTTCGAGCATTCGCAGGGCATGGGCCGCTTCGCCGTTGAGGATTGCGTCGGTCAGGCCGAAGACGTCGAAGCGTGCGCTGTCGGCCACCGCCGCTTGCACGGTTTCCACGGTGATCTGGCCACCCTCGGCCATCAGCTTGAGCTTTTCGATTTCCTGGGCGGCAGCCAGGAGGTTGCCTTCGACCCGTGCGGCAATCAGTTCGACCGCGTCCTGGCTGGCGGAAAGGCCGGCCTGCGACAGGCGCTGGCGGATCCAACTGGGCAACTGGTTGGCATCCACCGGCCAGATCTGCACGAACTGAGTATGCTGGCCTTCGACCAGCGCCTTGCCCCACTTGGTTTTCTGCGCGCTGCCGTCCAGTTTGGGCAGGCTGATCAGCAATATCGTATCTTCGGCAGGTCGCGAGCAATATTCGATGAACGCGGCAGCACCTTTGTCGCCGGGTTTGCCGGACGGCAGGCGCAGTTCCAGCAAGCGCTTTTCCGCAAACAACGACATGCTGGCGCCGGCCTGCAGCAAGGTGCCCCAGTCGAAACTGGCGTCGGCGGAGAATACCTGGCGTTCGTCAAAACCCTGTTGGCGGGCCGCAGCGCGGATGGCGTCGGCGGCTTCCTGGCACAGTAGCGGGTCGTCGCCGCTGATGATGTAGACGGGCGCGAGGCTGCCTTGCAGGTGTTTGGCGAGTTGGGCGGGGGCGAGTTTCATGGGAAAGGGCGAGCGGGGCGCCAAGGCGCCCCGCAGGTCTTACTGCTGCGGCAGTTCAATAGGCGACTGGCGCGGTGTTTGCGCCTCGGCTTTCTGCGCCGCTTCCAGTGCTGCGGCCTCAGCTTGGGCCTTGGCGTCAGCAGTCTGCTGCATCTGGTCCAGCTGGGCTGGCGTGAGCTGTTGCAGGCGCAACATCATGCGCTGTACCAGATCGCGGCGCATGTCCTTGCGCGCATCGTCGGCCTCCTGCTCGGACCCCACCAGGTTGTTGCCGTCGTGGATGAACACTTTCTGCACTTCGATCTTGTCGCTCAGCAGCCCGCGGTCACGCTGGCCACGGATATCGTACTGAAGCACGGTAGTCAGCTGATATTCGCCAGTGCGGCCGGCACCTGCATAGCTTAGGATTCGCTGGCTCTCCTGCTCGTTAGTCAGGATCAGCTTGTACGGAGCACCGGCGGCGACCTTGACGCCGCTGCTTTCGAGCATCTGGCGCATCTGGGTCACGGTGGGGCCGTAGGCGTTGCGTGCGCTCAGGTCGATTTCCTTGATCGCCAGCTCAGTCGTACCAGTACCACGCAGCTGGAAACCGCAGGCGCTCAACAGGACCGCCAGGCCCATCACCAGCAAATTGCGTTTGATCATCTTGTTGTTCCCCTTGAAACCAGGTGGGCCGACTGTGCGGCCCGAAAGGTTTTACTCGGCGCCAGGCTAGCCTGGCGCCTGAGCCAATTAGCTGGCGACGATATTGACCAGTTTCCCGGGCACTACGATCACTTTACGAATAGTCAGGCCGTCAACGAAGCGCAGCACGTTCTCGTTGGTGCGCGCAGCGGCTTCGACTTCTTCGCGAGTCGCGCTGGCTGGCATTTCTATCTGGCCACGCAACTTGCCGTTGACCTGGATGACCAGCGTCAGGCTGTCCTGCACCAGCGCGGTTTCATCCAGTACCGGCCAGCCGGCGTCGATCACGGCATCAGGGTGACCGAGCTGGTTCCACAGTTCGTGGCAGATGTGCGGAGTGATCGGAGCCAGCAGCAGCGTCACCGCTTCCAGACCTTCATGCACCAGGGCGCGATCCTGTTCGGTCACTTGCGGGGCTTTTTCCAGCACATTCATCAGCGTCATCACCTGGGCGATGGCAGTGTTGAATTTGTGGTTCTGGCCAACGTCGTGGCTGGCCTGCTTGATGGCCAGGTGGATCGAGCGGCGGATGGCTTTCTGGTCGTCGTTGAGGCTTGCGACGTCCAGTTTGCCCGGCAGGCCTTGAGTGACGTGGCTTTGGGCCAAGCGCCAGACGCGCTTGAGGAAACGGTGCGAACCTTCCACGCCAGAGTCGGACCACTCCGCGCTCATGTCGGGTGGCGATGCGAACATCATGAACAGGCGGCAAGTGTCTGCGCCGAACTGGTCAATCATGGACTGTGGATCGACGCCGTTGTTTTTCGACTTGGCCATCTTCTCGGTGCCGCCGATTTCCACCGGCAGGCCGTCTGCGATCAGCTTGGCGCTGATAACCTTGGCCTTGCTGTCACGCTCGAGTTCGACGTCCGCGGGGTTGAACCAGGTGTAGGCACCGTTGGCTTCGCGACGATAGTAAGTCTCGGCGATCACCATGCCCTGGGTCAGCAGGTTCTTGAATGGTTCGTTGGAGCTCACCAGGCCTTCGTCACGCATCAGCTTGTGGAAGAAGCGCGCGTAAAGCAGGTGAAGAATCGCGTGCTCGATACCGCCGATGTACTGATCCACCGGCAACCAGTGGTCAGCTGCGGATTTCTCTACCAGGCCGCCTTCATAGTGCGGCGACGCGTAGCGGGCGTAGTACCACGAGGACTCGACGAAGGTGTCCATGGTGTCGGTTTCACGCTTGGCCGGCTGGCCGCATTTCGGGCAGCTGCACTCGTAGAACTCGGGCATGCGCGCCAGAGGTGAACCCGCACCGTCCGGAACCACGTCTTCTGGCAGTATGACAGGCAATTGGTCTTCCGGAACCGGTACGTCACCGCAGGCATCGCAGTGGATGATCGGGATCGGGCAGCCCCAGTAGCGCTGACGGCTGATGCCCCAGTCACGCAGGCGGAACTGGGTGCGCGAGGCACCGAGGTTCTTCTTGATCAGCGCGACTTCGATGGCGTCAAACGCGCCAGGGAAGTCCAGGCCATCGAACTCGCCGGAATTGATCAGCGTGCCATGCTCGCCGTATGCATCCTGCCATGGCGCCGGGTTGGTTTCGCCAGAACTGGTGCGCACCACGGACTTGATGGGCAGGTTGTACTTGGTGGCGAATTCGAAATCGCGTTCGTCGTGCGCCGGAACAGCCATGACCGCGCCGTCGCCGTAGTGCATCAGCACGTAGTTGGCGACCCATACCGGGAGTTTCTCACCGGTCAGTGGGTGTTCGACGAACAGCGAGGTCGGCAGACCTTTTTTCTCCTGGGTGGCGACGTCGGCTTCGGCCACGCTGCCGCCTTTGCATTCGGCGATGAACGCCTGCAGCTCAGGGTTGTTCTTTGCGGCCAGGGTCGCCAACGGGTGTTCGGCGGCCACGGCCACGTATGTCGCGCCCATCAGGGTGTCCGGGCGCGTGGTGAAGACTTTTAACGCACCGGTTTCGCCGATGGAATCGACGCTGTACGGGAACTGTACTTCCATGCCGCGGGATTTGCCGATCCAGTTGCGCTGCATGGTCTTGACCTGTTCAGGCCAGCCAGTCAGCTCGTCAAGGCTCTCCAGCAGTTCATCCGCGTAGGCGGTGATCTTGAAGTAGTACATCGGGATTTCGCGTTTCTCGATCAGCGCGCCTGAACGCCAGCCGCGACCGTCGATCACCTGTTCGTTGGCCAGGACGGTCTGGTCGACCGGGTCCCAGTTCACGGTGCCGCTTTTCTTGTAGATCACGCCTTTTTCGAACAGGCGGGTGAACAGCCACTGTTCCCAGCGGTAGTAATCGGGCTTGCAGGTGGTCACTTCACGGGACCAGTCCACCGCCAGGCCCAGGCTACGCAGCTGGGTTTTCATGTAAGCGATGTTTTCGTAGGTCCACTTGGCGGGAGCCACGTTGTTTTTCATCGCGGCGTTTTCCGCCGGCATGCCGAAGGCGTCCCAACCCATGGGTTGCAGGACGTTCTTGCCTTGCATGCGCTGGTAGCGGGAGATCACGTCGCCGATGGTGTAGTTGCGCACGTGCCCCATGTGTAGCTTGCCGCTAGGGTAAGGGAACATCGACAGGCAATAGAATGTCTCCTTGCCTGGCTGTTCACTGACTTCAAAGGACTTTTGCTCGTCCCAGAATGACTGGGCGGCGGCTTCGATTTCACGGGGCTGATATTGTTCGTGCATGGCTACTTTTGAACTGAATAGGGGTGGCCTAATCCTCTTCGTTGCAATGCTGGACGGTGAGCGCGCCAATTTGGCGTTTCGCTGTCCAGGCGAGCTGGAAGTGGAGTTACAGGAAGCGCCGTAGCATACATGACCGCGCTCTGCCGAGGGAAACCCTGATTGCAAGCATGCGCCGCCCGATTTGCCCGGCGAGGGCCGTTGGTCGCGGCGCTCAGCCGGTTTGGGGATGGAAGCTAAGCTCTAAATGGGGAGCAAGACTTATTTTCAATGAGGTGAGGGATGGTTGAGTCACAGCAAAAAGTCACGAAACCGGAACTGTATGAACGACTGATCGATCGTCTGGGGATGGCCTTGGACGCTGCAAAAACCGCTGACCGGCTGCGCGATGAGCGCCCCCTCGAGTTGGAACTGCGTGGCCTCAGCCCCGCAGAGTTTGCGTTGGTAAAAGCGTATCTGGACCGCAGTGAACGTGAAACACACGGATACTTGTCAGAAGCAGTGAAGCAGCTTGACGCACCACGTTCGGCCAAAATCATCTGGCTCAAGGACAAGGCACCTGGCAGGGACTCGGTAAAGGTCCGGTCACTGCAATTCAAATAAGGCACAGGCCGTATTTCAGGTAATGAGAGCGTTTAGTCCTTTCGATTTAGTTGTCGCATTGCGTCAACCCTCTTAGGCTTCGGGCATCTTTGGAGATGCTCGATGCCTTTTCGTTATTTCATGAAACAACTTCTGTTGCCGCCCGGCATTCTTCTACTTTTGCTGGCCTTGGGCTGGTGGTTGCGCCGCACCCGGCCGCGACTGGCCGGGCTGTGCTTTGCGCTGGGCCTTGGGGGCTTCTGGTTGATGAGCCTGCCGATTGTCGTGCAATGGAGTGCCAATGCCCTGGAGCGCGTGCCACCGTTGACTCGTGAAGAGTGGGCAGCACTTGGCCAGCGTGCCGATGCCATCGTGGTGCTGGGTTCAGGGCGCGAGCGTGGTGATCCGGCGTGGGGGACCGATCAGCCCACAGGTATTGGTCTGGAGCGTCAACGTTATGCGGCGCGACTGGCCAAGGCATCGGGGTTGCCGGTGCTGACCAGTGGCGGGTTGCATTACGGCACGCCGCCCTCCGAAGCCAGGTTGATGGCGGATTCGATGCTTGACGATTTCGGGGTGACCGTACGCTGGCAGGAAGGACTCAGCCGCACCACTTGGGAGAACGCACAAATGAGCGCAAGCATGTTGCTGCCCCAGGGGATCAAACGCGTGGTGGTTGTGACCCAGGCTGCTCACATGCCGCGGTCGGTCTGGAGTTTCCAGAAAGCCGGATTTGAGGTGGTGCCTGCGCCGGTGGGGTTTCTCGGTGGGGATAATGCGCGACCGTTGGGTGGCTGGATGCCGGAGTTCAAGTCGATCTGGCAGAGCGGGCAGTTGATGAACGAGGCGGTAGGGCAGGTGGGGTATTTGATGTTTTATCGATAAACCATGCTTAGGCATTCCGCACTCTCTATAGGAGCGAGCTTGCTCGCGAAAAACTTAAAGACACCGCGTTCATTCAGAATGCCCGCGTCATCGTTAACGTCCATCGCGAGCGAGCTCGCTCCTACAGAGAATTAAACGGTTTTAGCCATCCGGTTGGCCACCAGCGCCCAGCCAAACAAGAATATACAAACTACGATCAGCGGCCACGAACGCCATTGCAGGTAGGGCGTCAGGTTATGCATCGGTACCACTTCGCCATACAGGATGCCGCGCTCGAACTGCGGAATCTGCGCGGTAATCTGGCCAAATGGGTTGATCAGGCCGGTCACGCCGTTGTTGGTCGCGCGAATCATCCAGCGACCGGCCTCCAGTGCGCGCATCTGCGCCATCTGCAGGTGTTGCAATGGACCGATGGACGTACCGAACCACGTGTCGTTGCTGATCGTCAGCAGTAGGTCGCTGCGCGCCGAAAGGCCGGCAGCAAAGTCTGGATACACCACTTCGTAGCAGATGAACGGAGCAATCTGATAACCCTTGGCTTGCAACAACGGCTGATCGGCCGGACCGCGGGCGAAGTCGGACATTGGCAGGTCGAAGAACGCGATCAGCCCACGCAGGATATCCTGCAGCGGCACGTATTCGCCAAACGGCACGAGTTTTTGCTTGAGGTAGGTCCCGTCGCCTTCACCAACCACGGTAATGCCATTGTAAAAGCGTTTCTGGTGGTGAACTTCCTGACGGATCGGCACGCCGGTGATCAGCGCGGCACCACGCTCGGCAGCGAACTGTCCCATCATGTTCAAGTAGCCTTCGGCGGATTCCTTGAGCACCGGTACTGCGGTTTCCGGCCAGATCAGCAGGTCGACCCGCTTGGAGCTGAGACTCATGTCGCGGTACAGGGCAAGCTGAGCGTTCAGCTGCGCCGGGTCCCACTTCATGCTCTGTTCGACGTTGCCCTGGATCGCGGCAACACTCAGCGGCGCGCCTGACGGGCTGGTCCAGGCGTGTTCCTTGAGTGCAATGGCCACCACCCACGGACCGACCAGCAGCAATGCGCCAGCAGCAATAAAACCTTTGCGTCCACTGCGCACCAGGCGCAGGCCGTTATAGATAAGCGCTGCCGTGAGGGCGAGGATAAAGGAAATCAGCCACATGCCGCCCATAGGCGCGAGCCCGGCCAGAGGCCCGTCGAGCTGGCTGTAACCGGAGTAGAGCCAGGGGAACCCGGTGAGGAACCATCCCCGAAAGGCTTCCTGGCCGACCCACAGTGCGGCGAATGCCAAGGCGTCCGCCAGGGGCGCCTCATTACGGCGCAGCCAGCGCGCCCAGATCCACGCGGGCAGGGCGAAGAACCAGGCAATCGCCGCCGTGAAGATCAACATCAGGAAGCCGGCCAACAGCACCGAGGCGCCGCCGAAGTGGTGGATGCTGTAATAGATCCAGCTGGTACCGGCGCCGAACAGGCCGAAACCGAAGCACCAGCCACGGCCCAAGGCCTGACGGGGTCCCAGTTCGCGCAAGCCGGCATAGAAGAAGCCGACCGCCAGCAATGCCAGCGGCCAGATATCGAACGGCGCCAGGGCCAGGGTGGTGAGTGCACCGGCCACCACGGCCAGCAGGTTACCGGGCCAGCCGGGGCGGGTCATACGATGCAGGGGGTGTGTCATCAGCTATTTCCTGTATCGCGCCGGGTCTGCTGTTACGCAGGGCAAGGCGCGAGGAGTGTGGTTTGGTTTTTCAAATGAGCGACGAGTAACGCAGACCTCGTAACAGCAGACCCGGCCCTTCGGGTTGCGCCTGAAAGCGGGCCATGCTGCGTTGCAGTCCTTGGAAAGGGCAAGCCATTCCCTGCGGACCGCGCCTTGCCTGGCCCGCTTTCAGGCGCAACGCGATGCAGGAAACAGCTGATGAAACACCCCAATCCTTAGCGGGCAATAGGCGTCAGGCGCAGCAGGTGAATCCGACGGCTGTCGGCGTTCAGGATGCGGAAGCGATAAGGGCCGATTTCAGTGATTTCATTGCGTTTTGGCAGGTGCCCGAACGCGCTCATCACCAGGCCGCCGACGGTGTCGAACTCATCGTCGGAAAACTCGCTGTCGAAGAACTCGTTGAAGTTCTCGATCGGCGTCAGGGCCTTGACCAGGAAGTCACCGCTGGGCAGCGGCTTGATGTAGCTGTCTTCTTCGACGTCGTGCTCGTCCTCGATGTCGCCAACGATCTGTTCCAGCACGTCTTCGATGGTCACAAGGCCCGCGACACCGCCGTATTCGTCGATCACGATGGCCATGTGGTTGTGGTTGGCGCGGAACTCGCGCAGCAGCACATTAAGGCGCTTGGACTCCGGCACGAAAGTGGCCGGGCGCAGCAGGTCCTTGATGTTGAAGCTGTCGCCGTTCTCCTTGAGGATCAACGGCAGCAGGTCCTTGGCCAGCAACACGCCCATTACGTCATCGTGGCTTTCGCCAATCACCGGGTAGCGGGAGTGGGCCGAGTCGACCACGGCAGGCAGGAACTCTCGGGGTGTCTGGGTCGCCTTGATGCTGATCATCTGCGAGCGCGGGACCATGATGTCCCGAACCTGCAGGTCAGCGACCTGAATGGCGCCTTCGACAATGGCCAGCGCTTCGCTGTCCAGCAACTTGTTCTGATGGGCATCACGCAGCAGCTCGAGGAGCTCCTGGCGGTTTTTCGGCTCGTGGGCAAAAGCCTGGGTGAGCTTACCCAGCCATGACTTCTGCCCGTTGCTCGATCGATCTTCGCTCATAGCGATTACTCTGAATCCTTTGTTGTAACGATAGGGGATGGTTCTGTTTCGTCGTCCGCGTACGGGTCCGGATGACCCAACTCGGCAAGCAACGTTCGTTCCAGCGCTTCCATTTCCTCGGCTTCGTCGTCATCTATATGGTCGTAACCCAGAAGATGCAAGCAGCCATGAATCACCAGATGTGCCCAGTGGGCTTTTAGTTCCTTGCCTTGTTCAGCAGCCTCGCGCTCGACCACTGCCACGCAGATCACCAGATCGCCCAGCAGCGGTATATCGAGGAACTCGTCAGGCACGTCGGCCGGGAACGACAGCACGTTGGTGGCGTAGTCTTTCTGCCGCCAGGTGTGGTTGAGCTCGCGAGCCTCTTCCTGGTCGACCAAGCGAATGGTTATCTCGGAATCGGCGGTGCGTTGGCGCAAGGCGAGCTCGCACCATTGGCGAAACTCGGCTTCGCTGGGAACAGGCGCTTCGGTAGCCAGTTGCAGATCAAGCTCAAGCATCGCGGCGGCTGTCCTTGGGTGCTTCGTCGGCAACACGGTTTTCAAAACGCTCGTAGGCTTCGACAATACGTTGCACCAGTGGGTGGCGCACAACGTCCTTGGGCATGAAATGGGTGAAGCTGATTCCCGGCACGTCCTTGAGCACCTCGATCACGTGGTGCAGCCCGGATTTGGTGCCTTTCGGCAGGTCGACCTGGGTAATGTCGCCCGTGATGACTGCAGTGGAACCGAAGCCGATCCGGGTGAGGAACATCTTCATCTGCTCGACGGTGGTGTTCTGGCTTTCGTCGAGAATGATGAAGCTGTTATTGAGCGTGCGACCGCGCATGTAGGCCAGCGGCGCGACTTCGATTACCTGGCGTTCGATCAACTTGGCCACGTATTCGAAGCCGAGCATTTCGTAGAGTGCGTCATACAGCGGGCGCAGGTACGGGTC
Source organism: Pseudomonas violetae (assembly GCF_023072615.1). Lineage (GTDB taxonomy): Bacteria > Pseudomonadota > Gammaproteobacteria > Pseudomonadales > Pseudomonadaceae > Aquipseudomonas > Aquipseudomonas violetae. The sequence continues at coordinate 22,476 of NZ_JAKNRW010000045.1, forward strand.
GATCTTCTGCGACAGGTCGCCGGGCAGGAAGCCGAGCTTTTCGCCCGCTTCAACCGCCGGACGGACCAGCAGGATGCGGCGGATCTGCTCGCGTTCCAGCGCATCCACCGCGCAGGCAACGGCCAGATAGGTCTTGCCGGTACCGGCGGGGCCGATGCCAAAGTTGATGTCGTTGCCGAGGATTTCCTTCACATAGCGCAACTGATTCAAGCCGCGAGGGCGAATCATGCCTTTTTTGGTGCGCAGGGCGACGGAGGGCTCGGACGGGGACACGTTGTCCAGTTCTTCGACGGCCGATTCCTGCAGGAACAGGTGAACCATGTCCGGCGACAGCTCGGTACCCTTGGTTTCCCGGTACAGGCGGCGCAGCAGATTTTCCGCGGAGGTGGTGTGTTTGGGTTCGCCGATCAGCTCGAACTGGTTTCCGCGATTGCGGATCTCGATGGCCAGGCGCTGTTCGATCAAGCGCAGGTGCTCGTCGAATTGCCCGCACAGATTGGCGAAGCGGCGAGCCTCAAAGGGCTCGAGGATAAAGCGATGTGGTTCGATGGATGCGTTCAAGGTCGTATTTAGCCGCCCTGGGGCAATTAGGATGAAATCAAGGATAACGCCAGTGGGCTGGGTGCGAAAGCTCTTAAATAACCCAAGGCTGATCACCGTCCCTGTGGGAGCGAGCTTGCTCGCGATGGCGGTCTGACATTCAACATATTATTTGTCTGACCCGGCGCCATCGCGAGCAAGCTCGCTCCCGCAGGGGAATGAGGTGTTACTGGATCAGCGAGCCGCGCAACGAGTGCGGCTGGGCGGCATCGATGTGCACGTCGGCGAACTGGCCAATCAAAGTCGGATTGTCGCAACGGAAGTTGACGATCCGATTATTCTCGGTCCGCCCTTGCAACTCGCCGGGGTCTTTTTTCGAATAATCGGTGACCAGGATCCGCTGAATCGAACCGACCATTTGTCGGCTGATCTCGAAACCTTGCTGGTTCAGTCGATGTTGCAGGGCGTTCAGGCGCTCCTTCTTCAACGCTTCCGGTGTCTCGTCAGCCAGGTCGGCTGCCGGAGTGCCTGGGCGCTGGCTATAGACGAAGGAGTAGGAGAAGTCGAAGCCGACGTCCTCGATCAGCTTCATGGTCTGCTCGAAGTCTTTTTGCGTTTCGCCGGGGAAGCCCACGATAAAGTCCGAACTGATGCAAATACCCGGCACGGCTGCACGCAACTTGCGCAGCTTGGACTTGTATTCCAGTGCCGTGTGGTTGCGCTTCATCGCCGAGAGAATCCGGTCGGAACCCGATTGCACCGGTAAATGCAGGTGTTTGACCAGTTCCGGCACCTCGGCATGGGCCTGGATGAGGCTGTCAGAGAACTCCAGCGGGTGTGAAGTGGTGTAGCGGATGCGGTCGATGCCATCGACAGCGGCAACTACCCGGATCAACTCGGCCAGGTCGGCCAGGCGCGCGTCGTGAGTGGTGCCACGATAGCCATTGACGTTCTGGCCCAGCAGGGTCACCTCCCGCACGCCATTTTCGGCCAGGTGGATGATCTCGGCGATCACGTCGTCGAACGGGCGACTGACTTCTTCGCCGCGGGTGTAGGGCACCACGCAGAAGGTGCAGTACTTGCTGCAACCTTCCATGACTGACACATAGGCGCTCGGGCCATCAATGCGCGGCTCGGGCAGGTGGTCGAATTTTTCGATTTCCGGAAACGAGACGTCGACTTGCGGCAACTTGGTAGCGCGCGCGGCGTCGATCATTTCCGGCAGGCGGTGGAGGGTCTGTGGCCCGAACACCACGTCGACATAAGGCGCGCGGTCGCGGATAGCTGCGCCTTCCTGACTCGCCACGCAACCGCCGACGGCGATCACCATGTCCGGGTTGGCCAGTTTCAGTTCGCGCCAACGGCCGAGCTGGGAGTACACCCGGTCCTGGGCGCGTTCGCGGATCGAGCAGGTATTGAGCAGTATCACGTCGGCATCTTCAGCGCGTGCTGTGACTTCCAGGGCCTGGTGTTCACCCAGCAAGTCGACCATGCGCGAGCTGTCGTACTCGTTCATCTGGCAACCGTGGGTTTCGATGTAAAGCTTCTTGGCCATGGATAGAGTCATCACGTGATTCAAAGAACCGCACATTATAGGGAACATGGTCCCATGTTCCTACCGCTGTGCGTCCGGCGGCTATGCTATAGTTCGCGCCCTCATTTTTATCCCCCTATGTGTTGCTCGCCCACCATGACCAAACGTGAAGCTCCAATATACAAGGTGATTTTCCTCAACCAGGGCCAGGTGTACGAAATGTATGCCAAGCAGATCTATCAAAGCGATCTGTGGGGCTTCCTGGAAGTGGAAGAATTCGTCTTTGGCGAGCGCACGCAAGTGGTCGTCGATCCGAGCGAAGAGAAGTTGAAGGCTCAGTTCGAGGGGGTGGTGCGCAGTTTTGTGCCGATGCATTCGATTGTGCGCATCGATGAAGTCGAGCGCCTGGGTACGCCGAAAATCAGCGAAGCCCGTGGCGCGGTGGGCAATGTGATGCCGTTTCCGATGCCGATGCCTGACAAGTAAGCCTCCGAGACCGCGTCGCCCCTATCGCTGGCAAGCCAGCTCCCACAGTAGACCTGCGGTGTACACATTATTTGTGAGCGACTGCAATCCTGTGGGAGCTGCCTTGCCAGCGATGGAGTTGTCAGATCTAAGCAAAAACTAGGGAAGTGGCGAAAACGGCGTACGCCCATCCGCACTTTGCAATTCCATCAAATATTTACGGAAGATTTGCCCCAGCACCTGGGTCGCCACTTCCAGTTCTTCACGCGGCATCTTCTCGGCCACCTCGTCGGCAGTGTCCAGCGCATCTTCCGCGCCATTGACTGCGGCCATCTTCAGCACGATATAAGCCTGAACATTGTTGGCCTGCACGCCTTCGCCATGGAAAAACATGGTGCCGAGCTTGAATTGCGCCTGGGCGTGGCCTTGCAGCGAGGCTTTTTCGAAGTAGCTCAGGGCTTGGTTGAGGTCGCGCGGCGCATTCTTGCCGTCGTAGTAGAACTCACCCAACTCGTATTGCGCCTGTGCATCCCCTTCATCCGAGGCTTTCTGGCAGGCAGCAAGCGCCTGGGCCAAATCCTGCGGCTGAGTATTGAGGGTGCAGCGACCCATCGCTGGGATTAACAACGAATTGCCGCCTGCTTGTACAAGCAAGGGCTGAAGGAGCAACAGGCAGCCCAATGCAAGGGCGCGGCCGGTGCGGTTCATGGGAATCGACTTACCTCTGAAGGGCGCGCGGACCCAACGAGGGGATCCAATAAGCGCGCATTATGAAATAAGCAGGGCCATCCATACAAAGTCTTTACTCGTTTTTCTGCTGCGAGGGAAATATATAACCCAATTTACGGGAAAATCCTGGCAGATGATCAGGGGAAAGGGCGCGGATGTAGGTAAATGCTGACGCTGGCAGTCGCCAACGTCAGCGGCACGGCATTACTTCAAGGCAGCGAACGCACGTTCAGCGGCGTCCAGGGTCAGTTTCAACTCGGCGTCGCCGTGGGCGATCGAGGTGAAGCCGGCTTCGAATGCGCTTGGCGCCAGGTACACGCCGCCTTCGAGCATCAGGTGGAAGAAGCGCCCGAACAGTTTGGCATCGCTGGCCATCACGTCGTCGAAGGTCACGATGTCATCGGCACCACTGAAGTACAGGCCGAACATGCCGCCGGCCTGTGTGGTCACGAACGGGATGCCGGCTGCATCGGCGCGTTGTTGCAGGCCATCGAGCAGGCGACTGGTGTAGTCGGTCAATTCGGCGTGGAAGCCTGGACGGCTGATCAGGCGCAACGTGGTCAGCCCCGCCGCCATTGCCAGGGGGTTACCTGACAGCGTACCGGCCTGATAAACAGGGCCCAGTGGCGCAATGTGCGACATGATTTCACGCTTGCCACCGAAGCAGCCAACCGGCATGCCGCCACCGATGATCTTGCCGAACGTGGTCAGGTCCGGGGTGACGCCGTAGTGCGCTTGTGCACCGCCCAGTGCCACGCGGAAACCGGTCATCACTTCGTCGAAAATCAGCACAACGCCATGCTGATCGCACAAGCTCCGCAGGCCTTCGAGAAAACCCGGGGCCGGAGGCACGCAGTTCATGTTGCCGGCCACTGGCTCGACGATGATGCATGCGACGTCCTGGCCGACTTCAGAGAGCATGGTCTCGACGGCGTCGATTTCGTTGAACGGCAAGGTCAGCGTGTGTTTGGCGAACGCCGCCGGCACACCTGCCGAACTCGGCACGCCTTGGGTCAGGGCGCCAGAGCCGGCTTTGACCAGCAGGCTGTCGGAGTGACCGTGATAGCAGCCTTCGAACTTGATGATGCTGTCGCGACCGGTAAAGCCACGGGCCAGGCGAATGGCACTCATGGTCGCCTCGGTGCCGGAGCTGACCATGCGCACCATCTCCATCGACGGCACGAGGGCGCAGACCTGATCCGCCATCTGGGTTTCCATCTCGGTCGGCGCACCGTAGGACAGGCCGTGCTCAAGCTGCTTGCGCACTGCGTCCAGAACTTGCGGGTGGCTGTGGCCGAGGATCATTGGGCCCCAGGAACCGACGTAATCAACGTAGCGCTTATTGTCTTCGTCGGTGACGTAGGCGCCTTCAGCGTGTTTGAAAAACAGCGGCGTACCGCCAACGCTCTTGAACGCGCGCACTGGCGAGTTCACACCGCCGGGGATGTGTTTCTGGGCGTTGGCAAACAAAGTTTCGGAACGAGACATGATCGGACTCTCAAAAAAGATTTTAAGCGACTTAAATGGAAAGCAGTTCATTGAAGGCACGGGCGCGGCGTGTCACTTCAGCCGTGCTCTCGGCGCCAAACAGACCGTGGACCACCGCCAGCAGATCGACCCCATGGGCCACCAGTGGCGCGGCATTTTCCAGGGTGATGCCGCCGATGGCGCAGATCGGCAGATGCAATTTGCTGCGAGCCTGATCCAGCAGTTCGAGGCTGCAGGTCGGTGCGCCGGGTTTGGTGCTGGAATTGAAGAAACGACCGAAGGCGACGTAACTGGCTCCTTCCCTGGCCGCCTGTTCGGCGAGGTCGATTTGCGCGTGGCAGGTCGAGCCGATGATCGCCTGGCGGCCCAGCAATGCACGTGCCGGGGTCAGCGGGCCGTCGGTCTGGCCAAGATGTACGCCAACGTTCAGGCGCGCTGCCAGCTCGGCGTCGTCATTGATGATCAGCCTGGTCTTGTAGCGGTCGCACAGATCACGCAGGGTCTCGGCCTCGCGCAGTCTTCGGGCCTCGTCGCTGCTCTTGTCGCGGTACTGCAGCAAGGTGACGCCGCCTTCCAGCGCCGCCTCCACGTACGACAGGAATTTACCGGCCAGTAACTGGCTGTCGGTGATGGCGTAAAGGCCACGTAGTTTCATCGGACAAGCCTCACCGCATGACTAATGGGAAGTTACGAACAGAAATCCAGCGGCAGGCGGCGTGGCACAAATTGACCTTTGCCCAGCTGCTCCGCATCGCGCAGGGTGCGCCACGTGTAGTTAAGCGCGGTCTGTACGGCACTGACGAGGTTTTCACCCTGGGCCAGACGGCCGGCCAGGGCGCTGGCCAGCGTGCAGCCGGAACCGTGATAACTGCCGGGCAAACGCTGGCAGGTGAAGGTTTCGCGGCGACCGTCGCGGGTGTACAGCCGGTTGTGGATTTCCTGCTCGTCGCCGTGACCGCCAGTGATCAGCAGGTGCTTGACGTACGGCAGGAGTTTCTCCGCGCATTGGTCTGCAGTGCCTTCGGGCAGCTCGGCGAGGATCCGCGCTTCGGGCAGGTTGGGCGTGGCAATGATCGCCAAGGGCAGCAGCCGTTCGCGCATCGCGTAGCCGACTTCATCCTTGCCCAGTCGTCCGCCGCCGCCGGCACGCAGTACCGGGTCGCAGACCATTGGCAAGTGCGGATGCGCTTGCAGCAACTCGACCACGGTGTCGACCATTTCCAGCGAGCCGAGCATGCCCAGCTTGACGGCGGCGACTTCGGAGTCGTTGAGCACGGCATTGGCCTGGGCCAGCACCCACGCTCGGTCGAGCACGCGGAAATCAGTAACGTTGACCGTGTCTTGCACAGTCAGCGCGGTGACGGCCGGAGCCGCATGACAGCCCTGGGCGAGCAGGGCTTCGATATCTGCCTGCAAGCCGGCGCCACCACTGGGGTCGTGGCCGGAGAGACAGAGGACAACGGGGCGAGAGCTGTAGATATTCATGGTGCGCGAGCTTACCACCAGTCGACCACCGAGTCATGAGAGGTGCATACAGCGGCAGGCTCCCTTCGAAGTCGCGTGCGTGGCTCAATCCGTTCTTTCTCAATTTATAGCGCTGGAATGCCCGTACTAGAGCCATCGAAGGAAATTTTCCAATGGTATACATTGGCCACTAACGGCTATGCTAGAGTGGATCCAAATCAATAACAGGTAATGCCGGTTTTACGTCTACTCAAAGGGAATGAGGGGCTTCCTGAGATAACCGGACTGGCCACGCTGGGGCTTAGATGCGCTATTTGCTGATGTTGCTACTTTGCTTGCCCCTTTTGGCGAGCGCAGTCGAGTTCGACGAGAACACTCAAAGCCTGCCATTGGGCCAAACCCTGCAAGTGTTCGAAGACGCAGGTGGACAGGCAACCATTGCCGATGTCCGTGCCCAGGATGCCGCTGGACAGTTCAAGCCCCACGATAATGCCACCCTCAACGCCGGTTATTCGCGTTCAGTGTTCTGGCTGAAAATCGACCTGCACTATCGTCCGAAAAATCCGGCGGCGCAAAGGACTTGGTTGCTGGAGCTGGCTTATCCGCCCCTCGATCATCTTGATCTGTATTTGCCAGACGCTACCGGTAACTACCAACTGGTGCGCCAGACCGGCGATGCCTTGCCTTTCTCTACCCGGGAAATCCGCCAGAACAACTACCTGTTCGGTATCAATTTCACCCCCGACCAGGCGCAAACCCTGTACCTGCGCCTGCAGAGCGAGGGGTCGATCCAGGCTCCGGTCACCTTGTGGTCGAGTACCGCATTCCTCGAAGAGCAACCGTTGCGCCTGTATGTGCTGGGCCTGATTTACGGTGTGTTGCTGGGGATGCTGGTCTACAACCTGTTCATCTACCTGAGCGTGCGGGACACCAGTTACCTTTATTACATCTTCTACATTGCCTCGTTTGGCTTGTATCAGTTGTCGGTGAACGGCGCGGCCGTGCAGTACTTCTGGCCGAACAATCCCTGGTGGGCCAACGCTGCCACGCCATTCTTCATTGGCTGTGCCGGCTTGTTTGGCAGTCAGTTCGCCCGCAGCTTCCTGCAGACGGCCACCCACAGTCGCTGGCTCGATCGCCTGCTGCTGGCACTGGTTACGTTTGGCGCAATCGTCATCGGCTTGTCCCTCATGACCAGCTATGCCCTGGCCTTGCGCCTGGCCACGGCACTGGCCCTGACCTTCACCGTGGTGATCTTTGCCGCAGGGATCTTCGCCTGGCTTCGCGGTTTGCGCGTAGCGCGGTATTTCATCATTGCCTGGTCGGCCTTTTTGCTCGGCGGCATCATCAATACACTGATGGTCCTGGGGTATCTGCCGAACGTGTTCCTGACCATGTATTCCAGCCAGATTGGTTCGGCCATCGAAGTGGCTCTCCTGTCCCTGGCGCTCGCCGACCGCATCAACGCCATGCGCGAGCAGCAGGCGCAGACCCTGTTTGATGCCGGGCAGAAGCTCGAAGTGCTGAACCAGCAACTGGCCCGCAGCAACCAGCTAAAGGACGAGTTCCTCGCCACCCTGACCCACGAGTTGCGCACTCCCATGAACGGGGTCATCGGTTCGCTGGAACTGATGCAAACTGTCGAGATGGATCCGGAGTTGGAGCAGTACCAGCAAACGGCATCGGGAGCTGCCCGGGAGATGATGCGCATGGTCAACGGCATTCTCACCCTGACCGAGTTGCAGGCCGGCAAACTCTCGGCCAGCCGGGCGTCGTTCAGCTTGCGCAGCGTGATCGAAACCTTGCGCGTGCAGTTCGAGGGCAATGCCTTGAGCAAGTCGCTGGACTTCAAGGTCGATGTGACACCGGGCCTTCCCGACCGTTTGCACGGTGATAGCGCCAAGTTAGCCCAGTGCCTGGAATGCCTGCTGGACAATGCGATCAAGTTCACCCGGGTTGGTGGACTGGCGCTGCGCGTCACAGGCAAGCCCGCGCAACCCGGCCGAATGGCGCTGTGCTTTGCGGTGATCGATACGGGTATCGGTTTCACCGACCTGGGGGAGGCGACGATGTATCAGCGCTTCTTCCAGCTCGATGGCTCAATGACCCGCGAATATGGCGGGCTAGGCGTGGGCCTGGCAATTTGCCGGCAGCTGGTGGAGTTGCTTGGGGGAAGACTGACGCACCGCTCCGAGCTGGGGCGCGGCAGTCGTTTCCAGCTGGATGTCGAATTTGAACTTTCCATGACGCAATCTTCGCACCGAACAGCGCAGCAATTCTCGCGCCTGCGCCAGTCGCGAGATTGCAAGGTGCTTCTGGTGGACGAAAACACCGTCAACCAGTTGGTTATCCGCGGCATGCTGCTCAAGCTCGGGTATCAGGTGTGCACGACCGACAGCGGTCCGGCGGCGTTCGATTACCTGCAGCGGGAGGCGTTTGATGCGGTATTGCTCGACTGCCAGTTACCGCCATTCAACGGAGCCTCTTTCAGCCGCCAGATCCGTACGCTGGCGGGATGCGCCCAGTTGCCGATATTCATGATTGCCTTGAGCATTGATCGGGAGCACTGCGCCGGCGCTAATTTCATCGACTACTTGAGCAAACCGGTAAAATTCGAGGATTTGCAGGCCGCATTGCAACGACGGTTGCTGGGTTTTGAGCAGGGTGAAAGCGCCGCAAATTAGGCGGATATGACACTTTTATCGGCTACGGGGCAGTGCTTAACTGAAAATCCCTTGGCTGACCAAAGGAGCCCTGCCATGAACCTGCATCAGTTCGCCGAAACCCACGAAGTCACCAACCAGCCACCGTCGCTGGATGGCGCCAACCTGTACCGCATCGATTTGCCGCTTCAGGAGTGGTCGCGGCGTTTTGGTGCCGGTTGGGCCGAATCGCGCATTGATGTCTACGGGGCGCTGGCTGGTGGGCCATTGATGGAAGCGGGGTTCCTGGCCAACGAGAATAAACCGGTATTTTCCAGCCATGACCGTTACGGCCATCGCATTGACCTGGTTGAATTCCACCCGGCCTATCATGAGTTGATGCGAGCGGCGGTCGAGCACGGGCTGACCTCGTTGCCCTGGGCGCATCCGCAGCCGGGGGCGCACGTTGCTCGTGCCTCCATGACCTATCTGCATAGCCAGGCTGAGGCCGGTAGCGGCTGTCCGCTGACCATGACTTTTGCCAGCGTGCCGGCCCTGCGTCTGCAGCCAGATCTGGCCGACACATGGCTGCCGAAAATTCTCGCCACCGAATACGATCCACGCAACATCGGCATGGCGCACAAGGCCGGCGTTACCATCGGCATGGCGATGACCGAGAAACAGGGAGGCACCGATGTTCGGGCCAATACCACCAAGGCCTATCCGGTTGGCGCCAGTGGGCCGGGGCAGGCCTACGAACTGGTGGGTCACAAGTGGTTCTGCTCGGCTCCGATGTGCGATGCCTTCCTGACACTGGCCCAGACTGACAAAGGCCTGACATGCTTCCTGTTGCCGCGCCACCGCCCGGACGACACCCGCAACCAGTTCTATATCCAGCGCCTGAAGAACAAGCTTGGCAACTGCTCCAACGCCTCCAGCGAAGTGGAATTTCGCGGCGCGCTGGCGTGGATGGTTGGCGAGGAAGGTCGCGGCGTGCCGACCATTATCGAGATGGTCGCCATGACTCGTTTTGATTGCATGGTCGGCTCCAGTTCGCTGATGCGTCAGGCCCTGACTCAAGCAAGCCACCACTGCGCGCACCGCAGCGTCGGCGGCAGGCTGCTGAGTGAGCAACCACTAATGCAAAACGTGCTGGCCGACCTGGCCCTGGAAAGCGAAGCGGCGCTGGCCTTAAGCCTGCGCATGGGACGCGCCCTGGATCATCTGGATGACGCCCATGAAGCAAAATTCGCCCGGTTGGTGACCGCCGTGGGCAAGTACTGGATCTGCAAGCGCGCTCCGGCCATGATCAACGAAGCCGCCGAATGCATGGGGGGTGCAGGTTATGTCGAGGACAGCATCCTGCCGCGCCTGTACCGTGAGGCACCGGTGAACTCGACGTGGGAAGGCTCCGGCAACGTACAGTGCCTTGACGTTCTGCGGGCGTTGTCGAAAGAGCCTGGAGTGCTCGATGTGCTGTTCAACGAACTGGGCGATGGCCACGGCGACAAGCGCCTGGCTGCGCATATCCATCAGTTGCAGGCAGCGTTCAAGGACACTGGCGATATTCAGTATCGTGCCCGGCAGCTCACCGAAGACATTGCCCTGGGTTTACAGGCCAAGCTGTTGCTGGAGGCGGGTAACGCCGTGGTCAGCGATGCCTTTATCACCAGCCGCCTGGGTTCGGCCGGCCGTGTATATGGCGCCTTGCCGCGGGGGCTGGATGTGCAAGCAATTGTCGCCCGTTCGACCCCGAGTATTTGAATACCCCCCCCCACATCAGGCCTTTGGTGTACACCGAACTTGTGACAGGCTCGCTCTCACAAAATCCGCTGTGGTCGCAGCAATTGTGCACTGGCGGCTGTTCCCGTGAAGCGACGATGCAGGCAAGATGAAGCTCTGCAAGTCAGAACACAGGATGCTGATCGTGACCGAAGCTTTTATTGTCGTTCAAACCGCCGAGCAAGCCGTGGACCGGCTTGCGCTCTTGCACGAACGTGCAACCACCGCGCTGAATCAGGCGCTCAAGCGATACCTCAAGGATCGTATCGAACCGGACGCCGAGCAGCGTGCGATGTTTCGTTATCCTGAATTGCGCCTGACCTACCACTGTCAGGGCGAAGTGCCGCAGACCACTCGCGCCTACGCCAAGGTTCAACTGCCGGGCACTTACAGCGTCACCGTCACTCACCCTGCGGCGTTTCGCAAATACCTGCTGGAACAGTTGGTGCCGCTGATGCATGACTTCACCGTGACCGTGGAAGTCGGGATCAGTCAGCAGAACATTCCTTATCCCTACGTGGTTGAACAGGGCGACGAGCTGGCGGGTTCCGGCGTAACGGCTGCCGTGCTGGCGCGCGTCTTCCCAAGTACCGACCTGTCCGCCGCCACCGATGGCATCGCCGATGGCCTGTACGATTGGGAAAACACCGACCCGCTGCCACTGGCCCTGTTCGATGCCGCGCGGGTGGATTTCTCCCTGCGTCGCCTGGTGCACTACACCGGCAGCGACTGGCGTCATGTGCAGCCGTGGATCCTGCTGACCAACTACCACCGCTACGTCGACCAGTTCATCGTGCATGGCCTTGAGCAGTTGCGCAGCGACCCGCGCTTCGTACGCATGGTGCTGCCGGGCAACGTGATCATCGAAAAGAGCATGGATCACGGCGAGGCGTCGGCCATTGCCGCAGGCGTTGTGTGGCACCGCTACCAGATGCCGGCCTATCACTTGATCGCCAGCGATGGTCATGGCGTGACCCTGGTGAATATCGGCGTCGGTCCGTCCAATGCCAAGAACATTACCGATCACCTGGCAGTACTGCGCCCGCATTGCTGGCTGATGATCGGTCACTGTGGCGGCTTGCGTCAGTCCCAGACCATCGGCGACTACGTACTGGCTCACGCCTACATGCGGCGCGACGGCATTCTTGACCGGGTAGTGCCGCCGAATATCCCGATTCCGGCTCTCGCAGAAGTGCAGATGGCCTTGCAGCAAGCGGCGGCGAATATCACCGGCGAGAAGGGCGACGAGCTGAAGAAACGTCTGCGTACCGGTACCGTGCTGACTTACGACGACCGTAACTGGGAATTGCGTTGGGCCCAGGAGCGTCCGCTGATCAACTTGTCCCGCGCCGTGGCGGTGGATATGGAAAGCGGTACCATCGCCGCCCAGGGTTATCGCTTGCGGGTGCCGTACGGCACCTTGCTGTGCGTCTCGGACAAGCCGCTGCACAGTGAAATCAAACTGCCAGGTTCGGCAAACGCGTTCTACGAGCGTGCGGTCAGCCAGCACTTGAAGATCGGCATTGAGGCGGTGGACCTGTTGCGCACAGAACTCAACTCGCTGCACTCGCGCAAACTGCGCAGCTTCGACGAGCCGCCGTTCCGCTGATTGTTCTCATGGTCATTTGGCGGTCAGGGCACTAGCATTAGCAGCCCTGACCGTTAGATGTTCATTTCGCCATGCCTCGTCCACCTCGTCCCGTCTCCCGTCGCCCTGGCACGCCACCTCCGCCAGGCCCGCGCCGGGTTGCCAAAGCGCCCCCGGTTGAATCCAGGTTGATCCTGTTCAACAAGCCATTCGATGTGCTGACTCAATTCAGCGACGGTGAAGGGCGGGCGACGCTCAAGGATTACATCGAGATACCCGGTATCTACCCGGCGGGCCGTCTGGATCGGGACAGCGAGGGCTTGCTGTTGCTGACCAACGACGGACGGTTGCAGGCGCGCATCGCCGACCCGAAACATAAATTGGCCAAAACGTATTGGGTGCAAGTGGAAGGCGAGCCGGACGCCGGGCAGTTGCAACGCCTGCGCGATGGCGTCGAGCTCAATGACGGCATGACTTTGCCCGCCGAGGCCCGGCAACTGGAAGAACCGCAGCTTTGGCCACGCAATCCACCCGTGCGTTTTCGCAAGAGCGTGCCGACCAGTTGGCTGGAGTTGGTCATTCGCGAGGGGCGCAACCGCCAGGTGCGGCGCATGACGGCTGCCGTGGGCTTGCCGACCTTGCGCCTGGTGCGGGTCAGAATTGGCGACTGGACGATCGAAGGGCTCGATCAAGGCCAGTGGAAGGAAGTGCCGGCGCGTTTATAAGGCGCCGGATTCGATCAGCCCGATCACTACGCTCTTGATGACAAACGCCGCTACGCCCAGGCCCAGCACGAAGAACAGAATCATCGAACCAAAGCGCCCAGCCTTGGATTTCTTCGCCAGATCCCAGACGATGAAACCCATGAATATGATCAGGATGGTGACCAGTCCGGTCATCATCCACTCTTCGAATACGGCAGGATCCATCGAACATCTCCAGCATGGGCGCGGCTAAAAGGGCGGGGCGAGTATACGTTACGCAAGGTTCGCGCAGTATTGACCTGCGTCGGTGTGCCGCAGTCATTGGTCGCCTTTGCCGGCCCTATCGCTGGCAAGCCAGCTCCCACAGGTTTTGGCTCACTCACAATCGTGATTTCAACACAAAACCTGTGGGAGCGTGGCTTGCCCGCGATGGGGTCTTCAACTGCGCAGATGCGTCAAAGGCAGTTCGGTACTGTTCAACACCTGGTTCAACACAAAACTCGAGCGCACACTCGTCACCCCGTCAATCCGGGTCAGGTGCCCCAGCAGCAATTTCTGGTAGTGATCCATATCAGGCACTACCACCTTGAGCTGATAGTCGGCGTCCATCCCCGTCACCAGGCTGCATTCCAGCACCTGGGGCAAGGTTCGGATCGCCGCTTCGAAGTTTTCGAAGCGTTCCGGCGTGTGGCGGTCCATGCCGATCAGCACATATGCCGTCAGGCTCAGGCCAAGCATCTTGCGATCCAGCAGGGCGACCTGGCGGGTGATGTAGCCGTCGTCCTCCAGTTGCTTGACCCGACGTGAGCAAGGGGAAGGTGAAAGGCCTATGCGTTCAGCCAGCTCCTGGTTGGAGATGCGCGCATCACGCTGTAATTCCGCCAAAATGCTTAAGTCGTATCGGTCGAGTTTGCTCATCATTCAGGCCTTTATCATAACTATTGCGGCGGATTATCTATCCAGGGTTAAAAATTGCGCAAGTGATGTTTAATTCAGCAATCTTCGCAATCCTCTGTCGCTGCCTCAGGCCTATTCTTATTACCAGAATCACTGCTCGGACAAACAGTCCACTGCGGCTCGCCCAATCAGGCCAGCCGCGGCCGCCACCCCCACCGGGGATGTGCCGGCCTCCGAGCTGCACACTGTCCAGAAGACGGCGTGAGGTGAGCCGACGTCATAAGCGTCGAGCACGGACGAAGTTCTCAAGGGGAGGCCGACGGGTCTCCCTTTTTTAATGCCAAAAAAATACCGTGCGACTGATAACCTGTTGCAGAACCGGCCTGTGCTTTCCCAGTCTTACGTACAAGCCCTGAGCTCCTGTGAGGAAAAGCATGAAGTCGCGCATCTGGCGTTTGGCCGGTGTTGGTTTGGTGTGCATCAGTGTCACGACGCAAACGCTGGCTGATGAGCCGCAAAATCGTGGGCCCAATGGTGGGCAACAGGGTGATGGTCACCATGGCAGCAACCAGGGACGCGGCGGCAACGATCACCCGCAGCGCCCGCAGAACGCTCCTCAGCAGAACAATCAGCCCCGGGGGCAGAACAACGACATCATTGGCGGGGACAACAGCCGGCAGTTCGAGCATAACGGACAGAATCGCAATGGGCCGAGCCGCCCGCCACCGGATTACAACAGCCCCGTGCGGCCACCGCCGCCGCCACCTCAGTTACCGGCCAACGACTTGCCGATCCAGGGCCGCCCCGACAGCGTGCGCCAGACCCAGCAACCTCAGCGGGGGTACTACCAGGATGTGCCACGACGCAACAATGGCAACCAACAGTGGCAGGTTGGGGGGCCGGGTTCGCGTCCCGATGATCATCGCTGGGCTGGTCGCCCCCCTGGGCACGGTAATGGCTGGGGACCGGGGCCGCAATATCGTCCAGGTCATGTGATTGACCGCTTCCCGGACCGTGATTACCGCGTGCCTTACGGTGGCCGCGATTATTTCTACTCGGGCGGCTATTGGTACCGTCCACAGGGGCCGCGTTATGTGGTGGTGCAACCACCGCGCGGCATTCGGGTGGGCTACCTGCCCGATTACGCGCGTGAGGTGTGGATCGGCGGTTCGCTACTGTTCCTGGCGGCCGGCTCTTACTACGCTTATCAGGAAAGCACCCGGGATTACGTGGTGGTCGAGCCGCCGGGATTACCGCTGCCGCAGTCGGCCAGCAGTGGCTTCGACGTGGAAGCTTATCCAGCGAATGGGCAGTCGCCGGAGCAGGTCAATCAGGACGGCTACGACTGCTACCGGTATGCGGTCGAGCAGAGTGGTTTCGATCCGCGCGCCGACACTTACCAGCCGGACCCATCGGTGGTGCAGATCTACCGTCAGGCGCAAGGCAACTGTCTCGGCAGTCGCGGTTATCAGGTCAAATTCTGAACGCGGGCCGCTTTCACCACTTCTTGCGGGTCGGCGTGCACCAGCACTTCGGCGCGCGGGTAAGCTGCGTGGATTGCATCGGCGGCCTGATCGCTGATGCCGTGGGCGACGGACAGGGTCAAGTTGCCGGGCAACTCCAGGTGTAACTGTACGAACCACTGATTGCCCGAGACCCGGGTGCGCAAGTCGTGTGCGCCCAGTACGCCGGGCACGCTGCAGGCCAGTTCAAGCATGTGCTGGCTGACATCCAGTGGCAGCTCTTCATCCATCAGCACAGTAAAACTCTCGCGAGCGATTTGGATGGCGCTCCACAAAATATAAATGGCGATGCCCAGGCCGAACCACGCATCCAGCTGATGCCAGCCAAACCCCGCCAACACCAGCGCGATCAGGATGCTGCCGTTGAGCAGCAGGTCCGAGCGATAGTGCAGGGAGTCGGCGTGCACCGCATTGGAGCCGGTCGCCTTGACCACTCGATGCTGCAACACGAGTAGCGCCAGGGTCAGCACCAGGGAGAACAGGATCACCCCGATGCTGATCCAGGGCGCGCCTACCGGCTCGGGGTGTCGCAGCCGGTCGAACGCCTGAAAGGCGATCAGCACCGCACTTGCGCCAATGAACAACGCCTGGGCCATGCCGGCCAGCGACTCGGCTTTGCCATGGCCGTAGCGGTGATCGTCATCGGCCGGGCGCAGAGCGTAATGCACCGCCAGCAGGTTGAGCATCGAAGTGACGCCGTCCAGCGCCGAATCAGTAAGCCCGGCGAGCATGCTGACCGAGCCGCTTAACCACCATGCGATGGCTTTGGCGACGACCAGCGTACAGGCTACCGCCACCGAGGCTCGGGTCGCCAACCGCAGCAGGCGGGCGTGTTCGGAGCTGGAAATCATAAGTGCGGCGGTTCCTTGCAATTAAGGTTATGCAGCGGGTTGCAGGCCGAACATCGCCAACTGCTGGGTGCTGCCCTTGTGCTGGATCAGGCGTGGATCATCCAGCGGGAAGCTGCGGCCCAGCTCGGTTTGCAGAATGGTCTGCAGCTTGCGCTTGTCGACCTGGCCGTCCGCGCCAATCGCTTGCTGGAGTTTTTCCGGAGCGACCTGGGCGGTCTTGCCCGGCTCGAAGTAGATCGCGCCGGTAGCAAAGTCCACGGCGAAGGCAATCAGGCCCGGGACGATATAGAACAGCAGGCCCACGGCATCCAATACGGCAATGGCCGGATCGATCTTGCCATCAATCTGACCGCGCCGATCTGGGTAGAAGATCGATCCGCAGGCGGTCACTTGAGTCAGCAGGGTCGCTACTAACACACCACCTATCAGGCGAAAGGGAGCACGCATATGAATCTCCTTGAGTCATCTGGAAAACGAAGCGTCGTCGGTATGAATTAGGACCGTGATAAACGCCAGGCAGTTCGCCGTTATACTCGCGCCTCTGTTTGGGAGCCAGCATGATTTCTTTACCGATCGATGAAGTTTTACCCGCCCTGCGTGAAGCCCTGGCCGCACGTCATGAAGCCGTGCTCGAAGCACCGCCTGGCGCGGGCAAGACGACTCGGGTGCCTCTGGCCTTGCTCGACGAGCTCTGGCTGGCCGGGCAGACCATCCTGATGCTCGAACCACGGCGCCTGGCCGCGCGGGCCGCGGCGGAGCGCCTGGCCAGTGAATTGGGCGAGAAGGTCGGGGAAACCGTGGGGTATCGGATTCGTCTGGACAGCAAAGTAGGCCCCAACACCCGTATCGAAGTGGTGACCGAAGGTATTCTCACTCGACGCCTGCAGGATGACCCGGCGCTGGAAGGCGTGGGCCTGTTGATTTTCGATGAATTCCACGAGCGCAGCCTGGATGCCGACCTGGCGCTGGCCCTGAGCCTCAACGGCCGGGAGCTGTTCCGCGAAGACCAGCCGCTGAAAATCCTGCTGATGTCGGCGACCCTGGAAGGCGAGCGTCTGGCCGGGTTGCTCGATGATGCGCCGATCCTGCGCAGCGAGGGCCGCATGTACCCTGTGGCGATGCGCTGGGGTCGGCCGTTCCAGGCCGGTGAATTCATCGAGCCGCGGCTGGTGCAGACAATACTCGAAGCCTTGAACGATGAGGCCGGCAGCGTGCTGGTGTTCCTGCCCGGGCAGGCGGAAATTCGTCGAGTGCATCAACAGCTAGCCGATGCGCTGGGCGACAGTTCCCCGGTGCTGCTCTGCCCGCTGCACGGCGAGTTGGACCTTGCTGCCCAGCGAGCGGCCATTGATCCGGCCCCTGCGGGCAAACGCAAAGTGGTACTGGCCACCAACATCGCCGAGACCAGTCTGACCATCGACGGCGTGCGCGTGGTGATCGATGCCGGGCTGGCGCGGGTGCCGCGTTTCGATCCCGGCAGCGGCATGACCCGCCTCGACACTCAGCGCATCTCCCGCGCCAGCGCCACCCAGCGTGCGGGCCGGGCGGGGCGTCTGGAGCCGGGGGTGTGTTATCGCCTGTGGTCCCAGGATCAGCACGAACAACTGGCGGCCTATGCCAGTGCAGAAATCCTCTCGGCGGACCTTGCCGGGCTCGCCTTGCAACTCGGTCGCTGGGGCGTGACGCCCGGGCAACTGGTCTGGCTGGATATCCCGCCGACAGCGGCTTATGCGCAGGCGCAGGATCTGCTGCAGCGCCTGGGCGCTCTGGACGGCGAGACGCTGACCCGTCATGGTCAGGCCATGGCCGAGCTGCCGGCGCATCCACGCATTGGCCATTTGCTATTGCGCGGCCAGGACCTAGGGCTGGCGGGCATGGCCTGCGATGTCGCGGCACTCCTGGGGGAACGCGATATCCTGCG
>NZ_JAKNRW010000046.1 GCF_023072615.1 Pseudomonas violetae
GAAGATATTGGCCTTCTTACCCCGCTACACCGCCTCTATCCGCTTCCTGTTCGTCAGGCCAGCATTTTGCCTCGGGCTTCCTTCAGATTCGCGGTCACCCGCGACACCCTTGCCTCTGGCTAACACTTCCCCTTGCCGGGTGTGTAGAGGACTTTCACCTCCAAGTCACCAGCGTGGCCACCACAGCCAAGCTGGTTGCGCTTGCGCGCAACGCGCCATGCCTGGCGCACCAATGAAAAAGGCGACCCTTCAGGTCGCCTTTGTTCAAGGCAAAACCGCCTCAACCCCAATCTCGATCAACCGCTCCGGCAGAGAAAGCTCACAGAATGCTCTCGATACTCTGGATTGCTTTGACTGCCAGCTCGTTCAGTCCGGGCGCAACGGTGCGTTCAAACTCATCAACACCCACCTGACCGCGACATAGACTGATGACCCACTCATAGCCCTGCAGCGGACGTCGCTATGTTTGCTATGGAAATGGATGTAAGTAAATGTATCATCGGCATTCGTAACGGACGCAGGCATCCCTCAATCATTCCGCAAGGGAATGTTGACTATCAGTCCAAACTCTCTTCCGCCATTCTGTCCTGCCGCTTAGCCTGCACGCATTCTTCAATTGTTCAACGAGACACCTCATGACCCCAGCAAACCCCGCGCCCCACGGCACCGCGACAATGACCCGAGGCATGGTCCTGCTATTTGCCTTTTGCTGCGGCGCCATCGTGGCCAATATCTACTATGCCCAGCCGATCATTGGTCTGATCGCGCCGGATATCGGCCTAAACAGCACCATGGCCAGCCTGATTGTTTCGCTGACGCAGATTGGCTACGCGTTGGGCCTGTTCTTCCTGGTTCCGCTGGGCGACCTGCTGGAAAACCGCCGGCTGATGATCATCACCACCCTGGTGGCCATTGCCAGCCTGCTGGGCGCGGCGTTTACCGATCAGCCAAATGTGTTCCTGCTGATTTCCTTGCTGGTGGGCTTCAGTTCGGTGTCAGTGCAGATCCTTATCCCGCTAGCCGCGCACCTGGCCCCGGAAGAATCCCGCGGGCGAGTGGTCGGTGGGATCATGGGCGGTTTGTTGCTGGGGATTTTGTTGGCACGGCCGGTCTCCAGCGTGATCGCGGACCACTTTGGCTGGCGAGCGATGTTCGTCATCGCCGCGGTGTTGATGGCGGCGATCAGTATCGTACTGGCCGTGACCATTCCCAAGCGCAAGCCTGATCACAGCGCGTCCTACGGGCAGTTGCTCGGTTCGCTGTGGACACTGCTGCGTCAACAACCAGTCCTGCGCCAGCGTGCCTTCTACCAGGGCTGCATGTTCGCAACCTTCAGCCTGTTCTGGACGGCGGTGCCGCTGGAACTGGCGCGTCATCACGGATTGTCGCAAACCCAGATCGCCCTCTTCGCCCTGGTCGGTGCTATCGGCGCGATCGCGGCGCCCATCGCCGGGCGGCTGGCTGATGCCGGGCACACGCGCATCGCCTCACTTTTGGCCCTGGTGTTCGCCAGCCTGAGTTTCCTGCCCGCGTTCATCCACCCGCTCTACAGCGTCATAGGCCTGGCGGTGACCGGCGTGGTACTGGATTTCTGCGTGCAGATGAACATGGTGCTTGGGCAACGGGCGGTCTATGCCCTGGACGCCAACAGTCGCAGCCGCTTGAACGCCTTGTATATGACCAGCATCTTCATTGGCGGCGCGTTTGGCTCCTCGGTGGCAAGTGCGGTGTACGAACGCGGCGGCTGGTTGTGGATCTTGATCGTGGGCAGCGCTTTTCCTGTTCTGGCGTTGTTGCGGTTTTTGAGTGTTTCAGAAAAGCGCTCACTGGCAGCGGCTTAGAGCGTCGGTGTTTTGCAGCCTGTGATGAGGGGGGGGCGGTTTATTGGCCAAGCGGCCATCAGCCTTGCGGTGCCGGCGTGGATGCAGTCGACTGCCCATCAACACACTTCAACAAGCACTCAACCGTATCCGCCAGCGCCCCGGAGTTATCAATCACACTAAGCGCCAGATCGTGTTGCCCAAGTACCTGTTCACTGAACCGCGCATTGCGCGCCAGCCGTGCCTCGATCTCGACGATCGATTCACGCCCCCGCGCCTGCAAGCGCACGCGCAGTACGCTCTGCTCCACGGTCAGCAACAGTACGAGCAGATCCGGATAACGCAGCCGCGTTGCCGGCAGGTGGCCGCGCGAGCCATTGACCAGCACGTTCTGCCCTGCAGCCAGCCAATCGTCGATCTCTCGGGGGATGCCGTAGCACAACCCGTTGGCGCGCCAGCTCAAGGCAAACTCGCCCTGGGCCTCAAGCTGGGTGAATTCATCGAGGCTCACACCCCGCGCCGCCTCACCCCGCGCTTCAGCCGAGCGCGTAATCACCCGCCGTACGACGCGACAGTTACGTTCGGCCAACCGAGTTCTTGCGGCATCCAACAGGCTGTCCTTGCCCGAACCCGAGGGTCCGATGAGATAGATCAACCTGCCTGCCATCCATTCACTCTCTTCACGTGTCGCAGGAATTGGTAACCATGAGACAACGAATAAGGCGACCCTGAGGTCGCCTTTGCGTTACTTGCCGAATTGCCGGCCCAGTCCACTTGGCACGCCATGGATGTCGGTATCTTCCCATGGGCCGCTCGGGCTGATGGCACGGCTCCAGCCGTTGTTCCAGCGGTAATAGGTGCGCTGGCGGTAGAAGGTATTGGTCTGGTCATCGAGCACATACACGCCAAGCTTGGCGTCCCAATGGCTGTTGCCGCCCGGCGGCGGCGCGAAGCTCGCCGAGGTGCGGGGTACCGGCTTGGCGGGCTTCGCCGGAATACCCGGCTTGCTTGGCGTGGGTGCCGTAGAGGGCGTGGGTTTGGGCTGCGATGGCGGGATCGGCGGCAGCGGCGCGGGCTCGGGCCGCTGGACCGCACAAGCGCTTAACCCCAGGACCATACTGAGCAGGGTGATACGGGCGATGGCGGTCATAAGCGGTTCCTGTTATTTGTCCGGGCTGTCGATGGTCAGTTTTTGTGGCGCGGCGGTGCTGCTGGCCAGGGGCTGGCTGCGACCGATCCACTCGCCGGCCGTCGGTTGGCCGGCACGGGACACCCGCGCAACCAGTTGGACTTCAGGGAAGTTGGACAGTTTCAACTGCGGCATCATTGCGTCGGCATCGCCCAGTTCAACGCTGGCTGGCAAGTCGGCAACGGTCAGGCGCTTGGCTGCCAGCGGTGCAGGAGGCCCGGAAGTAGCGCGAGCGAAGATGAACACGCTATCACCCGGCAGGACTTTATCCTTCAACTCGGGAGCAAGATCGACGGTGACTTTCAGCAGTGCAGCCTTAGTCACGGGCGCCTGGGCTACTTTGCCGCCACCCGCTTCGAGTTTTTCGCTGGCCCGGGCGATCCCTCCTTGCAACGCTGCACGGGAATTATCTGCTGGCGGCAACTGCGCCAGCAGCCGGTTCCAGTAATCGATGGCGTCCTGATAACGCTCGCCCTCAAATGCCGCAATGCCCAGCAGCCCCAAGCTGGTAACTTCTTTTGGATCGGCCTTCAGTGCTTCATCGGTCAAGCGCTGTAACTTGTCCGACCATTTCTTGCCGTCGGCGAAGTATTGGGCTTGTGCCCATTGCCCCAGCAGCTCCGGCTGCCTTCCAGCCAGGGTGACCGTGCGTTCGAACATCTTGGCCGCATCGCCAGGACGGTCCTGGGCCATGTAGGTGCGCCCAAGGAAATACAGGCCTTCCGCAGAATCGGGCTGAGCTGCAACCGCACGCTCCAGGCGTAAGGTCATCTCTTCCATGGATTGCGGGGCCTGGGCGAACTCGCGGGTCAGCTCGACTTTGTCACTGGCACCGAAGTGCAGGTACAAACCAAGGCCCAGCACCGGCACCAGAATCGCCGCCAGCAGAGGCCATGGTTTACCCAGGCGAGAGACACGCGGTGCCGCGACGCCTTCGGTATCCGCCAGCAGCTCACGGGCGGCTTCGGCACGACCGGTGTCCATTTGCGCAGCGTTGAGCACGCCCTCTTCCTGCTGAGTCTGCAACTCAGCCACGCGTTCCTGATACAACGCGACGTTCAGGGCAGTACGATCCTCTTCGAGCTGGGCGCGACGGCCACGCAAAACAGGGATCAGCAGAAAACTCAGGGCAACCAGAAGCAGCAGGCCTGCAGCGAGCCAGAAATCAATCATTCTTGGTTTTATCCAACAGGTGGTCGAGGCGCTCACGCTCATCCAGGGAGAGCGAGTCCGGGCTATCGGTGCGCTGGACGCGGCGACGGCGAACTATCACGGCAATGATCACAAAACCGCCCAGCAGCAAGCCGGCGGGGCCGAACCAGAGCAGTGCGGTCTTGGCATTCAGCGCGGGTTTGTAGCGGACGAAATCACCGTAGCGATCGACCATGAAGTCGATGATCTGCTGATTGTCCTTGCCCTCACCGAGCATGCGGAAAATCTCTTTGCGCAGGTCCGCGGCGATGGGCGCGTTGGAGTCGGCGATGTCCTGGTTCTGGCACTTGGGGCAACGCAGCTCTTTGGTCAGCTCGCGAAAACGCTCGCGGTCACCTTCCTTGGCGAACTCGTAGGTGTCGATGGCCGCATGCGCTACACCGGCCATGCTCAAGCCCAGCACAGCGGCAGCAATCCAGCGCTTCATGGCTTGGCCTCGTCGACCAGCGCCTGATACTTGGCGGCCAGTTTTTCGCGCCAGACCTGTTCGTCGATGACCCCGACGAACTTGTCGCGGATGATGCCCTTGGCGTCGATGAAGAAGGTTTCCGGGGCGCCGTATACACCCAGGTTCAGGCCCAGGGTGCCTTCGTCGTCGCGAATGTCCAGCTGGTACGGGTTGTGGAATTCCGCCAGCCACTTCAAGGCGTCGGCGTTGACGTCCTTGTAGTTGATGCCGTAGATCACCACGCCCTTCTCGGCCAACTTGTTCAACACCGGGTGCTCGACCCGGCAGGAAATGCACCAGGTGCCCCACACGTTGACCAGCGCCGGCTTGCCAAGGATGTCCGACCGGGTCAGCGTCTTGTCACCCTGCACGGCAGGCAGGGAGAACTCAGGGAACGGCTTGTTGATCATCGCCGACGGCAGCTCGGCCGGGTCCAGATACAACCCGCGATACAGAAAAACCGCCACCACCAGAAAAATCGCCAGTGGCAGCAACATCAACCAACGTCTCATGCCGTGGCTCCCGACATGCCCAGTGCTTCACGCACGCGGCTTTTGACCTTGACCCGATAACGCCGGTCCAGCGCCGCCAGCAATCCGCCGAAACCGGTCAGCAACCCACCGAACCAGATCCAGCGCACGAACGGCTTGACGTGGACGCGTACGGCCCAGGCGCCATCGCCCAAGGGTTCGCCGAGGGCAACATAAAGGTCACGGGTGAAACCGGCATCAATCCCGGCCTCGGTCATGACCGAGTTCTGCACGGTGTACAGACGTTTTTCCGGGTGCAGCACGCTGATTTCCTTGCCGTTTCGGATTACCCGTATCGTGCCCTTGTCAGAGGTGAAATTCGGGCCTTCGAAGTGTTTGGCACCTTCGAACACGAACTGGTAACCGGCCAGGCTCATGGATTCCCCCGGCGCCAGACGCAGGTCGCGCTCGGCACTGTTCTGGCTCGATAGGACGACGCCAAGGGCGCATACGGCAATGCCCAGGTGCGCGATCTGCATGCCCCAGTAGCTGCGCGTCAAGGTCGGCAAGCCTTTGATCAGCCCCTTGTGGCGAGTCTTGTCAAAGATGTCGCGCACGCCGGCCAGCAATACCCAGGCAGCGAGCATGAAGGTCGCGATCACAGCCCAGTTGAAATCGCCATAGGCGATGCCGGCGATCACTGCAAGGGCCGCGCTGCCAAGCAATACCGGGGTGAGCATCCCAACCAACCATTTGACCGGGGTATCTTTCCAGCGCACCAGCATACCGACGGCCATGACCACCATCAGCAAGGCCATCAGCGGAATAAACAGCGCGTTGAAATACGGTGGGCCAACCGACAGCTTGGCCCCGGTCATGGCGTCGAGGATCAACGGATATAAGGTGCCGAGCAGGATCATCGAGGCGGCGACCACCAGCACCAGGTTGTTGCCCAGCAACAGGGTTTCCCGTGACCAGAGGTTGAAACCTACATGACTCTTCACCACCGGCGCACGCAGGGCGAACAGGGTCAGCGAGCCACCGACCACGAACAGCAGGAAGATCAGGATGAATACGCCGCGCTCCGGATCAGAAGCAAACGCGTGCACTGAGGTCAGCACACCGGAACGCACCAGGAAGGTTCCCAGCAGACTCAAGGAGAACGCGGCGATGGCCAGTAATACAGTCCAGCTCTTGAACACGCCACGTTTTTCTGTGACGGCCAATGAGTGAATCAGTGCGGTGCCGACCAGCCAAGGCATGAAGGAGGCGTTTTCCACCGGGTCCCAGAACCACCAGCCGCCCCAGCCGAGCTCGTAATAGGCCCACCACGAACCCAGGGTGATGCCGATACCGAGGAAAGCCCAGGCGACGATAGTCCACGGACGCGACCAGCGCGCCCACGCCGCATCAAGACGGCCGCCCAGCAACGCGGCGATGGCAAACGCAAAGGCTACAGAGAACCCGACATACCCCATGTACAGCATCGGCGGGTGAACGATCAGGCCGATGTCCTGCAGCAATGGATTGAGGTCGCGACCGTCGGCAGGGATCTGCGGAAGGATGCGCGCGAACGGATTGGACGTCAGGATCAGGAACAGCAGGAAACCGGTGCTGATCATGCCCATGATCGCCAGCACCCGGGCCAGCATCACCTGCGGCAATTGCCGGGAGAATACCGACACGGCGAAAGTCCAGCCGCCCAGGATCAATGCCCACAACAGCAAGGAGCCTTCGTGCGCGCCCCATACGGCGCTGAATTTGTAGTACCACGGCAAGGCACTGTTGGAGTTGCTGGCGACGTAGTCCACGGAGAAGTCGTCCGCCATGAACGCATACGTCAGGCAACCAAAGGCGAACACCAGGAACGCGAACTGGCCCCAGGCCGCCGGTTGCGCGAGGCTCATCCACAGGCGATCACCGCGCCAGGCACCGAGCAGTGGCACCACCGACTGAACCAGGGCAAAACACAGCGCCAGGATCATGGCCAGGTGGCCCAGTTCCGGGATGTACAGCCCGGCGCTGTAGAGTCCAGCAGTCATCAGTTAGCCCTCTTTCGCAGGAGTAGGTGCCGACATGCCGCTGTCTTTCAAGGCCTTGGTGACTTCCGGCGGCATATACTTTTCATCGTGCTTGGCCAGCACCTCGTCGGCGACCACCACGCCCTCGGCGTTGAGTTTGCCCAGGGCCACGATCCCCTGTCCTTCACGGAACAGATCGGGAAGGATGCCGCGGTAACTGATGGTCACAGTTTTATTGAAATCGGTGACGTTGAACTTCACGTCCAGAGAATCGCCGGAACGTTGCAGCGAACCTTTTTCGACCATACCGCCTGCGCGAATGCGCGTGTCCAGCGGGGCTTCGCCACTGGCGATCTGGGTCGGCGTGTAGAACAGGTTGATGTTCTGCTGCAGGGCGCTCAGGGCCAGGCCGACAGCAGCGCCAACCCCGACCAGGATCGCGAGAATGATGATAAGACGCTTTTTGCGCAGCGGATTCACTTGCCGTTCTCCCGGCGCAGACGACGCGCCTCTTGTTGCAGATACCGCTTGCGGGCCAGGATCGGCTCCGCCACGTTAAGGGCCAGCACCGCCAGGCAGATGCCATAGGCTGACCAGACATACAGGCCATGATGGCCCATGGCGAGGAAGTCGCCGAATGAAGCAAAACTCATCGAGCGGCCTCCAGGCTATTCTGCACTTCGGCTTTCACCCAACTGGCACGGGCTTCGCGCTTAAGCACTTCGAGGCGCATGCGCAGCAACAGCACCGCGCCGAAGAAACAGTAGAACCCCAGCACGGTAAACAGCAGCGGCAGCCACATTTCAGCAGGCATCGCCGGCTTTTCGGTCAGGGTGAAGGTGGCGCCCTGGTGCAGGGTGTTCCACCACTCCACCGAGTATTTGATGATTGGAATATTGATCACACCGACAATCGCCAGCACCGCGCACGCCTTGGCAGCGCTCTCACGATTACTGATGGCGTTGCCCAGCGCAATGAGACCGAAGTACAGGAACAGCAGGATAAGCATCGACGTTAGTCGCGCATCCCAGACCCACCACGAACCCCATGTCGGCTTGCCCCAGATCGCGCCGGTCACCAGCGCCACGGCGGTCATCCAGGCGCCGATGGGCGCTGCGCATTGCAGGGCAACGTCGGCCAGCTTCATCTTCCACACCAGCCCGACGATGCCGCACACCGCCAGCATCACATAGACCGATTGCGCCAGCATGGCGGCGGGAACATGGATATAGATGATACGAAAGCTGTTGCCTTGCTGATAGTCGGGCGGCGCAAAGGCCAGGCCCCAGACCACACCGATACCCATCAGCAGCAACGCCGCGATGCTCAACCACGGCAGCAGTTTACCGCTGATGCCGTAGAACCATTTGGGTGAGCCGAGCTTATGAAACCAGGTCCAGTTCATACTGTTTCCATCACGGTTGCTCTTCGCTATGAAGAGCCAAGGGTCTGCCTGTTTTTCAAAAAACAGCGATCAAAAAACGACCAGACCTCATTATTATTCGCCGACGCTGATCTTCAGGCCAGCAGCTATTGCAAAAGGTGTCAGGGTTATTGCCAGAGCGGTCAGGCTACCCAGCCACAGCAGATAACCGGTCGCCGGCATACCCTGCAGTGCCGCCTGCAAGGCGCCACTGCCGAGAATCAATACCGGGATGTACAGCGGCAGTATCAAAAGCGCCAGCAGCAAGCCACCACGCTTCAATCCCACGGTTAACGCCGCGCCCACCGCACCGAGCAGGCTCAGCACCGGTGTACCCAGCAACAGGGAAAGCAGCAACACCGGCAGACAGGCGGCAGGCAATCCGAGCATCAACGCCAGCAGTGGAGCCAGCAAAACCAGGGCCAGGCCGGAGAAAGCCCAGTGTGCCAGTACCTTGGCCAAAACCAGAAGAGGCAGGGGGTGCGACGAAAGGACCCACTGCTCAAGGGAACCATCTTCGAAATCACTGCGGAAAAGCCCGTCCAGCGAGAGCAGGACCGATAAAAGGGCTGCTACCCAGACCAGTCCCGGAGACAAGGTTTGCAACAATTGAGACTCGGGACCGACCGCCAAAGGGAACAGTGAAACCACGATCGCGAAAAAAACCAGCGGATTCGCCAGTTCAGCCGGCCGGCGGAACAGCAAGCGGGCCTCGCGGGCAACCAGCAGGCCAAAAACACTCATACGGCCCAGTTCCCCAGATCAATGTCACGGTAGCCGGCCGGCATCCGGCTCAGCGTGTGGTGGGTCGTCAGCACGACCATGCCGCCCCGCTCACAGTGCGCGCCAAGATGCTCTTCAAGTTGCGCCACGCCCTGTTTATCCAGCGCGGTGAAGGGCTCATCGAGAATCCATAATGGCGGGCTGTCCAGGTACAACCGCGCCAACGCCACACGACGCTGCTGGCCGGCAGACAGGGTGTGACAGGGCACATCCTCGAATCCGCGCAGCCCGACGGCGCCCAGCGCCTGCCAGATGGCTTCATGGGACGCGGGTTGATGCAGGGCGCAGAGCCAGCTCAGGTTCTCTTCCGGGGTCAGCAAGTCCTTGATCCCGGCGGCATGGCCAATCCACAACAGATTGCGGGCCAGTTCGTGGCGTTGCTCGTTGAGCGGCCGGCCGTTGAGCAGCACTTGACCGGCAGTCGGCTGCATCAACCCCGATAAAAGCCGGAGCAGACTGGTCTTGCCGCTGCCATTGGGACCGCTGATTTGTACCATTTCGCCACTGGCCAGTCTCAATTCGAGATTTTCGAAAAGCAGCCGAAGGTCTCGCTCACAAGCAAGGGCAACGGTTTGCAGGACTGGACTGGTCAAGAGATCACGGGCCTTTACGGTTCAAGTCGGCGGTATTGCGGCCGCTAAAGAGATGCAGGATAAATGCATTGGCGGCCCGTTATGGAGAGCTGCGTCAAGCAAATGCATTGTTTCGCGCGCCCCATAGACGACGGGGCGGCATTATACATGCCATCTCCTACTCTCAAGAGTGCAATTTCCTCAGGTTGTGACCGCGTATGACAGGCGAAATGAACATCCTTCCAATCTCGCAGAATGCGCCGGTCACTTCACGCCCGCAAACCAGCGGCGAACTGCTCAAGTTGCTGACACCCATGGAGGGCCTGATATCCGCCGGACAATCCGCCAACGCCGAAGTGCTGTCACTCAAGCAGGCCGACCAGGCGTTCCAGCTGCTGCTGAAGATCACCCTTGAAAGCGGGCGCCAGACCACGCTCCAGGCCACCAGCACCCAGCCGCTACCCCAAGGCACCAGCCTGGCAATCACTCAACCCTCGGCAGGCAATCTGGCCATCACGCTGCAACAGGCCCTCGCCTCCAGCGCCGCCACCCTCACCCGCCTCGACACGGGCCAACTGCCGGCGGGCACCCTACTGCAAGGCAAGGTGCTCACCTCACAGGTGATGCCGCAGGAATCGGGCCAGCCGACCGTGTACCGCTCGATGGTCAGCCTGCTCAATACCGCACTGAGCGGTAGCACCCTGAGTATCGACAGCCCGACTCCGCTGCGCATCGGCACGTTGCTCAGCGCCCTGGTGCAGGACAGCCAGACCTTGAAATTCGTCCCCCTGGGCAGCCGCTCGGAGCAACTGGCAGTGACCCAGCAACTGGCCAGCCAGCAGAGCCGTCAAGGTTCCCTGGACGGCCTGCTGAAGCTTCTGCAGAGCCTGCCCGCCGGGAGCCAGACCTCCAGCGACTTGCGCGCCGCTGCCGAAAAGCTGCTCGCTGGTCTGCCGGATGTTCAGCAATTGAGCAGCCCGAAAGGCCTGGCACTGGCCCTGGCAAACAGCGGCGTGTTCCTCGAATCAAAGCTCCTTGGCGGACTGAATCCGTCGCTGGCCCCGGATATGAAAGGTGATCTGCTCAGGCTGATCGCCCAATTGAGCCCGGCACCCAACACGCAAATGAACGCGATCATTGCCGCCAACACCCTGGCCCAGGCCATGCCGAGCTTCATGCGCAATGCCTTGGGCATGCTCAGCCAGGTGAGCGCCAAGCCCTCGCCGACCAGCTTTCCCCTAGCCGATCGCCTGTTGCAGAATGCCGACGGGGAGGATGATCTCCAACACCTGCTGCGCTTGGCAGCCGCTGCGGTATCGCGCCTGCAAAGTCACCAGCTGTCGAGCCTGGAACAGACAGGGGTGACCGCCGATGGGCGCTTGATGAATACCTGGCAGCTGGAAATCCCGATGCGCAATCTGCAGGACATTGTTCCTCTGCAGGTCAAATTCCAGCGTGAAGACGCGCCGGAAAAAGAACAGCCAAAAGATCGTCATGAAGAACGCCCACCCAAGCAGCAACTGTGGCGAGTCGAGTTGGCGTTCGACATGGAACCCCTGGGGCCGTTGCAGGTTCAGGCCCAACTGATCAGCGGCAGCCTGTCTGGCCAGCTGTGGGCGGAACGGCCGTACACCGCCAGCCTGATCGAAAGCAACCTGACCGCCTTGCGGCAACAACTGCTCGATTCTGGCCTGAACGTGGGCGACATCGACTGTCACCTCGGAACTCCGCCCCAAGGCCCGCAAACCCGTCTCGAACAACGCTGGGTGGACGAAACCGCATGAGCCATTCCGACACCCCACGCCAGGCCATCGCCCTCAAGTACGACGGCACCCACGCCCCGACTCTCACAGCCAAAGGCGACGATGCCCTGGCCGAAGCCATCCTGAAAATCGCCCGCGAATATGAAGTGCCAATCTACGAAAACGCTGAACTGGTGAAGTTGCTGGCGCGGATGGAGTTGGGAGAGAGTATTCCGGAGGAGTTGTATCGTACGATTGCGGAGATTATTGCGTTTGCCTGGAAGTTGAAGGGGAAGTTTCCGGAGGGGCAGGATCCGGATGCGCCGATGGTAGAGAAGGACGTGACGCCTGGGGCTCAGTCACGTCGCGATTGACCGCGTGGAATTTCCCCCAGCTGGTGAGGTGAAGTGCTTGGCACACTCCCGGCCTGCCGGGTGGGCGAGCGCTAAGTGTTACGTGGTGATAGAGGCAAGCCAGTTGCCGGATCTAGCCCCTTCTCGGCGCTTAGCTTTTCGATCAGTTCTTGTGGTGGGATCACAGGTACGTACGGGTCGCGCTCACGCTGCCACCGGAAAGTGCCGTCCCACTCTGGAAGGGGAGCAGGTGGGAGTGGCACGATGTCGTCCAGCTCCGGTATTTTTGCGCCGAGATGTTCGTGTCGCCCTAAGAAAAGTTGGATTTTTTTATACCGGACAACACGCTCGCTATCTTTTGTCAGCGCAAGGTAATCTAATGCGTCGGAGGCGGACGGCCCATTAAATGCGTCAGCTAGGACAGAAGCGCTCGTAACATCACCATTTCTAATAGCTGTTTGGTAACCTTGTAGAGCTTCCTCATAGAGCCCAGAATCTTGTAGGTAACTAGAGTATCTACCTGCTGCAGAACGATGCCCCTGCTCCATCGCACACTTATACATGGAAAGCACTACGCCACCTGCATTGGGAACATAGGATAGTAGCCTAGCGACATAGTACTGAGCATCAGGACTGCCCATATCAGCGGCTCTTCGAAAATATGCCTTTGAGGCAACCAGATCCTGTTTTACTCCATAACCCGCTTCGAGGTAATGGGCCATATCATAGTAAGCCCCAGGTATTTCTTTCTTAATAAAAACCTCGACAAGATCAATGGTCTCCTTACTGGCATCAGGAGAGCTGGACTGCCCGGCCGAAAGCAAAAATTGTAAATTAGTAGCGGCTTTGTAGTGGCCGTGCGCAGCCGCGACACGGTAATATTTTGCAATATCTTCATAATTCTTCCGCCCTTTATCGTGCTCTAAATAAAGTCCATAGCGATACAACACGTTCGCAGCCTCATCCAGCTCTGGTAAGTGATCACGCTCAAAAACACATTCGAACTCCAATCGAGAGTACGCAAAATCGAACTGCGATGCATCAGGCATATCTTCATCCTTAATGTAGTAAACCGCAATGACAATTAAAACAACCAATATGAATGTTTTTTTCATCTCTAATCCAGATTCTTCCGTGATTCACTCTCTTGCAAAAATTCAACTAATGATGGTACGTGAGACCCCAATTCAAATTTTTTCCCCACCTCTAACTTTTTCATCCTTCTTATGTCGTTTTTCCATATTATTCTCGCCCATTTATCATACGTATCCTTTATATCTTGGCCCGCTACATCCTCGCCCATATGCACCCCAAACAAATGCTCCCGCAACGGCCGAGTAATTGCCGGGTCCTCAATACAAATATTCAACTCGCTATCAACCTGCATACTCCGCGTATTCACATTCGCCGAACCCAAGGTGCAAAACGCATCGTCCACAATCATCAACTTGCTGTGCACATACACATCCATCCAGTTATCCGGCGGTGAATCCGGCGCCACCAACGTGCAGATATGCACCTTGAGCCCGGGAATCTGCATCGGCGAAATGATTGCCTGTTCCTTTTCAGGCAGCTGTTTTTCAAGCTCCACCACCCTGGCCCGCGCCTGTGCCTGATCCGCCTTCAAGCTTTCGTAGTAGCCCAGATGCGGCTCGATGGGGTAGGTGCCGTGGATTCTTTCGAACACACCACGGTTAGCGTTGGCCATGAACGCCGTCTGCCTGGCCTGCTCCAGCTCGGCCAGCAGCTCTTCACGCCGTTCAGCCCGGGCGATGCCCGGCATCAGTTCCGGGCGCCCCAGGCGTTTCAACATGCGGAACGTGTTGACGGAGCCGTCACCCATGGCCTCCTGGGAGGCATTGGTGACGACGAACAGGTAGATGGGGTCGTACTTGTCGAGGTCGCGTCCGCCGTTGATGAGGTTTTGCACCACGCTTTTGATCTTGTCCGCCAGCGGTGGCCAGCGGAAGTACTGGTTTTCGATGTAGATGAACCGGGTGGTGTTGTTGACGGCCTGCAGGTACATCTTTTCGATGTCTTTGGTATTTTCCTGGCTCTGGGTCCTGAGCACCTGCGCCATCACGGGTACGCCGTGCCCGGGTCGCCAGTGCAGTTGCGCTGGAATGTGTTGGCGCTGGGCCAGCAGGTCGACGCGGGTTTCTTTCTTCCAGGCTTCGCAGAAATTGTGGTTCAGGTACTCCAGGACCGGGCCGGTGAGTCGGCTGGAAATGTCCTGGCGCGGCGTTGCGCCATTGCGGCCGAACTGGGCGTGGTTTCGCACATAACTGTGATCGTCTTTGTCCCAATAGGCATCCAGGGTGTTGTGCCCCATCACGAACCCGACCGCCACTTCCGGTTTTTCGTAGTCCACCAGCACCATCTTCTGGTGATGCGTGGGCTCGGCAACCATTGCCAGCGTACTCATAGCCTTGTTGGTAGTGCTGCGGTCCTGGTCCAGCGCTTCCATGGCCAGGCGCCAGGCTATTTCGGCACGATCCAGCAGGCTGAAGTCCCGGGTGACGAATTCGATATTCTTGATGTGCAAGGCGGTGTCATTGCCCCAGCGGAACATATGAAAGAAGCGTTGTCCCAGCTGGATGGGGCCGGTTTCGGCGCCGGTGTAGGCGAGCCGGACCTGGCGATACCACATCTTGTCGTATTCGATTTGGGCGTCGTTGCGGTTCTGCTTGTACTGGCCAAACCAGTTGGTGACGTTGTCACCCGGGGTCATGTTTTCCGAGGTCTGGGCGACTCGCAGGCTGTCGTACCAGCAGAGGATCCGTACTTGAACGCCTTCCTCGGCCTTCTTGATCAATAGATCCCCAATGCGCAGTGAGCGGGTGTCACCGCGCTTGAAGTACATCGACGGCTGAAAGCCCCAGCAGATGATTTCCACGCTGCTCTGAGCCGCCATGATGGCGTCGTAGACTGCACCGAAGGCACGTTCGCCGTTCACCAGTGGCTCGAAGGTGGCGGGCACAGGGGAGTATTCGGTGCATTGCACGAACCAGGGCAGAGTGAGGACGCAAGAGGTGGTTTTGCTTGTGGCAATCGGGACGGTGATGTATGGCATGGTCATGTTCAAGCCTCCGATTTCGGCGAGTTGAGTTGGGTGTAGGCCTGGCGGAATGGGCTGCGCTCCCCAGCCGGTGAAATGTCCGGATGAGGCAGGCCCTGATGACGCAGGAAACCTTGATTGGCCTGCTCGGCGTTGGCCTGCTCGCCCCGGTAATCCCCCACTACCGGCAAGTCGTAGCGCACGCCGTTCGCCAGTTCGATGTAATAGCGAGAGGTAGTAACGTGGTGATCGACCTCGACTGCGCCACTGGGATCCAGGACCCCCGTGCCCACTTGCGCACCATCGGCGAAGAGCGTGTACGGCATAGCGTCCAGCGACTGATAATTGGCGGCAGGACTTATCCCTGCCGCCAATGAGAGGGTTTGCTTGACCTAGGCTGCAGGCCATTGCGGGTTGTCGCGGCTGAGTTGCGCCGCCCCACTGAACGTCTTTTTCACCCCCTTCACATCGACCGTGCCCGGCGCGTGGATTTCGATGTTGCCGCCCCTGATGCGGATGTAGGCGCCGCCGCTGGTGAGGAGGATTTCATCCTGGGCGGCGATCTCGACGGTGCGGGCGGTCGAGGTAATGCGCACGCTGTCCCTGGCGGTGAGCTCGATGCAATCGTGCTGGGCCTGGATTTCTACATTGCCCTTGGCCGCGAACAGCTTGGCGCCTGCGGCCTGGGCGAACAGGCTGATGCTTTGGGCGACGCTGGCCAGCAGTGACTTGCCGCTGGCGAGGTTGATGTCTTCACCGGTCGAGAGGGTCAACTGCTTGCCACTGTGCAGATGGGTATTGAGCGGCGTCGCGGTGGCAATATCGGCAGGGGCCGACGCAATCAGGAGAGGTTTGTGGTAACCGCCGGTTTGCCCACGCCCACCGCCGCTGATCGCCGCGTCCGTGTCGCCGCCGTTGCGCAATTGCTGCGCAGGTGCGGCGGTCGTTTTTCCGGTGCTGCTGTAGTTCAGCTGGGTGTCTGCATTGAGTTGCTCAAGGCTGTCGACGCCGCCTTGCAGCGGCAGCGCTTGGTGCTGCCGGGCGGCCTCGGACAACGCCTTCACCCGCTCCTCGGCATTGCCCAGCTGTTGCCGGGCTTCCTGAATATCGACTTGCCCGCCTTGCGCGTTACTGCGCGGCCATGTGCTCAGGTACAACCCTTGCTGGGCGCGCAAGGCGCCATAGGCATCGGTACGCAATTCAAACCCACTACCGCGCAATGCACCGCGCTGGTTGCCTTGCTGGTCGATCAGGTAACCAAGGTTCAACTGACTGTGTCCGTGGCTGCTGTGGATCTGCGTCCGGACCTGGCCGGTCGAATCGTCCATGACCCATTGGTTGTAACCGCGCCCCTGAATTTCCCGGCTTTTATAACCGCTCATTAAACCGCTCGAGTGCCAGGCAGGTTTGTGTCCGCCGTACACTTGGCCCATCACCAGCGGGCGGTCGATGTCGTTGTCGAGGAAGGTGACCACGACCTCTTCGCCAGAGCGCGGCACGTTGACACTGCCCCAGCCCTCCCCGCTGCTGGCTTGCATCATGCGCAACCAACAGGAGCCCAGCTCACCGTCCTTGACCAGGCGATCCCAATGGAAACGCACGCAGATTCGGTTGAGGCTGTCGGTGAAGACTTCGCGGCCGCTCGGCGTGACCACCACTGCCGTCTGGGGGCCGGGGTTTGCCGGCCTGGCATGTTCGAAGGGGCTGCGGTAGGCAATGTCCAGGCGTTGGGTTTCGAATCTATTCTGATAGAGACCTTCGCCTCCCACCGCTTGCGTGGACTTCTTTTTCCCGGTGGGAAACAGCGCCTTCAGACTGCCTGGTGGAGAGCCTCGCTGGACGCCGACCGGCAGGTTGCTCTGGGCGAAAAATTCGACCGCTATGATCAGGAACTGGCGGTCCTTGAGTGCTTTGGACTGATGCAGTGGATGCTGGGTCAGCTCGAAACCGTGGCCCGGTTGCATGCTGCGCACGCCCCCCTGCCCATGGATGCGGCGAGCGGCGGACTCGTCCTGCTCGATCTGCACCCGGCTGAGCCATTCGCCCCGATCCGGGTTTTGCCAGGCGTATTGCCCACGGTACTGGTAACGCTCGAGATCCAGCGGTGCGGACGCTGCAGCAAACGCCCGGGCTTGACTGACCTGCGTGCGGGCATGGCAGACATAATCGATGCTGGCGGCATGCACGACTCCGTTGAGCAAGCGCGCACCAGGGCTCCACTGGGTAATGCTGTCATGCTTGCCGGCGGCGTATTGACTGTGGAATTCCAGGGTCTTTGGGTCCAAAGTCGGCAGGAAAAAGACACTGTCCGTGAATACGATGCAGTGGCTGTCGACCTGGTGTTCCACGTACCAGAACAGCCCTTCCTGCTCGCACCAACGCTGGACGAAATGGGCATCGCTCTCGTTGAACTGCGTGACGTACGACAGCGGCGGATATTCCCGTGACAAATCGAACCGATACGCACCGCGCGCCTGGCTGTAAAGCTGGAATACCTGGGCAAGAATGTCGGGCAGGCTTACGTCCTGCCAGATCCGGCAATCGATGCGGTATTCGAGCAGGCTGAACCAGGGTGCGAACACCAACTGCCAATCGTCGAGGCCGCCGTCGCTGCCCAGGTAGCGTACGCTTTCAACCCAGCCATGCCGGGGACTCAAGCGGCCGTCATCGAGCTTGATGCTCAGTTGCACGGCTTGGCCGATGAGTTGCTCCGGATCGAAATCGCTCAGCTGGTTGATCACATCCACGGTGTAGCGAGTCACTCGACCCAAGCGCTCCCGGGCATGGGCACGCCAGGCGTAGAGGTCCTGGCCCTGGGGTGTCGTCAGGTGCAACAGCCGTTCGGCCTGGTCTAACGGTTGGCCGAACGCGGCCAACGCGGTATCAGTGATTAAATTCACTTCCTAAACTCCCTGTTTGTTGGTCCTTGTTGACTCGGCCGATCAGCCAGCCCTGCGTCTGATCGGGCACGGTCCGCTGCAGAATCCAGGCGGCGCAGTCCGGTTGTGCGCTGGCTACCAGCCAGGCAAGACCGATCTGCGCCCATTGCTCGGCCACAGGCCCGAACCGGGCGTCGAGGCTGATCTGCTGCTGAAGATTGAGTTGGGGCAAAAAATCCCGGACGTATTGGCCGAGCTCGCTGAGACGCTGGCCATCAAGCGAGCCATCGCTGATCAGCGTGCTCACCCGCGCTGGATCAATCCCGGTTCGCTCACGAAACTGAGCCATTAGCTGTTCCAGTATTTGCGTCCAAGCGTGCACGTTGTGCTGCAATTGGATCGGAGCACACAGTTTTAAAAGACTCTCGGTCTGCGGCTGTGGCCCTTTCGATTGGCGGCGAAGCAGCACCGCGCTCGCCGCTTCGCCGGCTACCTCACCTGGCCTGCAAGCCGCCATCTGCTCTATGCAGGCCCACGTACCCACGCTCAAACACAACAAAAATTTCGCGCCCGCACTATTGGCCAGTACCTCAGGTACCCACTGTGTCGGGGGTTGCGTCTGCATTTCAAAACCACGTTGTGGCAAAAGCCCCGGCGGCCAATGGCGCAGCACCCGGACATACCAGTCGCTGGCGAGCACGGCGTCCGGGATAAACAGCACCACCTGGGTATTGGGCCAGTCAACGGCGCTTCGAAATGCAGGCGCCCATTTTTCTAATGCCACCTGGAGAATTCGGCCGCAGCGGTCAAGCGCCTTGACCTCCGCCACTGCGCCTGCCCCAGTGGCCAAGCGGCGAACTGGCTGACGCAGGCCGCGGGAGTCCAGCAGGCGCGGGTCATGGGAAAAGTCGCCGTGCGCATTCGCCAGTTCGCCCGCAGGCAGCGGTGTTTCAAACGAGCCGCCAGGGAGCCAGACCCAGGACTGGACGATGCTGAAACAGGTGGAGGTAAAATCGCCCTTGGGATACGCGGCATCTGCCAGGCGCTGTTTTTCCTCCTCAGCCAGACGCCGCTCGGAGATTCGATCGTAGATACACCTTCGAATTGTCATCGCTATTCCTTAGAGAATGCCGGTGTCCTTATGCGCAGCGATCAAGCGCGCACCGCAGTTAGTCAGGTCGCCGTCACGGGCGACCGGTATGCCGTCGACCTGCACGGTGTTGTCGCCGCTGGCGATGCTGCATTCGCCGTGCGGGCATACAACTCGATCGCCCAATCGCGCTATGGCCTGGCCACCGATAAACGTGGAGGGAGAGCCTTCAACGACCTGGCCGCCGTTGGAAGTTGAGTCGTTGATTACAATGATGGGTCGCATGTTGGCTGTTCCTCTTATGTGTACGGCGGAAAATCAGGTGAGTTGACCCGTGCCACTTATCAGTTGATTTTTCAGGACTGATGCGGATTCAGGGCGTGGCTGTTTGGGTGTTACTTATTTAATGTTCGGCAAACTCAAGCCTGTTTCTGGATCGAGGTTGTTTTCCCTGGCAATTTCCAGGATCAACTCTTCGGAGGGTTTTTCGGGCGGTGGGGTGGAGTCGCGCTTTCGCTTCCATTCGAATGTGCCGTCCCAATCCGGGAGTTTGGCGGGTGGTAATGGCACTATATTTTCGATGTCCGGAATTTTTGGCCCCAAGTGCTCGAATTTAGTTAGGAAGTTGGCGATCTGTTTATATCTACTAGCTCTTTCTGGCTCCTCAGCAAGGCCAAAGTAATACAAACGGTCTTCAGGATCTGGGGTTGAAAAACCTCCACTCAAAAAATCGGCACTATTACTGTTACCACTTCGTACTCCCATCTGAAATCCTTCGATCGCTTCAGGGTAAGCATGTCGAACTTTTAAAAACACCCCATAATGAAAGGCGCTCTGGGCATGCCCCTGATAAGTCGCGCAGCGAAACATATCGACAACCACTTGCTCAGCGGATGTAATATCTTCAAGCAATCTAGCCACGTAAAATTGGGCTTCAGGATTGCCCAAGTCTGCCGCTCTCCGAAAATAGGCGTTTGCCCGACTGGAGTCCTGCTTGACGCCATATCCCAATTCCAAATAGTGCCCCATGTCATAATAACCGCCCGGAACACCTGCACTTATCAGGCTTTCAACGATATCAATAACTTCTGTACCTGGATCAGGGCTCGCCACTAGGCCTTGGGAAATCAATGTATGCAAATTGGTCGCGGCTTTGTAGCTTCCAGCAGCGTAGGCTAAACGGTAAAAACGACCAATCTGTTGGTAGTCCTTGTCACGAAGTGCGGAATTCAGGAACAGGGCATAACTGTAAAACATTTTTCCATTTTCGCTAACATTGGGCAAATAATCCGACTCGCGAACACAGACAAACTGTAACTTATCCAGGTCATATCCTAGCTGATTTTCTGAATTCTCCACACTACCTCCTTCTCCACAAGATGTAAGTCCAGCTACAACAACAATTAAGAACACAGCCCGAACTAACATTCTCAATCCTTGTATGTGCGACTCGAGCTTTCTCTCCTAAACTCAGTCAGAGAGCAAGTCGGCGACTCAGTGTTTTTGTTGTTTTTCCGGTTTTTAGCATTGTAAACCGCGGAATTCGTCCATATACGAAACGCCTCTCCGATATCATCACCAGCCCCCTTCCCACCCGTATGCATCCCCCACAAATGCTTCCTCAACGGTTTCACCACCGCCGGATCCTCCACGCAAATATTCAACTCGCTATCAACTTTCATGCTCCGCGTATTGACATTCGCCGACCCTAACGAGGCATACACATCATCAATGATCAGCAACTTGCTATGGATATACACATCAATCCAGTCATCTGGCTGCGAGTCTGGTGCCACCAAGGTACACACCAGCACCTTCAAACCGGGGATGTCTTGAGGCACTACCGGCTTGGCATCCTCCTCGGGCAGTTTGGCCGTCAACTGATCGAGTTTTTCCTGCGCAGCCTTGATCTTGGCGCCTACCGGTTCGTAGGCCCGACTCACCCATTCGCCATGCTCTTTGCCGTAAGCGTTGTTAAACGCGTTTGACTCACGATAGGCATCCACCAGATTTTCCTTGGCCTGGTCGATTTCAGCCTTGAGTTCCTCCCTGCGCTCCAATCGGGCGACGTTGGGGATGATGTCCGGGCG
Organism: Pseudomonas violetae; assembly: GCF_023072615.1. Classification (GTDB taxonomy): domain Bacteria; phylum Pseudomonadota; class Gammaproteobacteria; order Pseudomonadales; family Pseudomonadaceae; genus Aquipseudomonas; species Aquipseudomonas violetae. Next base: position 21,151 of record NZ_JAKNRW010000046.1, read on the forward strand.
CCCCAGTTCCTTGAGCATGCGGTAGGTATTGACGGTGCCATCGCCCATGCCTTCGTCGGTGGAGTTGGTGACCACAAACACATGGAGCGGGCCGTAGACCGAAGGATCTCGGCCGTTATCGATCAGCACCTGGGCCACGCTGGTGATCTTTTCCGCCAGCGGTGGCCAGCGAAAATACTGGTTTTCTATGTACATATACCGCAGCAGGTTATTGGTGGCGTTCAGGTAGCCCGCCTTGATGTCCTGCTTGCCCTCCTGAAACTGGGTTCTGTGGACTTGCGCCATCATCGGCGGACCGAACCCGGCCCTCGGTTTGAGCGCGGGGGCGACGACCATTCTCGCGGGCAGCAGGTTGATCCCGGTTTCGCGCAGCCAGGCTTCGGTGAAGTTGTGGTTGAGGTATTCGAGGACCGGGCCGGTCAGGCGGCTGGAGATATCCTGGCGCGGGGTGGCGCCGTTGCGGCCGAACTGTGCGTGCATCCTGATCGCACTATGGTCGTCCGTGTCCCAGTAGGCATCGAGCATGTTATGCCCCATGACAAAACCGACGGCGAGGTCAGGCATTTCATAATCGACCAATACCATTTTCTGGTGGTGGGTCGGGATCGCGGCCATCGCCCCGGCCGTGGCAGCCTTGTTGAACACGGAACGTTTACTGTCAGCGCTGTTCCAGGCCACTTGCCAGGCAATTTCCACCCGGTCCTTGAGGCCCAGATCCCGCGTGACGAATTCGATGTTGTCGAACGCTTCCTTGCCGAAGCTGAAGGCAGTTCTCAACCAATCGCCGCTCGCCCGGGAGAGCCCGCCCAGGGGCGTGTGATTCTCGAACCACGAGCGCTGCTTGACGTCGGTCTTGCTCGCGCGGCGATACCATTCCCAATCGAACTCGCGCTGCCTATCGTTGCGCCCGCCTGACATGAACGATGCCAGGTTACGCCCCGGCGTCATGTTTTCGGCAAATGCGGCGGTCAGGTGCGCGCTGTCGGACCAGCACAAAATACGCACCTTGACGCCCTCCGCCGCTTTCATTCCAAGCAGTTGGCCGATGCACAGCGAGCTGGTATCGCCACGCTTGAAATACATCGAAGGTTGAAAACCCCAGCAGATGATTTCCACGCTGCTCTTGGCCGCCATGATGGCGTCGTAGACGGTACCGAAGGCTCGTTCACCGTTTACCAGCGGTTCGAAGGTGGCAGGCACGGGGGAGTATTCGGTGTACTCCACGAACCATGGCAGGGTGAGAACGCAGGAGGTGGTTTTGCTTGTGGCGATGGGGACTGTGATAACGCGTCCGGACATGTTCAAGCCTCCGATGTTTCGAGCAGAACAGTGAACACCGCGGGAGATGATTTTAGTGGTGCCCCGACTCCCCCGAGAGTCGGATCTTTGATGTCGATGATCAGTCGCATAGGAGACGTCCGTGTTGAGAGCGGCGCGAGTCTGTTCACACCGAAGTTGATAGGTTGTTGCAGGTTTGACGGACATAACCCATCAGCCGCGCAACAATGGGCAGGGCATGAATCGGAAACAATCAGCAAACAAAACTCACCGTAGAGATCGAAAGCGAATATGGCAAGTCGGACTATTCTGTAAAACTTGTAGTATCGATCCTAGGACTTTGTAGCCTGTGTCCTAGGACCTTGTCCTGTGGAGGTTTGCGGTGCCAAAGAATGGAACATTAAAAGTAACGAAGATCACGAAAGGAAGGCAACCGAGCGCTGACATGAAAATGTCGGGCAGAAAGAAGCGAATGCTCAATGAAGAAGAAATATCACCGCGCACGACAAAGCACCGATCGCGCCCTAAGGGGCGATCAGTGCGTGTGATTAATCAGTGCGCCCGTAACTTAAGCGGCAGACTCCAGCCGAACATCACTGGCAGTGATGGTGCCGTCGGTCCACCTGACCAGCACGAAAGAAATGCGCACACCAACCAAGGGTAATAGATGTTCCCACTTCAAAAAGTCGATGCCTCTTAGAATGTAAACTGCACCGTCATTCGATGATCTTACTGTGCCCTTTGCTCTCGGGGTGATGACTGGCCAATCGGGGGATTCGAGAACAAATGTTTCAATAATTCCACTGTGACGAACGGCTTCGACACTCATATACATACTCTCCCTGGACTATAGATCAGCCGACATTTCGGATATCGAAACGCAGGCGATGACTAGCGCGAGGGATTATGTAGAATTCTTTAAACTTGAAAAGAATGGATGTGTAACCAGTAAATTATGATTCGAATTGTAGAATTGATTTTTATTGTTTTTTGTATGTAAAAGATCGCAGCCTCGTTTCACTCGACAGTTCCTGCACCGCTCCTACAGAGTGAAACGAGACTGCGCTCTTTTATTGGTTGTTTCAGCTCTTGTGCAACTTGCGCATCAACTCCGCCTCGGCTTGGGTCAAGCCACAGGACGCCGTCAGCTCTTCCGCGCTGGCGCCCATACCCACCAGGCGAGCCGCCTGGGCAAACGACAGGCTAGACGGATCGCGCTGCTCGAGTTGGACCAGCTTGTCTGGCAACGGCCCGACCACCGCGCGTAGTTCCTGAAGCTCCTGGCCCATGCGCACACTACCCTCCTGGTAGTTCTCCACGCGCCGGGCCAGGTCCTTGATTCGCTGATCGCGCAGCGCGTCGCCCTCGACCTGTTTTGCGGCGAGCTGTTTTTGCGCACGAACGTACGCCAGGAACATTGCCAGGGTGCCTGCCCACAGAAGGAACAGGACAATGACCGCGACCTCAAGAATCAATCAGATGTTCTCCAGGTCCGACCATTCTTCTTCGCTCATCATCTTGTCCAGCTCGACCAGGATCAGCAGTTCGTTGTTCTTGTTGCACACGCCCTGGATGAACTTGGCGGACTCTTCGTTCCCGACGTTCGGTGCGGTTTCGATTTCCGACTGACGCAGGTAAACCACTTCGGCAACGCTGTCGACCATGATCCCGACCACTTGCTTGTCGGCTTCGATGATGACGATACGGGTGTTGTCGCTGATCTCGGCGTTCATCAGGCCGAAGCGCTGACGGGTGTCGATCACGGTGACCACGTTACCGCGCAGGTTGATGATGCCGAGCACGTAGCTTGGGGCACCTGGTACCGGGGCGATCTCGGTGTAGCGCAGCACTTCCTGAACGCGCATCACGTTGATGCCGTAGGTTTCATTGTCCAGCTTGAAGGTTACCCATTGCAGGATCGGATCTTCGGAACCCTTTGCCGCCGTCGCCTTATCATTCATACCCTGACCCCTCAAAAAACCGCCGTGGCGGTGTGTGTTCGGTGCAGCGGCCCTCGATAGGTCGCTGCCTGTTTGTTATGCCGGTTTGTCAGCTGGCTTTTTGCCGCCCAAGTGCCTTGCCCCGCCGCTGGCGATCAATTCCGCCAGCTCGGCAACATCCAGCAACGCACACATGTGTTCAATCACGGTACCGGCCAGCCAAGGGCGTTGGCCCCGCTGGCTGCGCCATTTGATTTCGTTCGGGTCCAGGCGCAAGGAGCGGCTGACCTGATGCACCGCCAGCCCCCACTCGTAACCCTGGACCGATATCACGTATTGCAGCCCCTGGCGAAAATCGTCACGGTAGCGGTCTGGCATGACCCACCGCGCGGTGTCGAGGACTTTCAGATTGCCGGCCTGACACGGCAAAATTCCAAGAAACCACTCCGGCTGGCCGAATAATGGCGTCAGTTCATGGCCTTCCAGCGAATAAATCGAGCCCAGGCACACCAGCGGCACCGCCAAGGTCAGCCCGGCCACATCGAACAACAGGCATTCAAAGGGTTCCGCGGCCCAGGCGGGACGGCCGTTGCTTTCCAACGGTGGCGCAATGTTGCTGGGCGGCAGGTGGACTTCGACGACCGGAGGCACCAGAACCTGGAGCAGCGGCGCGAGGGTCGACACAGGTGCCAAGCTCGCTACAGGTGCTTCCACCCGCACAATCTGGGCCTGCTCAACCAGGACCTTCTCAACCGGAGCTATCGACGGTGCGGCAACCTGCGCGGGTTGTCGCGCATCCCGGACCTGCTCCTCAAGCACCGCGGCCTGGAACTCGTCCAGCCCCGCTTCGCTCTCGACCACTGCGCAGGACGCTTCAACTTCCGCCGACAGCTCTTCGGTCGCGTCCATCAGCAAACTGTCCAGATAGGACTGCAACGCCAGTTGCGGACGTGAGGTGATCTTTACCGGGCGGTTCATCTCATGCCTCCTGCGGCACGAGTTGTTGCTCCAGCAAATGCTTGAGCAACGAACGATACGCCAACACACCACGGCTCTTGCCATCGAACTGCGACGGCGTAAGACCGGCGCGGCTGGCATCGCGCAGACGCGTGTCGACCGGGATATAACCCTGCCAGGTTTCTTCCGGGAACATGTCGCGCACCACCCGCAGCGTGCCAATGGACGCTTGGGTGCGCCGGTCGAACAGGGTTGGCACGATGCTGAAAGGCAGCGGCTGTTTGCGCGAGCGATTGATCATCGCCAAGGTGTTGACCATGCGTTCCAGCCCCTTAACAGCCAAGTGCTCGGTCTGCACCGGAATCACCAATTGCTGGCTCGCAGCGAGGGCGTTGACCATCAGCACGCCCAGCAGTGGCGGGCTGTCGATGACCGCGTAATCGAAGTCTTGCCACAATTGCGCCAGACTCTTGGCGATCACCAGGCCCAGGCCACTCTGGCCCGGCGACTGCCGTTCAAGGGTTGCCAGCGCGGTGCTCGAAGGCAGCAACGAGATGCTCTCATGGCTGGTCGGCAGCAACAATTGACCCGGCAACCCCGCAGGAACGCTGCCCTTGTGCAGGAACAGGTCGTAGCAGCTGTGCTCCAGGGTGTCGGGGTCATAACCAAAATAGCTGGTCATGGAGCCGTGGGGATCGAGGTCGACCACGACCACGCGCTTGCCCGCCTCGGCCAGTAACCCGGCTAAAGCGATGGAGGATGTGGTTTTACCAACACCACCCTTTTGATTGGCGACTGCCCAGACTCTCATTCGAATGATTCCTCCCGGTCGAAAAGGCCGACCGAGAAATAGCTCAGCGTGTTAATGCGGGTGACGGAGAATTGACGGCGCTCTCTCGTCCCGGCGGCTTGACCGGTGCTGGTGCAGTTTGTGTGCCAGCACGCTTCAATGCAGCATCTGGCTGTGCATTAGCGGTACCGGTGCCTGTCAGGCTGCGCCGTACATCCAGATTTCGCGACACCACCAGCACCACCCGCCGGTTGCGCGCGCGGCCTTCGGCAGTGGCGTTATTGGCCACCGGCTGGAACTCGCCATAACCCACCGACGCCAGGCGCCCGGGGTTCACTCCTTGCATCGCCAGCATGCGCACGATGCTCGCCGAGCGGGCCGAAGACAGCTCCCAGTTGGTGGGGAATTGCGCGGTGCGAATCGGTTGATCGTCGGTAAAGCCTTCGACGTGGATCGGGTTGTCGAACGGCTTCAGGATTGCCGCGACCTTGTCGATGATGTTGAAGGCGATGTCACTGGGCATCGCGTCGCCGCTGCCGAATAACAGGCTGGAATTGAGTTCGATCTCGACCCATAACTCGTTGCCGCGCACGGTCATCTGGTTGGAGCTGATCAGGTCGCCGAACGCCGCACTGATGTCGTCGGCAATGCTTTGCAAAGGGTTGTCACCCGGTGGCGCGATGCCGGCGTCGACCTGCTCGCTGTCCTTGACCAGAGGCTTGGCCGGGGTCACGGTCTTGGGTCGTTCATCGCCGATAGGGATGGGTTTCAGCGCCCGATCAGAGTCGTTGAACACGCCGATCAACGCCTCGGAAATCACCTTGTATTTACCTTCGTTGATCGACGAGATGGAGTACATCACCACGAAAAACGCGAACAGCAGCGTTATGAAGTCGGCGTAGGAAACCAGCCAGCGCTCATGATTCACATGTTCTTCAGGTTGCCGGCGACGTGCCATCGTCCATTACTCCCATCAATCCATGAAGCCCTGGAGCTTCAACTCGATAGAGCGAGGGTTTTCACCTTCGGCGATCGACAGAATGCCTTCCAGCAGCATTTCGCGATAACGCGACTGCCGCAGGGCGATGGCCTTGAGTTTGGCGGCGATGGGCAACAGCACCAGGTTGGCACTGGCCACGCCATAGATGGTGGCGACGAAGGCCACGGCAATGCCGCTGCCCAATTGCGACGGGTCGGCCAGATTGCCCATGACGTGAATCAGGCCCATTACCGCACCGATGATGCCGATGGTCGGCGCATAGCCACCCATGCTTTCAAAAACTTTGGCCGCCTCGATGTCCCGGCTTTCCTGAGTGTAGAAATCTACTTCGAGGATGCTGCGAATCGCTTCCGGCTCGGCGCCGTCCACCAGCAGTTGCAAGCCTTTACGCGAGTAGTTGTCAGGTTCGGCGTCGGCCACCCCTTCCAGGCCCAACAGGCCTTCCTTGCGAGCGGTCAGGCTCCAGTTGACGACGCGATCGACGCCGCCGGCCAGGTCCACCCGCGGCGGAAACAGGATCCACACCAGGATTTGCATCGCGCGCTTGAACGCGCTCATCGGCGACTGCAGCAAGGCCGCACCGACGGTTCCGCCGATGACGATCAATGCCGCCGGGCCGTTCGCCAGCGCGCCGAGGTGACCGCCTTCAAGGTAGTTGCCGCCGATGATGGCGACAAACGCCATGATGATCCCGATGAGGCTCAGTACATCCATCAGACACACGCCTCGACCAGGTGCCTGCCGATTTCGTCCAGGCTGTACACCGCGTCGGCGAGCTCGGCCTTGACGATGGCCATGGGCATGCCGTAGATCACGCAGCTGGCTTCATCCTGGGCCCAGATGGTGCTGCCGCCCTGCTTGAGCAGGCGCGCGCCTTCGCGGCCGTCGGCACCCATGCCCGTCAGCACCACCGCCAGAACTTTGTCACCGTAGGATTTGGCCGCTGAACCGAAGGTAATGTCCACGCACGGCTTGTAATTCAGGCGCTCGTCGCCGGGCAGAATCTTCACCGCGCCACGACCGTCGATCATCATCTGCTTGCCGCCCGGCGCCAGCAGCGCCATGCCCGGACGCAGGATATCGCCATCCTCGGCTTCCTTGACGTGGATGCGGCAGAGTTTGTCCAGACGCTCGGCAAAGGCCTTGGTAAACGCCGCTGGCATGTGCTGCACCAGCACGATGGGCGCGGGAAAATTCGCTGGCAACTGGGTGAGCACCCGCTGCAGCGCTACCGGCCCCCCGGTGGACGTACCGATCGCCACCAGTCTGTAGGCCTTGCGCTTGGGAGCGGGCGACGACGGGGCTGGCGCAGCTGCGCGCGATGCAATCGGTGCCGGAGCCGGGCGCGCAGGTACACTACTGCTGTAACTGCCAACGCTCGAAGGCGCGAGCGAAGGTGCTGGCACGGGCGCAGAGACCGGCGCCGGCGCACTGTAGGTACTGGCCCGCCGATTACTGCGCGAGAGGGTATGAATCTTCTCGCACAGTAGCTGTTTGACCTTGTCCGGATTTCGCGAGATGTCTTCGAAATTCTTCGGCAGGAAATCCACCGCGCCAGCGTCCAGCGCATCCAGGGTGACCCGGGCGCCTTCGTGCGTCAGCGAGGAGAACATTAACACCGGGGTCGGACAGCGCTGCATGATGTGCCGCACCGCCGTGATGCCGTCCATCATTGGCATCTCGTAGTCCATGGTGATCACGTCCGGCTTGAGGGCCAGCGCCTGGTCGATCGCCTCTTTGCCGTTGGTTGCGGTACCGACGACCTGGATGTTCGGATCCGCCGAAAGAATTTCCGAGACGCGGCGACGGAAAAAACCCGAATCGTCCACCACCAGGACCTTGACTGCCATAAACACTCCGTTAGAGGGAGCGAAGGCTCGATCGCCCCGCTCCACCAGAATCAAATACGCCGGGAGGCGTAACGCTTGAGCATGCTAGGAACATCGAGAATCAGCGCAATGCGGCCGTCACCGGTAATGGTGGCGCCCGACATGCCCGGGGTTCCCTGGAGCATTTTGCCCAATGGCTTGATGACCACTTCTTCCTGGCCCACCAGTTGATCGACGACGAAGCCGATCCGTTGGGTGCCCACCGAAAGGATCACCACATGGCCTTCACGCTGCTCTTCGTGAGCAGCGGAACTGACCAGCCAGCGCTTGAGGTAGAACAGTGGCAACGCCTTATCGCGAACGATCACCACTTCCTGGCCATCGACCACGTTGGTGCGCGACAGGTCGAGGTGGAAGATCTCGTTGACGTTCACCAGCGGGAACGCGAACGCCTGGTTGCCAAGCATGACCATCAGCGTCGGCATGATCGCCAGGGTCAACGGCACCTTGATGACGATCTTCGAACCCTGGCCCTTGGCCGAATAAATGTTGATCGAGCCGTTGAGCTGGGAGATCTTGGTTTTCACCACGTCCATGCCCACGCCTCGCCCGGACACGTCGGATATCTCGGTCTTGGTCGAGAAGCCCGGAGCGAAAATCAGGTTGTAGCACTCGGTGTCGCTCAGGCGATCGGCAGCGTCCTTGTCCATTACCCCGCGTTTAACCGCGATGGCGCGCAGGATGTTGGGGTCCATGCCTTTGCCGTCGTCGGAGATCGACAGCAGGATGTGGTCGCCTTCCTGCTCAGCCGCGAGAATGACCTTGCCGCCACGGGACTTGCCCGAGGCTTCGCGCTCTTCCGGCGACTCGATACCGTGGTCGACGGCGTTGCGCACCAAGTGGACCAACGGGTCGGCCAGGGCCTCGACGAGGTTCTTGTCGAGGTCGGTTTCTTCGCCGACCAGCTCAAGGTTGATCTCTTTCTTGAGCTGGCGAGCCAGGTCGCGAACCAGGCGCGGGAAACGCCCGAAGACCTTCTTGATCGGCTGCATGCGGGTTTTCATCACCGCTGTTTGCAGGTCCGCCGTGACCACGTCGAGGTTCGACACGGCCTTGGACATGGCCTCGTCGGCACTGTTGGCGCCCAGACGCACCAGGCGGTTACGCACCAGCACCAGTTCGCCGACCATGTTCATGATTTCGTCGAGGCGCGCGGTATCGACCCGCACGGTTGTCTCGGCTTCGCTAGGCGGCTTCTCCGCAGTCGGCGCGGCCGGTGCGCGAGCCGGTGCAGGCTTGGCTGCTTCGACTTTTGGCTCAGGGGCTTTGGCGACCGGCTTGGGCGCGGCTGCCTTGGCAACCGGTGCAGCCACCGCAGTGCTGGCAGCCGTAGCCGTAGCCGTAGCCGTGCCGACTTCGGAGAACTTGCCCTTGCCGTGCAATTCGTCGAGCAGCGCTTCAAATTCGTTATCGGAGATCAGGTCGCCACCCACTGCGGCGGCGACCGGTGCCGCCGCGACTGGTGCCGACGCAATAGCCGACTCCAGCGCTTCGACGGCAAAGTTGCCCTTACCGTGGAGCTGATCGAGCAGTGCTTCGAATTCTTCGTCGGTGATGTCCGAGCTATCGCCTGCGGCCTTCGGTGCAACCGGTGCGGCGGGTGCCGCGGGCGCAACCACTACGTCGACGGCGAACTGGCCTTTACCGTGCAACTGATCAAGCAATGACTCGAACTCGTCATCTGTGATTTCGTCGCTGGCTGCAGCCGTGTTGCTGACGGGCGCTGGCGCAGCAGGTGCAGATTCGGCCTGGGCCTTGACGGCGTTCAGCGAGTCCAGCAGTTGCTCGAATTCGTTGTCGGTGATGTCACCCGATGCGCTTTCTGCCACTGGCGCCACTTCGGTAACCGGTGCCGCTTCGTCGGCCGATTGCGGCTCGGCCAGACGGGCCAGTGCCGCCAGCAACTCAGGCGTGGCGGCCGTGATCGGGTTGCGCTCGCGAACTTCGGTGAACATACCGTTCACCGCATCCAGCGCTTCGAGAACCACGTCCATCAGTTCCGAGTCGACACGACGTTCACCCTTGCGCAGGATGTCGAACACGTTCTCGGCGATGTGACAGCACTCCACCAGCTCGTTGAGCTGGAGGAAGCCGGCGCCCCCTTTTACAGTGTGAAAACCGCGAAAAATTGCATTGAGCAAATCCGCATCATCCGGTCGGCTTTCCAGCTCGACCAGTTGTTCGGACAGTTGCTCTAGAATCTCGCCGGCCTCAACCAGGAAATCCTGAAGGATCTCTTCATCGGCGCCGAAGCTCATTAATGGGGTGCTCCTACAGGTCTAAAATCCAAGGCTGGATAGCAAATCGTCCACATCGTCCTGACCGGACACAACGTCTTCTCTGTTATCGGCATGAATCTGCGGACCTTCACCCTGAGAGAGATGTTTTTGTGGATCTTTTTCCGCCAGTATCGCCTGACGGTCATGCTCGATGCCCGCAAAGCGGTCCACCTGACTGGCCATCAGTACGAGCTTGAGCAGATTGCTTTCAACTTCGGTGACCAATTGAGTCACGCGCTTGATTACCTGGCCGGTAAGGTCCTGGTAATCCTGAGCGAGCAGAATGTCATTGAGGTTGCCCGCCACCACGCGATTGTCTTCGCTGCTGCGTGTCAGGAAACCGTCGACACGCCGGGCCAGTTCGCGGAACTCTTCAGCCCCGACTTCGCGACGCATGAACCGTCCCCAGTCCGTACTCAAGGCCTCGGCTTCGCGGCTCAGGCCGTTGACCAGGGGCGTTGCGTTTTCAACCAGGTCCATGGTGCGGTTGGCGGCAGCTTCGGTGAGCTTGACCACGTAACCCAAGCGCTCGGTGGCATCCGTGATCTGCGAAACTTCCTCGGCTTGCGGCATGTGCGGGTCAATCTGGAAATTGACGATCGCACTGTGCAACTCGCGGGTGAGCTTGCCCACCTCCTGGTACAGGCCGCGGTCACGGGTCTGGTTGAGCTCATGGATCAGTTGCACAGCGTCGCCGAACTTGCCCTTTTCAAGGCTCTCGACCAATTCGACGGCGTGTTTTTTCAGGGTCGATTCGAAATCGCCCTGTGAAATTTCTTTTTGCTCCATAGCTCCCCCGTGGCGTAGTGACTCAGCCGATGCGTTCGAAAATCTTTTCGATTTTTTCTTTCAACGCCTGGGCCGTGAAGGGCTTGACCACATAGCCGTTAACACCGGCCTGGGCTGCTTCGATGATTTGCTCTCGCTTGGCTTCGGCGGTCACCATCAGCACTGGCAGGTGCTTGAGCTTTTCGTCGGCGCGCACATGGCGCAGCAAATCGATGCCGGTCATGCCCGGCATGTTCCAGTCCGTTACCAGAAAGTCGATGCTGCCGCTGTTGAGGACCGGAATGGCAGTAGTGCCATCGTCCGCCTCGACCGTGTTGGTGAACCCAAGGTCACGCAACAGGTTTTTAATGATCCGCCGCATCGTTGAGAAGTCATCAACGATGAGGATTTTCATGTTCTTGTCCAATTCGACCTCCAAGCAGTCTTAAACGCGCCCAGCACCTGGACACGCCATTTCATTCAATCCGGCAAAGCACTCGATGACTGTCTGGAGCACAACAGCTCGCGACCGGCGTGTTTAAAACCCGCCAGCCCGTTCGCAGTGTCCCCACACTGCCTTCAGCGCGCTCGCCACTCCCCCAAACGCCCCCGCAAACGGGCCGCGCACTGGCTGTGTAACTGGCTGACCCGCGATTCGCTGACGCCCAGGACCTCACCGATTTCCTTGAGGTTCAGCTCTTCGTCGTAGTACAGCGCCAACACCAGTCGCTCACGCTCCGGCAAATTGGCAATCGCGTCCGCCAGCGCTGCCTGGAAGCGTTCATCTTCCAGGTCGCGCGACGGCTCCGTATGAGCACTCGCGCCATCCTCGTGCAGCCCTTCGTGTTCGCCGTCCTGCAACAGATCGTCGAAACTGAATAGCCGGCTGCCCAGGGTGTCGTTCAAAATCCCGTAATAATCGTCAAGACTCAATTGGAGTTCGGCCGCAACTTCGTGATCTTTAGCGTCGCGACCGGTTTTAGCTTCAATCGAGCGAATTGCGTCGCTGACCATTCGGGTATTGCGGTGGACAGAACGTGGTGCCCAGTCCCCCTTGCGCACTTCATCGAGCATCGCGCCGCGGATTCGAATGCCCGCGTACGTCTCGAAACTCGCGCCTTTGCTGGCGTCATATTTGGTTGATACTTCAAGCAGGCCGATCATGCCGGCCTGGATCAGGTCTTCGACCTGGACACTGGCCGGCAAACGCGCCAGCAAGTGGTAGGCAATCCGTTTTACCAGTGGCGCGTAACGCTCGATCAGCTCGCACTGCGCATCGCGGGCCGATTTCTTGTAGAGGTTATAGCCACTGGCGGTCATAGCACCGGTCCTGCCGTTTGTTGCACGAGGCGCTCGACGAAAAACTCCAGGTGCCCGCGCGGGTTGGCAGGCAGCGGCCAGGTATCGACCTTCTGCGCGATCGCCTTGAACGCCAGCGAACATTTGGAGCGCGGGAACGCTTCGTACACCGCACGCTGTTTTTGCACGGCCTTGCGCACGCTTTCGTCGTAAGGCACGGCGCCGACATATTGTAAGGCGACGTCGAGGAAGCGGTCCGTGACCTTGGTCAACTTGGCGAACAGGTTGCGCCCTTCCTGCGGGCTCTGAGCCATGTTGGCCAGCACGCGGAAGCGGTTCATGCCGTAGTCGCGGTTGAGCAACTTGATCAGCGCGTAGGCGTCGGTGATCGAGGTCGGCTCGTCGCACACCACCAGCAGGACTTCCTGGGCGGCGCGCACAAAGCTGACCACCGAATCGCCAATACCCGCGGCCGTATCAATCACCAGCACATCGAGGTTATCGCCGATGTCGCTGAAAGCCTGGATCAGGCCGGCGTGCTGGGCCGGGGTCAGATGCACCATGCTCTGAGTGCCGGACGCGGCCGGCACGATACGAATGCCGCCGGGCCCTTGCAACAAAACGTCGCGCAGCTCACAGCGGCCTTCGATCACGTCGGCCAGGGTACGTTTGGGTGTCAGCCCCAGGAGGACGTCGACGTTCGCCAGCCCAAGGTCGGCGTCCAGAAGCATGACGCGCCGTCCGAGCTCGGCCAAAGCCAGCGACAAGTTCACTGACACATTAGTTTTGCCGACGCCACCTTTGCCGCCGGTCACCGCGATCACCTGTACGGGATGCATGCTGCCCATGTTATTTCTTTACCTTGTCTTGCATAGACGGAGGCCACATTACTGGCTGCGCGTTCATCAACTGAACAATGCATGGCAGACCATCGATGTAGGTACAAAAACGATTCATTGACACCTCAGCCAACCTGCTTGGTCGGACTGTGGTAAATATCAGCGAACATGTCAGCCATGGCTTCTTCGCTGGGTTCTTCCTGCATTTGCACGCTCACCGCGCGACTGACCAACTGATGACGCCGCGGCAGATGCAAATCATCCGGGATCCGCGGCCCATCGGTCAGGTAGGCCACCGGCAGTTCATGGCTGATGGCCAGGCTCAACACCTCGCCCAGGCTAGCCGTTTCATCCAGTTTAGTCAGGATGCAGCCGGCGAGCCCGCAGCGCTTGTAACTGTGATAAGCGGCGGTTAGAACCTGTTTCTGGCTGGTGGTTGCCAGGACCAGGTAATTTTTTGCCTTGATGCCACGTCCGGCCAGGCTTTCCAACTGCATGCGCAGTGCCGGATCGCTGGCCTGCAGGCCTGCGGTATCGATCAACACCACGCGCTTGCGCAACAACGGATCCAGCGCCTGCACCAGCGACTGTCCGGGATCGACGTGGGTCACTGGCACATTGAGGATACGGCCCAAAGTCTTGAGCTGTTCCTGGGCGCCGATCCGGTAACTGTCCATGCTCACCAGCGCGATGTTCTGCGCGCCGTACTTGAGTACGTAGCGGGCAGCGAGCTTGGCCAAGGTGGTGGTCTTGCCCATGCCGGCAGGGCCGACCATGGCAATCACGCCGCCCTCTTCCAGAGGTTCGATTTCCGGTGTGGCGATCATCCGCGCCAGGTGCGCCAGCAACATGCGCCAGGCCTGACGGGGCTCGTCAATGCCGCTGATCATTGCCAGCAGGTCACGCGCCAGCGGGCCGGACAGGCCAATGCGTTGCAGCCGGCGCCAGAGGTTGGCCTGGGCCGGGCGGCTGCCTTGCAGCTGATTCCATGCCAGGGAGCCCAGTTGCACTTCCATCAGTTCGCGCAGGCTGTTGAGTTCGAAGCGCATCGAGTCGAATGCACGCGGGTCGACACCACCAGCGGCGGCAGGTGCCGGAGCCGGGCGTACAGGCTCGGTGTAGGTTGGCTCGACCAGCGGTTCGGCGGCGGTCAGGGGCAAGCCAGCGAACAGCTGGCGATTGGTCGCCTTGTCGCTCTCGCCTTCGCTGCGCAGGCTCAGTTCGGCCTGGGCGGTGACGATCCGCGATTGGGTCTTGCGCAGTTCATCCTCAAGCTCCATGTTCGGAACACGTGGTGCCAGCGCGGACAGCTTGTAATCCAAGGCAGCCGTCAGCTCCACGCCGCCGGCGATTCGGCGGTTGCCGATGATCGCGGCATCGGCGCCCAGCTCGTCACGAACCAGTTTCATGGCCTGACGCATATCGGCGGCGAAAAAACGCTTAACTTGCATAAACCACTACCTCAGCCGTTGGGCCCTACTGTCGCAACGATGGTCACTTGCTTGTTGTCAGGTATTTCCTGATACGCCAACACATGCAAACCCGGAACCGCCAGCCGACCGAATCGCGAGAGCATCGCGCGAACCGGACCGGCCACCAGCAGAATCACCGGTTGACCTTGCATCTCCTGACGCTGCGCCGCATCGATCAACGAGCGCTGCAGCTTCTCGGCCATGCTTGGCTCCAGCAGGACGCCCTCTTCCGAGCCTTGTCCCGCCTTCTGCAGACTATTGAGCAATATCTGTTCCAACCTTGGCTCCAGCGTGATAACTGGTAGCTCGGAGTCAGTACCTACAATGCTTTGGACGATTGCGCGGGATACGCCGACTCGCACGGCAGCCACCAGCGCGGCGGTATCTTGACTCTTGGCCGCGTTGTTCGCGATGGCCTCGGCGATGCTGCGAATGTCCCGAACCGGCACTTGTTCCGCGAGCAAAGCCTGCAGCACCTTGAGCAATTGCGACAGCGACACCACGCCTGGCACCAGCTCTTCAGCCAGTTTGGGCGAGCTTTTGGCCAGCAATTGCATGAGTTGCTGCACTTCTTCGTGCCCGATCAGCTCGCTGGAGTGCTTATACAGAATCTGGTTCAAGTGAGTGGCCACTACCGTACTGGCATCGACCACAGTGTATCCGAGTGACTGCGCCTGGGCACGCTGGCTGACTTCGATCCAGACCGCCTCCAGGCCAAAAGCCGGATCTTTGGCGGTGATGCCGTTGAGCGTGCCGTAGACCTGCCCCGGGTTGATCGCGAGTTCGCGGTCCGGGTAAATCTCCGCTTCGGCCAGGATCACGCCCATCAGGGTCAGGCGGTAGGCGCTCGGCGCCAGGTCGAGGTTGTCACGAATGTGCACAGTGGGCATCAGGAAGCCCAGGTCCTGGGACAGCTTCTTGCGCACACCCTTGATCCGCGCCAGCAACTGCCCACCCTGGTTGCGGTCCACCAGCGGAATCAACCGATAGCCGACTTCCAGGCCAATCATGTCGATCGGGGTCACGTCATCCCAGCCCAGCTCCTTGGTTTCCTGGGCGCGAGCTGGCGATGGCAGCAGTTCCTGCTGACGCTTGACCTCTTCCAGGGCCTGCACCTTGACGCCGTTCTGCTTCTTCCAGAACAGGTAGGCACCGCCCGCGGCCAACGCCGCCATGCTCAGGAAAGAGAAGTGCGGCATGCCGGGCACCAAGCCCATCACCGCCATCAAGCCGCCGGCCACGGCCAGGGCTTTGGGCGAGGCGAACATCTGGCGACTGATTTGTTTGCCCATGTCTTCCGAACCGGAAGCTCGGGTCACCATGATTGCCGCAGCGGTGGACAACAGCAGTGATGGCAATTGCGCCACCAAACCGTCACCGATGGTCAGCAGCGCGTATACCTTGCCGGCGTTACCGAAGCTCATGCCATGTTCGAAGATACCGACCGCCATACCGCCGATCAGGTTGATGAACAGAATCAACAAGCCAGCAATGGCGTCACCGCGGACAAACTTGCTGGCACCGTCCATCGAACCGTAAAACTCGGCTTCCTGGGCTACTTCCGAACGCCGCGCCTTGGCTTGGTTTTGGTCGATCAGGCCAGCATTGAGATCGGCATCGATCGCCATCTGTTTGCCAGGCATTGCATCGAGGGTGAAGCGCGCGCTCACCTCGGAAATCCGCCCGGCACCCTTGGTCACCACCACGAAGTTGATGATCATCAAGATAGCGAACACCACGATACCCACCACGTAGTTGCCGCCGATCACCACCTCACCGAAGGCCTGGATCACCTTGCCCGCCGCGGCGTGACCGTCCTGGCCGTGGAGCATCACCACCCGGGTAGACGCCACGTTCAACGCCAGCCGCAACAGCGTCGCCACCAGCAGGATGGTGGGGAACACCGCGAAATCCAGCGGCCGCAGGGCGTAGACGCAAACGAGCAGGACCACGATGGACAACGCAATGTTGAACGTGAAAAACACGTCCAGCAGGAACGGCGGCATCGGCAGCATCATCATCGCCAGCATGACCAGCAGCAACAACGGCACGCCCAGATTGCCCCGACTTAAATCGGCAACGTTTGTGCGAGCACTGTTGAATAACTGAGAGCGATCCACCGATTTTCCCCGTTCCTGTAAAGCAAACTTTTGACGCCAGAAGCGGGCGCAGAGGGGGTACTGCAAGAAGCCTTCCAACTTTTCACGGAGGATTAAATAGCGTTTTCTGAGGGAATTCCTGACCGGCGGATTGAGGCTTCACGCATATAGCAACTGTCGAGCGCGAGGCTGCGTCCGGGTGCGCAGCAGCCGTAAAATCTCTGACGAGGACTTCGCATTCGAAGAAAAACTGCAAGCTCCGGCAGCTGCTACACACGCATAGCTCAGCCATCAAAACCCAACCCCTGTGGCGAGGGAGCTTGCTCCCGCTGGGTTGCGCAGCAACCCCAAAACCTGCGACCGCGCACAATCAGGACACCGCATCAGCTGATCTACGACTGCTGCGC
>NZ_JAKNRW010000047.1 GCF_023072615.1 Pseudomonas violetae
GGTGCCATCGGCCGCGACCCCGGCCGCGACTGCTACGTCTGCGATCAACAAAATCGAAGTGCCCCAGATCAGCCCGACCGGTTCCGGCTCCCTGTACAACGGCGACTGGCTGACCGCGCAAACCGAGGCGCCGGCCAGCGGTCGCCTGCAGGTCTATGGCCGGGCCATGGCGCAGATCCCGCTGGCACCGCCAAAGAAAGCTTTCAGCTCCGCCGACGAATTCGTCAACGCCATGCTGCCCATGGCCAAGGAAGCCGCCGACCGCATCGGCGTCGATCCGCGTTACCTGGTGGCCCAGGCCGCCCTCGAAACCGGCTGGGGCAAATCGGTCATGCGCGCCCAGGATGGCAGCAGCAGCCACAACCTGTTCGGTATCAAGGCCAGCAGCAACTGGAAGGGAGATTCGGCCCGGGCGATCACCAGCGAATTCAGAAACGGCGAGATGGTCAAGGAGACGGCGCAGTTCCGATCCTACGACTCTTACAAGGACAGCTTCCACGACCTCGTGACGCTGCTGCAATCCAATAATCGCTATCAAGATGTCGTGAAGTCTGCCGATAACCCCGAACAATTTGTACGCGAGTTGCAGAAGGCCGGCTACGCAACCGACCCGAACTACGCAAGCAAGATTTCGCAAATAGCCAGGCAGATGACGAGTTATCAGAACTACGCTGCGGCGGGCGTTTCCACTACGCCTTTATAGGCACAAGGTATAAGGTCTGAACCATGAGTTTGCTCAATATCGGGATGTCGGGTCTCAACGCCAGTCAGGTGTCGTTGGCGACTGTCGGCAATAACATTGCCAACGCCAACACCGCCGGCTATTCACGCCAGCAGACCATTCAGACCAGCAATGCCTCGAACCTCAATGGCGGGGTGTTCATCGGCAGCGGCACGACCCTGGCGGATGTGCGTCGGGTGTATAACGCCTATCTCGATCAGCAGCTGCAAACCAGCACTTCGCTGAGTAGCGATGCCAACTCTTACCTTGAGCAGGTGAACCCGCTCGACAAGCTGTTCTCGGACAAGACCACCGGGATCAGCGCGGTGTTGAGCAGCTTCTTCGCCTCGGTGCAAACCTCGGCCGCCACGCCGAGCGATACGGCTTCGCGGCAGTTGCTGCTGACCAATGCGCAAACCCTGAGCAATCGTTTCAACGCGCTGTCGTCACAGATGCAGCAGCAGAACGAAGGCATCAACAGCCAGCTGACCACCATGACCGAAAAGGTCAACCAGCTGACGTCCTCCATTGCCTCGCTCAACCAACAGATTTCCCAGGCCGGCAACTCGACTGGCAGCGGCCCGAACAACTTGCTCGATGCGCGTAACGAAGCAGTGCGCACGCTCAATGAACTGGTCGGCGTGACCGTCCAGGAACAGAACGGCAGCTACAACGTATCCCTTGGCACAGGCCAGTCGCTGGTGCTGGGCAACACCTCCAACACCCTGACGACCGCCCGCACCGGTATCGACAAGAATCAGCTGAATATCCAGGTCAACTCGCCGTCTTCGGTGAGCGATGTGACCTCGGTCATCAGCGGTGGCAAGATTGGCGGATTGCTGCGCTACCGCGAAGACGTGCTGGTGCCGGCGATGAACGACTTGGGGCGCACCGCCATTGTGGTGGCCGACAAGATCAACCGCCAGTTGGGCCAAGGCCTCGACGCCAATGGCGAGTTCGGCGCTTCGCTGTTCTCCAGTATTAACAGCGCTACGGCGATCAGCCAGCGTAGCCTGGCGGCCTCGAGCAACAGCGCAGGTTCGGGCAATCTCGACGTCACCATCACCAACTCGAGTGCGTTGACCGCCTTCGATTACGAAGTGACGTTCACCGCTGCGGACAAATACACGGTCAAACGCTCCGACGGCAAGAGCATGGGCAGTTTCGATCTGAACCCGGCGGCCGAGATCGATGGTTTCAAGCTCAATCTCAACGGCGCTGGCCTGAGTGCGGGCGATACCTTCAAGGTGATCCCGACCCGCACCGGTGCCAGCACTATCACCACGCAGATGACCGATTCGAACAAGCTCGCCTTTGCCGGCGCCCTGGTAGCGACCAGCAATACCGGCAACGGCGGCACTGGTGCCTTGACCGCGCCCGCGCTGACCGTGCCGATGGATATCTACGCCGGCGCCGACCTGGCCGACCTGCAGGCCGGGATCAAGAATTCCATGCCGGTGACCCTGACCTTCAAGGACGCTGTCGGCGGCAGCCAGGGCTATGAAGTGTTCAACGCCAAAGGCCAGAGCATTGGCACCGGCACCATCGTGCCGGGGCAGGGCAACGACCTGACGATCAACGTGCCGATGCTCGACGCGACGGGCGCGGCGATCCCTGGCAAATCGTTTTCCTTCAACACCACGGTCAGCGGCTCGCCGTCGAAGAACGACAAGTACGAAGTCGCCTTCAACGTCGACGGCAAGAAAGACAATCGCAACGCCAACGAATTGTTGGGCCTGCAAACCAAGGCCACGGTCGGCATCAGCGGCGGCAACGCCGGTATGAGCATGACCACCGCCTACAGCCGCCTGGTGGAACAGGTCGGCGCCAAGGCCAGTCAGGCCCTGGGCGACAGCACCGCCAGTGGAGCAATCCTGGCCCGGGCCAAGTCCGAAGTCGCCTCCGTGTCCCAGGTCAACCTGGACGACGAGGCGGCTGACCTGGTCAAGTTCCAGCAGTACTACACCGCGTCGTCGCAGATTATCAAGGCCGCGCAAGAAACGTTCAGCACGCTGATCAACAGTCTTTAAGGGAGTCTTCGACGATGCGAATTTCTACAGCTCAGTACTTTGAGACGAGTGCAGCCAAGTACCAGAATAACTTCTCCTCGATTGTGAAGACTCAGGAGCAGATCACTTCGGGTGTGCGTATTCAGAGTGCGGGTGATGATCCTGTTGGGGCTGCGCAGTTGTTGATGTTGCAACAGCAGAAAGACATGCTCGGTCAGTACAGCGCGAATATGAGCAGTATCAAGAACTCTCTGACCAACGAAGAGAGCGTGCTGGACAGCATCAACACAGCCATGCAGCGAGCACGTGAGTTGACCTTGAGCGCGGGTGACGGTGGCAAGAGCGATGCCGATCGCAAGTCCATTGGCGCCGAACTGGGCGAGATTGAGGCTAACGTCTTGAGCTTGCTCAACAGCAAGGATCCATCCGGCAATTACATGTTTGCCGGGTCCAAGACCAACACGCCGCCCTATGTACGCAATAACGACGGTACCTATTCCTACCAGGGCGACGACACCCAGTTGAGCCTGCAGGTCTCGGATACGCTATCGATCACGACCGGTGACACCGGTAAAAGCATCCTTGAGTCGGCGATCAACTCAGGGCGTACCCAAGCTGTCCTGGACCCGTCGAAGCCTAACGATGGCACCGTCTCGGTGTCCGCCGGACTGTTGACCTCGAACGCCGCCTACACCAAGAATTTCGCTGCTGGCGAACCTTATGAACTGAAGTTCATCGACAGTACGCACTACACCATTGCTGACAAGGACGGTAATGACATTACCTCCGAGGTTTCCGGTAATGGTGTTTTCGATTCGAAGAAGGAAGGCAGTGCGGCCATTAACTTGCGAGGGGTGCAATTCGACATCACCTTGCGTCTCAAGGCTCCGATCGATCCGGCAACAACGTTGCCGATGACTCCGGATGCCGAGGTGAAGGATCACGTCTTCAGCCTGGGCAGCAAGCCTGACAGCTTTAATGCTTCCCGCACGCCAAGCAACACTTCGACGGCGCAGGTTACCGGTTCGGGCGTTGCCGATCAGGCTGCCTACACCAATGGCTTTCCTAGCAGCGGCGTAGTGGTCAAGTTCACCGATGCCACCAACTACAAGCTCTATGCCCAGCCGATGACGGCGGACAGCAAGTCGATAGGTGGGGGCGTGCTTACGGCCGGCTCGATCACGGTTGCGGGTGTGAAGCTTGATTTCACCGGCAACCCAGAAGCAGATGACCAGTTCGTGGTGGGTGCCAGCGGTCACAAGACCCAGAGTGCGCTCGATACGCTGAGTCAGTTGCGCAAGGCTCTGGACACTCCATCGGACGGTGATGTCATGGCGCAGATCAAGCTCAAGGATGCGCTGAATTCAGCCATTGGTAACCTGTCCAACTCCAGCGAGCAGATCCTGAGTGTGCAGGGCGCGATCGGCGCACGTCTGAATTCAGTGGAAATCGCCACCACTGAAAACATCAGTATTGGCCTGTCCAATGCCAGCACCCAGGCCGCCATTGGCAACACTGACGTAGCGACCGCTTCGATTGACCTGGCTTTCCAGCAATCCTTGCTGCAAGCCTCGCAATTGGCTTTCGTGAAAATCGCCCAGTTGAGCCTGTTCAACAAGCTGTAACCCCTCCTTGATCGCCGGCACCCAAGGTGCCGGCGATGTCTGGTAGACGCATTTCTCGCCCTTCGCTTGATTTTTTTACCCTCCAGTCGGCGGTTGATCGCCTGTTTGTGACTGGATGTTTGGTATAAGCCACGCATAATGCGTGACCTGCGAGTCATAAAGCGCATCTTCACTGTATTGTGTAAAAAAGGATGGGCAGGGGGCTGACCCTTGTCGGGCGCGTTTTCCGGATTGGCGGAGCGCCTGCGCCGTATTTTTTCACTCGGCGAAGTCCAGTATTGTCAGTACCTCTCGGTCTTGCGAGCGGTGATCTCCAGCTATTTAGTATTGGGAAGCCACAATGATTGGCATAAAAAGCATTGCCAGCTACGTGCCAGCGAGTGGGCTGGATAACTATGCTCAGGGCGCGAAGTTCGAAAAGGATGAAGAATTCATTCTTGGAAAAATCGGCTCGGCGTTCCTGCCGCGCAAGGACGCTGCCCAGGAAACCTCCGACCTGTGTGTCGAGGCCGCCAACGCCTTGTTCGCCAACAACCCGCAGCTCGATCGTCAAGCCATCGACGTATTGATCGTCGTCACCCAGAACGGTGACGAAGAAGGGCTGCCGCACACTTCCGCGATCGTCCAGGACAAGCTCGGCCTGTCCACTAGCGTCGCAGCCTTCGACATCTCCCTTGGGTGCTCGGGTTATGTCTATGGCATCTACGCCATCAAGGGCTTCATGGAAGCCACCGGCCTGAAGAACGGCCTGCTGATCACCGCCGACCCTTATTCGAAGATCGTCGACCCGGAAGACCGCAACACCACCATGCTGTTCGGCGACGCCGCCACCGCCACCTGGATGGGTGAAGATGCGGCCTGGCAACTCGGCAAGGCCAAGTTCGGTACCGACGGCTCCGGTGCGCCGCACCTGAAAGTTACCGACGGCGTGTTCTATATGAACGGCCGGCAGGTGTTCAACTTTGCCCTGCTCAAGGTGCCGGCGCACCTGCACGAACTGCTCGACGAGTCGGGCCTGGTGTCGCAGGACATTGATGCGTTCTGCATCCACCAGGGCAGTGCCGCTATCGTCGATGCCGTGGCGCGGCGTTTCGAAGGCGAGCCGGAGAAGTTCATCAAGGACATGGTCGAGACCGGCAACACCGTGTCGTCGAGCATTCCGCTGCTGCTGGAAAAGCACATGTTCGACTCCAGCTGGAAGCGCGTGGCGATCAGTGGTTTCGGCGTAGGCCTGTCCTGGGGGTCGGCGATTATTCACCGTCCCTGACGCGCCAGTTAAATAACGCCAAAAAAACGCCCATGACCGCGAGGTCATGGGCGTTTTTGCATTCCGGGGCTCTGATCTAAGCCCTTGAAATTCAATGAGTGGCACGGTGCTAGTAAATAAAATCAAAAAAACGCTCAAGCAACCTGCTTTCACGACGATAACTATTACGAAGGTTCTCTAGGCCACACCCGGCGGTTGCCAGGGCCGGAAGCCGCAGTATCCAACCAACGAGGAATTCGTCATGGCTTTATCAGTAAACACCAACATTACATCGTTGACCGTTCAGCGGAACCTGAACAAAGCCGGCGATGCCCTGGGCACCTCGATGACCCGTCTGTCTTCCGGCCTGAAAATCAACAGCGCTAAAGACGATGCTGCCGGCATGCAAATCGCCAACCGTCTGACCTCCCAGGTTAAAGGCATGACCGTTGCGATCAACAACGCCAACAACGGTACTTCCATTGCCCAGACCGCTGAAGGCGCGATGCAGGAATCGACCAACATTCTGCAGCGTCTGCGTGAGCTGGCCCTGAACTCCGCGAACGGTGATAAAAGCGCCGCTGACCGTGATTCCCTGCAACAGGAATTCACCGCTAAAGTCGGCGAGCTGACCCGTATCGCTGCTACCACCACTTTCGGTGGTCGTAACCTGCTCGACGGTTCTTTCCAGAACGTTGGCTTCCAGATCGGTTCCGACGCCAACCAGACCATCGCGTTCGGCATGAGCGACATCAGCGCTACTGGCTTGAAGGGTACTTACAGCGAAGCTACTGTTGCTGGTTCGCTGACTTCCCTGTCTGCTTCGGTAACGGGTAACCCGGTTACTCTGCCAGGCGGCACTGCAGCTGTTCCTGCGACCACCACTGCTTACACCAACACTGGCGACATGACTGCCGCTCTGGGCGCCAACGAAACCGTTACTGTCAACGGTACCGCGGTCAACCTGCTGAGCGGTGACAACCTTGCCGCCGTGGTTTCGAAAATCAACACCGCAACCGGTTCGACCATTGCGAGCGCAAGCGGTACTGACCTGGTTCTGACTGGCGCAGCAGGCGGCCCGGCCAACACGGTTACCGGTGCTGGTACTCTGGGTACAGCGCTGGCCGCAACTACTGGCGGTGGTGCAGTTGTTCCTGCTGTTCCTGCAGTAGCAGGTAAGCTGGCTGCTGCCGCTGAAATCAACATCAACGGCACAAACGTTGCTTTCGCTGTCAACGATGACATGGCTGCCATCGCCGCCAAGATCAACACCGCTAACACTGGTGCAACTGCAACCGGCGTTGCAGCAACACTTTCCGCTGAAGGCCGCCTCGAGCTGACTTCCGCTGACGGCAAAGCAATCAAGCTGGGCAACGGTACTGGCGTAGCCGCCAACGGTGGTGCAGGTGCACTGGCCAAACTCGGCCTGACCGCTGGCAGCACTGAAGCAAAGCTGACCGCAGCTACTTCGGTGAGCCTGAACGGTACCGAAGTGAAGTTCACCGCAGGCTCGACCATGGCCGACATCGTGTCGTCCATCAACAGCGCCAGCACCGGCGTAACTGCCAGCGTCAACAAGACTGACAACTCCCTGAGCTTGTTCTCCACCAAGGACATCACCGTTGCTGACGGCAGCACCGGCACTGGCCTGGCCACTCTGGGTCTAACCACCGCCGCGGCCGCAACAACAGTAGCTGTAAAAATGGACACTACCGTTGCTAACCTGAGCGTTCTGACTTCTGCCAGCGCTCAGCAAACCATCCAGGCTCTGGACGGCGCGATTCAGCAGATCGACACCCAACGTTCGCAGCTGGGTGCTGTTCAAAACCGTTTCACCAGCACCGTTGCCAACCTGCAAAGCATCTCGGAAAACTCCACCGCAGCCCGTAGCCGCGTACAGGACGCCGACTTCGCTTCCGAAGCCGCCGAGCTGACCAAGCAACAAACCCTGCAACAGGCTTCCACCGCGATCCTGTCCCAGGCTAACCAGCTGCCATCCGCTGTACTGAAGCTGCTTCAGTAATATCGGTAGCGGTTAACTAACGGAAGGGCGCGTTTACGTGCCCTTTCGTTTTTTTCAGTTTTGAGGTGATGTCATGGATATGAGCATTAAGCTGAACGCGAATTACCCGGCTGGCGCGACACAAGCCGCCAACGCCTCTGTCACTCTGGCTCCGCCGGTGGCTGAGCAAGAGCCTGCCGCCAGTGAAGCTACAACGCGGGTGGCACTGGAAAAGGCCGTCACCGATATTCGCGAGTTCGTGCAATCGACTCAGCGAAACCTGGATTTTTCCATTGATGACTCTACCGGTATGGTAGTGGTCAAGGTGGTTGCTACGGATAGTGGCGAAGTTATTCGGCAGATTCCCTCGGAAACTGCTTTGAAGCTTGCGCAGAATTTGAGTGATGCCAGCAGCCTGCTGTTTGATACGAAGGCCTGAGCTGGCATGAAATGTGTTTCTGACTGCAGCCAAGGCGATGTGCGCCAATAAAGCGGCAGCCACAGGACAAGGAGATTACAGATGGCGAGTTCAACGATTACCGGCGTGGGGTCGGGCTACGATACTCAGGGTATTGTGAAAGCCTTGGTCGGTGCTGAAAAAGCACCCAAGCAGACGCAAATCACCAATCAGCAGAAAGACACCACGATTCAATTGTCGGCTGTGGGCACGGTGAAGGGCGCTCTGGACACCTACCGCACGGCACTCGCGAAACTGAACAATCTCTCCGCCTTCAATGGGCTCGCTGCATCTACATCAGAAGAGAAAAACGTCAAGGTCACCCTAGGCGACGGTGCTTCCAGCGGCAAGTATGTGGTTGTGGTGCAGGACCTCGCGACCTCGTCGAAGATTACCAGCAAAGTTTTTGCTGGCGGCGCGACGGGCGCTGCCAACCCGGGGAGTGAGGCTCAGACCTTGACCATCACCCAGTCCGGAAAAAGTTATGATGTGTCGATTCCAGGTGGTGCGAGCCTTAGCCAGGTGCGCGAGTCGATCAACACTCAGCTCTCGGCTCAGGGCATCAGTGCGAACGTCTTGAGCGATGCAAACGGTGCGCGCCTGGTGATCGGTTCCACGACCAGTGGCGTTGGTACCGACATTACCCTGAGTGGTGATTCGGATCTGGCTCAAGGTTATGACGCAGGTGTGGCAGCCAAGAACGCCAAGTACACCATCGACGGCGTAGCCATGGAGTCCACCTCTAACAAGGTGACCTCTGCCATTAGTGGTGTAAGCCTGGAACTGGTCGCCAGTGACAAGGACAAGCCGATCACGATCAGCGTGGACAGCAATGCTGCCACCCTGAAGACCTCGGTGCAGTCGTTCGTCTCGGCCTACAACGCACTGATGACCAGCATCAATACACAGACCAAGGTCACGGCTACCGGAGATTCCGCGACGACCACAGCGGGTGCGCTGACTGGTGACGCGTCGATGCGTCAATTGGTCGCGAGCCTGCGCAGTGAGCTGGTAAACAGCTCCGGCTCAAGTGCCATGAGCGGTCTTTCGCAGATGGGCATTACGACGGACCAGAAAACCGGCTTGCTGTCGCTGGATGACAAGTCCTGGGACAAGGCCGTGGTCAAGGGATCGGCTGATATCGCCAAGCTGTTCACCGGCGACAACGGTCTGATCACCCGCATGAACAAAGCGACCGATACCTATGTGGGCGCAACAGGTCTGCTTGCCTCGCGGGTGACCGACCTTAATACCAAATTGACGGACCTGACGACTCAGCAGTCGGACCTTGATCGCCGCATGGATAGTTTGCAGACGTCCCTGACCGCCAAGTACACGGCGATGGACAGCCTGATTGCCAAAATCAACGCCAGCAGTTCCAGCATCATGACCACGCTTAATTCGCTGAACAATCCGAAGTCGAATTGATGTGGAGCGGGCCTTGGCGCGCCCGGCAAAAAAAGCGTGTGAGCGGTCCGGATTTTTCGGCTCTGGATTAAAGTTTTATGCGACACAGTCGACAAATTGGATAGAACACATTTTTCGCCTGTGGCCGGTAACGAGGTAGCAACATGAACCCTATGAGAGCCCTTCGCCAATACCAGAAGGTCAATTCCCACGCTCAGATCTCCGAGGCCAGCCCGCATCGGTTGATCCAAATGCTGCTGGAAGGCAGCCTGGATCGACTGGCTCAAGCCAAGGGCGCATTGGCTCGCGGTGATATCGCGCAGAAGTGCGTCCTGATCACCAAGGCCATCGACATCATCACTGGCCTGCGTCAGGGCCTGGATGCGGAGAAGGCTGAAGACCCGGCTTCGATCGAGCAACTCGATAGCTTGTACGAGTACATGAACGCGCGCTTGGTTCAGGCCAATGTCAGCAATGACACGCAGATCATCGATGAAGTCATGCAGTTGTTGGTTACGGTAAAAAGCGGATGGGATGCCATCGCACACCAATAGGCCTACCAGCCGAGGAACAACGCCATGAGTCAAGCATTGCAACGGATTGAAAAAACCCGCGAAGCGCTCATCGATGCGCTGGCCGAGCGTGATTGGGGTGCGATTGGCGAGCTGGATACGGCGTGCCGGGAATGCGTCGACGAAGTGCTGAGCGAAGCACCGATCGACGAGGAAGCGCTGCGCACCAATCTGGAGAGCCTGCTGGCGGTGTACAAGGATTTATTGACGGCGACGATGGGCGAGCGGCAGTCTATAGTTGACGAGATGTCGCAGATCACCCAAGCGAAGAGTGCGGCAAAGGTTTACCATCTGTTTGGCTAATTAATCCCCGGTTAATCCTGACATCTGCGCCATATATTTGACTGTGCACGGTTTTTTGACTTAACTAGTGGCTGGTTACAGATTTCAGGCGTCTATAGGCCTAACAGGTCTGCAAGCGTCTAGCTTGCCCACTCATTTCGGGCACCGGGTCGACTAGGGAAGTTGCTATTGCATGTGGCGTGAAACCAAAATCCTGCTGATTGATGACGATAGTGTCCGCCGCCGCGACTTGGCGGTGATTCTGAATTTTCTCGGTGAAGAAAATTTGCCCTGCGGAAGCCATGACTGGCAGCAGGCTGTGGGCTCTCTGTCGACTAGTCGTGAAGTGATCTGCGTCCTTATCGGGACGGTCAATGCTCCTGGCGCACTGTTGGGCCTGCTTAAGACACTCTCGACCTGGGATGAGTTCCTTCCGGTTTTGTTAATGGGTGATAATTCTTCCAGCGACTTGCCTGAAGACCAGCGTCGACGCGTGCTTTCGACCCTGGAAATGCCGCCCAGCTACAGCAAATTGCTCGATTCGCTGCACCGTGCCCAGGTCTATCGCGAGATGTACGACCAGGCCCGCGAGCGCGGTCGGCATCGCGAACCCAATCTGTTCCGCAGCCTCGTCGGCACCAGCCGGGCGATCCAGCACGTGCGCCAGATGATGCAGCAGGTGGCCGACACCGACGCCAGCGTATTGATCCTCGGCGAGTCGGGCACCGGTAAGGAGGTGGTGGCGCGCAACCTGCACTATCACTCCAAGCGTCGCGACGCGCCGTTCGTGCCGGTCAACTGCGGGGCGATCCCGGCCGAGTTGCTGGAAAGCGAATTGTTCGGCCACGAGAAAGGCGCGTTCACCGGGGCGATCACCAGTCGTGCCGGGCGCTTTGAACTGGCCAATGGCGGCACGCTGTTCCTCGACGAAATCGGTGACATGCCGCTGCCGATGCAGGTCAAGCTGCTGCGCGTGTTGCAGGAGCGAACTTTCGAGCGCGTGGGCAGCAACAAGACCCAAAGCGTCGATGTGCGCATTATTGCCGCGACCCACAAGAATCTCGAAAGCATGATCGAGATCGGCACCTTCCGCGAAGACCTCTACTATCGCCTGAACGTGTTCCCGATCGAGATGGCGCCGCTGCGTGAGCGCGTCGAAGACATTCCGCTGCTGATGAACGAACTGATCTCGCGCATGGAACACGAGAAGCGCGGCTCGATCCGTTTCAACTCGGCGGCGATCATGTCGCTGTGTCGTCACGGCTGGCCGGGCAACGTACGCGAACTGGCCAACCTGGTGGAGCGCATGGCGATCATGCATCCGTACGGGGTGATTGGCGTGGTCGAGTTGCCGAAGAAATTCCGTTATGTCGACGACGAAGACGAGCAACTGGTCGACAGCCTGCGCAGCGATCTGGAAGAGCGGGTGGCCATCAACGGGCATACCCCGGACTTCTCTGCCAACGCCTTGCTGCCGCCGGAAGGCCTGGACCTCAAGGACTACCTCGGAGGCCTGGAGCAAGGGCTGATCCAACAGGCGCTGGACGATGCCAATGGCATCGTGGCCCGGGCTGCTGAGCGTCTGCGTATTCGTCGCACCACACTTGTAGAGAAGATGCGCAAGTACGGCATGAGCCGTCGTGACGGTGAAGAACAGGCAGATGATTGACGCCTGTTCTGCCCCTCCTGTAGGAGCGAGCTTGCTCCGGGCGGCGTTCCGACGATGGATTCAAAGGCGCGTTTAATCAGTAAGTAGGCGTTATCGTTAACGATTTTCGCGAGCAAGCTCGCTCCTACAGTAGGCGGTTTTTTTTAGGCACGGGTATTGCTACATCCCTCGCAACGTTCCGTTTAACTGACGGTCAGCCAAGCGAGAGTGCCCGATGCCCCAAGCCGCCCAGATGTCTCCTGTCCCTGACGCCTCGGGGCCACTGTCGTCCGTAGAGCAGGCCAACCGGCTGGGCCTTGAGCAGTCATTTGCGCTGTTCAGCCAGATGTCGAGCCAGCTAACTGACTCCTACAGCATGCTAGAGGCCCGGGTCACCGAGCTCAAGGGCGAGCTGGAAGTGGTCAGTGCTCAACGTATGCAGGAGCTGGCGGAAAAAGAGCGCCTGGCTAACCGCCTGCAAAACCTTCTTGATTTATTGCCTGGTGGCGTCATCGTCATCGATGCCCAAGGCATCGTGCGCGAAGCCAATCCTGCCGCCTGTGAATTGCTCGGCCTGCCCCTTGAAGGGGAGTTGTGGCGCCAAGTGATTGCACGCTGCTTTGCGCCGCGTGAAGACGACGGGCATGAGATTTCGCTGAAGGACGGTCGGCGTCTGTCGATCTCGACCCGCTCGCTGGATGCCGAGCCGGGCCAGTTGGTGCTGCTCAACGACTTGACCGAAACCCGTCATCTGCAGGACCAGTTGGCGCGGCATGAGCGCCTGTCGTCCCTGGGGCGGATGGTCGCATCCCTGGCGCATCAGATCCGCACGCCCTTGTCAGCCGCTTTGCTTTACGCCAGTCACCTGGCCGAGCAGGAGCTGCCAGTCGCCACTCAGCAGCGGTTCGCCGGTCGCCTGAAAGAGCGACTGCACGAGCTGGAGCACCAGGTGCGCGACATGTTGATTTTCGCCCGGGGCGAGTTGCCGCTGACCGATCGAGTCACCCCGAAAATGCTGATGCAGTCGTTGCAGGCGGCGGCCCAGGCGCATGTGCGGGATCTGCCGATTCGCTGGCAATGCGACAGCCATGCCGGCGAATTGCTGTGTAACCGCGACACCCTGGTGGGCGCGATTCTCAACCTGATCGAGAATGCCATCCAGGCCAGTGCCGCGGACGTGCGATTGAAGGTCCATCTCTATGCCCGGGGCAGCCATTTGCGGGTGGCGATCAGTGACAGCGGCAGCGGCATTGATCCTCACGTACTGGCGCGCCTGGGCGAACCTTTTTTTACCACCAAGGCCACCGGAACTGGCCTGGGCCTGACCGTGGTCAAGGCCGTCGCCCGGGCACATCAGGGGGAATTGCTGCTGCGCTCGCGACCGGGTCGCGGTACTTGCGCGCAGGTGATCCTGCCGCTGTTTTCCAATGAACAACCCCCCTGTAGGAGCGAGCTCGCTCGCGAAAAACGAGAGAGCGCCACGGAGACTCTGGTCCCCACCGCAATCGAAAACGCCCAACGCAAGCAGGGAGCGAAGTAAACCAAATGCCAATCAAGGTTCTGCTGGTCGAGGATGACCGGGCACTGCGCGAAGCGCTGGCCGATACCCTGCTGCTCGCGGGGCACGATTACGTCGCCGTCGGCTCGGCAGAAGAGGCCCTGACGGCCGTCACCAAGGATGCGTTCAACCTGGTGCTCAGCGACGTCAACATGCCGGGCATGGACGGTCATCAATTGTTGAGCTTGTTGCGTGCGCGGCAGCCACAGTTGCCTGTGTTGCTGATGACTGCCCATGGTGCGGTCGAGCGTGCGGTGGATGCCATGCGCCAGGGCGCTGTGGATTATCTGGTCAAGCCGTTCGAGCCCAAGGCGCTGCTCGATCTGCTGGCGCGGCACGCCTTGGGCAGCCTCCCGGCCGAGGGCGAGGGGCCGATCGCGTTCGAGCCGGCCAGCGCCCAGTTGCTGGAGTTGGCCGCTCGCGTGGCCCGCAGCGATTCCACGGTGCTTATTTCCGGTGAATCCGGAACCGGCAAGGAAGTGCTGGCGCGTTATATCCATCAGCACTCCCATCGGGCCACCCAGCCGTTTATTGCGATCAATTGCGCGGCGATCCCCGACAACATGCTTGAAGCCACGCTGTTCGGCCATGAAAAAGGCTCGTTCACCGGCGCGATCGCAGCGCAAGCGGGCAAGTTCGAGCAGGCGGATGGCGGCACTATCCTGCTTGACGAGATATCCGAGATGCCCATGGGGCTGCAGGCCAAGCTGCTGCGGGTGTTGCAGGAGCGCGAAGTCGAGCGGGTGGGGGCGCGCAAGCCGATAACCCTGGATATTCGGGTGGTCGCAACCACTAACCGCGACCTGGCTGCGGAAGTGGCGGCGGGGCGCTTCAGGGAGGACCTGTACTATCGACTGTCGGTGTTCCCGCTGGCCTGGCGCCCGTTGCGCGAGCGCACCGCCGACATTCTGCCGCTGGCCGAGCGTCTGTTGGCCAAGCACGTCAATAAAATGAAGCATGCCGCAGCGAAGCTCTCGCCCGAGGCGCAGGCGTGCCTGATCGCTTATCCCTGGCCCGGTAATGTGCGGGAGTTGGATAACGCAATCCAGCGGGCGTTGATTTTGCAGCAGGGTGGGTTGATCCAGCCGCAGGATTTTTGTCTGACCGGGCCGGTTGCCTGTGCGCCGTTGCCGGCATTGGCGGCGCCGGTGCCGATGGCCGAGTCCGAGTCCGCCGGGGCCCTGGGGGATGACCTGCGCCGGCGCGAGTTCCAAATGATCATCGACACCCTGCGCACCGAGCGCGGCAGGCGCAAGGAAGCCGCCGAACGCCTGGGCATCAGCCCGCGCACCTTGCGCTACAAGCTGGCGCAGATGCGTGATGCGGGGATGGATGTGGAAGCCTATCTGTTCGCCACCTGATTTCGCTCCTTACCTGTTCGCTATTTGATTCGAATGTGACGCCTACAGGGGAAGGCGGCGCAAGAGGCTTTTGTGATCAGTGCCCACATAGCTGGCACCCTTGTTGCTAACACCTGTTTACCCGCCGAATGAGCGTCAAAAAATTGCGGGTAGTCATTGGGAGTAGAACATGAGCCAAGGTATTGAATTTAATCGGTTGATGCTGGACATGCGGGCCATGCAAATGGACGCTATGTCTGCGCCTAAAGCAACTGCCGCCGTCCCTCAACTGCCGGGCAGCAGCTTCTCCGATATGCTCGGCCAAGCCGTCAATAAAGTGAACGAAACCCAGCAGGCCTCCAGCCAGTTGTCCACCGCGTTTGAGATCGGTAAAAGCGGTGTCGACCTGACTGACGTGATGATCGCCAAGGAAAAAGCCGGTGTTTCGTTCCAAGCCATCACCCAGGTGCGCAACAAGCTGGTCCAGGCGTATCAAGACATCATGCAGATGCCGGTTTAAGGACGATATTGAGTCATGGCAGAAGCAGCCAGCGATAACGTTCCGGCCAAGGCCAGCGCAATAGACGGCAAACCGCCGCTGTTCGGCTTGTCCTTCCTGGAAAACCTTTCCCAGATGACCATGTTGCGTCAGGTCGGCCTGTTGGTCGGATTGGCGGCGAGCGTAGCCATTGGCTTTGCCGTGGTCCTGTGGTCCCAGCAACCGGACTACCGTCCGCTGTACGGCAGTCTCGCCGGGATGGACGCCAAGCAGGTCATGGATACCCTGGCGGCCGCTGACATTGCCTACTCCGTCGAACCCAATTCCGGCGCCTTGCTGGTCAAGGCCGAAGACCTGTCGCGCGCGCGGCTCAAGCTGGCGGGCGCTGGTGTCACTCCTAGCGACGGCAATATCGGCTTTGAAATCCTCGACAAGGACCAGGGCCTGGGCACCAGCCAGTTCATGGAGGCCACCCGTTATCGTCGTGGCCTCGAAGGCGAACTGGCGCGCACCATCTCCAGCCTGAACAACGTCAAGGGCGCCCGGGTGCACCTGGCCATTCCGAAAAGCTCGGTGTTCGTGCGCGACGAGCGCAAACCCAGCGCCTCGGTACTGATCGAACTGTATTCCGGCCGCTCCCTGGAGCCTGGCCAGGTACTGGCGATCATCAACCTGGTGGCGACCAGCGTTCCGGAACTGAGCAAGTCCCAGGTCACCGTGGTCGACCAGAAGGGCAACCTGCTGTCTGACCAGGCGGAAAACTCCGCACTGACCATGGCCGGCAAACAATTCGATTACAGCCGCCGCATGGAAAGCATGCTGACCCAGCGCGTGCACAACATCTTGCAGCCGGTGCTGGGCAACGATCGCTACAAGGCTGAAGTCTCCGCCGACGTCGATTTCAGCGCCGTCGAATCGACCTCCGAGCAGTTCAACCCGGACCAGCCGGCGTTGCGCAGCGAGCAGTCGGTCAACGAACAACGCACCACCAGCAATGGTCCGCAAGGCGTACCGGGGGCCTTGAGCAACCAGCCACCCTCGCCAGCGTCCGCGCCTGCAACCACTGGTGGCGGTACTGCTTCTGCCGGCATGGTACAGCCAGGTCAACCGTTGCTGGACGCCAATGGTCAACAGATCATGGACCCGGCCACCGGCCAGCCGATGCTTGCGCCTTACCCTGCGGACAAGCGTCAACAGTCCACCAAGAACTTCGAACTCGACCGTTCCATCAGCCACACCAAGCAGCAGCAGGGCCGTTTGAATCGCCTGTCGGTGTCGGTGGTGGTGGACGATCAGGTCAAGGTCAACCCGGCGAATGGCGAAACCAGCCGCGCGCCGTGGACCGCCGACGATTTGGCGCGCTTCACCCGTCTGGTGCAGGACGCGGTAGGCTTCGACGCCAGCCGTGGCGACAGCGTCAGCGTGATCAACATGCCGTTCTCCGCTGAGCGTAGCGAAGTGATTGCCGATGTGCCGTTCTACTCCCAGCCGTGGTTCTGGGATGTGATCAAGCAAGTGTTGGGGGTATTGTTCATCCTCGTGCTGGTGTTTGGTGTGCTGCGCCCGGTGTTGAACAACATCACCAATGGCGGCAAAGGCAAGCAACTGGTCGGCATGGGCAGCGATGTCGAGTTGGGTGGCATGGGTGGCCTGGACGGCGAACTGGCCAACGACCGCGTCAGCCTCGGCGGGCCGCAGAGCATCCTGCTGCCGAGCCCGAGCGAAGGCTATGACGCACAGTTGAATGCAATCAAGAGTCTGGTGGCAGAAGATCCGGGTCGTGTGGCCCAGGTCGTGAAAGAGTGGATTAACGCAGATGAGTGATAACCGAGCCGTTGCCGCCAAACTGTCCAAGGTCGACAAAGCCGCGATCCTGCTGCTGTCCCTGGGCTCCACCGATGCTGCGCAGGTGTTGCGCCACATGGGGCCCAAGGAGGTCCAGCGTGTGGGCGTGGCCATGGCTCAGATGGGCAACGTGCACCGCGAGCAGGTCGAGCAGGTGATGAGCGAGTTCGTCGACATCGTCGGCGACCAGACCAGCCTGGGTGTCGGTTCCGACGACTACGTGCGCAAGATGCTCACCCAGGCCCTGGGCGAAGACAAGGCCAACGGGCTGATCGACCGGATCCTGCTGGGTGGCAACACCAGCGGCCTGGACAGCCTCAAGTGGATGGAACCACGCGCCGTCGCCGACGTGATTCGCTATGAGCATCCACAGATCCAGGCGATCGTGGTGGCGTATCTCGACCCGGACCAGGCCGGCGAAGTGCTGGGCAATTTCGACCACAAGGTGCGCCTGGACATCATCCTGCGCGTATCTTCGCTGAACACCGTGCAACCTGCGGCCTTGAAAGAGCTCAACCAGATTCTCGAGAAGCAGTTCTCCGGCAACTCGAACGCCTCGCGCACCAACCTCGGTGGCATCAAGCGTGCGGCCGATATCATGAACTTCCTCGACAGTTCGATTGAAGGGCAACTGATGGACTCGATCCGCGAAGTCGACGAGGACTTGTCCGGCCAGATCGAAGACCTGATGTTCGTGTTCAACAACCTGGCCGATGTCGACGACCGTGGCATCCAGGCGTTGCTGCGCGAAGTTTCCTCCGACGTGCTGGTTCTGGCCCTCAAGGGCTCGGACGAGAACGTCAAGGAGAAGATCTTCAAGAACATGTCCAAACGAGCGGCCGAACTGTTGCGCGACGACCTCGAGGCCAAGGGCCCGGTGCGCGTCAGCGACGTGGAAACCGCACAGAAAGAAATCCTCACCATCGCCCGCCGTATGGCCGAAGCCGGAGAAATCGTTCTCGGCGGGAAAGGCGGCGAAGAGATGATCTAAGGTCACCATGTCGACCAAACACGATGAGTCTCAGACTGACCTGATCCGTGCCAAGGACGTCAGCGCTGTCGATATCTGGTCATTGCCCAGTTTCGATCCCTACGTCCCCCCGCCCGAGCCGGAACCTGTACCCGAGCCGCCGGAAATGGAGGAGGTGCCGCTGGATGAAGTCCAGCCGCTGACCCTCGAAGAGCTCGAAAGCATTCGCCAGGAGGCCTACAACGAAGGCTTCGCCACGGGCGAACGTGAAGGTTTCCACAGCACCACGCTCAAGGTTCGCCAGGAAGCCGAAGCGGCGCTGACGGCGAAAGTCGGCGCGCTGGAAAAGCTCATGGGTCAATTGTTCGAGCCCATCGCCGAGCAGGACACCCAGATTGAGAAGTCCCTGGTCGACTTGGTACAGCACATCACCAAACAGGTCATCCAGCGCGAACTGGCGATCGATTCGACCCAGCTTGAACACGTCATGCGCGATGCGCTCAAGCTGTTGCCGCTGGGCGTGGGTAACGTGCGGCTGTACATCAATCCGCAGGATTTCGAACAGGTCAAAGCCCTGCGCGAGCGCCATGAAGAAACCTGGCGCATTGTCGAGGACGAAACTTTGTTGCCGGGCGGTTGCCGGGTCGAGACCGAGCACAGTCGCATCGACGCCACGGTTGAAACTCGCCTGGCGCGGGTCATGGACAAGCTGTTCGATCAACTCCACGAACAGGCCCTGCATCCCGCTGTCGCGGACTTGAGCCTGGACCTGTCGGGGCGCAATCCGCCACCAGTCGCCCCGGCGGCGGACGAACCTGATGCGCCTTGACCGCACCAGCTTCGCCAAGCGTCTGGGCAGTTACGCCGAGGCCACTCAACTGACCGGCGGGCCGATCCTGGAAGGTCGTCTGTTGCGTATGGTCGGCCTGACCCTCGAAGCCGAAGGTTTGCGCGCCGCCATGGGCAGCCGCTGCATGGTCATCAACGACGACAGTTATCAGCCTGTGCAGGTGGAAGCCGAAGTCATGGGCTTCTCCGGTAACAAGGTATTCCTGATGCCGGTCGGTAGCGTCGCCGGCATTGCGCCAGGCGCCCGGGTGGTGCCGTTGGCTGATGCCGGTCGCTTGCCGATGGGCATGAGCATGCTCGGCCGGGTGCTGGACGGCGCCGGTCGTGCGCTGGACGGCAAGGGCGGGATGAAAGCCGAAGACTGGGTGCCGATGGATGGCCCGACGATCAACCCGCTGAAACGCGAACCGATCAGTGAGCCGCTGGACGTCGGTATCCGCTCGATCAATGGATTGTTGACGGTGGGTCGCGGCCAGCGTTTGGGCCTGTTTGCCGGTACCGGCGTGGGCAAGAGTGTGTTGTTGGGCATGATGACCCGCTTCACCGAGGCCGACATCGTGGTCGTGGGCTTGATCGGCGAGCGCGGGCGCGAAGTGAAGGAATTCATCGAGCACATCCTCGGCGAGGAAGGGCTCAAGCGTTCGGTGGTAGTGGCTTCACCGGCGGACGACGCGCCACTGATGCGCCTGCGTGCAGCGATGTACTGCACGCGCATCGCCGAATACTTTCGCGACAAGGGCAAGAATGTCCTTTTACTTATGGACTCCCTGACCCGTTTCGCCCAGGCCCAGCGGGAAATTGCCCTGGCCATTGGCGAACCGCCAGCGACCAAGGGTTACCCGCCTTCGGTATTTGCCAAGTTGCCGAAACTGGTCGAGCGCGCGGGTAATGCTGAGAAGGGCGGGGGCTCGATCACCGCGTTCTACACGGTGCTGTCCGAAGGTGATGACCAGCAGGACCCGATTGCCGACTCCGCTCGAGGCGTGCTCGACGGTCACATCGTGCTGTCACGGCGGTTGGCTGAGGAAGGTCACTACCCGGCCATCGATATCGAAGCGTCCATCAGCCGGGTGATGCCCTCGGTGGTGACGCCGGAGCACATGACCCGGGCGCAATATTTCAAGCAGCTGTGGTCGCGTTATCAGCAGAGCCGCGACCTGATCAGCGTCGGCGCCTACGTCGCCGGCGGTGACCGCGAGACCGATCTGGCGATTGCCCTGCAACCGCAGCTGGTCAAGTACCTGCGCCAGGGCTTGAACGACAACATCAGCCTGGCCGAGAGTGAGGCCTATCTGGGCTCGATCTTCGCCCCAGCGGCCGGCGGCTAACCGGCCATGGCCCAGAGTCGAGCCTCGCGCCTGGCGCCCGTGGTGGAAATGGCTGAGAAGGTCGAGAAAGCTGCGGTGCAGCGCCTTGGGCACTTCCAGGGCCAGGTGCGCCTGGCCGAAAGCAAACTCGCCGACCTTGAAGCCTTTCGCCTCGATTATCAGGAACAATGGATCGTGCGCGGCAGCAGCGGCGTATCCGGCCAGTGGTTGCTTGGCTACCAGGGCTTTCTCGCGCAACTGGGCACAGCCATCGATCAGCAGCGGCAAAGCCTTGCCTGGCACCAGAACAACCTGAACAAGGCGCGCGATACCTGGCAACAGGCGTATGCCCGAGTGGAAGGTTTGCGCAAGCTGGTGCTGCGCTACATGGACGAGGCGCGCCGCCTGGAAGACAGGCGCGAGCAGAAGCTGCTGGATGAATTGTCCCAGCGCTTGCCGAGGCAAAACCCTTATTGAATGCTACGCCCCGGCTCGCCATGGGCGCCTGACACCCCCCCGATTCCCTTTAGGAGCGAGCTTGCTCGCGAAAAACCTGGGAGCACCAGGGGGTGTCAGGCAGCCCGCGTGATCGTTGACGCCCATCGTAGGAACGCCGCCCGGAACAAGCTCGCTCCTACAAGAATCAGGGTGTATTCATGGGCGCCACCGATCTCCAACCTTGCCCCGACCTGCGCCAAGTGCTAAACCTTGTACAAGCTAGTTCCCCCACGACAAGGAAGCCAACAATGTCAGTCGTCACAGAAGTTTCCCCGGATGGGCAAAAACTGACGATATCAATCAAGGGCCGTTTCGATTTCGCCAAGCATCAGGCGTTTCGCGAGTCCTATGAGCACAAGGCTCTCAATGCCGTAGTGGTCGATCTGAAGGACGCCACCTACCTCGATAGCTCCGCACTAGGCATGCTGTTGTTGCTGCGTGATCACGCTGGCGGCGACCACTCCGATATTCGGGTGGTCAATAGCAGCATCGACGTGAAGAAGATCCTCGCCATTTCCAATTTCGACAAACTGTTCGACATCAGTTGAATCCGGTGCAGGTGTCGTTCGAGGCACTAACAATCCTGATCGCCGAGGACAGTGCGGCCGATCGCCTGTTGCTGTCCACCATCGTCCGCCGTCAGGGCCATGCGGTGCTGACCGCAGCCAACGGCGCCGAGGCCGTCGAAGCGTTTCGTTCACAGCGCCCGCAACTGGTGTTGATGGACGCCATGATGCCGGTGATGGACGGTTTCGAAGCCGCACGACAGATCAAGGTGTTGGCCGGGGAAACCCTGGTGCCGATCATCTTCCTCACCTCGCTCACTGAAAGCGAAGCCCTGGCACGCTGCCTGGAGGCTGGCGGCGACGACTTTCTGGCGAAGCCCTACAACCAGGTGATCCTCGCCGCCAAGATCAAGGCGATGGACCGCTTGCGCCGCTTGCAGGCCACGGTGCTTCAGCAGCGTGACCAGATCGCCCGTCATCACGAGTACCTGCTGAATGAGCAGCGCGTAGCCAAGGCGGTATTCGACAAGGTGGCGCACTCCGGTTGCCTGAATGCCCCCAACATCCGCTACCTGCAATCGCCCTATGCGCTGTTCAACGGCGATCTGCTGCTGGCCGCGTATACCCCCGCAGGTGACATGCACGTGCTGCTCGGGGACTTCACCGGCCATGGCTTGCCTGCCGCCGTCGGGGCCATGCCCCTGGCCGAGGTTTTCTATGGCATGACTATCAAGGGCTACGGGCTCTCGGAAACCCTGCGCGAGATGAATGCCAAGCTCAAGCGCATCCTGCCGGTGGACATGTTCTGCTGCGCGACGCTGCTGTGCCTGAGCTTTCAGCGCCGCTCGGTGGAAGTCTGGAATGGCGGCATGCCCGACGGCTATCTGCACCGGATCGCCAGTGGCGAGCGCACGCCGTTGCCGGCCAGGCATTTGCCGCTGGGTGTGTTGAACCCGCAAGCGTTCGACGACCGGACCGAAGTGCTGCCCATGGCTGTGGGCGATCGGTTGTTCCTGTTGTCCGATGGTGTGATCGACACTTGCGATGCCAATGAACAACTATTCGGAGTGGAGCGGCTGCAGCAGGTGTTTGCCGCCAATCGGCAGCCGGATGCGCTGTTCCAGGAAATCGAGCAGGCATTGGATGATTTTCGCGGTGAGGCCCGGGACGATGTCAGTCTGCTCGAAGTCAGCCTGCTGGATGCGGCGCAGATGCGACCGCCGGCATTGGTCTACTCCGACAGTGGACAGTCGTGCCCGCTGGACTGGTCCGTCAGCTTCGAATTTCGCGCCGCCTCGCTCAAGCGCTTCAATCCGCTGCCATACCTGTTGCAACTGCTCAGTGAGGTGCATGGTCTGCGGGCCCAGAGTGGGGCGCTGTACAGTGTGCTGGCAGAACTGTATTCCAATGCCCTGGAGCACGGCGTGCTCGGGCTTGATTCCAGTCTCAAGCGTGATGCCCAGGGATTTGCCCGCTATTATCAGGAGCGCAATATGCGCCTGGATGCCCTGGACGGTGGTTATGTGCGAGTGCTCCTGCAGGTGGTGCCGGAGGGCGAGGGCGGGTGCCTGACCATTCGGGTGGAAGACAGTGGTAAAGGATTTGACGTCGCGCGGGTGCTGCAGCGACCGGTGGACAGTGTCCGTTTGTCGGGTCGCGGGATCAGCCTGGTCCGGCAATTGGGGCGTAATGCTGTGTGGTTCGACGATGGTCGCAGTGCTCGCGTGGAGTTTTTCTGGGAGGCTCTGGCATAATCCTGCCCATTCTTGATCAAGGAGTGAACAAGTGGTTGACCCACATCTCAATCGCGATTCTTTGCTCGCGTTGCAGGAAATCATGGAAGCTGAGTATCCGATGTTGCTGGATACTTTTCTCGCCGATGCTGAGGAGCGGTTGAGTCTTTTGCGCGGAACGCGGGATGCCGTGCAATTGATGGAAACTGCCCACAGTTTTAAAGGCAGCAGCAGCAATATGGGCGCGGATCGGCTTGCAGGGCTGTGCAGCGAGTTGGAGCAGCGCGCCAAAAGCGCCAAACCGGCTGATATCGAAAAACTCGTGGATGAAATCGACTCCGAGTTTGCTTTGGTTCGTCCTCTATACGAAGCAGAGCGTTCGCTCGCGGCCAGTCGCACCCCTCCGTCTGCCTAGCGTCAGTTACGTAAACCTGGCTCGACCTTTGCAGTATTCCCCTCACTTGTATCATCGACCACAGTGCGGCGGAGACTGTCCCATGCCCGTTACCCCGAATTTGCTGCTTCAGGCCGCCGCCAAGGCCAAGGCTCAACCCGCGTCCGCCAATCCGTTGGCGTCGCCTGCCGAGCCAGCGGACAAGGCCTCAAGCTTCGCTAAAGTCTACGCTCGGCAGGAGCAAGCCAGGCCTGCGCAGGGGTTCGATGGACCGGCCCGCAGTTTGCGCGACAAGTCGCCTGACTTCAGCGCAAAGAAGGACTTGGGCAACGACAAGTCTGCCGCCGCGAAACCCTCCGTTGCCGATAGCGGCAAATCCTTGCCCGCCGATAAACCGGCGCCGGCCGATAAGGTCGCCACTGACGAGGCCTGCGGCACAACGGTGGCTGCTGATCCTGCAACCACACCCGTGGTTGAGTCTCAACCCGCCACTCCTGCGACAGCCACCGAGCCTGCGCTTGACCCCGCTACCGCCGCAGCACTGGCGGCTGCAGCCGTCGCTGCCGACCCCGATTTCGACCCGCAAGCCGACCCGCTCGATGCACTGCCTGCCGTGCGCATGGCCATGGAACAGAGCGGGCATGTGTCCGCCTCCAGCCAGGCGCAAGCCAGCGCTTCTCCCGCCCACGCCCAGGCTGACGGCGAGCCGACTTCGGCGCAGAACTTCGCCTCTGGCCTGGCCAATATGCTGGATGTGCAGGCCGACAAGGACAGCACCAGCCAGGGCGGGGAGAAGGCCTTCAGCGGCCTGATTGATGATGGACTCAAGGATTTGAAGGCCTCGAGCAGTGATACCCGCGTCGAAGATTTCGCCAGCCGCCTGGCCGCGCTGACCCAGGCGGCTACACCGAAAACCGCCAATGCGATCCCGGTGAACCAGCCGATTGCCATGCACCAGAGCGGCTGGACCGAAGAAGTGGTCAACCGCGTCATGTACCTTTCCAGCGCCAACCTCAAGGCTGCCGATATCCAACTGCAACCGGCTGAGCTTGGTCGTCTGGACATCCGGGTGAACATGGTGCCCGACCAGCAGACCCAAGTGACCTTCATGAGCGCCCATCCCGGCGTTCGCGAGGCGCTGGACGGGCAAATGCACCGACTGCGCGAGATGTTCGTGCAGCAGGGCATGGGGCAGGTCGACGTCAATGTTTCCGATCAGTCCCGGGGCCAGGATCAGCAGCAGGCCCAACAGAGCCAGGCAGGGCGCGCAGGCGCCAATGGCGGTCGCCTGGATCCCATGGGTGAAGACCTTGCCCCGGCAGTTGCGCAAGTGGTCGCCACCAGCGTGATCGGCTCCAGTGCGGTCGACTATTACGCTTGAAAATTTGGCGGTGCCCTCTCAAAAGATCGCAGCCTGCGGCAGCTCCTACAGGGTGTACACCATCCCACTGTAGGAGCTGCCGCAGGCTGCGATCTTTTGCACTTCCATCCCCACTCGATTTTCCCTACATGGCATAACACTTGCTCTTGCCTTGCCGTGCAACTGTGAAACCCCGAATAGTGACGGATTATTGGCATGGCGAAGAGCGACGCAGCAGTAAAAGACCCTGCAACCAAAGGCAAACTCAAGCTGATCATACTGGTCGTGGTAGCACTGCTGCTGGCGATCGGGGTGTCCGTGGGGGCTACCTGGTTCTTCATGCACAGCGCTCAAAGCAAGCCTGTCGCCGTTGCCGAAACCGCCGTGGAGGGCAAGCAGGCAGCAGTCTTCGAGCCGTTGCTGCCGGCATTCGTGACCAACTACAACCAGAACGGTCGCCAGCGCTACATGCAGGTGAGTATCACCATGATGGGCCGTAACCAGGCCGACGTGGAAGCGCTCAAGGTGCACATGCCGGTCATCCGCAACAACCTGGTGATGCTGTTCTCCGGGCAGGACTTCGCCACCCTGGCCTCGCCGGTCGGACAGGAAATGTTGCGTCAGAAGGCCACCGCCAGCGTCCAGGAAGTGGCGCAGAAAGAACTCGGCAAGGTCGCCATCGAACAGTTGCTTTTCACTAATTTCGTACTGCAGTAGGAACACGACATGGCCGTGCAGGACCTGCTGTCCCAGGATGAAATCGATGCGTTGTTGCATGGCGTCGACGATGGCCTGGTGCAGACCGACAACGCTGCCGAACCCGGCGCCGTCAAAAGCTACGACCTGACCAGCCAGGATCGCATCGTCCGCGGACGCATGCCGACCCTGGAGATGATCAACGAGCGTTTCGCGCGCTACACGCGCATCAGCATGTTCAACCTGCTGCGCCGCTCGGCAGACGTGGCGGTCGGTGGCGTGCAGGTGATGAAGTTCGGCGAATACGTGCACTCGCTGTACGTGCCGACCAGTCTCAACCTGGTCAAGATCAAACCGTTACGCGGCACCGCCTTGTTCATTCTCGACGCCAAGCTGGTGTTCAAGCTGGTGGACAATTTCTTCGGCGGCGACGGTCGCCATGCCAAGATTGAGGGGCGCGAATTCACCCCAACCGAGCTGCGTGTGGTGCGCATGGTGCTGGAGCAGGCGTTCATCGACTTGAAGGAGGCCTGGCAGGCGATCATGGAAGTCAACTTCGAGTACATCAACTCGGAAGTGAACCCGGCCATGGCCAACATCGTCGGCCCGAGCGAGGCGATTGTGGTGTCGACTTTCCACATCGAACTCGACGGCGGTGGTGGCGACCTGCACATCACCATGCCGTACTCGATGATCGAACCGGTGCGCGAGATGCTCGATGCCGGCTTCCAGTCGGACCTCGACGATCAGGACGAGCGCTGGGTCAATGCCCTGCGTCAGGACGTGATGGACGTCGATGTGCCGATCGGCGCCACTGTTGCCCGCCGTCAATTGCGCCTGCGGGACATCCTGCACATGCAGCCGGGGGACATCATTCCGGTGGACATGCCGGAAACAATGATCATGCGCGCCAATGGCGTGCCTGCGTTCAAGGTCAAGATGGGCTCGCACAAAGGCAACCTCGCGTTGCAGGTGATCGAGCCGATCGAGCGCCGGTGATCGGCGTCTTTATTCGTTTTTAACTGACGGCGTCCATCCGATATGGACGCTCGCCGAGGACACATGATGGCTAGCGATATGAATTCCCAGGACGACCAGGCACTGGCTGATGAATGGGCTGCGGCCCTTGAAGAATCCGGTGATGCCTCGCAGGACGAGATCGACGCGCTGCTGGCCGCTGATACCGGCGGCTCGCCGTCCAATCGCCTGCAAATGGAAGAGTTCGGCGCTTCGCCGAAAAACCACGAGCCGGTGACCTTGGACGGTCCGAACCTGGACGTGATCCTCGATATTCCGGTGTCGATTTCCATGGAAGTGGGCAGCACCGATATCAACATCCGCAACCTGCTGCAGCTCAACCAGGGTTCGGTGATCGAGCTCGATCGCCTGGCCGGTGAGCCACTGGACGTGCTGGTCAATGGCACGCTCATCGCCCACGGCGAAGTGGTGGTGGTCAACGAGAAGTTCGGCATCCGCCTGACAGACGTGATCAGCCCAAGCGAACGCATCAAGAAGCTGCGCTGAGTGAACAGGGTCCTGGGGTTTCTGTTGGCATTGCCCTTGAGTGCCCTGGCGGCCGAACCGGTGGCCACGGCTGCCGCGACGCCGGCTGTTGCCAGTGGCGTGGCGGGGCAATTGACGCAGCTGGTGTTTGGCCTGCTGCTGGTGCTGGGGCTGATCTTCTTCCTCGCCTGGTTGCTGCGCCGGGTGCAGCAGGCAGGTCCTGCCGGCAAAGGCCAGGTAATCGAGTTGATCGGCTCCCGCGCACTCGGTCCGCGTGATCG
The DNA here is from genome assembly GCF_023072615.1 of Pseudomonas violetae. Classification (GTDB taxonomy): domain Bacteria; phylum Pseudomonadota; class Gammaproteobacteria; order Pseudomonadales; family Pseudomonadaceae; genus Aquipseudomonas; species Aquipseudomonas violetae. The sequence goes on from NZ_JAKNRW010000047.1 coordinate 27,309, forward strand.
TTTGATGCTGGTGCAAGTCGGCAACGAGCAGATCCTGCTCGGCCTGAGCCCTGGCACCATTACCGCATTGCATGTGCTCAAGGAGCCGGTGCAGGTGCCAGCAAATTCCGAAAAAGCCACGCCGGAGTTCGCCCAGCGCTTGATGGAGCTGATGGGCAAGGACCAGAAGGATAAGAAGTAATGGGTGCGCTACGCATCGTCTTGACGCTGGCCCTGCTGCTGGCAACACCACTGGCGTTCGCCGCGGATCCATTGTCGATCTCGGCCATCACGCTCGGCACCAACGCCGACGGCGCCCAGGAATATTCGGTCAGTCTGCAGATCCTGCTGATCATGACGGCGCTGAGCTTCATCCCGGCGTTCGTCATGCTAATGACCAGTTTCACTCGGATCATCATCGTCTTCTCGATCCTGCGCCAGGCCTTGGGCCTGCAGCAGACGCCTTCGAACCAGATCCTCACGGGCATGGCGCTGTTCCTCACCCTGTTCATCATGGCGCCGGTGTTCGACCGGGTTAACCAGGATGCCCTGCAACCGTATCTGGCGGAAAAACTCAGCGCCCAGGACGCCGTGGCCAAGGCCCAGGTGCCCATCAAGGACTTCATGCTGGCGCAGACCCGCAGCAGCGACCTGGAACTGTTCATGCGCCTGTCCAAGCGCACCGACATCGCTACGCCAGATCAGGCGCCGCTGACCATTCTGGTGCCGGCATTTGTCACCTCCGAGTTGAAGACCGCGTTCCAGATCGGTTTCATGATCTTCATTCCGTTTCTGATCATCGACCTGGTCGTGGCCAGTGTGCTGATGGCGATGGGTATGATGATGTTGTCGCCGCTGATCATTTCCCTGCCGTTCAAGATCATGCTGTTCGTACTGGTGGATGGCTGGGCGTTGATCATCGGCACGCTCGCCAGCAGTTTCGGCGGTGTGTCGCCATGACCCCGGAAGTAGCGGTAGACATCTTCCGCGAGGCGTTGTGGCTGACCACCATGATGGTGGCCGTACTGGTGATCCCGAGCTTGCTGGTGGGGTTGCTGGTGGCGATGTTCCAGGCCGCGACCCAGATCAACGAACAGACGTTGAGCTTCCTGCCGCGTCTGCTGGTGATGCTGGTCACGCTGATTGTTGCCGGCCCGTGGCTGGTGCAGACCTTCATGGAATACATCCTGCAGTTGTACGGCAATATTCCCCGGGTCATTGGCTAAGCCATGCAGTCCCTGCTGCAACTGACCGATACCCAGATCAGCACGTGGGTGGCGACCTTCATGTTGCCGCTGTTTCGCGTCGGCGCGCTGCTGATGGTCATGCCCATCGTCGGCACGACCCTCGTTCCCACTCGTGTGCGCCTGTACTTCGCGCTGGCCATCACCGTCGTGATAGTCCCAGGCCTGCCGCCGATGCCCCCGGTGAATGCGCTGGACCTGAGTGGCCTGCTGCTGATCGCCGAGCAGATCCTCATCGGTGCGATCCTGGGCTTCGCCTTGCAGCTGTTTTTCCAGGCGTTCGTGGTGGCCGGGCAGATCGTCTCGATTCAGATGGGCATGGGCTTCGCCTCGATGGTCGACCCCACCAACGGTGTCTCGGTGGCGGTGATCGGGCAGTTCTTCACCATGTTGGTCACGCTGCTGTTCCTGTCCATGAACGGCCATCTGGTCGTCTTCGAAATCCTCACGGAAAGCTTCACCACGTTGCCGGTCGGCAGTGGCCTGATGGTTACGCATTTCTGGGAGCTGGCGGGCAAGCTGGGCTGGGTCCTGGGGGCCGCGCTGCTGCTGGTCTTACCGGCGATCACGGCGCTGCTGGTGGTCAACATTGCGTTTGGCGTGATGACCCGGGCGGCGCCGCAACTCAACATTTTCTCCATCGGCTTCCCTCTGACCCTGGTGCTCGGGCTGTTCATCGTCTGGGTCGGGTTGGCCGACATCATCAATCAGTATCAACCACTGGCCTCCGAGGCTTTGCAGTGGTTGCGCGAACTGGCACGGGCGCGCTGAGTCATGGCAGAGAGCGAGAGCGGTCAGGACAAGACAGAAGACCCCACGGAGAAAAAGAAAAAAGACGCCCGGGAGAAGGGCGAGATTGCCCGTTCCAAAGAGCTCAACACCCTGGCCATCATGCTCGCCGGTTCCGGTGCACTACTGATTTTCGGCGGCGCACTGGCCCAGGAACTGATGGAGCTGATGCGCATGAATTTCACATTGCCCCGTGAAGTGGTGCTTGACCAGCGTGCCATGGGCACCTACTTGTTGCACTCCGGGCTAATCGCCTTGCTGGCCATCCAGCCGGTGATGATCACCTTGTTGCTCGCGGCCCTCATCGGCCCTATTTCTCTGGGTGGCTGGCTGTTCTCCGCCGGCACCATGGCGCCCAAGTTCAGCCGCATGAACCCCGGCGCCGGCCTCAAGCGCATGTTCTCGTCCAAGGCGGTAATGGAACTGCTCAAGGCCCTGGCCAAATTCTTCATCATTCTGTTCGTGGCCCTGGCCGTATTGTCCTCGGACATCGACGACCTGCTGCGCATCGCCCACGAGCCACTGGACATGGCGATCATCCATAGCCTGCAGGTGGTTGGCTGGAGCGCGTTATGGATGGCTTGCGGCCTGATCATCATCGCCGCAGTGGACGTGCCGGTGCAGCTCTGGGAAAGCGCCAAGAAACTGAAGATGACCAAGCAGGAAGTCCGCGACGAGCACAAGGATCAGGAAGGGCGGCCGGAGGTGAAGCAGCGCATCCGGCAACTGCAGCGTGACATGTCCCAGCGGCGGATGATGGCGGCGATTCCCGATGCTGACGTGGTCATCACCAACCCGACCCACTACGCCGTGGCACTCAAGTACGACCCGGACAAGGGCGGCGCACCAATGCTGGTGGCCAAGGGCAGTGATTTCCTGGCGTTGAAGATGCGTGAAATTGCCGTGGCAAATAATGTGCTGTTGCTGGAGTCGCCGGCGTTGGCGCGGTCGATTTATTACTCCACGGAACTGGATCAGGAAATACCCGGTGGCTTGTACCTGGCGGTTGCCCAGGTGCTGGCGTATGTCTATCAGATTCGTCAATACAAGGCGGGCAAGGGCAAGCGCCCGGATCCGCTCAAGGATGACTTGCCGATTCCGCCGGATTTGCGGCGCGATTCCTGATTATTCTGCAGTGGCCGCGATGAGGTCAGTCGAAATCACGGATACCCTTCAGCTCGACGCCTTGTTTTCCTTTTCGACCACTGATCGTGGTTATGTCCATTTGCGTATTGTAGTTATCGTTTTTACGCCGAGACTTTCCAAGTGCGTTCGGACGGGTTTTAACGACATGAAATCAGGTATGAAATGTCCTGAGTTATTTTCGATTATAAATCGGCTCCCTCCGTCAGCTTCGCTTAACTGGCCGGCGCTGATGAGTTCTGGATTTCCGGTCATGTCACTTAAGTATTGATGACCAGTGGTCGAAACCTAGAGCTCTTTTTTGGAGGTGAAAATGAAATTTAGGTGTTTTGCTCTTCGACCCACTATTTCTGATCTTGTATAAGAGAGCTTGTTTAGCTCTCTGGGGGAAGGTATAGACGTCACGTCCTTTGCAGAAGACAGCATTGTAATTGGGAAATGTTGATCAGGATTTAATGGGGCGTAAGGCATTGTTACCATTCTGTGTTCGAAAGTGGATCGCTCATTGGTGATGTATAATTTTGGGTTTTCTGATCGTTGTTTTAAAAGTTTTGTCTTGTTGCGCCATCTGTTAAGCCATCGTCTGACTATTGAATCCATCACCTGTCCAGAGCTGTCCGTGTTGTTTGCTGGATTACCTTGACAGTATGCGTATGAATTCAGCCCACCTTCACCGAGTGGACTCAAGCTATCCGGACTATTGAAACGCATCAAAACAGGATTGTACGCGCGGTAACCATTACCCAGCACATAGTGACCCGTTACTTGTTCCCGTCGTTCGTCGTTGAAACTGAGCAGTCCAGGTAAATTACTTCCGGGGGGGGGCAGTGGCCGTAGGGTGAGTAGGCGACGGTGTCTCGTGTCTGATGTTCCTTGAGTCTGGCCGGTACCGAACGCCGAGAATCGCTAGCCAGTAATCCAGTGGTGATCGCGCGTTTGTAGTGCCAACAACTGGTCCCCATGCTGGACTATCGAGTAGCGCATCGCCCCCTGTATTTCGGAGGCCAGCCTGCTTTTGCAGTAGAAACGCTGGCGCTTCGGGGTGTCTGGCAAGGCGTGGCTAATTAGGCGATCAAGGGCATCGTAGTGATATTGGCAGAGCACGGTTTCGCGCGGTGATGGCATGGGTGATTGCCCCAAGATCCGAAGAGTGGGAACTCAGTATTGGCGAGTTTGCGATGGTTGGGTACTAGCAGAACAGATAGGTTTTACATTTCATCGGTCGTGACAGAAATCTCCGCAGCAGCGTTCAATTGTGGCGAGGGAGCTTGCTCCCGTTCGGCTGCGCAGCAGTCGTAGATCAGCTGATGCGGTGTCCTGATTGTGCGCGGTCGCAGGTTTTGG
>NZ_JAKNRW010000048.1 GCF_023072615.1 Pseudomonas violetae
CGCGCCGGTGACCAGCGCCTTGCGCCCGGCCAGTGGGCGGGTCCAGTCGGTCACCGGGGTGTCGCAGGCGGTCAGGCGGATGACTTGGCCGGAGACGAACGCGCTTTTTGGCGAGAGGAAAAACCGCAGCGGACCTTCCAGCTGATCCTCGGCACCTTCACCGACATAGATTAATTGCAGGGTGCCGCCGCTGCGCAGTTCCTTGGCCAGGGACCGGCTGAACCCCTCCAGGGCCCGCTGGGCGCTGGCGGCAAACGGGTCGCTTAAGCCTTGTGGCGAGCGACCGAGGATGACCAGGTGCGCGCTGTGATCGAGGTTTTTCATCAGCGGCTGGAAAAATTCGCGCAACTGCTTGAGCTGATCGGTGTGCACCAGGCCACTGGCATCGAACACCACGGCCTTGAGTTTCGGGCCGTGCCCGGGAATCCACGGGGTGGCCACCGACGGTTCGGTGCCATAACCGTAAATCGCGTCGGTCAGGCGGTTGGCGAAAGCACTGACTTTCTCCGCCAGCGGGCCGCCACCAATCAGCAGCGCGCCTTCGACCGGACGTAGCCTGCCAGCTTGCCAGCGCTCCAGGCGAACCGGCGACGGAAGGCCCATGGCACCAACCAAGCGATGGCCGATGGATGAATTGGCGAAGTCGATATAGCGGTCAGACATGGAACGCACTCCGGTGGCTGGGGTTCAAAGTGTGGACCATGAATGGCGATCAGTCGTTCGATCCACGAGATAAGGCCTACGCTTGACCTTGTAGGAGCCGTTTGAATTGAAATATTTCATCAGGAGCTTTTCATGACTCAACTGCGCCGCGTCGCGATCATCGGCGGTAACCGTATTCCCTTCGCTCGCTCCAACGGGCCCTACGCCACAGCCAGTAACCAGGCCATGCTCACCGCAGCGCTCGAAGGGCTGATCGAGCGCTACAACCTGCATGGCCAGCGGATCGGCGAGGTGGTTGCAGGGGCGGTACTCAAGCTGTCGCGGGACATGAACCTGACTCGCGAATGTGTGCTCGGTTCGCGCCTGTCGCCCCACACGCCTGCCTACGACATTCAGCAGGCGTGCGGCACCGGGCTGGAAGCGGCGTTGCTGGTGGCGAACAAGATTGCCCTGGGCCAGATCGACTGCGCGATTGCCGGTGGCGTCGACACCACTTCAGATGCGCCGATCAGTGTCAGTGAAGGGCTGCGTCGAATCCTGCTGCAAGCCAATCGCGGCAAGACCACCGCCGACAAGCTAAAAACCTTCCTGCAGTTGCGCCCGCAGCACCTTATCCCCGAGTTCCCGCGCAATGGCGAGCCGCGCACCGGCTTGTCCATGGGGCAGCACTGCGAATTGATGGCCCAGACCTGGAACATTCCTCGGCAAGCCCAGGATCAACTGGCCCTGGAGAGTCATCGCAGCCTCGCCGCTTCATACAGCGAAGGCTGGCACAACGACCTGATGACGCCGTTCCTCGGGCTCACCCGCGATAACAATCTGCGACCCGACCTGACCCTGGAAAAACTGGCGGCGCTGAAACCTGCCTTTGAAAAAAGCGCCGAGGGCACCCTCACGGCAGGCAACTCCACGCCGCTCACCGATGGCGCGTCCCTGGTGCTGCTGGGCAGCGAGGAATGGGCCAAGGAACGCGGGTTGCCGATCCTGGCCTACTGGCGTGACGGTGAAACCGCTGCGGTGGATTTCGTCAACGGCGCCGAAGGCCTGCTGATGGCGCCCGTGTATGCCGTGCCACGCCTGCTCGCGCGCAACGGCCTGACGCTGCAGGATTTCGATTATTACGAAATCCACGAAGCCTTCGCCGCTCAGGTGCTGTGTACCCTGAAGGCCTGGGAAGACCCGGAGTACTGCAAGACCCGCCTGGGCCTCGACACCCCATTGGGCGCCATCGACCGCAGCCGGCTCAATGTCAAAGGCAGCTCCCTGGCGGCGGGGCATCCTTTTGCCGCAACGGGCGGGCGTATCGTCGCCAACTTGGCGAAGCTGCTGGACGCGGCGGGCAAGGGCCGCGGCCTGATCTCGATCTGCGCCGCGGGCGGGCAGGGCGTGACGGCGATTATCGAGCGTTGATAATGCCGTGCGCCGTTGAAAAATCCTCCGAATGCGGCCAAATTGACCGCGCAGAATCGGCACATTGTGTGCATCTTTAGGCAGATAGCAGCGTTCATAGGTCGGCAACCCCTCCCACCGGCGAGTGGATTGCCGTATAACGAATGACTTTCGCGTGTTTGGTAATAAAGGACCCACAATAAAAGCTGATGAAGACTCCAAAACGCATTGAACCCCTGATCGAGGACGGTCTGGTCGACGAGGTGCTGCGCCCACTCATGAGTGGTAAAGAAGCAGCTGTTTATGTGGTGCGCTGCGGCAACGAGTTACGTTGCGCGAAGGTCTACAAGGAGGCGAATAAACGTAGTTTTCGTCAGGCGGCCGAATACCAGGAAGGCCGCAAGGTGCGCAACAGCCGTCAGGCCCGGGCCATGGCCAAAGGCTCGAAGTTCGGCAAGAAAGAAACCGAGGACGCCTGGCAGAACGCTGAAGTGGCGGCTCTGTTTCGTCTGGCCGGTGCTGGCGTTCGGGTTCCCAAACCGTACGACTTCCTCGAAGGCGTACTGCTGATGGAACTGGTGGCCGATGAGTATGGCGATGCCGCGCCGCGTCTGAACGACGTGGTGCTGGAGCCGGACCAGGCGCGCGAATACCACGCGTTCCTGATCTCGCAGATCGTGCTGATGTTGTGTACCGGCCTGGTGCACGGTGACCTGTCCGAGTTCAACGTACTGTTGACCCCGACTGGCCCCGTGATTATCGACTTGCCTCAGGCAGTGGACGCGGCGGGTAACAACCACGCGTTCAACATGCTGGAGCGGGACGTTGGCAACATGGCGTCGTACTTCGGACGGTTTGCCCCGGAGTTGAAGACGACCAGGTTCGCCAAGGAGATGTGGGCGTTGTACGAAGCCGGCACCTTGCACCCGGCCAGTATCCTGACGGGTGAGTTCGACGAGCCGGAAGAGTTGGCCGACGTTGGCGGCATCATGCGCGAGATCGAGGCGGCACGCCTGGATGAAGAGCGCAAGCAGGCGGTGCGCGCGGCAGATGACGCGGTACCGAACAAGACCGAAGAACCGCCTCCGCCCTGGATGCAGTAGTTGGTTGATGAAAAACCCGGCTTCGGCCGGGTTTTTTTGTGCACCCTACCCTGTGGGCGCAAGGCTTGCCCGCGATGGTCGTTAACGATGACGCGGGACAGTTGATACCCCGCAGCGTCTTAGACACGTGTAGGAGCGAGCTTGCTCGCGATGGTCGTCAACGATGACGCGGGGCAACTGATACCCCGCGACGCCCTCTGGTTTTTCGCGAGCAAGCTCGCTCCTACAGGGTGGGGCTCGCTCCTACAGGGGGGCTCGCGGTCTCGTTGTTTGATGGGCAGGCTCAGCGCAGCAGCCCGACTCCAGGTTCTTGAGGATCGGGCAATCGGGCCGATGGTCGCCCTGGCAGTGCTCCACCAGGTCCTGCAGCGTGTCGCGCAGTTGGCCAAGCTCGCGAATCTTCTGGTTGAGCTCATCGATATGCTGGCGCGCCAGGGCTTTTACATCGGCGCTGGCGCGTTGGCGATCCTGCCAGAGGGTCAGCAGCTTGCCGACCTCGTCCAGAGAAAACCCCAGGTCTCGGGAACGCTTGATGAATGCCAGCGTGTGCAGGTCATCGTCGCCATACACGCGGTAGCCGCTGTCAGTGCGATGGGCGGCTTTGAGCAGGCCGATGGATTCGTAGTAACGGATCATCTTGGCGCTCAGGCCACATTGGCGGGCTGCTTGGCCGATGTTCATCGGTTGTCCTCCAGGTCCTTGGGTTTCCAGGCTTTCAACAGTAGCGCATTGCTGACCACGCTGACGCTCGACAATGCCATCGCTGCGCCCGCCAGCACCGGGTTGAGGAAACCGAAGGCTGCCAGGGGAATGCCGACCAGGTTGTAGACGAAGGCCCAGAACAGGTTCTGCCGGATCTTGGCGTAGGTCTTGCGGCTGATTTCCAGTGCCGCAGGCACCAGTCTCGGATCACCACGCATCAGGGTGATACCGGCCGCGTGCATCGCCACGTCGGTGCCACCGCCCATGGCAATGCCGATGTCGGCGGCGGCCAGGGCCGGGGCGTCATTGATGCCATCGCCGACCATGGCCACGACGCCCGTCTTCTTCAGCTCGGCGACGGTTGCGGCTTTGTCGGCGGGCAGCACTTCGGCGTGGACATCCTGGATGCCCAGCGCGTCGGCGACCACTTTGGCGCTGCCGCGATTATCACCGGTCAGCAGGTGGCTGCTGATATGGCGCGCGGCAAGTTGTTGCACGGCCTGCAGTGCACCCGGTTTGAGGGTGTCACCAAAGGCGAACAGGCCCAGCACCTGCGGCTCGGGGCTTTGCTCAATCAGCCATGACAGCGTCCGGCCTTCGGTTTCCCAGGCGCTGGCCGAGTCCGCCAGGGAGCCAGCCTGCAAGCCGGTCTCTTCCAGCAGGCGTCGATTACCCAGGGCCAGGCGCCGCCCTTCAAGCGTGCCGGCGATTCCACGCCCGGTCAGGGACTGGCTGTCGGTGACATCGGCGACGATCAGCCCGCGATCGACGCAAGCATCCAGCACCGCTTTGGCCAAGGGGTGCTCGCTGCCTCGCTGCAAGGCGCCGGCTTGTTGCAGCAGCGCATCTTCATCGCCCTCGACAGCGCTCAAGTGAGCGATTCGCGGAGCACCCGAAGTTAGCGTGCCAGTCTTGTCGAACACCACGGCGCTGACTTCATGAGCGCGTTCCAGCGCCTCGGCATCCTTGATCAGGATCCCGTAGCGTGCCGCGACCCCGGTACCGGCCATGATTGCCGTGGGAGTGGCCAGGCCAAGGGCGCAAGGGCAGGCGATCACGAGCACGGCAACGGCGTTGATCAGTGCCGTTTCAATGGGCGCACCGTAAATCCACCAGCCTACCAGCGTTGCCAGTGCGATCAGTAGCACGGAGGGGACGAAGACCTGGCTGACCTTATCCACCAGCTTCTGGATAGGGGCCTTTGCCGCCTGGGCGTCTTCCACCAGACGAATGATGCGCGCCAGTACGGTTTCCGCGCCCAGTGCCTGGGTGCGCACCAACAGCCGGCCCTCGCCGTTGATCGCGCCGCCGGTGACCTTGTCGCCGGGTTGCTTGGGCACAGGTAGGCTTTCGCCACTGATCAGTGCTTCGTCCGCATGGCTTTGGCCTTCGACCACTTCGCCGTCCACTGGAAAGCGTTCTCCGGGTTTGACCAGCACCAGGTCACCCAGGCGCAAGGCGCTGATAGCGACGTCCTGTTCGCGGCCATCAACCACCTGAATCGCTCGCTCCGGGCGCAGGGCCTCCAAGGCGCGAATGGCGCTGGCGGTCTGGCGCTTGGCGCGGCTTTCGAGGTATTTGCCTAGCAGTACCAAGGCGATCACCACCGCTGAAGCCTCGAAATACAGGTGCGGCATGCGTCCGGCAGCAGTGACCCATTCATAAATACTCAGGCCGTAACCGGCACTGGTGCCCAGGGCGACCAGCAGATCCATATTGCCTGCGCCTGCGCGGACGGCCTTCCAGGCGGCTACATAAAAGCGTGCACCAAAGATGAACTGCACGGGTGTGGCCAAGGCGAATTGCGCCCACGCCGGGAGCATCCAGTGCACACCGAACGGCTGCAGCAGCATCGGCAACACCAGCGGCAAGGCCAGGACGATGGCCAGGATCACGATCCAGCGTTCGCGGTGCAGGCGTTGTTGTTGATTGTCGGTAGAGGAGTGTTCGACTTCCCAGACGCTGGCCGAGTAGCCTGCCTTGCTGACGGCCTCGATGAGGATTTGCGGGGCGACCAGGCCCAGCAGTTCGAGATGCGCACGCTCGTTGGCCAGGTTGACGCTGACGCTCTTCACCCCTGGCACCTTGGCCAGCGCCCGTTCGACGCGACCGACGCAGGAGGCGCACGTCATTCCATCGATGCTCAGCTCCAGGTTTTGCTGCGGCACGCTGTACCCGGCCTGGTGCACGGCGTCCATCAGGGCCGGCAAACTGTCGCCGGGCGCCTGTACCCGGGCCTGTTCAGTGGCCAGGTTGACGCTGACGGCGCTGGCGCCCCGGACTTTGCTCAAGGCACGCTCAACCCGCCCGGCACAGCTGGCGCAGGTCATGCCGGCAATAGGCAAGTCGAACGTAGTGGTCTCGCTCATGGTCACGCTCCCTGTAGTGGATGCCTACAGGATCAACCTTGCCATGCTGGCAAGGTCAAGCGCCAATAGCACCCTGCTCTTCACTCTGTAGGGGTAGAGTTTGCTCGATACAGTGGACGCGGTCGGTCATCCACATGGAATCTCCCACAGGAATTGGCTTGTGCAGGTCGTGAGCGCTCAGTAGTTCAGCGCCGCAGGTTTGAGGTACATGCCTTCCTGCGACATCGCAATCCGGAACTTCAGCACGTCCCCAGCCTTGAGCGTGATGGTTTGCGAACCCGGTGCGAGCATGCCTGGATTGCACCCCGGGGCCTGGCCCGGCAGCAGCTTCAGGCGCAGGGAGACCTTGCCCGGAGGCAAGTTGAATGAAGTGCTCTGCTCCTGGAACAGCCGTGCGGACAACTGGTCCTGCAGGTACACGCCGATTTCACAGTTGGTCGACACTTCCAGGCGCTCGCGGGAAATAATCAGTACCCCGTAGTCCTCCCCGGCAGCGTTGGCCGAAGGCAGGGCCGCGAAGAGGCCAAGGAAGCCAAACAGGGTGAGAGCTGACCCGCGCATGGCTGAATCTCCTGATGTTGAAGTCATTGATACTCGCAGCTTGGCCGAGCGCGGCGGCGATTGCCAGCCCGGCCGTTCACTTCAGAACTTGACCTTGCCATTGTGGCAAGGTCAAGACTGGTCTCAACCTCATCAACAGGAGTCAACCCATGCAAGTGTTCAATGTTCAAGGCATGTCCTGCGGCCATTGCGTCAAGGCCATTACCCAGGCGTTGCAAGCCAAGGATCCTGCCGCCAGCGTGCGAGTCGATCTGACCGCCAAGGAAGTCGGAGTCGAGAGCAGCCTGTCGACTGAAGAGTTGCTCGCCGCCATCACTGAAGCAGGCTATGAAGCGAAGGTCGCCTGAGCGTTTTATTAGTTAGCGACCTATCGGAATGTTCAAGGCGTCCATGCGCGGCTAGACTGTGGGGCTGCTGACCTCTGTCCAACTGGATGCCTGATGAACTTCCGTACAATTTTAATCCTCGGCGCCCTGAGCGCGTTTGCGCCGCTGGCGATCGACTTTTACCTGCCTGCCTTTCCGGCTATGGCGCTAGCTTTCGGCACCGATGAACAACATGTTCAAGTGACGCTGGCTGCGTATTTTCTGGGGCTGTCGATCGGTCAATTGGTCTACGGTCCGATTGCCGACCGTTTCGGCCGGCGGGTGCCATTGCTCACTGGCGTGGTGCTGTTCACCGCCGCATCATTGGCCTGCGCCTTTGCGCCAAATCTCGAGTGGCTGATCGGCGCGCGATTCGTCCAGGCGCTGGGGGGCTGTGCAGGGATGGTGATCTCCCGGGCGATCGTCAGCGATAAATGCGATGCAGTGGACTCGGCCAAAGTCTTTTCCCAGCTGATGCTGGTCATGGGGCTGGCGCCGATTCTTGCGCCAATGCTGGGCGGGTTGCTGGTCAATACCACGGGCTGGCAGTCGATCTTCCTGGTGTTGACCGGTTTCAGTGCACTGGCGGCAGTGGCCGTGGCACTGGGATTACCGGAAAGCATGCCTGCCCATGTGCCGCGTCAGCCGCTGTCGGGCTCGTTGCGGCAGTACGGCCGGCTGCTTGCAGACCGGGTATTCCTCGGCCACGCCCTGACCGGCGGTATCGCCATCGCCGGGATGTTTGCCTACATCGCCGGCTCGCCTTTTGTCTTCATCAAACTCTACGGAGTGCCGGCCGAGCATTTTGGCTGGTTGTTCGGCACCAACGCGGCGGGGTTCATTCTGGTCGCCCAGATCAACGCCCGGCTGCTGGCCAAGCGTGGGCCGGCGTTCCTTCTAGCACGCGCGGTATGGGTTTACCTGGCGGCAGGCCTGGCGCTGCTCGCCGTCAGTGCGCTGCACACCGAAAAACTGTGGCCGCTGCTGATTCCGTTGTTCATTTGCATCGCAAGCCTGGGGTGCATCCTGCCCAATGCGTCGGCCTGCGCGATGAACGGCCAGGGCGCCCGCGCCGGCAGTGCGTCGGCACTGCTCGGTTGCCTGCAATTCAGTGTCGCCGCCGGGGCTGCGTCCCTGGTGGGTATTTGGTACGACGGCACAGCCATGCCGATGGCTCTGGTTATCAGCCTGTGCGGGATTTTGGTGGTGAGCGTCGCAATGCTCACCCGTCGTTTGCAAAATGCCCGGGCGCTGGTGCAAGCCCAGGTTTGACGCCGAACTCAGCCGGCAGCACGCTGCTGTTGGTCGGGAAAATGATGAGGCGCTTGCAACCGCGCTTCCAGGATTCGAGTAAAGGCGCGCGCTTCGGCTTCGCTGCGGAATGTCACGGCGTGTTGATCCAGGCAGACTTGCCACTGGGATCGGGCCACTTCTTTTATCAGGATCTTCATTGCTGACCTCCTATAAGTAAAAGATTTGCCTTGCAGAGGTCCGGATTGTAGACCTGATCCGGGTCGCAATTGTGACAAGGGTCAACTCTCTGACTGACGGTGTCGATCCTGTGTGGACGACACCGTCACAGTTTTTTTCTAGAAACCTTCCAGAACAATTTTGCCTTTGGATCTACCGCTTTCCAGCAACTCGTGGGCGCGTCGCAGATTCGCCGCGTTGATGGTCCCGAAGTGTTCGCCAACCGTGGTTTTCAGCGTGCCGGCGTCGATCAGTTGGGCCACGCGGTTCAGCAATTTGTGTTGCTCGATCATGTCGGCGGTTTCGAACAGCGAGCGGGTGTACATGAACTCCCAGTGCAGCGACAGGCTCTTGCGCTTGAGCTTGGTGATGTCCAGCGACTTCGGATCATCGATCAGTGCCAGTTTGCCTTGAGGCGCCAGGGCCTCGACCAGTTGATCCAGATGCTGGTCAGTCTGGGTCAGGCTGGCAACGTGGGTGACGTTTGCAACGCCCGCGCGCTTGAGTTCTTCGCTGAGCGGTTGGCTGTGATCGATTACCAGGTCAGCGCCCAGCTCACGTACCCAGGCTTGGGTTTGCGGGCGAGAAGCACTGCCTATGACCTGCAACCCGGTCAGTTGGCTGGCCAGTTGGGTGAGGATCGAGCCGACGCCCCCGGCCGCCCCCACAATCAGCAGGCTTTGACCTTCGGCGGATTGGCCTTCGCGCACCTGCAGGCGCTCGAAGAGCAATTCCCAGGCGGTGATGGCTGTCAGTGGCAGGGCTGCGGCTTCGGCAAAGCCGAGGGTTTTCGGCATGTGGCCGACAATGCGCTCATCTACCACGTGCATTTCGCTGTTGCCGCCCGCCCGGGCGATTGAGCCAGCGTAGAACACCTTATCGCCGCTCTTGAACAGTGTTACTTCACTGCCCACCGCCTTGACCACGCCCGCCACGTCCCAACCCAGTACTTTCGCCTCGCCCTTTTGTGGCGGGGCGTTTTGCCTCACCTTGGTGTCCACCGGGTTGACCGAAATCGCTTTGACTTCGACCAACAAGTCCCGGGGGCCGGCGACTGGTTCCGGCAGTTCGATGTCTTGCAGGGAGCTGGCGTCGCTGATTGGCAGGGAAGCGTAGTAGGCAATGGCTTTCATGGAGTACTCCAAAAGGCGGGATGATTTCGATGGGGAGATGATTGGCTATTTCTACCGAAGATAAAACCCGCTAAAAGAGCAGTCTCTTTCAATATTTTTTTGATAATAGGCTGCTACATGCTGCGTTTTGATGACCTGCAATTATTCGTTCGCGCCGCCGACCTGGGGAGCCTTTCTGCGGCCGCCCGGGGGATGGACATGTCAGCCGCAGTGGCCAGCGCGGCGTTGAAGCGAATCGAGCACCAGCTTGGCGCCCGCTTGCTAGCCCGTTCAACCCGCAGCCTGCGCCTGACCGCCGAGGGCGAAGGTTTCCTCGAGTACGCCCGGGCGGCATTAAGCAATATCGAAGAAGGCCGCCGCCTGCTGGCCAGTGGACAGGATCAGGTCAGCGGAGTGCTGCAACTGTCGGCGCCCTCGGACTTTGGCCGGAACGTTTTGTTACCCTGGCTGGACGATTTTCAACGCGAGCATCCCAAACTCACGGTGCGCCTGCTGCTGGGTGACCGTATCGCCGATCTGTTCCGCCAGCCGGTGGATATCGCCCTGCGCTACGGTGAGCCGGAGGACTCAAGCCTGGTGGCGCTGCCCATTGCCCCGCAAAACCGCCGCGTGCTGTGTGCGGCGCCGAGTTACCTGGCCAGACACGGGGAGCCACGGCAACTCGAGCAACTGGCTCAGCACAATTGCCTGCTTTACATGCTCGGCAGCCGCGTCCACGACCACTGGGGTTTCCATGACGGCAAACGTGATGTCGGCCTGACCGTCAGCGGTGATCGTTTCAGTGACGATGCCGATGTGGTGCGTTTGTGGGCCGTGGCGGGAGCGGGCATTGCCTATAAATCCTGGCTGGATGTTGCTGCGGATATCATGGCAGGCCGGTTGAAGATCCTCATGCCGGAACTGACTTGCGAGCGCGCTTCTCTGAATTTGTTGTGCGCTCATCGCGCACAACTGAGTAAGCCTGTGAACCTCTTGCGGGAAATGCTCGCCAGTCGATGCGCGCAATTGAGCAGGCAATTTCCCGGATTATGAGAAGCAGAGCATTTATCGCTCGAAAATAGAGAAATTTCCTTCAGGAACTATCACCTCCGTTGCTTTACCGGAGGGCCGGAGGCAGTGCTCAACGGGCTTATACTGACGGCCGCCATGGGTGCGCAGCGTTTGACTTTATACTCAACTCCACGGTCGAGTTGGTTGAGCAAAGCGTTGCGGTACGTGATGCCTGTATTTGTCCGCTTTAGGGCGTTTGCAGCGCCTTGGCCGGGGGAACATTGCGGGTCAAGATACCGCTGAGCAGACGACGAAACGATTCAACAAGGAGTGAATACATGGAACATGCACCTTGCATCAGCCAGATTGCCACCTTGCTGGCTGACCCAAAGCGCAGCGCAATGATGTGGGCCTTGATGGATGGTTCGGCCCGCCAGGCCGAAGACCTGGCATTACTGGCGGGGCTGTCAGCGTCTTCTGCCAATGCCCACCTTGGACGGCTGTCTGCGGGAGGTCTGTTGAAAGTCGAAAATCGCGGTCGCAAACGATTCTTCCGTCTAGCCGCCCCAGAAGTCGGCGCGGCGGTCCAGGCCTTGGCCAGTGCGACACTGGCCAGCACTCCCGGGAAAATTCCGGATACCTTCAAACGCACGGCACCTGTGCCCACAGCCCAACCTGCCCCTTCGCCGTTGTTGCGTGCACGGCTGTGCGATGAGCATCTGGGAGGGACTTTGGCGGCCGATCTTTATCAGCGCCTGGTGGATGCAGGATGGATCGAGCAATGCGAGCAGCGGGTGTCCGTTACCCATAAAGGCGCCACGCAGTTGGCAGCGCGCGGAGTGTTCATCCAGGCGCTGGCCCATCGCAACGGTCAAGTCACCTGCGCCTGCCCCGATTGGAGCGAAAGACGCCCGCACTTGGGTGGGCCGCTGGGTGCGGCCTTGCTGCAGTTGTTCATGCAATCAGGATGGCTGAGCCTGCCCAACGATTCACCGGTCTTGCAAGTGACGGTGGCGGGACAGAGGCAGATCAATGCGTTTGCCCGTGAGGCAGAGCTGGAAATGGCGATATAAGTGTGCGCGGGCAAGCCTCACTCCCGGGAGTGAGGCTTACCTGCGATTACGGCTTGACCAACCGTGCATCCAGGCTGTTCTGCGCCAGCCGCTTGGCTTGATCCTGGGTCATGCCCAAATGGGTATGCAGGGCATGGAAGTTCTCCGTCACGTATCCGCCGAAATACGCCGGATCATCGGAGTTCACCGTAACCTTCACCCCGCGTTCCAGCATGTCCAGAATGTTGTGCTGGGACATGTGATCGAATACGCAAAGCTTGGTGTTGGACAGCGGGCAAACGGTCAGCGGAATCTGCTCGTCAATGATCCGTTGCATCAGGCGCTCGTCTTCGATGGCGCGCACACCATGGTCGATGCGCTGAATTTTCAGCAGGTCGATGGCTTCCCAGATGTACTCCGGCGGACCTTCCTCACCGGCGTGGGCAACGGTCAGGAAACCTTCATGACGAGCCCGGTCGAACACTCGCTGAAACTTGCTCGGAGGGTGACCCATCTCGGAGCTGTCCAGCCCTACAGCGACAAACGCATCGCGAAACGGCAGGGCCTGATCCAGAGTTTGCTGCGCTTGTTCTTCGCTCAGGTGGCGTAGGAAACTCAGGATCAACCCGCTGGTAATGCCCAACTGCTGCTCGCCATCTTTCAACGCGGCGGCGATGCCATTGAGCACCACTTCAAAGGGTACGCCACGATCGGTGTGGGTTTGCGGGTCGAAGAACGGTTCGGTGTGAATCACGTTCTGCGCCTTGCAGCGCAACAGGTAGGCCCAGGTCAGGTCGTAGAAATCCTGCGAGGTGCGCAACACGTCAGCACCCTGGTAATACAGGTCGAGAAACTCTTGCAGGTTGTTGAAGGCGTACGCCTTGCGCAGGGTTTCCACATCGCTCCACGGCAGGGCGATCTTGTTGCGTTCGGCCAGGGCGAACAGCAGCTCGGGCTCCAGCGAACCTTCGAGGTGCAGGTGCAGTTCTGCCTTGGGCAGGGCGTTCAGCCAGTCGTACATATTCTTTTCTCATCAGGTGCAGATGGCGAGCATTCTACAGATGCTCGCTGCCACAATTGGTAAAACCTGACCAGGCGGTTTATCACACTGCCTGAGGTTCGCGGCGATAGGCATAGGTATCGGCGAATCGCGAGAGCAGAAACTCGGCACAGGTGGTGGCTGGGTACTTCGCCGGATGTTGCTCGTCCTGACAGCCGGGCAAACAGGCAATAGGGGTGTCGGGGTGCGGTTCGGCGAAGAAGGGCATCGAGTAACGGTCCGCGCCCAGCGGGCTGATCACCCGGTGGGGCGTCGACAGGTACCGGTCGTTGCTCCAGCGCGCCATCATGTCACCGAGGTTGACTACGAAGGTACCTTCGATGGGCGGAGCGTCGATCCACTCGCCCTTGACGTTGCGCACCTGCAGGCCGCCGGCGACATCCTGGTAGAGCAGGGTGATACAGCCATAATCGGTATGGGCGCCGGCGCCTTGCTGTTCTTCAGAACTGGCGGTGTGGCGTGGCGGGTAATGGATCATCCGCAGCACGCTGACGGGCTGGCTGAAGCGCGAGTCAAAGAAGTCGGACTCGATGTTCAACGCCAGGGTCATGGCCCGCAGCAAGGTCTGGGCAAGGGCCTGCATCTCGAGGTAATGCTGCTCCATCAGCGCTTCCCATCCGGGGATCGATGGATGGCGATTGGGACCGCGCAGCGGTTTTTCTGCCAGCACTTCTGGGTGATCGGCTGGCAGGTGCAGACCCATGTCGAAGGTTTCTTTCAGGTCGCTGGGTTTCGAGGGGTCGAGTTGTTCAGTGGCGATGGCGCCATAACCTCGGTGGTGGCGGGTCTGGGTGATGTCGATCTGCAGTTTTGTGGCGCTGGGCAGGGCGAAGAAATGCCTCGCCTGGTCGAGTACGGCGTCAATGCGTTCGGGACTGATCGGGTGGCCCTTGATATAGAAAAAACCCCATTCGCGGCAGGCGAGGTCGATGTCCATGGCGACTGATTGCCAGGCGGCTGCGTTGTCGCTGTAGAGCGGGGCGATGTCGATTATTGGGAGGCTGTTCATGCGATTGTCCTGAAGAATGCGCTGGCTGATGAGCAATAGAGATCCAAAGTGGAGGCGGGCTTGCTCGCGAATGCGGTGTATTAGCCAACATCAATACCGAAGGCAGTGCCGCTTTCGCGAGCAAGCCCGCTCCCACAAGGGGTAGGGAGTTACTTTGGTATGTCAGCCTTCATGCCTTCCACGTAATAGTTCATCGAAGCCAGTTCGGCATTCGTCGCGGTTACGCCCGCCGGGATTTTCTCGGCACCGGTCTGATCCTTGATCGGCCCGGTAAACGGGTGGAACGCGCCGCTCTTGATGTCAGCAATAATCTGCTCGGCTTGGGCTTTCACCGGCGCGGGCACCAGGTCGCTGATCGGCAGTTCAACAGTGCCTTCCTTCAGGCCCCCCCAATAATCCTGGGATTTCCACGAGTGATCGAGCACGCTCTGCGTCGCCTGGATATAGTGCGGGCCCCAGTCGTTGACGATGGAAGTCAGCACTGCTTTCGGGCCGAAATGCGCCATGTCCGAAGCGTAGCCGACGGCATACACACCGCGACGTTCGGCAGCCTGGATCGGTGCTGGGCTGTCGGTGTGCTGGAACACCACGTCCACGCCCTGATCAATCAGCGCATTGGCGGCGTCCGCTTCCTTGCCCGGATCGAACCAGGAATTGACCCATACCACTTTGATCTCGGTGCCGGGGTTGTACTTGTTCAGTGCCAGCTGGATGGCGTTGATGTCGCGGATCACCTCCGGGATCGGGAAGGAGGCGACGTAGCCGATTTTTTTGCTCTTGGTCATTTTGGCTGCGAGGAAGCCGCCGACATAGCGACCTTCATAAGTGCGCGCCAGGTAAGTGCCGAGGTTTTTGTCCTGTTTGTAGCCCGTGGCGTGTTCGAAGGTCACTGTGGGAAATTGTTTTGCCACCTTCAGGGTAGGGTTCATGTAGCCGAAGGACGTGCTGAATATCAGGTCGTATTTGTCCTTGGCCATGTTGCGGATCACCCGCTCGGCGTCGGCGCCTTCGGGGACGTTTTCCACGTAGTTGGTGGTGATCTGGTCGCCGAATTTTTCAGCCAACGCCTTGCGTCCCTGCTCATGCTGATACGTCCAGCCGTGGTCCCCGATCGGGCCGATGTAGACGAAACCGACTTTCAGCGGTTCGGCGGCAGTGGCGGTCAGGCTGGCGCTCAGACCGATGGCTGCGGCGACGGCGCAAAGCAGTTTCTTCAACGGACGGTTGTGCATGAATTGGAACTCCATGTTGTTGTGAGGTTGGCAGAGGGCAATGCAAATTGCTGACCAACAGGACAACATCTCCAAAACCGATGTGAAGCCTTCGCGAGCAAGCCCGCTCCCACAGGGGGAATGCATTCCAATGTGTGTGCGGGCTTGCTCGCGAAGAGGCCGGCTTGGCCAATAAAAGTGCACTGTCTGGCCGAGCCGCCATCCGCTGGTGCGCTAAGGTGTAACGAAACGTTAGCGCCGCACCGTAGTCAGTAGCTCATCACATCAACTGCGCTTCACTCGGTAGAAGGCCCGCAATGCTCACACTCATCAAGCAAGAAAAGTTTCTGCTGCTGGCTCTGATCGCCGCATTTGTCGCCTATCCGCTGGAGCACTGGCTGCTGCACAGCGGCCAAATGGTGGCGCTGATCGGTGGGCTGGTACTGATCGCCTTCATCGTCGTCGCTTCCATGCGAGTCGCGCATCATGCCGAATTGCTCGCGGAAAAAGTCGGCGACCCCTACGGCACCATGATTCTGACGCTGGCCGCCGTGCTGGTGGAAGTGGTGATCCTGGCGATCATGATGAGTAACGAAGCTTCACCCACCCTGGTGCGCGACACTATCTACTCGGCGGTGATGCTCGATATCAACGGCATCCTCGGCCTGGCTGCGTTAATGGGTGGGATCAAGCACGGCGAGCAGTCCTACAACGACGATTCGGCACGCAGCTACAGCGTGATGATTCTCACCGCCATGGGCGTGTCGATGGTGGTTCCGGAGTTTATTCCCGAGGCCAACTGGAAGATTTATTCGGGCTTCACCATTGGCGCTATGGTGGTGCTGTATGCGTTGTTCTTGCGCATGCAGGTCGGGCCGCACAGTTACTTCTTCAGCTACAGCTACCCGGAAAAGCGTCGTCGCAAGGAACCGGTAAAAATAGAACCGGCACCAGTGAATCTGGCCGTTTCCATTGGCACCCTGGTGTTTGGCGTGGTGGTGATCGGCGCGCTGGCTGAGGTGATGTCCAAGACCGTCAACCTGGGCCTTGAAGGAACGGGAGCACCACCGGTGATCACGGCGATCCTGGTGGCGGCGATTTCTGCGGCGCCGGAGATTCTGACGGCATTGCGCGCGGCACTGGCCAATCGCATGCAGTCGGTGGTCAACATCGCCATGGGCGCTTCGTTGTCGACGGTGATTCTCACTGTGCCGGTGATGGAGGCGATGGCGCTATACACCGGGCAGCCGTTTCAGATGGCGATGACCCCGGTGCAGACGTTAATGATCTTCCTAACCCTGATCGTCAGCGCCATCAACCTCAACGATGGCGAAACCAATGCCATCGAAGGGATGACCCACTTTGTGCTGTTTGCGACCTTTATCATGTTGTCGCTGCTAGGCCTGTAAAAGCATTGCAGGCAAGTCAGGTCCCGGCAATCAACTGCCGGGCCGCCTGGCTGTGATCCGCGATTAAGCCCTTCAGATCCAGTCCCTCCACCTGCCCGTCGATGACCCGCCATTTACCGCCTATCATCACCCGATCCGCGCGATCTGCGCCGCATAACAGCAAGGCTGAAACCGGATCATGGCTGCCGGAGAAGCGCAGTTCATCCAGCTTGAACAGCGCCAGGTCGGCCTGCTTGCCGACCGCCAGTTCGCCAATGTCGGTGCGCCCCAGCAAACTCGCCGAACCCTTCGTCGCCCAGCCCAGCACCAGTTCCGGAGTGATTTTCTCAGCGCCGTAGCGCAGGCGCTGAATGTAAAGGGCCTGGCGGGTTTCCAGCATCATGTTCGAGGCATCATTTGATGCCGAACCGTCCACACCCAGGCCGAGCAAAGCGCCGGCAGCAGTCAGTTCCAGGGTCGGGCATATGCCCGAGGCCAGGCGCATGTTCGAGCTCGGGCAATGACAGATCCCGGTGCCTGCAGCGCCGAGGCGGGTGATTTCATCCGGGTTGAAGTGAATGCCGTGGGCCAGCCAGGTGCGCGGGCCGAGCCAGCCGACGCTGTCGAGGTAATCGACGGTACGCAGGCCGAAACGTTGCAGGCAGAAGTCTTCTTCGTCCAGGGTTTCGGCCAGGTGTGTGTGCAGGCGCACATCGAGTTTGTGGGCCAGTTCGGCGCTGGCGGACATGATTTGCGGCGTCACCGAAAACGGTGAGCAGGGCGCCAGTGCGATCTGGATTTGCGCGCCGTCGCCCCGTTCGTGGTAGGCGGCAATCAACCGCTGGCTGTCATCGAGGATTACTTCGCCTTGTTGGACCGTTTGTTGCGGCGGCAGGCCCCCGTCTTTTTCCCCAAGGCTCATGGAGCCGCGGGTGAGCATTGCCCGCATGCCCAGTTCACGCACGCTCTCGACTTGCACGTCGATCGCGTTTTCCAGACCTTCGGGGAACAGGTAGTGGTGATCGGCCGCCGTGGTGCAACCGGACAGCAGTAACTCGGCGAGGGCGACTTTGGTTGCGAGTGCAAGTTTTTCCGGGGTGAGACGGGCCCATACCGGATACAAGGTTTTCAGCCACGGGAACAACGGTTGGTTGACCACCGGCGCCCAGGCGCGGGTCAGGGTCTGGTAGAAGTGATGGTGGGTGTTGATCAGCCCCGGGAGGATCACATGCTCGCGGGCATCGAATACCTGATCGCAGGGGGTAGCGGGTTGCTGACCAGCGGCGAGCAGTTCGACGATCACGCCGTCTTGCACCACCAGGCCGCCACGGGCGTCGAGGTCATTGGCCGTGAAAATGGCGAGGGGGTTTTTTAACCAGGTACGGGTCGCAGGCATGTTGGCCGGCTCCTCTGAAAGTTGGGTTCAGGTTAGCCAGCTCAGTGATTACCCTGTCTGCTGATCCAGGGTCGCCGCGGGGACGAGGTGCGCAGTTTCAAACAAAACCGCCCGGTGAGCAAGCCCGGCCCGACCGGACGCTGGCGCTCACCCCCCGCGTGGGCCTACGCGTACCCTTTGTAGGAGCCAGCGTGCTGGCGATGCAGGCGCCTCGGTGCTTCAGTAATGCCGAGCAGATGTCGTCGCCGGCAAGCCGGCTCCTGCAGAGCCGGCCGGTGGCCAAAGGAAGTGCTCACCAGGGAATGGTTTCGCCTTTGTAGTTGACGAAATGGTGTCCACCCTTGTCCGCGTACGCATTGACCTGATCCACTAACCCGCGGGTACTGGTCTTCACGTCGATGTCAGCACCTTCACCGCCCATGTCCGTCTTCACCCAGCCGGGGTGCAGTGACAACACTGTGAGCTTTTGCTCCCCCAATTGCGTGACAAAGCTGTTGGTCATGGAGTTGAGCGCGGCTTTACTGGCTTTGTACAAGGCCAACTCGGGTGCGTCCGGCATGGTCACGCTGCCCAGCACCGAGCTCATGAACGCTAGCACGCCGGTGTCTGGCTGGATCTGTCCGACAAATCGTTGGGCCAGATTGATCGGCGCCACGGCGTTGGTGAAGAACAATTGCCCGACTTCGGCCAGCGTTGCGCCACCGGGCGTTTGCACGTCCGGGCCCTTGACCCCGGCGTTGACGAATAACAGGTCGAACAGTTCGCCCTTGAGCTTTTGGCTCAGGGCGATCACGGCTTGCTGATCGTCCATGTCGAGCTTTTCGATGCGCACATTGTCCAGGGCCTGCAAGGCGTCGGCATTCTGAGGGTTGCGCACGGTAGCGGTGACCTGCCAGCCATCGGCCAGCAAGGTTTTCACCAGGCCTAGCCCGAGGCCCCGGGAGGCGCCAATGATGAGTGCGGTTTTTGCCTTGGACATGAGTGGCTTCCTTGATGAATGAGGATCACGGATTTAATGGACAACGCTGCCCGAGTCGTTGCTGCAACTCGTGACGCAATTCGCCGAGTTCGGCCATGCGCGCTTCGATCAGTTTGAGCTTGTGTTGCAGTAATTGAGTGACGGCGCTGTCCGGATTGGGAGACTGCCACAGGGCGGTAACGCTGTCGCCGATCTCGCCGAGGGTGAAGCCCAGTCGCTGGGCCGTTTTGATGTATTGCACCAACTGCACCATTTCTGCCGGATAGTTGCGGTAGCCATTGGCGCTGCGTTGCGCGGTGATCAGTCCGCGCTGTTCGTAAAACCGCAGCGTATCGCGGCTGACCGAGCTGGCCAGGGCTAATTCACCGATGCGCATCCTGGGCTCTCGATAGGGGCTTGACCCTTGAGCATACTCCAGGCTTTAGCCTTGTTGCTCCCTGAATTTATGGAGCAATGACAATGTGGACTTCGACTCAGTATCGGCGTTTGGTGCGCGGTAGCGCCTGGTATGACCTGATCGTGATGGCGGCCTTCGTGACACCCTGGAGTTTCGCCTTGCTGCATGGGCAGATGTCGGCGGTCATGCAGGCGCTGGACCTGCCTGGGGAGCTGCCGGT
This sequence comes from Pseudomonas violetae, assembly GCF_023072615.1. Taxonomy (GTDB): domain Bacteria; phylum Pseudomonadota; class Gammaproteobacteria; order Pseudomonadales; family Pseudomonadaceae; genus Aquipseudomonas; species Aquipseudomonas violetae. Next base: position 19,458 of record NZ_JAKNRW010000048.1, read on the forward strand.
GTTTGCGCCGATGCACATGTTGATGGCGAATCTGCTGGGGTCGATTGTTTGCGTGTGGTCGGTGCTGCGGATTCGTGATCCGCAGCAGATATATGGCCGGTATGACGCGGTGGGGCGGTTTCTGTTTGCGGCCTGGCAGCTGACTGCCCTGATGCAGGGGGGGAGTTCGCTGCTGGTGGTTTTCCTGGTGTTTGAATTGGCGTGGGGCGTGGCTCAGGTGTTGCCAGTGCTGGCCCCTTCGCGAGCAAGCCCGCTCCCACAATGGCCGAGTTGAACTCGATATTGTCGGTCGGCACACAAACCCTGTGGGAGCGGGCTTGCTCGCGAAGAGGCCCTGACAGACACCCCTAACGCCCAGCCTGCCAAGGCTGTCCCAACGACAGCGGCGCATACAGCCGCGTGCGCACCGCGTCTCGGGATAGCAGCACCAGCACCACGATAGTTGCGATATACGGCAGCATCGCCAGCAGGCTTGACGGAATCGCCAGCCCCAACCCCTGAGCCACCAGGTGCAAAATGCTGGCGAGACCGAACAGATAGGCGCCCAGCAACAGGCGCCACACCCTCCAGCTGGAAAACACCACCAGCGCCAGGGCAATCCAGCCGCGTCCGGCGCTCATGTTTTCGGCCCACATCGGCGTGTAGGCCAGCGACAGATAAGCCCCGGCCAGCCCAGCCATTGCCCCGCCGAACAACACTGCCAGGGTGCGCACGCCCAGTACTGGCAGGCCCATGGCGCTAGCGGCATCGGGGTTTTCGCCGACGGCCTGAATGATCAGCCCGACGCGACTTTTCATAATCACCCACGTCACCAGGCCGAACAGCGCAAACGAGAGGTACACCAGCAGGTCCTGGGCGAACAGCATGCGCCCGATCAGTGGAATCTCACTGAGGTACGGAATCGCCACTGGCTCAAATCCGGCCAGGGGTTTACCCACCCACGCGGCGCCGACAAAGGTCGACAGGCCCACGCCGAATATCGTCAGCGCCAACCCGGTGGCCACCTGGTTGGCATTGAAAACCAGCGCGACCACGGCAAACAGTGACGACAACAACATTCCCGCGAGCATCGCCAGCACCACACCGAGCCAGAGGTTCCCGCTGTTGAGCGCGACGATAAAGCCGATCACCGCGCCAAACAGCATCATCCCTTCCTGGCCCAGGTTGAGTACGCCGCTCTTTTCACAGATCAGTTCACCCAGCGCTACCAGTAGCAACGGCGTGCCGCAGCGGATCATGGCGTAGAAAATATTGCTCAGTAGATCGATGTCCATCACAGGGCTCCAGCGTGTACGGCAGTGGCGGGGGCGCGACGGGCCCAGCGCAGGTTCAGGCGCGGTCGGTAGAGGATCAGCACGTCACTGGCGAGCAGGAAAAACAGCATCATTCCCTGGAACAGCTGGGTGATCGCCTGCGGCAGATTCATGCTCATTTGTGCGCTCTCGCCGCCGATGTACAGCAGGGCCATCAGCAGGCTGGCAAATAGAATGCCCAGAGGATTCAGGCGCCCAAGAAAAGCCACGGTGATCGCCGCGTAGCCGTACCCCGGCGAGACCTGCGGCACCAGTTGGCCGATCGGCCCGGTGACTTCGCAAACGCCAGCCAGCCCGGCCAAGCCGCCGCTGATCAAAAGTGCCAGCCAGATCAGGCGTTTCTCACGGAAGCCGACAAAACCGGCAGCCCGGGTATCCAGCCCGAGGACCTTGATCTGAAAGCCGACGAAGCTCTTCTGCAGCAGCACCCACACCGCCACCAGGGCCAGCAGGGCGAAGTACACGCCGGCGTGAACCCGACCGTCCTCCATCAACAGCGGCAAGCGGCTGGCGTCGCCAAACATCGCCGACTCCGGGAAATTGAAACCTGCCGGGTCCTTGAGCGGCCCGTGTACGCAGAACAGCAACAGGTTCAGGGCGATGTAATTGAGCATGATGCTGGTGAGGATTTCGTTGGCGTTGAAGCGCGTACGCAGCCATGCCGTCAAACCCGCCCATGCGGCGCCGGCCAGCGTGCCGGTCAGCAGTATCAGCACCAGCGCCCAACGACTTTGCATGCCGATGATGTTCACCGCCAGGGCGCTGCCCGCCAACGCGCCGAGGAGCAATTGACCTTCGGCGCCGATGTTCCAGATCCGCGCCTGGTACGCCACGGCCAGGCCCAGGGCACAGAGCAGGATTGGCAGCGCCTTGACCAGTAATTCAGAGACTCCATACAGATCGCTCACAGGCGCAATCAGCAGCGTGTGCAGTGTCAGGAGCGGGTCGTGCCCCAGTGCGATAAACAACAACGAGCCGCAGCCCAGCGTGAGAACTGCCGCCAGTAGCGGCGAGCACCACAGCATCAGGCGTGATTGTCGGCCACGGGGTTCGAGAGAAAGCAGCATGAATAGACTCCGTTAAACCGTCGCCGGTGCGGGTGAACTGGAAGCGTCGAACTGGCCGGCCATCCAGCCGCCGACGTCGATCAGGCGAGTGTCGGCGGTGGGCCTGAGTGGCGACAGGCGACCGCCGCACAGCGCGCCAAGGCGGTCGCTGATCTGGAACAATTCGTCGAGATCTTCGGAGATCACCAGGATCGCCGCGCCGGCATCGCGCAAGTTGATCAGCGCCCGGTGGATGACCGCCGCCGCACCCACGTCGACACCCCAGGTTGGGTGGGCGGCCACCAGCAACTTCGGCCGCTGAAGGATTTCCCGGCCAAGGATAAATTTTTGCAGGTTGCCGCCGGACAGGCTGCGCGCTGGCGTCTGGGTATCAGGTGTTTTTACCCCGAAGCGGCGGATGATCTCTTCAGCCAGGGCTTCGACCTTGCCGCGCTGGATCAGGCCGTTGCTCACCAGTCCCTGCTGGAAGGCGGTAAGCAGGGCATTATCGGCCAGGCTGAGGTCTGGCACCGCGCCATGCCCCAGGCGCTCGGCGGGGACAAAGGCCAGGCCGAGTTTGCGCCGCGCATCGGGGCGTAAATGGGCGACGGGTTGGGCGCTGAAACGGATGATGTCGCGGTCACTGCGCCTTAGGCGTTCCTCACCGCTGAGCAATGCCAGCAATTCATCCTGGCCGTTGCCCGCGACTCCCGCGATACCGACTATTTCGCCGCAGCGTACGGCAAGGTCAAGGTCTTTGAGCGAGCAGCCAAACGGATCAGGGTTGGTCCATGACAGACCGCTCACGTCGAGGAAGACGTCCCCACCTTCCACTTTCGGATAGTCCGTCATCAGCTCGGCCGCTTCCCCGACCATCAGCCGTGCGAGTTGCTGGTCCGAGCATTCGGCCGGAATGCAATGCCCTGCCACTCGACCGCCGCGCAATACCGTGGCGCTGTGGCACAACGCGCGAACCTCGCCCAGCTTGTGGCTGATAAACAGAACGCTGCAACCTTCGGCAGCCAGTCGCCGCAAGGTCACGAACAAATCGTCGGCTTCCTGGGGCGTCAACACTGATGTGGGCTCATCGAGAATCAGCAGTTTGATGTCCTGCATCAGGCAGCGAATGATCTCTACCCGCTGGCGCTCGCCGATCGACAGGCTATGAACCAGGCGTTCCGGTTCCAGTGCCATGCCATAACGCCGTGACACTTCACGAATTTTCGGTTCGAGCTGTTTGGGTGTGCCACTGGCGCCACCCATCGCCAGGGCAATGTTCTGCGCCACGCTCAGGGTTTCGAACAGCGAGAAGTGCTGGAACACCATGCCGATCCCCAGCTCGCGGGCCTGACCCGGGTTGCGCATGACCACCTGCTGACCCTGCCAGATCATTTCCCCGGTATCCGCTTGGGTGACGCCGTAGATGATCTTCATCAGGGTGCTTTTACCAGCACCGTTTTCACCCAGCAGTGCATGGATCTCGCCAGGTGCGATAGTCAGGTCAATAGCATCATTGGCCAGGCAACCGGGGTAGCGCTTGGTGATTCTGCGCAGTTGCAGACGCGGTGTGCGATCAGGGATCGGCGCTTGGATAGGCATGACAGGCTCGGTCGATTGAAGTTATGCCTGTGGATAAAGCAATTTCCTGGCCATTGAGTCAGGAAAATTCAAAACGTCCTGAAACAAAGGCCCTTGATTCAATGCCTGATCGGCAGCGCCTGCCCATCCTGGCACCACTTAGGGGCAAAGCCATTGATCACGCTGTGATTTCGCGCATCGGCATCTGGTTAAAAATCGATCAGTCGACCGCAACCCATACAGGATATGGGGTCGCGGCAGGAATGAACGGGTTATCCACAGCTTGCTCCACAGTATTTGTGCGCAAGCCCGAACACCGGGCATAAGCACTGAGTTGCTTTCTTCCAAAGGACATAAACGGGGCTAACTGTTTGTTTTTATGAATATTTGAAGTTGTTGTCCGGGGTGTTGGACGAAAAATGAACAAAGCGCGCAAAGCCGCATGACAGAAGGGTTACAGCCGTATGTGCTCAGGTTATCCACAGGCGGGTGCACAGTAGATGTGGGCAATTGTTGGTTGTTCGGGAATTTGGTGACGCCCTAAAAGATCGCAGCCGGTATAGGCGCTGCCGAAGGCTGCGATCTTTTGGTTTTCTATCGGTGCAACAAAATGCGCCCACGGCTCAGATCCGCCAACAATGTCTGCAGGGCATCAATCTGACTCTCACCCACAGCCAACTGCAAATCCACCCCGTTCCCCGTAAACGTCTCCTGCACCACCAGCCCACCCAGTTCCGCCACCCGAATCTTCACCAGCGCCAGCTCGGCAAAGCCGCACGCACAACTCACCGGCACCCGGCTGATCAGTTCGATTTTCGGTGCCGCCTGCAGGCACTTGTTGGCACCACCGCCGTAAGCCCGGGCAAGGCCGCCAGTGCCGAGTTGAATGCCGCCGTACCAGCGAATCACTAAAACTACGACCTGATCGCAATCTTGGGCATCGATTGCCGCCAGGATCGGTCGGCCGGCCGTGCCGCCGGGTTCGCCGTCGTCGGTGCTGCGGTATTGATCGCCGAGTTTCCATGCCCAGCAGTTGTGCGTGGCATTCAGGTCGCTGTGCTGCTCGATGAACGCCTGGGCGTCCGCAGGGCTGCTGATGGAGGCGGCCAGGGTGATGAAGCGGCTTTTGCGAATCTCTTCGCGGTATTCGCAAAGGTCGCTGAGGGTATAAGGCATAGTTATCTTAAGTAGGGTGTCTTAAATAGCAGGCGTCACGCCGCAGCCCTTGAGGATGATGCGGATCAGGTTGTTGCCGGCGTCTTCCATGTCCTGTTTGGTCAACTTGCTGCGGCCGGTCACACGGCAGATTTGGGTGGCGAAGTCAGCGTAGTGCTGGGTGCTGCCCCACAGCAGGAAGATCAAGTTGACCGGATCGACCGGGTCCATCTTGCCTGCGTCGATCCACGCCTGAAACACCGCCGCCCGCCCCTGGAACCAGGCGCGATAATCCTGATTGAAATACTCGGTCAGGCACTCCCCGCCGCTGATCACTTCCATCGCGAAGACCCGAGAGGCTTGGGGTTGGCGGCGGGAGAACTCCATCTTGGCGCGGATGTACCGCGTCAGCGCTTCGGCGGGATCGTCTTCGGCCGTCAGGGTGTTGAAGGTGCTGTCCCACAATTCGATGATGTTGCTCAGCACCGCCACGTACAAACCCAGTTTGTTAGTGAAGTAATAATGCAGATTCGCTTTGGGCAAGCCGGCATTCAGGGCGATGGTGTTCATGCTCGTGCCTTTGAACCCGTGACGGGCGAACTCATCTTCGGCGGCTTTGATGATGGTCTCTTCGTTCTTCTGACGAATACGGCTGGCGGGTTTGCCGCCGTGAGCAGGGACTTCAAAGGTCATAGGCACTTCCGAACAGGTAGGTGGGTGCAACCAGAGCGTTGATAGCGCACCCACGGGTATCCGACAAGTCCTGTCTTGATAAAAGCGTTACACCTGCTCGATCGGCTCACTTTTTGGCAGATGAACATCAGGCTGCGCGACGGTTTTTGATTCCGGCAGCAACAGGCACATCAGGATGGCCGTCAGCCCCCCGCTGGTGATGGCCGAGTCGAACAGGTTTTGTACTAATTTCGGCAGCAGGTGTAACAGGTTGGGCTGCGCGGCAATGCCCAGGCCGACGCCGAAAGAGGTAGCAATGATCAACATGCTGCGCCGGTCCAGCGGAGCCTGGGCAAGAATGCGCACGCCGGCGGCCGCGACGCTGCCGAACATTACCAGGGTCGCGCCACCGAGCACCGGTTTGGGGATTTGCTGCAGTATTGCTCCAATCAATGGAAACAGACCGAGACAAAACAGCACGGCACCGATGTACAACCCGACGTAGCGGCTGGCGACGCCGGTCAACTGGATCACGCCATTGTTTTGCGCGAACGTGGTGTTGGGAAACGCGCTGAACGTAGCGGCGATCAGGCAACTGATGCCATCACCCAGCACCCCACCCTTGAGCCGGTTGATGTAGGAAGGCCCGCTGATAGGTTGGCGCGCGAGCATGCAGTTGGCCGTCAGGTCGCCGACGGTTTCGATGGTGCTGATCAGATAGATCAGCGCGACGGGCAGGAAGGCGCTCCAATCGAAATTGAAGCCGAACTTGAAAGGAATGGGCAGGCTGACCAGAGGCAGGTCGGGCAAGGGTTGTGGCACGAGTTTGCCACTGAACCATGCCGCGACACTGCCCAGCACCAGGCCAATGATGATTGCCGACAGTCGGACCCAGGGCGTGTTCGAACGGTTGAGCAGGATGATCGTCAACAATACGAATGCCCCCAGGGCCAGATTGCCCGGTGCACCAAAGTCTGCCGAGTTGAAACCGCCGCCCAGGTCGGTGATGCCAACCTTGATCAGGCTGATGCCGATCAGCGTGATCACGATGCCTGTCACCAGCGGCGTGATCACCCGGCGCAACTGGCCGATGAAGCGGCTTAGGACGATCTGTACCAGTGCGCCGAAAAAGCACACGCCGAAGATCATCGCGAGGATGTCCTCAGGGCTGCCGCCCCGTTGCTTGACCAGAAACCCGGCGGACAACACCGCGCCCAGGAAGGCAAAACTGGTGCCCTGCAGGCAGATCATCCCGGCACCGATGCCGAACGGCCGGCGTGCCTGGATAAAGGTGCCGACGCCAGACACCATCAGCGCCATGCTGATCAGGTACGGCAGATGGGCGGTCAAGCCCAGGGCGGAGCCGATCACCAGCGGCGGGGTGATGATGCCGACGAAACTGGCGAGCACGTGTTGCAAGGCGGCGAGGATCGCGGCGAGGGGTTGCGGTCGGTCGTTGAGGCCGTAGATCAGGTCGCTGGAGTTTGAAGATTCTGGCTGCATGGACGATGTTCTTCTTGAGCAGGGTGACGGTGGTGTCGTCCTGCAAAAAACTGTCCAAGTGCTCAGGTTATATTCGTGTAATGCCTCTGCAGGCCTTTAACGACGAGGCCTGATGGTTGTTTTAACGGGTCGCGGCCAGGCTCTCGAGAAAGCTCTCCAGCACCAAATGGGGGCGACGGCCCTTGCGCGTGACCGATGCGAGGCTCAGGTCATAGAAGCGCGCCTTGGGTTTCAGCGCGCGCAGGCGGCCTTGCTGTACCCAGAGACTGGCGTAATGGTCCGGAAGATAACCAATGTAGCGACCAGTCAGGATCAGGAATGCCATGCCTTCACGGTCCGACGCACTGGCGGTGCATTTGAGTGCCTGGTAATGGGCCTGGATATCTGCGGGCAGGCGGAAGGTCGGGGCGATGGCGTCCTGGCTGTTGAGGCGTTCGTCATCGAGCTGCTTGTCGTCGACATAAAACAACGGATGACCGACCGCGCAATAGAGCAGCGAGCGTTCGTCGTAGAGCGGCTGATATTCCAGCCCCGACAAGGCGCTGGCCTGGGGCACGACGCCGACATGCAGGCGACCGTCGAGCACGCCTTGTTCCACTTCGTTGGGGGCGATCATGCGGATCTGGATCTGCACGTCGGGCCCACGCTCCTTCAATTGGGCGAGGGCGTGGGTGATACGCATGTGGGGCAGGGTGACCAGGTTATCAGTCAGGCCAATGGTCAATTCGCCGCGCAGGTGCAGGTGCAGGCCATTGACCTCGGTGCGGAAACTTTCCAGTGCACTCAACAGCTGCAAAGCCGACTGGTACACCTCGCGACCTTCCTCTGTCAGGGAAAAGCCGGCGCGACCGCGTTGACAGAGGCGCAAGCCGAGGCGCTGTTCCAGATCGCTCATCTGCTGGCTGATCGCCGAGCGACCGATGCCCAGCACCGATTCGGCAGCGGAAAACCCGCCGCACTCGACCACGCTGCGAAAGATCCGCAGCAGGCGGATATCAAAGTCGCTGACTTGCGCCAGCGGATCGGGGCGGCGGGTGCTCATGCGTAAATGACTCAAAGTTTAGTGAAGGGCTTACTGAACATTAGAAAAGTTGAATTTCACCAACTTTATCTCCGTGGCAATTTAGCTGCAAGAAAGCTTTTGATCTCTATGCCGCTTATTGCCTTGCGAGGTTTTGCACATGAACATGCCCGAAAACACCCGGTCGCCCCTGGCCAGCCAGCTCAAGCTCGATGCGCACTGGATGCCATACACCGCCAACCGCAACTTCCAGCGTGATCCGCGCCTGATCGTTGCCGCCGAAGGCAGCTGGTTGACCGATGACAAGGGCCGCAAGGTGTATGACTCGCTGTCGGGTCTTTGGACCTGCGGCGCCGGGCACACTCGCAAGGAAATCCAGGAAGCGGTCGCCAAGCAGTTGGGCACCCTCGACTACTCGCCAGGCTTTCAGTACGGCCACCCGCTGTCGTTCCAGTTAGCTGAGAAAATCACCGACCTGACGCCGGGCAATCTGAACCATGTGTTCTTCACCGACTCGGGTTCGGAGTGCGCGGACACTGCAGTGAAGATGGTCCGTGCCTACTGGCGCCTGAAAGGCCAGGCGACCAAGACCAAGATGATTGGCCGCGCTCGCGGCTATCACGGGGTGAACATTGCCGGCACCAGCCTCGGCGGAGTGAATGGCAACCGCAAGATGTTCGGTCAGGCGATGATGGACGTCGATCACCTGCCACACACGCTGCTGGCCAGCAATGCCTACTCCCGTGGCATGCCGAAGGAGGGTGGTATCGCTCTGGCGGATGAACTGCTCAAGCTGATCGAACTGCATGACGCTTCGAACATTGCCGCCGTATTTGTCGAGCCGATGGCCGGTTCCGCTGGCGTGCTGGTACCGCCTGAGGGTTACCTGAAGCGCTTGCGCGAGATCTGCGACCAGCACAACATCCTGCTGGTGTTCGACGAAGTGATCACCGGTTTCGGCCGTACCGGTTCGATGTTCGGTGCCGAAAGCTTTGGCGTGACCCCGGACCTGATGTGTATCGCCAAGCAAGTCACCAATGGTGCGATCCCGATGGGTGCGGTCATTGCCAGCTCTGAGATCTACCAGACCTTCATGAACCAGGCGACGCCTGAGTACGCAGTGGAATTCCCCCACGGCTACACCTATTCCGCGCACCCGGTCGCTTGCGCCGCGGGCCTGGCTGCGCTCGACCTACTGCAAAAGGAAAACCTGGTGCAGAGCGTGGCGGAGGTCGCGCCGCATTTCGAAAATGCGCTGCACGGCCTGAAGGGCTCGAAGAACATCATCGACATTCGCAACTACGGCCTGGCCGGTGCGATCCAGATTGCTCCGCGTGATGGCGATGCCATCGTGCGTCCTTTCGAAGCGGGCATGGCGTTGTGGAAAGCCGGGTTCTACGTGCGCTTCGGCGGCGACACCCTGCAGTTCGGCCCGACTTTCAACAGCAAGCCGCAGGATCTCGATCGACTGTTCGACGCGGTCGGCGAAGTGCTGAACAAGATCGACTGATTGCCCCAGCACCTGGATGGATTGTCCCAACACGTTTAGGCGCGAGCTTGCTCGCGAAAAACCTGAGGGCGCAGCGACAATTCAGGCACTCAACGTCATCGTCCATATATAGCTATATAAAAGGCGCCCTTCAAAGGGCGCCAGTGAACAATTTTCCTGGAGCCCCGCATGAGCCTTATCCCGCATTTGATCAATGGCGAACTGGTGACCGATAACGGTCGCACTGCCGACGTGTTCAACCCGTCTACCGGTCAGCCGATCCACAAGGTGCCATTGGCCAGCCGCGAAACCATTCAACAGGCCATCGACGCTGCCAAGGCTGCATTTCCGGCCTGGCGCAATACGCCTCCTGCCAAACGCGCCCAGGTGATGTTCCGCTTCAAGCAGTTGCTGGAGCAAAACGAAGCGCGCATCTCCCAACTGATCAGCGAAGAGCACGGCAAGACCCTGGAAGACGCAGCGGGCGAGCTCAAGCGTGGCATCGAGAACGTGGAGTTCGCCTGTGCCGCTCCGGAAATCCTCAAGGGCGAGTACAGCCGTAACGTCGGCCCGAACATCGATGCCTGGTCTGACTTCCAGCCGCTGGGTGTAGTGGCGGGTATCACTCCGTTCAACTTCCCGGCGATGGTGCCGTTGTGGATGTACCCGTTGGCGATCGTCTGCGGTAACTGCTTCATCCTCAAACCGTCCGAGCGCGATCCGAGCTCCACTCTGCTGATCGCGCAGCTGTTGCTCGAAGCCGGCCTGCCTAAAGGCGTGATGAGTGTGGTGCATGGCGACAAGTCCGCAGTGGACGCGCTGATCGAGGCGCCGGAGGTCAAGGCCCTGAGTTTTGTCGGCTCGACGCCGATTGCCGAGTACATCTATGCCGAAGGCACCAAGCGCGGCAAACGAGTACAGGCGCTGGGCGGCGCGAAAAACCACGCGGTATTGATGCCTGATGCCGATCTGGACAATGCGGTGAGTGCACTGATGGGCGCGGCCTATGGCTCCTGTGGCGAGCGTTGCATGGCTATCTCGGTGGCCGTGTGCGTGGGCGACCAGGTAGCCGATGCGCTGGTGGACAAGTTAGTGCCGCAGATCAAGGCACTGAAGATTGGCGCGGGGACTTCCTGTGGTCTGGATATGGGACCGCTGGTGACGGGGCAGGCGCGCGATAAGGTCAGCGGTTACGTCGATGACGGCGTTGCCGCGGGTGCGAAGCTGGTGGTGGATGGCCGTGGCCTAAGCGTATCCGGTCATGAAGAAGGCTTCTTCCTGGGCGGTTGCCTGTTCGACCACGTCACGCCAGAGATGCGCATCTATAAAGAAGAGATCTTCGGGCCGGTGTTGTGCGTAGTCCGGGTCAACAGCCTGGAAGAGGCGATGCAGCTGATCAACGATCACGAGTATGGCAACGGTACCTGCATCTTCACCCGTGATGGCGAAGCGGCGCGGTTGTTCTGCGACGAGATCGAGGTCGGCATGGTTGGCGTCAACGTGCCGTTGCCAGTACCGGTGGCGTATCACAGCTTTGGTGGCTGGAAGCGTTCGCTGTTCGGCGACCTGCACGCGTACGGTCCGGATGGTGTGCGCTTCTATACCCGCCGCAAGGCGATTACCCAGCGCTGGCCACAACGGGCGAGCCATGAGGCATCGCAGTTCGCATTCCCTAGCTTGTAAGGCGGGGAGAAAGGCCGGTCCTTTGGGCCGGCCTTTATGTTTTTGGGGCTTTTTTGACTTATATGACATATTTGTGAAAACAGCGCTTGACGGCAGATTTCAGATGTCTATAATTCGCCCCACTTCCGGCGCAGTCGAAACGGAAAACTCCTTGGTAAACAATGAGTTATGAAGTTTTCGACAGCGAGTTGCTTCAGGTCATCGAAGCGCA
>NZ_JAKNRW010000049.1 GCF_023072615.1 Pseudomonas violetae
CTTCGGCCTTGGCCGCAGCAGGTGCTGGAGTGGCAGCAGTGGCGGCAGTCGGGGCAGCAGCAGGCGCAGCGCCTTTGACCTTGAGCTTGAGGATCAGGTCGCCGGTACCGACTTCGTCATCCAGCTTGACGGAAATGCTTTCCACCACGCCGGCTGCAGGCGATGGGATTTCCATGCTTGCCTTGTCGGATTCCAGGGTGATCAGCGACTGGTCGGCGGTGACGGTGTCGCCAGCCTTGACCAGTACTTCGATGATCTTGGCTTTGCCTGACGAACCGATGTCCGGGACATGAATGTCCTGGACGCTGTCGGCAACCGGTGCGGCCGGGGCTGCAGCGGCCGGAGCCGGAGCTGCGGCTGCAGGTGCAGCAGCCTGGGCCGGGGCGGCGGCAGGAGCCGCAGCACCTGCCACTTCCAGATCCAGGATCAGGTCACCCGTGCCAACTTCGTCATTGAGCTTGACGCTGATGCTCTTGACAACGCCAGCGGCAGGCGAAGGGATTTCCATGCTCGCCTTGTCGGACTCCAGGGTGATCAGGGACTGATCCGCCTCGACGGTATCGCCGACCTTGACCTGGATCTCGATGATCTGGGCCTTGCCTGACGAACCGATGTCCGGCACGTGCACTTGCTGTACAGAGGCAGCAGCAGGCGCTGCGGCTGGAGCGGCAGCAGCAGGCGCTGCCGCCGTTTTCTCTTCAGCCTTGGCAGCCGGCGCAGCGGCAGCCGCAGGAGCGGCCGCAGCCTCACCTTCAACTTCCAGCTCCAGCAGTTCGTCGCCTTCTTTCAGGCGGTCGCCCAGCTTCACCTTGAGGCTTTTGACGATGCCGGCCTTGGGAGCAGGAACTTCCATGCTTGCCTTGTCCGACTCAAGCGTCAGGATGCTCTGTTCGGCTTCGATACGGTCGCCGACCTTCACAAATAGTTCGATTACTTCACCTTCACCGCTGCCGATGTCAGGTACGCGAATGAGTTCGCTCACAGAGTGTCTCCTCAGCAGTCCAGTGGGTTGCGTTTTTCCGGGTTGATGCCGAACTTGGCGATGGCTTCAGCCACCACTTTAGGTTCGATATCACCACGGTCAGCCAATGCTTCCAGGGCTGCCAACACCACGAATTGACGATCGACTTCGAAGAAGTGACGCAGCTTCTTGCGGCTGTCACTGCGGCCGAAACCATCGGTGCCCAGGACTTTGAATTCCTTGGACGGGACCCACTGGCGAATTTGCTCAGCGAACAGTTTCATGTAGTCGGTAGAGGCAATGACCGGGCCTTTACGACCGCTCAGGCACTCTTCGACATAGCTCAGTTGAGGCTTCTGGCCCGGGTGCAGGCGGTTGCTGCGCTCGACGGCCAGGCCATCGCGACGCAATTCGTTGAAGCTGGTAACGCTCCAGACGTCGGCGCCGATGTTGAACTCTTCACGCAATATTTTCGCTGCTTCACGGACTTCGCGCAGGATGGTGCCGGAGCCCATCAGTTGAACGTGGTGCGCCGCTTCGCGGGTGTCTTCTTCGAGCAGGTACATGCCCTTGATGATGCCTTCCTCGACACCGGCCGGCATGGCGGGTTGCTGGTAGGACTCGTTCATCACGGTGATGTAGTAGAAAACGTCCTGCTGCTCTTCGGTCATCTTCTTCATGCCGTCCTGGATGATCACCGCCAGCTCGTAGCCGTAGGTTGGATCAAAGGTGCGGCAGTTCGGGATGGTGGCAGCCAGGATGTGGCTGTGACCGTCTTCGTGTTGCAGGCCTTCGCCGTTCAGCGTGGTCCGGCCGGCGGTGCCGCCGATCAGGAAGCCACGAGTACGGCTGTCGCCTGCCGCCCAGGCCAGGTCGCCGATACGCTGGAAGCCGAACATCGAGTAGAAGATGTAGAACGGCAGCATTGGCTGGTTGTGGCTGGAGTACGAAGTACCGGCAGCGATGAAGGAGCTCATGGCGCCTGCTTCGTTGATGCCTTCTTCGAGGATCTGGCCCTTCTTGTCTTCCTTGTAGAACATCACCTGGTCTTTATCGACTGGCTCGTAGAGCTGGCCGACGGAGGAGTAGATGCCCAACTGACGGAACATGCCTTCCATACCAAAGGTACGGGCTTCGTCCGGAATGATCGGGACGATACGCGAACCGATTTCCTTGTCCTTGACCAACTGCGCGAGGATCCGCACGAAGGCCATGGTAGTGGAGATTTCACGGTCGCCCGAGCCGTCCAGGATAGCCTTGAGGGTATCCAGTGGCGGTGTAGGAATGTCGAAGGACTTGGCGCGGCGCTGTGGCACGAAACCGCCCAGTGCAGTACGACGCTCGCTCAGGTAACGGGCTTCGGCGCTGTTTGGCTCTGGCTTGAAGAACGGCAGGTTTTCCAGCTCTTCGTCTTTGACTGGGATGTCGAAGCGATCGCGGAACAGCTTCAGGCTTTCAACATCAACCTTCTTGGTGTTGTGCGCGGTGTTTTTCGCTTCGCCAGCGCCGGTGCCATAACCCTTGATGGTCTTGGCCAAGATGACGGTGGGTTGTTCTTTGTGGTTGACCGCTTCGTGGTACGCCGCGTAGACCTTGTACGGGTCGTGGCCGCCACGGTTGAGCTTCCAGATCTCGTCGTCGGACAGATCGGCAACCATCGCCTTGAGTTCTGGCGTGTTGAAGAAGTGCTCACGGACGAACGCGCCGTCTTTGGCCTTGTAGTTCTGGTACTCGCCGTCGATGACTTCGTCCATGCGACGTTGCAGGATGCCGTCGACGTCCTTGGCCAGCAGTGGGTCCCAGAAACGGCCCCAGATGACTTTGGTCACGTTCCACTGTGCACCGCGGAACACGCCTTCGAGTTCCTGGATGATCTTGCCGTTGCCGCGAACCGGGCCGTCGAGGCGCTGCAGGTTGCAGTTGATGACAAAGATCAGGTTGTCCAGCTTCTCGCGGCCAGCCAGGGAGATCGCGCCCAGGGACTCCGGCTCGTCGCATTCGCCATCGCCCAGGAAGCACCAGACTTTCTGCTTGCCTTCAGGGATGAAGCCACGGGCTTCCAGGTACTTCATGAAGCGTGCCTGGTAGATCGCCTGGATCGGGCCCAGGCCCATGGATACAGTCGGGAACTGCCAGAAATCAGGCATCAGCCAAGGGTGCGGATAGGACGACAGGCCCTGACCATCCACTTCCTGGCGGAAGTTGTTCATCTGGTCTTCGGTAATGCGGCCTTCCATGAACGCACGGGCGTAAACGCCTGGCGAGGTGTGGCCCTGGAAGTAGATCAGGTCGCCGCCGTGTTCGTCGGTCGGGGCCTGGAAGAAGTAGTTGAAGCCGATGTCATACAGGGTCGCACTGGAAGCGAAGCTGGAGATGTGACCGCCCAGGTCCGAATCTTTCAGGTTCGTACGCATTACCATGGCCATCGCGTTCCAGCGTACCAACGAGCGAATGCGGCGTTCCATGAACAGGTCGCCAGGCATGCGTGCTTCGTGGGTAACGGGAATGGTGTTGCGGTATGGCGTGGTGATGGCGTAAGGCAACTGCGAACCGCTTCGGGTTGCGAGTTCGCCCATACGGGTCATCAGATAGTGGGCACGGTCTTCGCCTTCTTTGTCGAGAACCGATTCCAGGGCGTCCAGCCATTCCTGGGTTTCGACGGGATCGAGGTCTTGCATGGCTTGCTCCAGGGCGGAAAGGCTTCCAGAATCGGTTGCCTGAGTTTGCGACTGGCCTTGTGGGCAGACGATATAAATTCTTGGATTGCCGAGTGGTAGGTTCCGGCGGCGTGTAGTTTTACTACAAATCATCGGGCATTTCAGCTATTCGAATGTATATACGAGTAGTAAAACTACAGATGAGCGGCCTGTGGCCTCCGGCTGCGTTGTGAGAATAATCGTTAAGGTTGGTCTTTTGCCAACCGAGAAAGGTGAAGGCTTGATGATTACTGCCAACATTGAAACAATTTTAGCTATTTCTAACCTTTGTTCGACAGTCGATCAGGTAGTGGCTTTTCGAAAATCACTACAAGCAGCCCATTCCACGCCGATCAAGGATAGACCATGAGCCTCCCTTCGCTTGCCGAACTGCCCGCCATTCTCCTGCCATTGGTCACCCGCGGCGAGCAGTCGTTCCGCGCTGCCGTTGAGACGCTGGAGGGAGATCAGGGTCTGTCGGCTTGGCCGTCGGAGCGATGGGCGCAATTTGCCCGGGTGATCGCCGCCAGCGACTTTGTGATTGAACAGTCTGTGCGCGACCCGTCGATGTTGCTGGAGCTGGTGCAGTCCGGTGAACTGGATCGTAATTTT
Source organism: Pseudomonas violetae (assembly GCF_023072615.1). GTDB lineage: Bacteria > Pseudomonadota > Gammaproteobacteria > Pseudomonadales > Pseudomonadaceae > Aquipseudomonas > Aquipseudomonas violetae. The sequence continues at coordinate 4,270 of NZ_JAKNRW010000049.1, forward strand.
GCTCCGGGGGAGTTGTGTGCGCAGATTGCCTCAGCGGTGAGCCAGGCTGAGACCGAAGACGAACTCGGGCGAGCCTTGCGCCGCCAGCGAACTCGACATCAGGTGCGAATCATCTGGCGCGACCTGACTCGCCAGGCCGATCTGGTGCAGAGCTGCCGCGATCTTTCGGACATGGCCGACGCCAGTATCGACCAGGCTTATCAATGGCTTTACGCACGCCATTGCCAGCAGTTCGGCGTGCCTACGGGCCGGCGCAGTGGCGAGCCGCAGCAGATGGTCATCCTCGGCATGGGTAAGCTCGGTGCGGTGGAGCTGAACCTTTCTTCGGACATCGACCTGATCTTCGCCTATCCCGAGGGCGGCGAAACCGTGGGCGTCAAGCGCTCGCTGGATAATCAGGAGTTCTTCATTCGTCTGGGTCAACGCCTGATCAAGGCGCTGGATCCTATGACGGTCGACGGTTTCGTGTTTCGCGTCGACATGCGCCTGCGGCCCTACGGTTCGGCGGGTGCATTGGTGCTGAGCTTCAATGCGCTGGAGCAGTATTACCAGGATCAGGGCCGCGACTGGGAGCGCTACGCCATGATCAAGTCGCGGGTGGTGGCCGGCGATCAGGTGGCCGGTGAGCAACTGCAGGAGATGCTGCGCCCGTTCGTCTACCGGCGCTACCTGGACTTTTCCGCGATCGAAGCGCTGCGCACCATGAAGCAGCTGATCCAGCAGGAAGTGCGGCGCAAGGGCATGGCCGATAATATAAAGCTTGGCTCCGGTGGTATCCGTGAAGTGGAGTTCATCGCCCAGGCTTTCCAGCTGATTCACGGCGGCCGGGACTTGAGCCTGCAGCAACGTCCCCTGCTAAAAGTATTGAGCACTCTTGAAGGGCAGGGTTACCTGCCGCCAGTCGTGGTCAGCGAGCTGCGCGAGGGTTATGAATTCCTGCGTTACACCGAACATGCAATCCAGGCGATTGCCGACCGCCAGACCCAGATGCTGCCCGATAGCGCCCAGGATCAGGCGCGTATTGCTTTTATGCTGGGTTTTGCCGACTGGCCGGCCTTCCATGAGCGGTTGATGTACTGGCGCGATCGGGTGGCCTGGCACTTCGGCCAGGTGATTGCAGACCCGGACGAAGAAGAGGGCGCAGAAAGCGAAGTAGTGGTCGGCGGCGAATGGTTGCCGCTGTGGGAGGACGCTCAGGATGAGGAGGCGGCCTGCCGGCAGCTGGAGGAGGGCGGTTTTGCTGATGCGACCAAGGCCCTGAAGGCTCTGGCCAGTTTGCGCGGCAGCCCTCAGCTGCGTGCCATGCAACGTCTCGGTCGTGAGCGGCTTGATGCCTTTATTCCGCGGTTGCTGGCCCAGGCGGTGGAGCATGCCAATCCGGACCTGGTCCTGGAGCGGGTGCTGCCCTTGGTGGAGGCCGTCGCCCGTCGGTCGGCCTATTTGGTGCTGCTGACCGAAAATCCTGGGGCGCTGCGTCGCCTGTTGACCTTGTGCGCCGCTAGCCCGTGGATTGCCGAGCAGATCACTCGGTTCCCGCTGCTGCTCGACGAACTGCTCAACGAAGGTCGCTTGTTCAAGCCGCCCCTGGCGCCAGAGCTGGCAGCCGAATTGCGGGAGCGCCTGACGCGGATTCCCGAGGACGACCTTGAGCAGCAGATGGAAGCCCTGCGGCATTTCAAGCTGGCTCACCGGTTGCGAGTGGCTGCTTCGGAAATTGCCGGCAGCCTACCGCTGATGAAAGTCAGCGACTACCTGACCTGGCTGGCCGAGGCCATCCTGGAGCAAGTGCTGGCCCTGGCTTGGCGTCAGACGGTGGCCAAATACGGCACTCCGCTGCGCACCGACGGCACTTTGTGCGATCCCGGTTTTGTCATTGTCGGTTATGGCAAAGTCGGCGGGCTGGAACTCGGGCATGGTTCGGACCTGGACCTGGTGTTTATCCACGACGGCGACCCGCAGGCGGAAACCGACGGGGCGAAATCCATCGATGGCGCGCAATTCTTCACCCGGCTGGGGCAGCGCATCATTCACTTGCTGACGACCCAGACCAACTCCGGCCAGCTCTATGAAGTGGATATGCGCCTGCGACCGTCCGGTGCATCGGGGTTGCTGGTGAGTTCGCTTGGCGCGTTTTCCCGTTACCAGGAAAGCGAAGCCTGGACCTGGGAACACCAGGCATTGGTGCGGGCGCGGGTGTTGGTGGGTAGTCAGGACGTTGGCCAGGCATTTGAGAAAGTGCGCGCCACTGTGTTGGGCAAGGCCAGGGACTTGCCAACCTTGCGCCAGGAGGTCAGCGAGATGCGTGCGAAAATGCGCGATAATCTTGGCAGCAAGAGTACGGCGGCCGGTACGGCGGCAAATGCCTTTGAGGCCACGGCGCCATTCGATCTCAAGCAGGATGCCGGAGGTATCGTCGATATTGAATTTATGGTGCAATACGCGGCCCTGGCGTGGTCGCAAACGCATCCGTCATTGCTACGCTGGACCGACAACATACGTATTCTGGAAGGGCTGGAAGAGGAAGGCTTGATGCCCGCCGCAGATGCCAGCCTGTTGCGCGAGGCCTACAAAGCCTACCGCTCCGCCGCCCACCGGCAGGCTTTGCAGAAGGATGCAGGGGTGATACCCGGCGATCAGTTCGTGGACGAACGACGGCAGGTATTGCGGATCTGGCGTGAGCTGGGACTAAGCTGAATGGCGGGCTTTTGTGGCGAGCCAGCAAGCTCCCTCGCCACGAGGATTTATGTAAATTGCCAACAATGTGCACAAATTGACATGGATTTGCATAAAGTGATTCGACGAGCCCCATTCTGCTCGTCCAAATGACCTGCCAGCCGAGGCTGCGGGTGCGGGATTCACGAGGCGGGGAGGCGTAGGCCTCCCCGGTTCGTTTTTGGAAACCACATGAAAATTCTGATCGTTGGGCCCAGTTGGGTCGGTGACATGGTGATGGCGCAGACACTCTTTCAGTGTCTCAAGCAACGCCACCCGCATTGCGAAATCGACGTCCTGGCCCCCGAGTGGAGCCGGCCGATCCTGGAGCGCATGCCCGAAGTCCGCCAGGCCTTGAGCTTTCCGCTCGGACACGGAGCCTTGGAATTGGCCACGCGGCGGCGTATAGGCAAATCCCTGGCTGGCGAGTATGACCAGGCGATCCTGCTACCCAATTCGTTGAAGTCGGCACTGGTGCCGTTCTTTGCCGGCATCGCGAAACGCACCGGCTGGCGTGGCGAATTTCGCTACGGCTTGCTCAATGACGTACGCACGCTGGATAAGGAACGTTATCCGCTGATGATCGAACGGTTCATGGCCCTGGCCTTTGAACCTGGCTTCGAGCTGCCCAAACCCTATCCACGACCGACCCTGCAGATCGATTCGGTCACCCGGGAAGCGGCGTTGGCCAAGTTCGGCCTGACTCTGGATCGCCCGGTGTTGGCGCTGTGCCCGGGTGCCGAGTTCGGCGAATCCAAGCGCTGGCCGTCCGAGCATTACGCCAAGGTTGCCGAAGCCAAGATTCGCGAGGGTTGGCAGGTCTGGCTGTTCGGTTCGAAAAACGATCACTCCGTTGGCGAAGACATCCGCGCCCGGCTGATTCCGGGCTTGCGCGAAGAATCGGTGAACCTCAGCGGTGGAACGTCCCTGGCCGAGGCCATCGATTTGCTGTCCTGTGCCGACTCGGTGGTGTCCAACGATTCCGGCCTGATGCACGTGGCAGCGGCACTTAACCGACCGCTGGTGGCCGTTTACGGCTCCACTTCGCCAGGGTTTACCCCACCTTTGGCCGAACATGTCGAAATCGTCCGCCTGGGCATCGAATGCAGTCCCTGCTTCGACCGTACGTGCCGTTTCGGTCATTACAACTGTCTGCGCCAACTCATGCCGCAAGCGGTGAACGAAGCCTTGCAGCGGTTGCAGGGCACTGTGGTCGAGGTCAATTAATTTGCGGGTCCTGTTGATCAAGACTTCTTCGCTAGGTGACGTGATCCATGCGTTGCCGGCGCTGACGGACGCGGCCCGGGCGATTCCCGGCATTCAATTCGACTGGGTGGTTGAAGAGGGCTTCGCGGAGATCCCGACTTGGCATCCGGCGGTGGGCAAGGTGATTCCGGTGGCGATTCGTCGCTGGCGCAAAAGCATCTGGCAGACCATCAAAAGCGGCGAGTGGAAGCGCTTCAAGCAAAGCATTCGCACGACAAAGTATGATCTGGTGATCGATGCTCAGGGCCTGTTGAAAAGCGCCTTGCTGACTCGCTGTGTCAAGGCTCCGGTAGCGGGCCTTGATAAAGGTTCGGCGCGTGAGCCGATCGCCGCACGTTTCTATGATCGACGCCTGGCGGTTGCCCGTGGTCAGCATGCCGTGGAGCGAGTGCGCCAGTTATTCGCCATCGCTTTGGGCTACGACTTGCCCAAGGGCCTGGGTGACTACGGCCTGAACGTCGAGCGCCTGGTCGAACTGCCGCGCAAGAATCCCTACGTATTGTTCCTGCACGGCACTACCTGGGACACCAAGCACTGGCCCGAAGCCTATTGGCGAGAGTTGGCCGAGCGCGTTGGCTATCTGGGGGTGGGAGTGAAGCTGGCGTGGGGCAACCCGGCCGAGAAGGCGCGGGCCGAGCGCATTGCCAAGGACATGCGGCACGTTGAAGTCTTGCCCAAGCTGAACCTGGCGGGCGTTGGCAAGATTCTGGCTGGGGCGCAGGCCTGTGTGGCGGTGGATACCGGTCTTGGCCATCTTGCAGCAGCCCTGGACGTTCCGACATTGTCGCTGTTCGGCCCCACCAACCCTGGCCTGACCGGCGCCTACGGCAAGTCGCAGATTCACATCGCCAGCGACTTCCCCTGTGCACCCTGCCTGCAAAAGAAATGCACTTATCAACCGACGGCCGAAGATGCCAGCCGGTTTGACCTGAAACGCGAGTGGCCGCTGTGCTTCACGCGTTTGAATCCCGAGCGTGTCGCGACCCGACTGAGCACGTTGTTACTGGCTGAGGAGCTGCGCTGATGCAATTGGCATTTGTCTTGTACAAGTATTTTCCATTCGGGGGGCTGCAGCGCGACTTCATGCGCATCGCCCTGGAATGCCAGCAGCGCGGCCACCAGATCCGCGTCTATACGCTGATCTGGGAAGGCGACATTCCACCGGGTTTCGAAGTGCTGGTAGCGCCGGTCAAGGCGTTCTTCAATCATCGTCGCAACGAAAAACTCAGCGAATGGATGGAAGCGGACCTCGCCAAGCGACCGGTGGATCGTGTGATCGGCTTCAACAAGATGCCGGGCCTGGATGTCTACTACGCCGCCGACGGTTGCTTTGAAGACAAGGCGCAGAACCTGCGTAACTCGCTATACCGTCGCTGGGGGCGCTACCGGCACTTCGCCGAGTACGAGCGCGCCGTATTCGCCAAGGACGCCAAGACCGAAGTCCTGATGATTTCCGAAGTCCAGCAACCGCTGTTCATCAAACATTACGGAACCCCTTTGGAGCGCTTCCATCTGCTGCCTCCGGGCATTTCCCAGGATCGGCGCGCCCCCGCAAACGCCGCCGAGATTCGGGCTGAGTTTCGTCGTGAGTTCAACTTGCAGGACGATGCGCTGCTGTTGGTGCAAATCGGCTCCGGGTTCAAGACCAAAGGCGTCGATCGCAGCCTCAAGGCGCTGGCAGCATTACCTGCCGATCTGAAAAAGCGTACCCGGCTGTTTGTCATTGGCCAGGACGACCCCAAACTATTCCAGGTGCAGAGCGCGACATTGGGGCTCGGCGACAATGTGACGTTCCTCAAGGGGCGCAGCGATATTCCGCGTTTCCTGCTGGGGGCAGACTTGTTGATCCACCCGGCCTACAACGAAAACACCGGGACGGTGTTGCTTGAAGCTGTGGTCGCTGGCCTGCCGGTGCTGGTGAGCGCGGTCTGCGGCTACGCCCATTACATCGCCGAGGCGGACGCCGGACGGGTACTGGACGAACCTTTCGATCAGGCGCAGCTCACCCAATACCTGGCCGACATGCTGAACGATGCTCAGGCACGTGCGGCCTGGAGTCGCAACGGTCTGGCCTTCGCCGACACGGCCGACCTCTACAGCATGCCGCAACACGCGGCCGATGTGATTCTGGCGGAGCTGGCAAAATGAAATTAATGTTGGCTGAACCGTTCAAAAGCCTTTGGGCTGGACGCGACCCGTTTACCGAAGTCGAGCACCTCGAGGGCGAGGTTTATCGCGAGCTTGAGGCACGCCGCACCTTGCGCACTGAAGTGGACGGTCGCGGGTTTTTCGTGAAAATCCACCGTGGCATTGGCTGGGGCGAAATTTTCAAGAACCTGCTCACCGCGAAGCTGCCGGTGCTCGGCGCCGGCCAGGAGTGGAAGGCCATCCAGCGCCTCAAGGAAGTGGGCGTGCCAAGCATGACGGCGGTCGCTTATGGGGAAAAAGGCAGCAACCCGGCCGACCAGCATTCGTTCATTGTCACCGAAGAACTGGCGCCGACCGTCAGTCTCGAAGACTTCAGTATCGATTGGGTCAAGTGCCCGCCGGAACCCAAACTCAAGCATGCGCTGATCGCCGAAGTGGCGCGCATGACCGGTATGATGCACCGCGCCGGCGTCAACCACCGCGACTGCTATATCTGCCATTTCCTGCTGCACACCGACAAACCGGTGACGGCTGACGATTTCAAGCTCTCGGTGATCGATCTGCACCGAGCCCAGACCCGGCCGGCAATCACTCAACGCTGGCGCAACAAGGACCTGGCCGCGCTGTACTTTTCTGCCCTGGACATCGGCCTGACCCCCCGTGACAAGTTGCGGTTCATCAAAGGTTACTTCCAGCAGCCGCTACGCCAGGTCCTGGGCCAGGAAGCGGCTTTGCTCGCGTGGCTCGAAGGCAAGGCGAACAAACTCTACGATCGTAAACAGCGGTACGGAGATGCGCTCTGATGTCGGGTTGGAACCTGGAGCCTGCGTACAGCGAGCTGGCAGAAGACTTCGGTAGTCTTGATGCGGTGTTTGTTCTTCAGGGCGAGCGCCTTACCAGCGATCCGCTGTCCGAAGTCATCCGCGTCGAACGCAACGGCGTTAATTACTACGTCAAGCGTTACGTTGGCGCTGGAAAAGGCCTGCGTCGCTATTTGGGCAAACCACGGGTCAAGGCTGAATGGCAAAACCTAAAGCGCTTCGCCAAATGGGGTATCCCCACTGCCGAGGTGGTGGCGTGGGGCCTGGAGCGGCGGGGCGCGGCCTATGATCGAGGTGCGATGATCACTCGGGAACTGCCGCGCACCGAAGACTTGTCGGCACTGGCCGAGCGGCATGATCCGAAACTCCATGACCGTGCCTGGGTCGATACTGTCAGCCGACAGTTGGCTGGTTATACCCGGACCATGCACGACCATCGGTTCACCCATAACGATCTGAAGTGGCGAAACCTGTTGATTGACGATCAGGCCCGGCTGTTCCTGATCGATTGCCCGAACGGCGACTTCTGGCGTGGCTTCTGGCTCAAGTATCGAATCACCAAAGATCTGGCGTGTCTGGACAAGGTCGCCAAGTACCAACTGTCGGCCACCCAGCGCCTGCGGTTTTATTTGCAGTACCGCCAATGTGATCGCTTGAATGAGGCGGACAAGAAGCGCATTCGACACGTTGTCAGATTTTTCGAGGGTCGCGAATGACTGATTTTCTCGCCGCTGAGGATCGCGTTCTACTTGAGCGCCATGGTCTCGGCAACTTCGAAGCATTGTGGGCCAAGCAACTGGAAGCGGTGGACGAGCCGAACACAGCGCGCGGTGGTTGGAGCAGCGTATTTCGCCTGGATCTGGAAGGCCATGGCTACTACCTCAAGCGTCAGAGCAATTACCTGACGCGTACGTTGCACGCACCTTTTGGCGAGCCGAGTTTCGCCCGGGAGTTTCGCAATATCAGCCGCTATGAAAACCTGGGCATTCCAGCGTTGAAAGCGGCGTTCTTTGGTGAGCGCAAGGTCGACGGCGAAGTCCGGGCGATTCTGCTGACTCGTGCGCTGGATGGTTGGGATGACCTCGAATCGCTGCTGCAGCGTTGGTCGCAACTCAGCGAGCCGGAGCATTCGGCAATCATCCAGGCCTGTGGTCAACTGGCTCGGCGCCTGCACGCTGCGCGCCAGGTTCACGGCTGTTTTTATCCCAAACACATTTTCCTGCAGGCCACCGCCAGTGGCTATCAAGCCCAACTGATCGACTTGGAAAAAACCCGGCCATTGCTGCTGGGGCTGCGCGACAGGGTCAAGGACCTCGAGCCTCTGCTGCGTCGCGCACCGCAGTGGAGCGATCCCCAGGTGCGCGAGTGGCTGGCGGTTTACCTGGATCAGCCGGTGGCCAGTTCGCTGATCGACAGGTGGCTGCTGCGACTGGGTGCGCGGCGCGGCTACAAGGAGGCGCGCTGATGCGTTTGTCCGAACTGAAGAATGCAGGGCGTCACCCGGCTCTGCCATTGAACATTTCCCTGGTCGATGCCGCCGGGCCTGCCGATTTGCAGTTGCTGAGCTTGTTGCGCGTGCTGCCAGGGCAGCGTTATGTCGGTGCTGGCGTGTGGCGTGGTCGTCCGGTGCTGGCCAAGTTGCTGGTGGGCGGTAAAGCGTCGCGCCACTTCCAGCGCGAACTCGATGGCGTGCGCTTGCTTGCCGATCAAGGCTTGACCACCCCGTTGCTGCTGGCCGATGGTTTGAAGGAAGGCGAGGGCGGTTGGCTGCTGTTCGATTTTCTCGAGGGGGCCCAGAGCCTTGGCGATGCTTGGAAGCAGGTCGAGGCGTTGCCAATGCTGGCAGACGAACAGTCTGCGGTGCTGGCTGATGCGCTGGGGGCTATTGGCCAACTGCACCGCAAAGGCTTGTGGCAGGAAGACCTGCATCTGGACAACCTGCTGCGCCAGCGTGGCCGGCTGTATCTGATTGATGGCGCGGGAATTTGCGCCGAAACGCCGGGGCAGCCACTGTCGCGGCAGAAAGTCCTGGAAAATCTCGGGGTTTTTTTCGCCCAGTTGCCCAAATCCCTGGAGCCTTTCACCGAAGAACTCCTGGTGTATTACCTTTTGAGCAATGGCGAGCATGCGCTGCCCATGGAGGCGTTGCAGAAGCAGATCAACAAGGTTCGCACCTGGCGTCTCAAGGACTTCCTGATCAAGGCTGGGCGCGAGTGCACGCTGTTCAGCGTCCAGCGCGGGGCGTTTGCCTTGCGGGCCATACGGCGCGAGGAAGAGGTGGCAATGCTCCCAGTGTTGGCGCAGGCGGATGCCTTGCTTGATCAAGGCCATCTGTACAAGACCGGTGGTGCGGCGAGTGTAGGAAAAGTCGAGGTAAGTGGTCGGACGCTGGTCATCAAGCGATACAATATCAAGGGATTTGCCCATTGGTTGAAACGCTTCTGGCGCCCAAGCCGCGCCTGGCATTCGTGGCGCGAAGGTAATCGCCTGGCCTTCCTTGGCATTGCCACGCCAAAGCCGCTGGCATTGCTGGAAAAGCGTTTTTTCTGGCTGCGCAGTCGCGCGTATCTGGTTACCGAGTACCTGCCAGGCCCCGATATCATTGAGCGTTTTGCCCCCTACGTTGGCAGTGGGGATGCACCCGAGGCTGAACTAGTGGCACTGGATCATCTGTTTGCCGAGTTGATCGGCGAGCGGATCAGTCATGGCGACTTCAAGGGCCACAACCTGTTCTGGCATCAGGACCGTTGGGCGTTGATCGACCTGGACTCCATGTGCCAGCACGGCTCGCCGGGCAGTTTCGCCCCGGCCTATGCGCGGGATCGGGCGCGATTCATGCGCAATTGGCCGCAGGACAGTGCGCTGTACAAGGTAATCGACCAGCGTTTGCCCAAGGACATTTCCGGCGCGGCTTGAATCGCTTTCGCGAGCACTCGATCCCAAAGAGAGAGCTGCGCGATCCGCCGGACAGATTTTTGTGAAATGTCCTACATAATCTACGGAGGCCGTGAACTGTGACGTGAACGGCCTTGATGCTAACTTGCCTGACGTTCTCGGAGGGCAGGTTTTGATCATGAAAAGGGCTGTTGCAATCGTGGCATTTTCATTTGCATTATCCGGCTGCGGCACCGCGATGACGGTCTTGCAGGGCGATGCGGACGCGACTCGTAACCTCAGGAAACAGAAAACCAACTGCCAGTCCATTCCGCGTGTCTACAGCGGCCTGGCCTACGACTTTTGCGTGTTGAACGCGCCTCCAGACCCCAGCGGCTTTCTGGTGCCGTTCCTGCTGCTCGATCTTCCTCTGTCAGGCGTCCTCGACACTGTTTCCTTGCCCTACACGATTTACCGGCAGGTGACCGAGGGCAGTATCGGCATTTACTGGAACCAGCCTTAGATGATCACGGTGCGCAAGCTTTCCGGGGGGCATCGTCACGGGCTAATAAGCGCTGGGTCATTCCCGCCCTGTTTACGCTATAATCCCGCCCTTTAGCTGTCTCTCGCCGCTCGCGAGGGCACATCAATTTTTGAGGCGCATTGCGCCTGCATGCAGACTAAAGAGGCTAGACCCCTGTGGCATTGACGATTCTTGGCCTGTCCGGCGCCCTTAGCCATGATCCTTCCGCAGCCTTGTACATCGACGGCAAGCTGGTCGCGGCGGCTGAGGAAGAGCGCTTTGTGCGCGATAAACATGCAAAGAACCGAATGCCTTACGAATCGGCGAAGTTCTGCCTCGAACAGGCTGGCATTAAACCGTCCGACGTCGATGTGGTCGCGATTCCGTTCGCCCCGATCAGCCTGTTCGGCGAGGCTCGCTGGCACTACGCCAAGCGTTACTGGTACGCCCCGGATCGCGCCCTTGATGCGATCCTGATGGGCAACCGTCGCTACAAGCGTTATCGCAACAAGATTGTCTGGTGCCTCGAGCAACTGGGCTTCGATCCGAAGAAAATCAAGATCGAGCCGGTCGAGCATCACCTTGCCCACGCCTCCAGTGCCTACCACTGCTCCGGTTTCAAGGAGAAGACCGCGATCCTCGGGATCGACGGCAAGGGCGAGTACGCCACGACCTTCTTCGGTTATGGCGAGAACGGCAAGATCCACAAGATCAAGGAGTTCTTCGATCCTGACTCTCTGGGTGGCCTGTATGGCGCGATCACCGAATTCCTCGGTTTCGAGATGCTCGACGGTGAGTTCAAGGTCATGGGCATGGCGCCTTATGGCGATGCCAGCAAATACGACTTTTCCCGCCTGGCGTCCTTCGAGAACGGTGAGCTGGTAATCAACACCGACTACGCCAACGTGATCGGCCTGCGCCGCTATAAAGAGAAGGGCAAGGGTTTCTACTTTTCGCCGAAACTGATCGAGTGGCTGGGGCCCAAGCGCGAAGGCGACATTGCCGACGAGCCCTACATCCACTACGCCGCGAGCATGCAGGCGCTGTTCGAGAAACTGGCGCTGCAAATGATCGACCATTATCTGGGCGACGTGCTCAAGGAAACCGGCAAGCTGGCTTTCGCCGGCGGCTGTGCCTTGAACGTCAAGCTCAACCAGAAGATTATCGCCCGCGACGACGTCAAGGAGCTGTTCGTCCAGCCTGCGTCCGGTGACGCGGGTACCGCAGTCGGTGCAGCGGCTTACGTGTCGCACGCCCGTGGTGTGCCAGTCGAGAAAATGGAACACGTCTACCTCGGCCCGTCCTACACCAACGAGGACGTGCTGGCGGCATGCGCCCGTCATCCAAGCAAACCGGTATGGCGCAAACTCGAGAACATGCCGGAAAATATCGCCAGGATCATGGTTGATGGTAACCCGGTTGCCTGGTTCCAGGGGCGGATGGAGTTCGGCCCGCGTGCGTTGGGCGGTCGTTCGATCATTGGTTGCCCAAGCGCCACTGGCGTAGCTGACCGTATCAACCACCAGATCAAGTTCCGCGAGCGCTGGAGGCCTTTCTGCCCGTCGATGCTCGACACCGTTGCACCGCAGATGATCAAGATCGATCACCCGGCTCCGTTCATGACCTTCACTTTTGAAGTGGCTGAAGAGTGGAAGACCCGCGTCCCTGAAGTCGTCCACGAAGACGGCACCTCCCGTGCGCAAGTGCTCAAGCGTGAATACAACCCGCGCTACTACGACATGATGAAGGCGCTGGAAGTGCTGACCGGCAATGGTGTGTCGCTCAACACCTCGCTCAACCGTCGTGGCGAGCCGATGATCTGCTCGCCGACCGATGCCCTGAACATGTTCTTCGGTTCCGACCTGCAGTATCTGATCATGGAAGACATTCTGGTGGTCAAAGAGGGCGCAGACGCATATGACACGCTCGGCTGAACGCCATGTGCTGCAGTTCTGTCACGGCTATGACGGGCCGTTTCTGGACTGCGCCCGGCAGTACGCCAGCCTGTTTGCGGGGACCGGTTATCGCGTGACCACGGTGTTCCTTACCGGGGCGGCCGATGCCGAAGTCGCCGCGGGCTGTGCTTGCGATGAAGTGTTGTTCATGGAGTACAGCTCAAAGGCTATTCGTGGCCTGAAGCTGGGCGCCATCGGGGATCTGCGCAAGATCGCCGCGTCGCGCAACTTCAGCTTCTGCATCGCCCACCGTTTCAAACCGATCTATATCGCCTTGCTCGGTACTTCGTTACCGGTGATTGGCGTGCACCATGCCTTTGGCGATTACAAGCGCGGCACCCGCAAGCTGTTTGCGCATATTTTCCGCAAGCGCCTGAGCCTGCTCGGGGTTTCCGATGCGGTGCGCGACGACATGCGCGAATGCCTCCCGAAATGGCCGGCGTCCCGGATTCAGACCCTCTACAACCGTATCGACGTGCAGGCGCTGCAAGACAGCCAGCTGTCGAAGCAGCAAGCCCGGGAGACCCTTGGTTTGTCGATGGATGCGTGGATAGTCGGTAACGTCGGACGTCTGCATCCCGACAAGGACCAGGCCACCTTGCTGCATGGTTTTGCCAAGGCCTCGCCGGGTTTGCCGGCGAACAGTCAAATGGTCATCCTGGGTACCGGTCGCCTGGAACAGAACCTCAAGGCACTCGCCCGCGAGCTGGGTATCGGTGACCGGGTGCTGTTCCTGGGGCAGGTGCCCGAGGCCCGCCTTTATTTCCGCGCCTTCGATGTGTTTGCCCTCAGTTCCGATCACGAACCGTTCGGCATGGTGCTGCTTGAAGCCATGGCCGCCGGTGTACCACTGCTCGCTACTGCAGCGGGCGGCGCAAGGGAAGTGGTCGAAGGTGTCGGCATCCTGTTTCCCCTGGGAGATGCAGAGCATCTGGCTCAAGGGCTGCAGCATCTGGCCGCGATGGACGATCAACAGCGCCGCCAATGTGCCGAGCTGATGCTTGATCGCTTACGCGAGCGCTTCTCCGATCGCGCGGTGGGTGACGCATTCTGGCGTTTGCCGCGTGTTACCGAACTGGCAACGAGGGGCTGATGCTCAACCGACTTCAAGGCTGGCGCGAACGTGGCTGGGCAGTAATCGATGCCTCGACCTATGCCGATGCCTGGCACCGTTATGGCGGCAGTGTCGCTACTCATCCGATGGTTGTTGAGAGACTGGCACAGATGGCCGATAACCCGGTGCGCTATCTGGCATGGGAGCGCCAAGGTGAAATCAAGGCCGCTGTCCCCACCTGGGGCCGCGACCTGGCGCTGTCCAAGGATGTGCTCAAGCGCCGGGGCCAAAAAGGCCTGTTCGACTTGGGCAATGCCGAACTGATCCTGCCGGCGGCAGCCGACGCACAGGCGCCGCTGCGACATCGTGCACGCTACCTGTCCGCGCTGAATGAAGGACGATTCACCGGTATCAGGCTGCAAGCCGAGCAATTGGCCATGGCCCGCACCCCCGAAGAACTGTCGAAGAAGTTCCGCTATAACCAGCGCCGTGAATTGCGTCTTCTCGAAGAGGCCGGCGGAGTCGTGCGGCCAGTCGCCGAGTTTTCCAGCAGCGAACTGGCCGCTATCTACTGTGATCTGTTTCAGCGCCGCTGGGGTTTCCCGGCCACAGGTGCCGAGCGCATGGCCGAGGTCATCGAGCTGTTGCGTGATCTGCTGATTGGCTCGGTGATTTTCCTCAATGACGCGCCGATTGCGATTCAGTTGGTCTACCGAGTTGAAGCGCCGCAATGGATCAGCGTCGAGTACATCAACGGTGGCGTCGATCCTGAAACCCGCGAATTCAGTCCTGGCAGCGTGCTGAGCTTCCTCAATACGCAAAGTGCCTGGGAGCATGCCCGGGCGCTGAACAAGCCCCTGCGTTTTTCTTTCGGTCGAGCCGATCGGGAATACAAGGATCGCTGGTGCAACCCTGTCCCGGTATTTACGGTATGAATCAGCCCATCAGCCGTAAACAGCTGCTGCTCAAGCGCCATCGACGTAACAAGCGCTTGAGCTTGACTATCGCCTTGTTGGTGTTGGTCGCCATTGGCTGGCTGGTCACTTGGTGGTTACCGCTGGTTATTGCAGTGCTGGGCTGGATAGCCCATGAAGCCTGGTTCGCCGACCATCTGTTCTATTCCCCAGGCGATGATTACCAATACAGCTTTCCGCCCTACACCCAGCAGCCCAAGGTTCATCTGGACGGGGAACGGTTGCGCCTGGACGAGGGCGTCATGCTGGTTGAGGACGCCACGCTGGTGCTGGCACTGCGCATAAAAAGCACCTGGCTGGGGCGCTTTTTCGATCCCGTGGTCGAGCTGTCAGGGGGGGATAATCCAGATCGCCAAGCCTTCGAACGGGGTGTCGACGGGTTGCGTTATCTCAATCTCACCGGGCAGGCGTCGGTGCTGTCCCAGGGTCAACTGCGCTTGCGGGGACGGTTCTGCCGGTTGCTTGGCGAACCCGTGCTCTGGGCCTTCGAATACCCCAACTTCCGTGACAAGCGGGTGATGGTCATCGCCCCTCACGCCGACGATGCCGAGCTGGCTGCGTTCGGCTTGTACAGTAGCACCGAGCAAAGCTGGATCGTGACCGTGACCGCCGGCGAAATAGAAGCCGAGCACTACCAGCAGATGGGGCTTGATAACGTCGAGGCAGCCCGCCTTAAGGGCTCGCTGCGTGCGTGGGACAGCGTTGGCGTGCCGTTGTGGGGCGGTGTCGCGCAGGAGCGCTGCATCCAGTTGGGGTATTTCTGCCTGCAATTGCCCGCAATGCAGGATGCGCCGGCCTGTCCGGCGGCATCCCGTGAAGCGCAACTCGGCGATACTCGCTACTTCCGCCGCTTCAATCCGTTTGCCCTGGGCAGTGATGCCGATGGGGCCCCTACCTGGAACAACCTGCTGGGGGATCTGCACGAGCTGATCGAACGCATTCAGCCCCAGGTCATCGTGTTGCCGCATCCGCGGTTCGATCCCCATCCGGACCACCAGTGTTCGCAGCAAGCAGTCATGCAGGCGTTGGACGCCACAGCCTGGCAGCCTGAAACCTTGTTGTATTACGCCAATCACCTCCACGATAACGATCGCTGGCCCATGGGTGAGGCAGGCACTGGTGTGGCGTTGCCGCCGCAGCTTACGGCCGACGAGCCCATGCGTCCCTGGGCGCTTGGCCTGTCAGCCAGGCAACAATGCCACAAGGCCATGGCCCTGGGCATGATGCACGACCTTCAGCCGAGGCTGCCCCTGAAACGCCTGCTGCGGCGCGCAATTCAGAAGTGCCTGGCGGCTCGACGCTGGCCGGCTTACGGGGAAAACGAGTTTTTCCGAAAAACCGTGCGACGCCATGAGTTGTTCTGGGTGCAAGAGCTGTCTGCAAAGAGAGAAACCAATTGAAAGTTCTGTTCCTGGTGCAGAAAGAGCAGCGAGCGATCCTTGATCGCCTCTACGACGGTATCGCCGAACATTGCGACTGCGACAAGCGTGAGTTGACCAGCGAGGAGCAGGACGACCTGCGCGGGTATTTCCGCAAGCATGTCGATGTGACTCGCTACGATCGCATTGTGTTCTTCTTGCGCTTCAAGAAGGAAATTCGGCAGGTTCGATTCATCCAGACCGTGCCCAACCTGGTTTTTCTGGAGCATGATGCCTACCAGAATTACATTCCATGCAAGTACACCGGCAAGTTCAGCGCCCATTACCGCAAGCTGCCGTGGGTGCGGGTGATCAGCTCGGGATTTGTGGTTGCCGAGCGTCTGCGTGAGGAAGGGTTTGATGCGGTGTTCGTGCCCAAGGGCTACGACCAGACCCTGCTGCAGGACCAGGGCCGCGAACGTGACATCGAATTGGCATTTGTCGGCAGCACCAACAGCGTTGCCTACAGCGGTCGCAAAGCCTTGCTCGATGAGCTGGGGCGCGTTGAGTCGCTGGTAGTGACTCGGACCAAGTCCGGCGAGGAATACTGCGATACCCTCAACCGCATCCGTTTTTTTGTCAGCGCCGATGTAGGCATGGGCGAGTTCATGATCAAGAACTTCGAAGCCATGGCCTGCGGTTGTGTGTTGCTGGCGTATGACCAGGGCGAGGCCGAGAGCCGCGCGTTGGGCTTGCAGGATATGCATAACATTGTGTTCTACCAGACCATCGCACAGTTGCAGGAAAAGC
This sequence comes from Pseudomonas violetae, assembly GCF_023072615.1. Lineage (GTDB taxonomy): Bacteria > Pseudomonadota > Gammaproteobacteria > Pseudomonadales > Pseudomonadaceae > Aquipseudomonas > Aquipseudomonas violetae. The sequence continues at coordinate 20,765 of NZ_JAKNRW010000049.1, forward strand.
TGGCGCAACTGCGGGCCGACCCTGAGCTGGCCCGGCGTATTGCCAGTAACGGCCGAGAACTGGTAGTGGCGCAGCTGAGCTTTGCGCGCATCGGCGAACGCATCGCTGAGGCGCTCAAACCGGTGCTTCGCCCGCGTGCGCCACTGAGTCTGCTGGAAAAAGTGCGCCTGAAACTGGGCGTTTGACAAGGATTAGTCAGCCATTGGTATTGCTGGCACTTTGACTTTGAACGAGGATTAAGTGCAGTTTTCAACAGAAAGCAACATTACATTGGTGGTCACCAGCTGTGGCCGCCTGGATCTCCTCAAGACGACTCTCGAGAGTTTTGACCGGTTCAACACGGCGCCCATCCGCGAAGTCTTCATTACTGAAGATGCCGGTGACGAGGCAGTGCATTCTGCCATCCCTGCAGGCTGGAAAGAGCATTGCACGGTTTTCGTCAATCGTCCGAAGCTAGGCCAATTGGCGTCCATTGACCTGGCCTATGAACATGTCACCACACCTTACATTTTCCATTGCGAAGACGACTGGGAATTTTATCGCCCGGGTTTCGTGGAAGATTCGCTGGCAATCCTCGAATTGCGTCCGGAGATCCTCCAGGTGTGGATGCGCAGCTATATTTACGATCTAAGTGTTCACAGCCCTTACATTCGTCTGGGTGCTCGGGAGTTCATTGGCGCAGTGGCTTGCTACCCACTGATCTCGGACAAGCCCGAGTGGCAGAGTTTCTCGCTGAACCCTGGGCTGCGCAGAATCAAGGAGTATCGCCTGTGTGCCCCTTATTCCTTGCACGACGGGGAAAAGGCGTTGTCCAAGCGTTACGCTCAACTAAACCTGACTGCAGTGACGCTTGAGGGCGATGCGGTTCGGCATACGGGTTTTGGCTTGCACGTCCGGACTTCTGTCGAACGTGAGCGCAAGGCGCGGCGCAGTCGGCGCGAACAAATCAAGTTCGCATTGTCTCTACTGGTGGGAGTATGTATTGGCTGGTTCATCAATTAAGTGCACCAGAAGAGAATTCGGCCGCTGCCTGAAGCGGCATGTGGCGCTATGAGCATTCTCAATGTGATGTGGTCCGGCGGTGCTCCTTTTGCGTCGATTCACAAGGTTCACCAGCAGATTCTGTCCCAGGTCGACGCGACTTCACCGGTCAAGACCTGGTTGTTACAGGGCGGCGCATCCGATTGCGGCGTGAATGTAGTTGGCGCCAGGGAGTGGAACCTGTCCTCCGCGCAATTGAAAGGGCGACATTTCTGGCGGCTGACCAAGCCCAGGATGCAGGCTGGCTTTCAAAAGGCACTCCTGGAAAGTCAGGCCGATCTGCTGCTGCTCGATGGCCTGGGCGTCGCACGTACCTTGTTGCCCCTTCTGAAGAAACTGCCGCACATCCGTGCCGTCGTTATTTTTCACGGGTCCACTCGACTTCGTCCCGAAGACAGGGTGCTGTTCCAGCATTTCAAGTCCGCTCAGCTGACGTTGGTCGCGGTGTCAGGCACGCTGGCGGCCAAGCTCCGCCAAGACCTTCAGTTGCCGATCCTCACGCTGCGCAGTGCATTCGACCCCGAGGCCTTTCGCGCCGACGTGCTCTCGCGTGAGGACGCCCGTGCTCGCCTGGGGCTGCCGTTGGACGAGACGCCGGTGCTGGGTGCGGTCGGTCGACTGGAAGACAAAAAAGGTTTTGCGTGCCTGCTAGACGCCTTCGCGGTGGCACTGAAACAACGCGCAGATCTGCGCCTGGTGATTATTGGCGAGGGCTCAAATCGGGCCGCGCTGCAGGCGCGCATTGATAGCCTGGGGCTTGGCGCCAATGTCGCGTTACCCGGTCATTTAAACGACGCCGCGCAGCTCTACCGCGCTTTCGACTGGGTCGCAATTCCTTCATTGAGCGAGGGCCTCGGGCTGATCATGCAGGAGGCTGTTATGGCGGGTGTACCGGTGATGTCCAGCGAGTTGCCGGTGTTTCGCGAACAGTTGGATGACAGGGGGGTGTACGCCGCCGCTGCGGACGTCAACGCCTGGAGCGCGGCCATTCTAAGTGCATTCAACGATTCTGCGCCAACGATCGCAGCGGGCCAGTACCGCAAGCTGGCGCCTGACCAGGCCTGGCTGGACTTCAGTCAAGCCGTCCGCAAACTGTTGTCATGACGGCATGACGGCCTGTTCCAACGCTTGCATTGGAAAGCTACCGTTCAGGTTCTCGCGTGCAATATAGCGCGCGAAGTGCTGCAAATTGCGCTTGATCAGATGCTTCGGCAGTGGCGCACGCATAAAGCGCATGTCTGCTACATCAATCAAACCCATCCGGTTATCTGGCGTGACCACGATGTTGCCCAAGTGCAACGAGCGAAAATAAATCCCCGACTTGTGCAGGCTGCGGATCAATTCAGCGAGCTCCGGCAGATTCTGCTGCCAGTCGAAGCCTTCTTTTGCCGCGACCTGACGCAGGGTTTCTCCCGGTAATGGCTCATACAGCACGGCGGTCATGCCCGGGTCTTGCAGGCGGTAGAACTGCAGCACCTGAAGGGTGGGGACGCCGCGTTTTTGCAGTTCCAGAGCATTGTCGATAAACCGTTTTGAGTACGGGCGAAACATTGCGGAAGAAAATAGTCGCTTGCGCCTGAACAGTTTGAGGATATTCCCATCCTGCAACAGGTAGACTTTCGGACCGTAGCTATCAGCCTCCAATACTCTGGCGCCTTCAATCATTTGATTTAAAGCGTCTTGCGGAAGTCGGGAACATTGCATCGTAGAAAGCCTTGTCGGAATTGCGGAGCACCGTGGCGGGCAATGATGCCGAAAAGTTTCAGTTTTAACCATGCCGGGTGAGGCAGGGTGAATTATCCAAGGAGCAAATCGATGCAGGAAACACGCTGGGCGCAACTATGGATGTCCGCAGGACTGATCTGGTTTTTGCTGGCCATTGCCGTAGCGCCTACCAATAAGGCCTATCAACAGGGCCTGGTCGCTCTGCTCTGGCTCCCGGCCCTGCTGTTCGCGTGGCCGGCGCGGGCTCGGCTGAAAGAGCTGCTGTATGAACAGCGCTGGATCTACCTGCCCCTGCTCGGCTTGCTGGTCTGGTCCTTGATCAGCCTGTCGTGGACTAACGTCGAGGAGCCCGCTCGCGAGGCCAAGCGACTGTTGTACATAGTGGTGTTCCTGCTGTTCTTTCCGATATTGGCCAATGGCCGCCCGGAGCGCGTGGTTCGCCTCATGCAGTGGGGAGGTTTCGGCCTGGCGCTGACCGCCCTGGCAGCCGTCGTAAAATTCTACGGCCTTAATGGCAATGCCTGGGTTGCACGTCTTGAAGGTCTGGGGGAGTTGTCTCACCCGATCCTCGGCGGCTACGTCATCGGGCTTGCGGCCGTATGGCTCATGCTCTGGGTGCCCAGCGAGCGCTGGATGCAAGTCATCTGGGCAGTGGCCTTGGGCTTGCTCGGTGCATTTGTGGTGATGAGCCAAAGTCGAGGCGCGGCCTTGGCGTTGTTTTTCACGTTGCTCGCGATGCCGATCTGGTGCCGGAGCCGGCGCAGCTGCGTCGTCGCAGTCGGTGCCCTGGCCGTGGCGCTGCTGGCGTTCTGGTTGCTCGAACCTCTGGTACTGGCCCGCGGAGCCTCCTACCGCCCGGAGATCCTGGTGGCCAGCCTCAACATGATAGCCGAGCATCCATGGCGCGGCCTCGGATTAGGCGGCGACTACAAGGTATTCGCCGCAGACATGTATTTTGACCATGCCCATAACCTGTTCAGCCATGTGGCAATCGAGCTGGGTCTTCCAGGCCTGCTGCTGTGGTGTGCGGTCTGGTTCGGCGTGCTGCGTGAGGCCTGGAAAGCCAGGAGATCGCTGTACGGCCAAGGCATTCTCGGCATCTGGCTGTTTTCCACCCTGGCAATGCAATTCGATGCGGCCAGCCTGACCGGAACGCCGAGGGCAGAGTGGTTCATCAGCTGGCTACCGATCGGATTGGCCAGTGTTTTGGTATGGGCGCGGGCCAACGCCGGTGGCTGTGATAAAATTTCGAGTTCTTCCTAACAAGTGAGCTCTACGATGAGTGACGCACCGCCCAAAGCGGGACAGGACTCCAGCCTGAAAATCTATCTTCGGCTGTTGGGGTATGTAAAACCCTATGTTGGCCTTTTCCTGCTGAGTATCGTGGGCTTCGTGATCTTTGCTTCCACCCAGCCAATGCTGGCGGGGATTCTCAAGTATTTCGTCGACGGCCTGAGCAACCCTGAAGCGGTGCTCTTCCCCAATGTCCCTTACCTGAAGGACCTGCAGTTGCTGATGGCCGTGCCGCTGCTGATCATCCTGATCGCTGCGTGGCAGGGCTTGGGTTCGTTCCTGGGTAACTACTACCTGGCGAAGGTTTCGCTGGGGTTGGTGCATGACCTGCGCGTCGAGCTGTTCAACAAGCTGCTGGTGTTGCCCAACCGCTACTTCGATACCCACAACTCAGGGCATCTGATCTCGCGCATTACCTTTAACGTGACCATGGTCACCGGTGCTGCCACTGACGCAATCAAGGTTGTTATTCGTGAAGGCCTCACGGTGGTGTTCCTGTTCGCCTATCTGTTGTGGATGAACTGGCAGTTGACGATCGTGATGCTGGCGATTTTGCCGGTGATTGCTTTCATGGTGGGTAACACCAGCAAGAAATTCCGCAAGCAGAGCAAGAAGATCCAGGTGGCAATGGGAGATGTGACCCACGTCGCCTCCGAAACCATCCAGGGCTATCGCGTGGTGCGCAGCTTCGGCGGCGAGAGCTATGAAGAGCGCCGCTTTGCCGAAGCCAGCCAAGGCAATACCGACAAGCAGTTGCGCATGACCAAGACCGGTGCGGTCTATACGCCGATGTTGCAGCTGGTCATCTATACCGCCATGGCTGTGTTGATGTTCCTGGTGCTGTTCCTGCGTGGTGATGCTACGGCGGGCGACCTGGTGGCCTACATCACGGCGGCGGGGCTGCTGCCCAAGCCGATCCGTCAATTGTCGGAAGTCAGTTCGACCATCCAGAAAGGCGTGGCCGGTGCCGAAAGCATCTTCGAACAGCTGGACGTCGAACCTGAAGTTGATAGCGGTACTGTCGAGCGTGATCGTGTCAGCGGTTACCTGGAAGTGCGCAACCTGAGTTTCACCTACCCGGATACCGATCGTGAAGTATTGAAAAACATCAGCTTCACTGCCGCACCCGGCCAGATGATCGCCCTGGTGGGTCGTTCCGGTAGTGGCAAGTCAACCCTGGCCAGCCTGATTCCTCGTTTCTACCATCACGAGGCCGGCGAGATCCTGCTCGATGATGTTGATATCGAAGAATATCGTCTGCGCAACCTGCGTCGGCACGTGGCGCAGGTCACCCAGCATGTGACGCTGTTCAACGACACCATCGCCAACAATATCGCCTACGGCGACCTGGCTGGCGCCCCGCGGGCTGACATCGAGAAGGCCGCCACCGATGCTTATGCGATGGACTTCATTTCGCAGATGCCGGATGGCCTGGATACTCAGGTTGGCGAAAACGGAGTGCTGTTGTCCGGTGGACAGCGCCAGCGCCTGGCGATTGCCCGGGCTCTGTTGAAGAACGCTCCGTTGCTGATCCTCGATGAAGCGACTTCGGCACTCGATACCGAATCCGAGCGCCATATCCAGGCGGCACTGGATCAGGTCATGAAGGGACGCACCACGCTGGTGATCGCTCACCGCTTGTCGACCATCGAAAAGGCCGACCTCATTCTGGTCATGGACCATGGTGAAATCGTTGAGCGTGGCACGCACGCACAACTGCTGGCGCAAAATGGCTACTACTCGCGCCTACACGCCATGGGGCTCGACGCACCGACGGAAAATATCGCCTGATCCAGGCCAAGGGGCGAAAAGCGATGTCTCATTCGGTTGCAGCCGTGGCGCAAGCCCACGTCAACCCTGTGTTAATATCGCGCCCCTGTTCATTTTGTATGTGGGTTGCTCCATGAAGTTGTCCATGCCGCGATTCGATCAAGCCCCTGTCTTGGTGGTCGGCGATGTCATGCTCGACCGTTATTGGCATGGTGGTACCTCACGGATCTCCCCGGAGGCGCCGGTACCAGTCGTCAAGGTCGAGCAAATTGAGGACCGCCCGGGCGGTGCCGCCAACGTTGCGTTGAACATTGCCGCCCTGGGTGCGCCTGCCTCGCTGGTTGGCGTTACTGGCGACGATGAAGCCGCTGACAGCCTCGCCAATAGCCTCAATGGCGCCGGCGTGCGGGCGTTGTTCCAGCGCATTGCGCACCAGCCGACCATCGTCAAGTTGCGGGTTATGAGTCGTCACCAGCAATTGCTGCGCATCGACTTCGAAGAACCTTTCGCTACCGATGCCCTGGCGTTGGGCGAACAAGTCGACGAACTGCTCGAAGGTATCAAGGTGCTGGTGTTGTCCGACTACGGCAAAGGCGCGTTGAAGAACCATCAGGTGCTGATCCAGGCTGCTCGCGCCCGTGGTATCCCGGTGTTGGCCGATCCCAAGGGCAAGGATTTCTCCATCTATCGTGGTGCAAGCCTGATCACGCCGAACCTCAGCGAATTCGAAACCATCGTCGGCAAATGCAGCGATGAGCACGAGCTGGTGACCAAGGGAGCGACCCTGATGCATGAGCTCGACCTCGGCGCCTTGCTGGTGACTCGCGGCGAGCACGGCATGACCTTGTTGCGTCCGGATCATCCAGCGCTGCACCTGCCAGCGCGGGCACGCGAGGTATTCGACGTCACGGGTGCGGGTGACACAGTGATTTCCACCCTGGCCGCAGCGATTGCTGCCGGTGAGGAATTGCCTCATGCGGTGGCCCTGGCCAACCTGGCTGCGGGTATCGTGGTCGGCAAGCTGGGTACCGCTGCCATCAGCGCCCCGGAACTGCGCCGCGCTATCCAGCGTGAAGAAGGCTCCGAGCGCGGTGTACTGGGGCTGGAACAACTGCTGCTGGCGGTTGACGATGCCCGTGCACATAAAGAGAAGATCGTGTTCACCAACGGTTGCTTCGACATATTGCATGCCGGTCACGTGACTTACCTGGAGCAGGCGCGGGCCCAAGGCGATCGTTTGATCGTCGCGGTCAACGACGATGCATCAGTGAGCCGTCTGAAAGGCCCTGGGCGTCCGATCAATAGCGTTGATCGGCGTATGGCCGTCCTGGCAGGCCTGGGCGCTGTGGACTGGGTCATCAGCTTCTCTGAAGGGACCCCGGAAAACCTGCTGCGCGAAGTCAAGCCCGACGTTCTGGTCAAGGGTGGGGATTACGGCATCGAGCAGGTAGTGGGTGCGGATATCGTGGCAGCCTATGGCGGCACGGTGAAAGTGTTGGGCCTGGTGGAAAACAGCTCGACTACGGCGATTGTGGAGAAGATCCGCAAGTCGTAGACACTGGCCAAACCCGCGATCGTTGATGTTTGTCTAAGTTCGCTACGTCAAAATATCGCAGCCTGCGGCAGCTCCTACCGGGTTGTCGGCGTTGCGATTTTTTGATTCAGGAACTGACTTTCTTGCGTGGCACGATCCTCTTGAGCAATTGCTTGGCCTGACCCCGCAACCGTGCCAGACCTGAGTCTTTCCCCGGTGGGCTCAATCCCTGCTGCTTTACCCAGTCCTTCCACTTGATCCGCTCATCGCGCACCAGCCAGCCTTCCTGCAGGGCGAAACTTTCAGCCAGGTACAGCCCGCGAGTGCTAGCCGGGTACAACTGATCCTTCTTCAAGGTGTAGAGCTCAGCCATCGGCAGGCCGTCCTGCAAGGGCATCAGGTACAAATCGGGCCGCTTGCGATCGAGCCGCGCCACCAGTTGGTCGCCTTCCAGTCGCTCGTCGACATGAAAAAGGCTGAGCGACTTGGCCTCCTTGGGCACGTCGAGGCGTAAGTCGTAGATCAGCTGCAACGAGGCTGTGGGTAGGTGCACATAAGCGCGTGGACGTTCGATCAGTTGCATGCTGGCACAGCGCACCGGTCGAGCCGACCCCGACAGCGGCGTCAATCGAAACGGCAGGGCCTCACGATAATGCAGGGCGGACGAGTAGGGCGCAGGCAGCCAGGTGTCATTGAAGCGTCCGCCAAGCCAGCCTTCGGGCGTTTCCAGCAGACATTCTTCGGCAATTTCCTGAATAGCTGTGTGCAACGGCAGGTTCAGCTCGTGGGCCGGTACATAACCGGAGATCAGCTTGAGTACCACGTCGCCGCGATCCTGCCGACGCTGACGCACCAATACCCAGTAATCGCGGTTCTGCCAGTGCAGGGTCAGGCGTACCGATACTCCGAGATTGGCCAATTCCACGGCGAATCGCTCGGCATCAGGGACGGCCACCGGGCGGCGACGCTGCAGGGTTTGCGAAAAATTGAGCGGCATCCCGATGCTCTGGTAGCTCAGGCCTTCGGGAGTCGCTTCGACGAATAACGGCAGGGTCTTGAAGTTGCTGGGGTTCTTTCTTATGAGCGTACGCGGCATGTCGGCTCCTGCTTAAGGCCGCGTCGGCGGCGTCAGTTTCTACGAAGGACCTTGGCAACGGTCGCGACATTGTGGGCGAGGTGCAGCGGATTGATGGTCCCGACAATAGCACTGGCAACGCCGGGATGTTCAAACAACAACTCGAAGCTGGCACGCACCGGATCCACGCCAGGGCTCAGGCAGACATGGCCGCTGGCCAAGGCTTTCTTGACGAGGATGGCTTTGCCGTGAGCAGCAGCATAGTCAATGACGGCTTTCTCATTCAATTCGTTCAGATTGTAGGTGACCATCGCGCAATCACCTTGCTCCAGAGCCTTCAAGCCACCTTCGACGGTTTTTCCGGAGAAGCCGAATCCGCGGATCTTGCCCTCGTGCTTGAGTTCGGCCAGGGTCGCGTAGACCTCGCTGTCATTGAGAATTGCCAGGTCATTGCCATCTGAGTGCACCAGCACCAAGTCGATAAAGTCAGTTTCCAGGCGTTTCAGGCTGCGTTCCACTGACAGCCGGGTGTGGACGGCGCTGAAGTCGTGGCTGGACTGGCCATTGGTAAACTCTTCGCCAACCTTGCTGACGATCACCCAATCCTGGCGCTGATCGCGCAGCAACGGCCCGAGGCGCTCTTCGCTGTGGCCATAGGCCGGGGCGGTGTCGATCAGGTTGATGCCCATGTCTCGGGCGAGCTTGAGCAGCATGCGGGCTTCGTCATCGCCCGGGATCTGGAAGCCGTTCGGGTACTTGACACCCTGGTCGCGGCCCAGCTTCACGGTGCCCAGGCCCAGTGGCGAAACCATCAAGCCAGTGCTGCCCAGTGGGCGGTGCAGTTCGTGCAGGGTAGGTTGGCTCATGGCAGCAGATGCTCCCAGGCAGGAATGCCCATGGGTGGTTTCGGCAATTCGGGCAACGTAGCGTTGTGGCCTGGCTGGATGCCATCGCGTTGTAGAGAGGCGATGACCCGGTCTGCGAAGTCCGGCGCCAGTGCCAGTTTGGTCGGCCAGCCGACCAGCAGCCGGCCCTGTTCGGTCAGGAAGGCATTGTCCGGACGTGTCAGGCCGGACTGCAAGGGCTCTGCACGATCCACGCGCAAAGTGGCCCATTGGGCGGTACTCAGGTCGATCCAGGGCAGCAGTTGGCCGAGTTCTTTCTGCGCGGTGGCAATCTGTTCGGCGGGCTCGCGGGCAACGCCTTCGGACTCAGCGATATCGCCACCCAGGTACCAGACCCACTGGCCATCGGCAGCGGGGTGGGTGGTGACCGTGATGCGCGGCTTGGTCCCGCCGCCCAGGCAGTGGGCGTACAACGGCTTCAGGCCAGGGCCCTTGGCGATGATCATGTGCAGCGGTCGGCGTTGCATGGCCGGCTGGCTCAACCCCAGTGCTTCGAGCAGCTCCGCGGTACCCGCCCCTGCGCTTAGAACGATGCGCTGGGCACGAATATCGCGGCCGTCGACTTTAAGGCCGACCAGCAGGCCACCTTCCAGCAATGGCTGTATTTCATGCCCGGCGAGCAGGCCGTCGCCTGCCAAGTCGGCCAGGCGCTGGATCAGGCTGGGGACATCGATGACCAGTTCGGCCAGGCGATAGACCTTGCCCTTGAAGCGTTTGTCCTGCAGGGCCAGTGGCAGTTGCTCGCCCTTGACCTGATCGACCCTGCCGCGCACGGCTTTGCTGGCGAAGAAGCTCGTGAGGTTGCCGGCGAGGGTGCCGGGGGACCAGAGATAGTGGGCTTCGGACAGCAGGCGTACGCCGCTCAGGTCCAGTTCGCCGTCGCCGGCCAGCGCTTCACGCCAGCGTCGCGGCATGTCGGCGATGGCTTCCGAGGCGCCGGTC
>NZ_JAKNRW010000004.1 GCF_023072615.1 Pseudomonas violetae
AATTGCTTGATTCAGTTGTTAAAGAGCGGTTGGTTAAGATCTTTCGTCTCAACCGAGGCGCGCATTCTACAGCAGCCTCATTTGCTGTCAAGTGATTATTTTCAGAAGTTTTCCAAGTTTCCTTAGTAACTTCAACCACTTGCGCTTTCGATCTCTCGTTAGCGGGAGGCGAATTCTACAGCGTTACACGCTGCTGTCAACACCTCTTTTTCAACTTCTTTTGCGCTTCGATGACCTGAAGCAACTCGCTGTCGAAAACTTCATAACTCATTGTTTACCAAGGAGTTTTCCGTTTCGACTGCGCCGGAAGTGGGGCGAATTATAGACATCTGAAATCTGCCGTCAAGCACTGTTTCTGCTTTTCGATCAATTACTTACGTAAAGGCCTTAAATGCACCTTTTCTTCTATATAAAGCATGCGTCTATATAGAAGGAATGGCTCAGAGCACCCCAGCCTCCTTGAGGGCGGCCACGGCACCGGCATCCAGCCCCAACAACCGCTGCAGCACCTCCAGCGTGTGCTCACCCAGCAAAGGCGGCGCAGTACGGTATTCTACCGGCGTCTTGGACAGACGAATCGGGCTCGCCACTTGCGGCACCATGCCAGCGAGCACATGGGGCAACTCTATGGCCAGCCCACGCGCCTTCACCTGGGGATCGGCAAACATCTGCGCCAAGTCATTGATCGGCCCGCACGGCACGCCGGCCTGCTCCAACTGCAACACCCACTCGGACGTGGTCTTGAATACCGTCGCCTGCCGAATGAGAGGAATCAGCACGGCACGATTTGCAACACGCAGTTTATTAGTAGCGAAGCGCGGATCATCTGCCCACTGAGACTGACCCGCCACCTCGGCGAACTTGCGGAACTGCCCATCGTTACCCACGGTCAGGATGAAATCTCCATCCGCTGTAGGAAAATCCTGATAAGGCACGATGTTCGGATGGGCATTGCCCAAGCGCTTGGGTGCGTTACCGGTAGTCAGGTAGTTCATCGCCTGGTTAGCCAGGCAGGCCACCTGCACATCCAGCAATGCCATATCAATGTGCTGGCCGCCACCACTATGATCCCTATGCGCCAGCGCCGCCAAAATGGCGACGGTCGAGTAGAGCCCGGTCAATATGTCGGTCAACGCGACGCCAACCTTCACCGGTCCCGCACCCTCGTCGCCCTCGGGTCGCCCGGTCAGGCTCATCAATCCGCCAAGACCCTGGATCATGAAATCGTAACCAGCGCGCTTGGCATATGGGCCGGTCTGGCCAAAACCGGTGATCGAGCAATAGATCAGGTTGGGATTGATCGCCTTGAGTGACTCATAGTCCAGGCCATAAGCAGCCAGCCCCCCGACTTTGAAGTTCTCGATTAGGATGTCCGACTTGGCCGCCAGGTCGCGCACCAGCTGCTGCCCTTCAGGGCGAGTGAAGTCGATCGTCACCGATTGCTTGTTGCGATTGGCGGACAAGTAATAAGCCGCCTCGCTAGTGTTCTCGCCATAGGCGTCTTTAAGGAAAGGAGGCCCCCAGGCGCGCGTATCATCACCATTGCCCGGACGCTCAACCTTGATCACTTCAGCGCCAAGGTCGGCGAGGATCTGCCCGGACCAAGGTCCGGCCAACACTCGTGACAAATCCAGTACCCGCAAATGCGAAAGCGCGCCCATGGCCGTTCTCCTATTAATAGAACGCCTGAATGCCAGTCTGCGCGCGACCGAGAATCAGCGCATGGACGTCATGCGTGCCTTCGTAGGTGTTCACCACTTCCAGGTTGACCAGGTGCCGTGCAACGCCGAATTCGTCGGAGATACCGTTTCCGCCCAGCATGTCACGAGCCATGCGCGCGATATCCAGGGACTTGCCGCAGGAGTTGCGCTTCATCATCGAGGTGATCTCGACGGCTGCAGTGCCTTCGTCCTTCATGCGACCCAGACGCAGGCAGCCTTGCAATGCCAGAGTAATTTCGGTCTGCATGTCGGCCAGTTTTTTCTGGATCAACTGAGTCGCCGCCAAAGGACGCCCGAACTGCTGACGGTCCAGGGTGTATTGACGAGCGGTGTGCCAGCAGAACTCAGCCGCACCCAGTGCGCCCCAGGAAATGCCATAGCGGGCGGAGTTGAGGCAGGTGAATGGGCCTTTCAAGCCGCGCACGTCCGGGAAGATGTTCTCTTCTGGAACGAATACGTTGTCCATGACGATTTCACCGGTGATCGATGCCCGCAGGCCAACCTTGCCGTGGATCGCCGGAGCGCTCAGGCCTTTCCAGCCCTTCTCGAGCACGAAACCGCGGATATCGCCGGCATCGTCCTTGCCCCAAACCACGAAAACATCAGCGATCGGGCTGTTGGTGATCCACATCTTGCTACCGGTCAGGCTGTAGCCACCTTCGACCTTGCGAGCCCGAGTGATCATGGCACCCGGGTCGGAACCATGATTAGGCTCGGTCAGGCCGAAGCAACCGATCCACTCACCCGATGCCAATTTCGGCAGATACTTCTGTTTCTGTGCCTCGGTGCCGAATTCGTTGATCGGTACCATGACCAGCGAGGACTGCACACTCATCATCGAACGATAACCGGAGTCGACGCGCTCGACTTCACGAGCGATCAGGCCGTAGCTGACGTAGTTCAGGCCGCTGCCGCCATATTGCTCAGGGATGGTCGCGCCCAACAGACCCACTTCACCCATCTCGCGGAAAATCGCCGGGTCAGTCTTCTCATGGCGGAAAGCTTCCAGAACACGCGGCGCCAGCTTCTGCTGAGCAAATTGCTCGGCAGTGTCACGAATCATGCGTTCTTCTTCAGTGAGCTGTTGATCCAGCAGCAGCGGATCGATCCAGTTGAAGCTAGCTTTACCGGCCATGAGCAAGTCCTCTCGAAAAGAGTCAAATAACGTGGACTGATCCTAGGCCTGCTCAGGCTTCACGGCAAACGAGGATTTTGCATACTGTTGTGCTAATTTCTCACTCCGTAACATCGCCAATGTCGATCCATGATCTGGATTAGTGAGGTTGAGGTACATGCGCAGGAAGATCCCCAGTACAACCGCCCTGATCAGCTTTGAAGCGGCAGCGCGCCATGAGAGCTTTACCAAGGCCGCCCAGGAACTTTCCCTGACTCAGGGCGCCATTTGCCGACAGATTGCCAGTCTTGAAGAGTTCCTCAGTGTCGAACTGTTCCGACGCTCTCGACGCGGAGTGAAACTTACCGAGGCCGGTCTTTCCTATAGCCGGCGAGTGGCCACCCAACTGGACGCGGTTGAGCGCGATACCTTGTCGGTGATGGGCCAGCAAGGCGCCAACGTCATCGAGCTCGCCGTGGTTCCGACATTCGGCACGCAGTGGCTGCTGCCTCGCCTGAAGGACTTCCAACACAAACATCCGGAAGTGACCGTCAACCTGACTAACCGGACCCGGCCCTTCCTGTTCGCCGACACGGATTTCGATGCGGCAATCTACTTTGGCGACGCCGATTGGTCAGGTACTGAGTCCCACAGGCTTATGGGTGAAAACCCAATGCCCGTGTGCAGCCCGCACCTGCTTGGAAATAAGGACTCGCTGACGCCCACAGAGATCGCGGAGCTACCGCTACTGCAACAGACCACCCGCCCTTATGCCTGGCGCCATTGGTTCAATTCGCAGAGCCTTAATATCCCAAGGGACATGACAGGACCGCGCTACGAGCTATTCTCCATGCTCGCCCAAGCGGCGATGCACGAGATGGGGGTTGCGCTGATTCCGCCGTTCCTGATTCAGCGTGAATTGACGGAGAAACGCCTGGTGATTGCGAACCCGAATGCGCTGTCGAGCATCAAGGCTTATTACCTGATGATTCCAGAGCGAAAGGTTGAATCGGCCTCTTTAAGGGCTTTTCGCGATTGGCTGGTCAATCAAGCGCAGGGCTATAGCCTCCAGTCCTAGAGGCTTACAGCGATTAGCTGACCTCGTAGTCAGATAATTAAAAGCCCTACAGATATAAGTAATTGTCGCATTTACGCAGACTGTACTTAAAGGATGCACAATCGTGCCACAAGCACCTGAAGTCGTGGCCTTGAGGCGATATTTCCACGCAATAACCGCTCATTCACCTGACTCATGCGCAAAATCCAGTTTTTCCATAAAATACTCTGCACGCCCCGGTTATCAAGGCTTGAGCCCGAATGCTTGCGACATTCGGTCACGGGGTGACTTGTAGTTAATTTTCCGTCACGCATCATAATCCCTTGAAGGGTGTAAAGTTCGCCTGCAAAATGCCGCGCCCCGCCCTGATTTGGCGGGATCGTGCTGATCGGCCGCCCCAGCTCGCACCATCCGAAGTGCCTGGGTTTACTCAATAAGATCACGCAGGAGATTTGACGTGCACATTGGTGTTCCTCTCGAAACCCAGACGGGTGAAACACGGGTTGCTGCAACCCCGGAAACCATCAAGAAGCTGATCGGCCAGGGTCATAAGGTCACTGTGCAAAGCGGCGCCGGCATCAATGCCAGTGTTGTCGACAGTGCCTATGAAGCGGCAGGCGCGATTATTGGCAGTGCCAATGATGCGTTTGGTGCCGAACTGATTCTCAAGGTGGTCGCTCCCAGCGACAGCGAACTCGCTTTGATGAAAAGCGGAACCGTTGTGGTGGGCATGCTCAACCCGTTCAGCAATGAAACCATTGCCAAGCTGGCCGAGTGCGGCATTACCGCGTTTGCGCTGGAAGCGGCGCCACGCACCTCTCGGGCCCAGAGCCTGGACGTGCTGTCCTCCCAGGCAAACATCGCCGGCTATAAAGCCGTGTTGCTGGCCGCTCACCACTATCCGCGCTTCATGCCAATGCTGATGACTGCAGCCGGCACCGTAAAAGCGGCGCGGGTGCTGATTCTCGGCGCTGGCGTGGCAGGCTTGCAGGCGATTGCCACAGCGAAACGTTTGGGTGCAGTGATCGAAGCGTCTGATGTGCGTCCTGCGGTTAAAGAGCAGATCGAATCCCTCGGTGCCAAGTTCGTTGAAGTGCCATACGAAACCGATGAAGAGCGCGAATGCGCCGTCGGTGTCGGCGGTTACGCCCGGCCTATGCCTGCAAGCTGGATGCAGCGTCAGGCCCTGGCCGTTCACGAACGCGCCAAGCAAGCAGACATTGTCATCACCACCGCACTGATTCCGGGCCGCAAGGCACCGACGCTGCTGAGCGCGGAAACCGTGGCGCAGATGAAGCCAGGCTCGGTGGTCATCGACCTTGCAGCCGCCCAAGGCGGCAACTGCCCGCTCACCGTGGCGGACCAGGTGGTCGTCGAGAATGGCGTGACCATTTGCGGCCCGACCAATCTGGCCGGCGCGGTCGCGGCGGATGCTTCAGCACTTTACGCACGCAATCTGCTGGACTTCCTGAAGCTGGTCTTCAACAAGGAAGGCCAGTTCGAGATCAACCTCGAAGACGACATCGTCGCCGCGTGCCTGATGTGCCGCGACGGCCAAGTCATCCGCAAAAACGCCTAAGCAGGGATTCAGACGATGGAAGAGCTTATCTCCCCCGGTATCTACAACCTGATCATCTTCGTGCTGGCGATTTATGTCGGTTACCACGTGGTCTGGAACGTTACTCCTGCACTGCACACACCCCTGATGGCAGTGACTAACGCCATCTCGGCGATCGTGATCGTTGGTGCCATGCTGGCTGCGGCGCTCACCGTGACCCCACTGGGCAAGACCATGGGCACCCTGGCCGTGGCCCTGGCGGCAGTCAATGTGTTCGGTGGCTTTCTGGTCACCCGCAGGATGCTTGAGATGTTCAAGAAAAAAGCCCCGAAAGTCGTAAAAGAAGAGGCGCCCAAGTAATGAGCATGAACCTTGTAACGACGCTCTACTTGATCGCGTCCATCTGCTTCATCCAGGCCCTCAAAGGCTTGTCCCATCCGACAACCTCCCGACGCGGCAACCTATTCGGCATGCTCGGCATGGGCCTGGCTATTCTCACCACAGTTGGCCTGATCTATAAGCTGGGGGCTGAGCTCGCCACCGCCGGCATCGGCTACGTGATTGTCGGCCTGTTGGTCGGCGGCACCGCCGGCTCAATCATGGCCAAGCGCGTTGAAATGACCAAGATGCCGGAACTGGTCGCCTTCATGCACAGCATGATCGGCCTGGCAGCGGTATTCATCGCCATCGCAGCGGTGGTCGAGCCGCAGTCCCTGGGCATCGTCAAGCAACTGGGGGACTCGATTCCTGCGGGCAACCGTCTTGAACTGTTCCTGGGCGCAGCTATCGGTGCAATCACCTTCTCCGGTTCGGTCATCGCATTCGGCAAGCTTTCCGGCAAGTACAAGTTCCGCCTGTTCCAGGGTGCACCTGTACAGTTTGCTGGCCAGCACAAGCTGAACCTGGTGCTGGGGCTGGCAACGCTGGCCCTGGGCATCACCTTCATGCTAACCGGCAACCTCGGCGCCTTCGCGCTGATGCTGGCACTGGCTTTCGTCCTGGGCGTGTTGATCATCATCCCGATTGGCGGCGCGGACATGCCGGTGGTGGTATCGATGCTCAACAGCTATTCGGGCTGGGCTGCTGCAGGTATCGGTTTCTCGCTGAACAACTCGATGCTGATCATCGCTGGCTCGCTGGTGGGTTCGTCCGGTGCAATCCTCTCGTACATCATGTGCAAGGCGATGAACCGTTCGTTCTTCAACGTATTGCTCGGTGGTTTTGGCAACACGGTAGACGCAGGCCCAGCAGGCGCCAAGGAAGCTCGTCCGGTCAAATCCGGTTCGGCTGACGACGCAACCTTCCTGCTGACCAACGCCGATACCGTGATCATCGTGCCTGGCTACGGCCTGGCGGTAGCTCGCGCGCAGCATGCGCTGAAAGAACTGACCGAGAAGCTCACCCATCGCGGCGTGACGGTGAAATACGCCATTCACCCAGTGGCGGGCCGGATGCCTGGGCACATGAACGTATTGCTGGCCGAGGCCGAAGTGCCTTACGACCAGGTGTTCGAGATGGAAGACATCAACTCCGAGTTCGGCCAGGCCGACGTGGTGCTGGTGCTCGGGGCGAACGATGTGGTCAACCCGGCGGCGAAGAACGACCCAAAATCGCCAATTGCCGGCATGCCGATCCTCGAGGCGTTCAAGGCCAAGACCATCATCGTCAACAAACGCTCGATGGCCAGTGGTTATGCCGGCCTCGACAACGAATTGTTCTACCTCGACAAAACCATGATGGTGTTCGGCGACGCCAAGAAAGTTATCGAAGACATGGTTAAAGCGGTCGAGTAAACCTGCTTCAGCGCAATACCCCAAACCTCAGCCTTTAGTAGGCTGGGGTTTTTTATTGTCTGTGAAGACGCCCGTCAGCCCGACCAAAGGCCCTAATTCAGCGGTCTGCATTCGACCATGGTAGCGGGAGGATTTTTTTGGAAATCACTAAACTGCACACCTTGCTTCCGTTGCCCGAGATAACAATCCATGTACCGTGATCGTATTCGTTTGCCTTCGTTGTTGGATAAGGTGATGAGCGCAGCTGAAGCTGCCGCTTTGATTGAGGACGGCATGACCGTCGGCATGAGCGGCTTCACCCGCGCCGGCGAAGCCAAGGCCGTGCCCCACGCACTCGCCGAACGCGCCAAAATCTCTCCGTTGAAAATCACCTTGATGACCGGCGCCAGCCTGGGCAACGACCTCGATAAGCAGCTCACCGAGGCCGGTGTACTGTCGCGGCGCATGCCGTTCCAGGTGGACAGCACCCTGCGCAAGGCGATCAACGCCGGCGAGGTGATGTTCATCGACCAGCATCTTTCGGAAACCGTCGAGCAACTGCGCAACCAACAGCTCAAGCTGCCGGATATTGCCGTCATCGAAGCCGTAGCGATTACCGAACAAGGCCATATCGTTCCGACCACCTCGGTAGGTAACTCGGCCAGCTTCGCGATTTTCGCCAAACAGGTTATCGTCGAGATCAACCTTGCACACAATCCAAACCTGGAAGGTCTGCACGACATCTATATCCCGACCTATAGGCCGACCCGCACGCCCATCCCGCTGGTAAAGGTCGATGACCGCATCGGCAGCACTGCCATCCCGATCCCGCCGGAAAAGATCGTCGCGATCGTCATCACCAATCAATCCGACTCGCCATCCACCGTCTTGCCACCGGACGTGGACACCCAGGCCATCGCCGATCACTTGATCGACTTCTTCAAGCAGGAAGTCGCTGCCGGGCGCATGACCAACAAGCTTGGCCCCCTGCAGGCTGGCATTGGCACAATTGCCAACTCGGTGATGTGCGGCTTGATCGATTCGCCGTTCGAAGACCTGACGATGTATTCGGAAGTCCTGCAGGATTCAACCTTCGACCTGATCGACGCCGGCAAGCTGAGCTTTGCTTCGGGCAGCTCAATCACATTGTCAGCCCGTCGCAACAGTGATGTGTTCGGCAACCTGGAGCGCTACAAGGACAAACTGGTCCTGCGCCCTCAGGAAATATCCAACCACCCGGAAGTGGTACGCCGACTGGGGATCATTGGCATCAACACGGCCCTCGAGTTTGATCTGTACGGCAACGTCAACTCCACGCATGTCTGCGGCACGCGGATGATGAACGGCATCGGCGGTTCCGGCGACTTTGCCCGCAATGCCCACCTGGCAATCTTTGTGACCAAGTCAATTGCCAAGGGCGGCGCGATCTCCAGCGTAGTGCCCATGGTCAGCCACGTTGACCATACCGAGCACGACGTCGACATCCTCGTGACCGAAGTTGGCCTCGCAGACCTGCGCGGCCTTGCCCCCAGAGAACGGGCACGGGTCATCATCGACAACTGCGTGCACCCCGACTACCGCAAGGCGCTGGATGACTACTTCATAGCGGCCTGCGCCATCGGCGGGCATACCCCACATATCCTCCGTGAAGCCCTGAGCTGGCATATGAACCTGGAAGAAACCGGGCGCATGCTTGCTGTGTAAATAGTACAGATGGCCGCTGGCGCAAACACAGTTTCGCCAGCAAGCTATCGCGAACACCTAATCTGTTTAAAACTGTACTACTGTACTGGTCAATTCCTACAGAAAATCCCCCTCCCGACTGCCAAGACCAACACAATCGCACCACTTTAGTGCCGACAAGTACAGTTGCTTCAATTTAGACCAGTACACCACCTATTAACAGTTAACTGGTACCTCACAATACAGTTGAACTGTATCTACAGGGACTGGCCAAACGAGAGGATCATTGGCATCAGTTAAACCACTACCTAATCCCGCCACAAGCGGAAGGATGTCAACCATGGAACGTACACTCAGTTCCGAACTGTTCTTCGAAGATACCGCTGCAAAAACCCAGGCTTCGATGCCTCTTCGCGTTATCGCCAACCTGATGTTGTGGCAGCGCCGCATCTCCAGCCGCCATCAACTGGCTCGCCTGGATTCGCGTCTGCTGGCTGACGCCGGGATTAGCGAAGCACAACGCTACGAAGAGCTGAGCAAGCCGTTCTGGCGCTAAGTAGCGTCGCTGGCTCTGACCTTCAGGGTCCACCGCCAGCAACTCGAATTGCACAAACAAGACCCGTCGCCGGAAACCGCGACGGGTTTTGTCGTTTCAGGGTCGACAAAAGAACGAACCAGTACAGTTTTTTATAAAATTAATTAGACCGGTACACTCTGCGCGTGACCAATATTGGCTGTTCGAATCCGCCTTCCCCGGCCTAATATCCAAACGGAACGTGGCGAATGCTGCAAAACAGACGTCCGATTCAATAAGCCACCTCTCAATCGGTTTTTATAGGAGTTACACCATGTCCCGTCTTCGTCTGCTCAGCGCCGCAGCCCTGCTCGCCGTGGCTGCCAATTCCCACGCCACTAGCTTCATCGTGACCACCGATGCCGTTGTCGGCGCACTGAAAGCTACTTCCGATGCGACTTCCGACGTCACCTCCTCCTTTCGCGACGATAAGATTGTCCGTGCCGCTCGCGATGACGCTGCCAGCTTCGTAGCCAGTGAAGGTTCGATCCGTGGCGTGAAGCTGGAAAGCGCGCTGGACCACATTCGCCACCAGGCGCCTCAGCTGAACGCAACCGATGCACAGCTGGCACAAGCCATCCTGACCATCTGACTCGACTGACTGACATGGGGTACGCAAGACGTATCCCATTATTTCAACGCTGGCTCTAAAACAGGCATTACGCTAGCCTTCTGACTCGTTTATCAGCTATCGAGCCTCATGCGTTTTCTTTCAAATCTGTTGATCACTCCGGTATTAATGGCTATCGGCTGGTCGGGATCTGCCCAGGCTTACGACGCCTTCAACCTGTCCACCCAAGGCATCGTCGCCAGCGGCTATGCCACAAGCATGGTGACCTCGGCACCCTTCGACCGTAAGCTACTGCTCGCTGCACAGGATGACGCTGCCACCTTTATCGCCACCGATGGGGCATTGCGAGGAGCGCGACTGGAGTCCGCACTGGTTTATTTGCGCCATACCCGGCCAAAACTTCATGCAAGCGACCTTGAACTGGCGCAGGCAATTCTCGTCCAATAGTTATCCTCGTACTTCCGGAGTCGTTCCATGCGTAACCCGCTGATTGCCGCCACCCTTGGCCTGTTGTTGTTAGCCGATATGGCCCAGGCGCAAACCCTGGTAGCCACCAGTAACATCGTCATTCGTGCCAGCCAGCGCACGCTTGATTTCACCTCGGACACCACCACGTCGATCCGTGATTCGAAAATTGTCCGTGAAGCCCATGACGATGCCGCCAGTTTTGTTGCCAGCGATGGCAACATCCGCGGTGCACACCTTGAAGCGGCTTTCGATACCTTGCGCACCCGTGTGCCCGAAGCGCGTGGCGCCAGTGACCAGGTTCTCGCCGAAGCCATCCTCGCACTGTGAGGTCGGTAGGCGCCTGGCTGCTGGCCGGGGTCGTGTTGCTGCTCGGCAACACGGCCCAGGCTGACCTGCAATTACGGCTCAAGACCTCAGGCCTGAGCCCCGCGCAACAACAGGCCAGCCAGGCGCTCCTTGATGAAGCCATGCAGGCGCTACCGCCACGCTTCATCCAGCAACTTGACCGCCGCATCGACGTCGGCTGGACCGACGACATGCCCGCCAACGCCTACGGCCAGGCGTCACTGGTTTCCGAACTCGACCTGAACCGCAATCTGCTCGACAGCCTCACGGACGGCAGCGCCGCGAGCAAAAAGACCTATCGCCCCCACGGCACTGTGCGCCGGGAGATACTCGCGACGGTGTTGCACGAACTCACCCACATCTATGACCGCTCACGTCTGTGGACGGGAGCCGAACGCACGCTGATCCAGCGCTGCACCCGGCGTAACAGCAGTACCGGACTGGTCGGCATGCCGGACGAGTGTCGCGGCCAGAACGACCGACGCTTTACCATCAGCGACGATCCACGCCTGCTCGACCTAGCTGGCTGGCAACAATATGTCGGTCGTCGTGGGGAGCGCGAGCAGCACAATCGCCAGATCGCGCGCAGCCCGGACATCTACGAGACCAGCAGCCCGAAGGAATTCGTGGCGGTCAACATGGAGTATTTCCTCCTCGACCCGAGCTACGCCTGCCGTCGCCCCGCACTCTATCGTTATTACCAGAAACACTTCGGTTGGGCCCCTACCGCCAGGGACACCTGCGCCAAATCCTTTGCCTTCCTCAATGCAGGCAACGATTTCGCCAAGCAACCCCTGGGTCAGGTAGACCCGGAGCGGGTTTACGCAGTCGACTATCTACTGGCCGAAGCCAATCAGAACTGGGTCAGTCGCTGGGGCCACAGCATGTTGCGCCTGGTGATCTGTGCGCCGGGTCGACCGCGGGGGCCGGATTGCCGCCTGGATCTTGATCAACACCTGGTGCTGTCGTACCGCGCCTTCGTCGGTGACGTGCAACTGTCGAGCTGGGACGGGCTGGTCGGGAAATACCCGTCGCGCCTGTTCGTGCTGCCGCTGGCCCAGGTGATCGACGAATACACCAAGACCGAGCTGCGCAGCCTGGCCTCGATTCCGCTCACCCTGTCACGCAACGAGATCGAAGAGGTGGTCGAGCACGCGGCCGAGATGCATTGGAGTTATGACGGCAACTATTTCTTCCTGTCCAACAACTGTGCAGTCGAAGGGCTGAAACTGTTACGCAGTGGCACTAACAACAAGCAACTGGTTGGCCTTGACAGCATCATGCCCAACGGATTGCTGGAAGTGCTGAAGGGTCGCGGACTGGCGGATACCAGCGTCCTTGATGATCCGCGCGAAGCCTTGCGCCTGGGGTATCGCTTCGACTCATTCCGCGACCGCTACCAGGCGATGTTCGAGGTGCTGAAAAAGCACTTGCCGATCAAGCAGGAGAACGTTGAGGACTGGCTGGCGCTCAAGGCTCAAGAGCGGCGCCAATGGATCGAGCAGGCGGACCTTCGCACCAGTGCCGCGCTGCTTCTACTGGAGCAGGCTGCGTTCCGGCAACAATTGGTGCTGGCGCAGGATGAGGTCAAGCAACGTTATCTGGGCGCACGGGAATTGAAGAACGGCGGCATGGAAAAGGCCAACGCTACACTGCAACAGATTCTTGCCAACAGCGGCTTCCTCAGCCGGCCGGCCGAACTGCTCGGTACAGGCGGCTACGGATTGCCCCAGCCAAGCGAGTGGCAACGACTGGAATCGGAAAGCAGCCTTCGCCAGAAACAGCTTCAGGTGCTAACCGGCGATCTGGACAAGGAAGTCAGAGCCCTGCTGGACCCGGCTCGGGCCGCCGAGATGGCGGAGAACGAGGCCAACCTGAAGCAGGTTGGCGAGCATTTGCGCCAATTGCACAAGGCAGCTGGCGGACTGGAGCTGCCCTGATGCACAGGAGGGGAGTTACAAAACCCCCTCCAGAATTTCATAAACAATACCCGTCCCCACGGCGATCAGCACAATGTCACCACCGGCAAGGCGCCATTCGTAACCGGGGTAATGCGGCAGCCGACCCAAAGCCCTTTTGTCCAGGCGCTCGCCGTAGTAACCCCGTGGTAACGGCCGACCACGTTCCAGATGGATGCCATGCGGTGGTGGCGCACCCCGCACGAAATAGCTGTGGTTATCCCGGATGGTCTGACGAATCGGACCGAAATCCCGTGGCGGTGGACCGCCGCGACGGTTGTCCTGCGGACCTCGGTGTTCGTCACCGCGATTGTTTGCGTGATTGTCGTTATGGCTCTGCTGCGGGCCGCCTCGGTCGTGATCGTCGCGCTGATCTGCGTTCGCACTCAGCAACGGGGTGGCACTGAGCATCAGCACGCCTAAGCTGGCAATCAAACGTTTCGGCATTTTCATCTGGTCAATCCTCACTGCACAAACAGCAAAAAGGGCTTCAGAACGCAGTCCTGAAGCCCTCGGTCTTGCTGATTAGTCTGTGCCGCGAAGCTCAAATTCCTCTGTAAAAGGAAATTTACTCTCAGCTGACACGGGCCTTACGAACGCCTTCCGACAAAGCTGCGCAAAGGCTCAACACACCATCGATCGCCTGGTCAGGTGTCGAGGCATTGGCAATGTGATCGATCAATGCCGAACCCACCACGACACCGTCCGCAAGACGCGCAATCGCTGCAGCCTGCTCTGGCGTACGGATCCCGAAACCAATGCTGATCGGCAGGTCGGTATGGCGGCGCAGACGAGCAACGGCTTCCTCCACATGCTCCAGGGTCGCCGCGCCAGCACCGGTCACACCAGCCACTGACACGTAGTAGACGAAACCAGAGCTGCCGTTCAGCACCGTTGGCAGACGCACATCATCGGTGGTCGGCGTAGTCAGGCGGATGAAGTCCAGGCCCGCGGCCTGTGCCGGGTAGCACAACTCACCGTTATGCTCAGGTGGCAGATCAACCACAATCAAACCATCCACACCGGCGGCTTTGGCGTCTTCAATGAACTGCGGCACGCCATACATGTGGATCGGGTTGAAGTACCCCATCAACACCAGCGGCGTATCGGTATTGCCTTCACGAAATTCGCGCACCATCTGCAGGGTTTTCGCCAAGTTCTGTTTGGCACCCAAGGCGCGGATGTTCGCCAGCTGGATCGCAGGGCCGTCGGCCATTGGGTCAGTGAACGGCATGCCCAGTTCGATGACGTCGGCACCCGCACCTGGCAGCCCCTTGAGGATCGCCAGTGACGTGTCATAGCTCGGGTCACCGGCGGTCACGAAGGTCACCAGGGCAGCGCGATTCTGTTCCTTGAGTTCGGAAAAACGGGTTTGCAGGCGGCTCATCAGTGTTTCTCCTGCTGGGATTGCATGTTTTCGGACTGTTCCATGTGGTGCATCACGGTCTGCATGTCTTTGTCGCCACGGCCGGACAGGTTGACCACCATCAAGTGATCTTTTGGCAGCGTTGGCGCGCGCTTGAAGACTTCAGCCAGGGCGTGGGCGCTTTCCAGTGCAGGAATGATCCCTTCCAGGCGGCAGCATTTATGAAATGCGTTGAGGGCTTCGTCGTCGGTCACGGAGGTGTACTGCACGCGGCCGATCTCATGCAACCAAGCGTGTTCCGGACCGATACCGGGATAGTCCAAGCCGGCGGAAATCGAGTGAGCGTCGATGATCTGGCCGTCATCGTCCTGCAGCAGGAAGGTACGGTTGCCGTGCAACACACCAGGAACCCCGCCATTCAGGCTCGCCGCGTGCTTGCCGGTTTCGATACCGTGGCCGGCCGCTTCGACGCCGATGATTTCTACACTCTGGTCGTCGAGGAACGGGTGGAACAGGCCCATGGCGTTGGAACCACCCCCGATGCATGCGACCAGGCTGTCTGGCAGGCGGCCTTCCTGGGCCTGCAGCTGGTCTCGGGTTTCCTTGCCGATGACAGCCTGGAAATCACGGACCATGGCAGGGTAAGGGTGCGGGCCAGCAACCGTACCAATCAGGTAAAAAGTGTTGTCGACGTTGGTGACCCAGTCACGCAGCGCTTCGTTCATTGCGTCTTTCAAAGTCCCGGTACCCGCGACGACTGGAATGACTGTGGCGCCCAGCAGCTTCATGCGGAACACGTTGGCTTGCTGACGCTCGATGTCAGTGGTGCCCATGTAGATCACGCAATCCAGACCAAAACGCGCAGCTACCGTGGCAGTCGCTACGCCGTGCATGCCGGCACCGGTCTCGGCAATGATGCGTTTCTTGCCCATACGCCGCGCCAGCAGGATCTGGCCGATGCAGTTGTTGATCTTGTGCGCACCGGTGTGGTTCAGCTCCTCGCGCTTCAGATAAATCTTCGCGCCGCCACAGAATTCAGTGAGACGTTCGGCGTAGTACAGCGGGCTCGGACGTCCGACGTAGTCACGCTGGAAGTAGGCCAGCTCTTCCTTGAATGCCGGATCTTCCTTGGCCAGTTCATATTCACGTGCCAGGTCGAGGATCAACGGCATCAAGGTTTCAGCAACGTAACGGCCGCCGAAGCCGCCGAACAGGCCGCTGGCATCGGGGCCACTGCGCAGATTGGTCTGGGTCATGAGTTGCTCCAGTTGAATTCGTGTGATGACAATGACGCTAACTTTACCCCTGACGCCCCGAACTGAAAACCGATAAGATCGCCACAACCTGTCAGGAAAACTCACATATTCCATGAGCCATGACCTTCCTCCGCTAAACGCCCTGCGCGCCTTCGAGGCCACTGCCCGCCTGAACAGTGTGAGCCAGGCTGCCGAACAGTTGCACGTCACCCATGGAGCCGTCAGCCGGCAATTGAAGGTGCTTGAGGAGCATCTGGGAGTCAGTCTGTTCATCAAGGACGGCCGCGGCTTGAAACTCACAGATGCAGGAATTCGGTTACGCGATACCAGCAGTGAAGCGTTCGAGCGCTTGCGCACGGTTTGCGCAGAGCTGACGCAGAGCACCGCCGATGCGCCTTTCGTGCTTGGCTGTTCGGGAAGCCTGTTGGCCCGCTGGTTCATTCCGCGCCTGGGTCGACTGAACGCGGACCTGCCGGACCTACGTCTGCACCTCTCAGCGGGCGAAGGTGATCTCGATCCGCGGCGTCCCGGGCTGGATGCCTTGCTGGTTTTCGCCGAGCCACCCTGGCCGGCCGACATGCAGGTGTATGCCTTGGCAAATGAGCGAATCGGCCCGGTGATGAGCCCGCGGTTCGCCGGTTATGCAAAATTGCAGGATGCCCCGGCCAACGCACTGCTCAGCGAGCCGTTGTTACATACCACTTCGCGCCCGCAAGCATGGCCGAGTTGGGCGCAGCAATGCGACCTCGACGCCAGGGCGCTGAATTATGGGCAGGGTTTCGAGCATCTGTATTATTTGCTGGAGGCGGCGGTAGCGGGGCTTGGTGTGGCAATTGCACCCGAACCACTGGTGGTCGAAGACTTGAAGGCGGGTCGCCTGGTTGCGCCATGGGGTTTCACTGAAACGGCGGCGCAACTGGCGTTGTGGTTACCCAAGCGCGCCGCGGATGGACGCGCCAGGCAGTTGGCGCAGTGGCTTAAAAACGAACTGCGCCAGGCAGATTAGTCGCCACGCTTGCACAGCAGATAGGCTGCCAGCAAACCCAGAGCACCCACAGCGACACCGGCGGTGGTCCAAGGGTGCTCCTGAGCGTAGTCACGAGTGGCAATCCCGGTTTCACGGGTTTTGACTTTGACTTCTTCGTAGGCGTCGCTGAGCAGGTGCCGCGAGTGTTTCAGCGCGTTCTCAGCGTTGGCTTTCAAAACTTTCAAGGTTTTGCGCGACTCGTCCGAGGCGTCGTCCTTCAGACTTTCCAAAGACTTCAGAAGACTCTCGATCTCGGCTTCCATGCTTTGCAATGAGGCTTTACGTAAAGAGGTATTGGCCATGGTGGCTCTCCTGCATTGATGATGAGTGGCGTGTGTAGGTTGGGACTACAGCGGTTTGAGAAAGTGCAGTAAATCTGAACTTCTGCATTGAGTTGACCGACAGAAGTAATACGAAAATTCACTGCTAGTCTGTATTTAATACCCCAAGGAGAACACCATGACTGATCACCATACGTACAAGAAAGTCGAGCTGGTCGGCTCATCTACCAGCAGCATCGAAGACGCGATCAACAACGCACTGGCCGAAGCCAGCAAGACCATCAAGCACCTGGAATGGTTTGAAGTGACCGAGACCCGTGGGCATATCGAGAACGGGCGGGCCGCGCATTTTCAGGTAACACTTAAGGTCGGCTTCCGGATTGCCAGCAGCTGAGTTTGAGCTAGTCTTCTGAACTTGCGCGCTGGCCGAATGCCATAGGGAATGGCAAAAGCGCTACATGCGTGCACCCCTGTGAAACCTGGGTGCCCCTAATAATCCGACCAGAGGATGCATCCGATGAAGAAGTTTATTTTGGCGGTAGGTTTGTTGAGCCTCGCCAGTACAGCATTCGCCGCAGGGAAACCGTGCGAAGAGCTGAAAGCCGAAATCGCCGCGAAGCTCGATGCCAAGGGCGTTTCTGGTTACTCACTGGAAATCGTCGATAAAGGCGCTTCGGCTGGCGGCAAAGTTGTTGGCACCTGTGAAGGCGGCGCCAAGGAAATCGTCTACAAAAAGTAGGCTGGTTGCGGTGCACTGAAAGCCGACGCAAGGGCGTCGGCTTTTTTACGGCTGGAGTGTGAGTATCAGCCTTTCATGACCTGCGCCAACAATTCGTAGGAATGCACGCGATCAGCATGTTCGTACAGGTCGCAGGTGAAGATCAGCTCATCCGCCTGGGTCTGCTCGATCAACACCTCCAGTTTGGCGCGAATTTTCTGCGCACTGCCTACCATTGCCAGGCCGAGGAAATCACCAACTGCCTCCTTCTCATGCGGCAGCCACAGACCGTCCATTGTTTTTACCGGCGGACGCTGCACAAGGCTCTGACCACGCATCAGCGCGAGGATTCGCTGGTAGACCGAGGTCGCCAGGTAATCGGCTTGCTCGTCGGTATCCGCAGCCACCAATGGCACGCCGAGCATCACGTAAGGCTTGTCCAACACCGCTGAAGGCTTGAAGTGATTGCGATAGACGCGAATCGCCTCATGCATGAAGCGCGGGGCGAAATGTGAAGCGAAGGCATAGGGCAAACCGCGCTCACCGGCCAGTTGCGCACTGAACAGGCTCGACCCCAGCAACCACACCGGAACGTTTGTACCTGTGCCAGGCATGGCAATGATGCGTTGATCCGGCGTGCGGGGGCCAAGGTAACGCAACAGCTCCGCCACATCAGCCGGGAAATCGTCGGCGCTGCCGGAGCGCTCTCGGCGCAAGGCGCGGGCGGTCATCTGATCGGAGCCGGGCGCACGTCCCAGGCCGAGGTCGATACGGCCAGGATAAAGACTTTCCAGGGTGCCGAATTGTTCGGCGATCACCAGCGGCGCGTGGTTGGGCAGCATCACGCCGCCGGAACCGACACGAATGCTCGAGGTACCACCTGCCAGGTAACCCAGCAAAACCGAGGTTGCCGAGCTGGCGATGCCATCCATGTTGTGGTGTTCGGCAACCCAGAAGCGGTTATAGCCGAATTTTTCGACGTGCTGCGCCAAATCGAGGGCATTACGCAAGGACTGGGCCGCACTGCCATTTTCCCTTACAGGTACCAGATCCAGGGTCGAAAATTTTACATCGGTCATTCGTTTCATAAACCTGCTTCTCCAATCGGGGGGAGCAGGTTTTTTCTTGCGAACGAAAACCTGCTGAATCCATAAGCGTGTTTCATGCAATGAGGGCATATACCCGAGTTTCAATAGCCAACACAAAAAAACCTACGGAAACGGTAGGACTTTGCAGATCGGGTGAACTTTGCACCTGCGTCTATCCTCAGAACCCTAGCAACCGAAAACCACGAAGGCGCGACGATTCGCGCCCGATCTTGAGGAGGCAGACATGGCTATCACAAAGAAAGCATCGGCTCATTGGGAAGGTGACCTGAAAACCGGTATCGGCTCGATTTCCACGGAAACCGGGGTACTGCGCGAAGCCCCTTATGGCTTCAAGGCCCGATTCGAAGGCGGTAAAGGTACCAATCCGGAAGAGTTGATCGGCGCAGCCCATGCAGGCTGTTTCTCCATGGCATTTTCGATGATCCTCGGCGATGCAGGGCTCAAGGCTGACAGCATCGATACCAATGCCGAAGTGACTCTGGATCAGGTTGAGGGGGGGTTCGCGATCACTGCGGTGAAATTGATCCTCAAGGCCAAGATCCCGGGGGCAACCCAGGAGCAGTTCGAAGAACTGAGCAACAAAGCCAAAGAAGGCTGCCCGGTTTCCAAAGTGTTGAATGCGAAAATCACTTTGGATGCGACCCTGGTCAGCTAAATCTGCCCAGTTGGGACAACGATCGCAGCCCGCAGACGCTTTTACCCAGGAAGAAGCGGTCATGGGCTGCGATCTTTTTTGTCCTGAAACAAAACCAGCCAGGTCAAACTGTGGTCGAATAAATGACAGCAGCTTCAGCGCACGACCGTGCGCGCTGCCGGAAAAGGAGCTTCACATGAAACGTTTTGCCTTGGCGATCATCTTCGGTGTACTGGCAACTTCGGCCATGGCGGCGCCCAAGGATTGCGAAGAACTCAGGAAAGAGATCGAGATCAAGATTCAGGCCAATGCCGTGCCTTCCTACACGCTTGAAATCGTGTCCAAGGAAGAAGCTGAAAAGCATGACATGGCAATGGTCGTAGGTACCTGCCAAAACGGTACTAAAGCCATCGTGTACCAAAGAAACGATAACTGATCCGACTCACATCAGGCAGTTGACCTGCCGGTCTTCAGCCACAATCTCCCGCTTGGCGTTATACAACCTGGCACTGGGGGTAAATGCCAGATTCCTGGCTTCCAGCAGATAACGCTGGCCAGCCTCAAAGTGGTCGTAGTTGATGGTCAGATAACACAGACGCTCCACCGGCCCGGTCATCAGGCTCCCGCCGCCGCCAAACACTTCGAAGTCAAAACGCACCAGTAGCTCATGGCTACCGGGGGCGACCTGGTAATAGCGGCCATCGCGCAACCGCTGGTTATCCAGGCGCTCGGCCATCAGCAACTTGCCACCGGGACTCGGCGTTGCAAAGTCTATCCACGCCATCTGCGGGTTGACGGCTGGCATCGGGCTTTGGCAACCGGCGACGAAACTGGCGGCGAGCAACAGCAGCAACCTGCGCATAATGAATGTCCTTGAGCCTGGACATTCAGCATAGCGCCGATCAAGTGCGCTGACAGCCTGCCGGTGTGCCTTGGCCTATCACTTTGCGCTGCTGGTCGTAAAGTTTGGCCCATGGCCGGAAGCCGATGTTCCCCGCTTGCAACTGATAACGTTCGCCAGCGTTGAAACCCTCGAATTTCACATTCAGTCGGCAATCACGCCACAGTGGCTCGGCGTCAGGACCAATGTTGGTAGGGTTCACTGGGAACTGATAACGCACGGTCAATTCATGGCTACCGGGCTGAACCTCGAAATAACGCTTGTCAGTGGACGCTTTGGCGTCGACTTGCAGAGCTTGCAGCGCGGTGTCTTCCTGCTGCGAGTCGAGGTCAATCCAGGCCTGTGATGGGTCGTGATGGGGCAATCCGAAACCAGCACAGCCTGTCAGCATCAACAGGCCGCCCGTCAGCATCAATTTGCGCATAGCGGAGCTCCAGTGCGGCGGGATAGTCTTGCGGGCAGACTTTCCAGGAAATATTTTATTTTGATCAGGCCTTTTCCAAGCCATGGGTTACTTGATCGCGTATTCCGCATTTTGTTTCCGGGCGGGTTGCTTTTGTTGCTCAACGGCTGCGCCAGCGTCAGCTATTACAGCCAATTGGCCAGCGGACAGTTGCAGCTGCTGCGCTCTCGGGAGCCAGTGTCGGAGGTAATCGCCGATCCACGGCGCGACCAACAGCTGCGTGCACATCTGACCCAATCGCAAAAGGCTCGGTCGTTTGCCAGCGATCAACTGTACCTGCCGGACAACCAGAGTTACCGGCTGTATGCCGACATCGATCGCCCGTTTGTGGTCTGGAACGTGTTCGCCACCCCGGAATTTTCCCTGGCACCGCAAAATCACTGCTTTCCGATTGCCGGCTGCGTGGCCTATCGCGGTTACTACAGCCAGGGTGCCGCCCGCGGCGAGGCAGCTTTGCAGCGACTGCAAGGTATGGACGTTTCAATTGGCGGCGTCGAGGCGTATTCGACGCTCGGCTGGTTCAACGACCCGATCATCAGCTCCATGATGAATT
Organism: Pseudomonas violetae; assembly: GCF_023072615.1. Classification (GTDB taxonomy): domain Bacteria; phylum Pseudomonadota; class Gammaproteobacteria; order Pseudomonadales; family Pseudomonadaceae; genus Aquipseudomonas; species Aquipseudomonas violetae. The sequence goes on from NZ_JAKNRW010000004.1 coordinate 21,130, forward strand.
GGGGCGACGAGCGGCTGGCAACGTTAATCTTCCACGAGCTCGCCCATCAACGTCTTTATGTAAAAGACGACACCGAGTTCAACGAGTCGTTTGCAACATTCGTAGAGCATGAAGGCACCAAACAATGGCGCGCCTTCCGTCACCTGCCGGCAGATAACGACACACAAGCCCAGCAACGTGACCAATTCATCGAACTGGTCCTGGCTACCCGCTCGCGACTCGAACAGCTGTACACCTTGCCCCTCCCGCCCGAACAGATGCGCCAGCGCAAGGCGGCCGAATTCGAACGGTTACGCGGTGAATACCGCAGGACCCGCGACAGTCAATGGGCGGGAGACAAACGCTATGACCCCTGGATCAACGCCCCGATGAACAACGCTCGGCTGCTGCCATTCGGTTTGTATGATCAATGGGTGCCGGCGTTCGAGGCGTTGTTTCGGCAGGCCGGTGGGCATTGGGCGTCTTTTTACGCGGCCGCCGAGAAGCTTGGAGCACTGCCGGTGGAAGAGCGTAAGGCGGCGCTGAAGGCGCTGGCAGGGTCCTGAAACATCTCTGCAGGGAGTACGCCATCGCGGGCAAGCCCTGCCACAGGATCCGCTGTACTTCAAAAAATATCTGAGAAACCACTGTGTGAGCAAGGCTTGCCCGCGATGGCTTACCGATTAACGCAGCAAAAACACCTGATGCAACTCATCCAGCGTTTCAAAGTGATAAGCCGGGGTTTCAGCGCTCAGCTCTTCACGACTGCCGAAACCATACCCCACTGCAGCCGCATCCAGCCCGTTGCTGCGAGCGCCGATCAGGTCGTGCTTGCGGTCGCCGATCATCAGAGTGGTGGTCGGGTCCAGGCCTTCTTCGGCCATCAGGTGAGCAATCAGCTCGACCTTATTGGTACGGGTGCCGTCCAGTTCGCTGCCGTAGATCACCTTGAAGTGTTTGGCGAAATCGAAGTGGCGGGCGATTTCCCGGGCAAAAACCCAGGGCTTGGAGGTCGCAATGTACAGTTGGCGGCCCTGCCCTACGAGGGTTTCCAGCATCGGCGCGACCCCGTCAAAGACCCGGTTCTCGTACAACCCGGTGACCTTGAAACGTTCGCGGTAAAAGTTGACCGCCTTCCAGGCTTTGGGCTCATCAAAGTCGTAGAACTGCATGAACGCTTGGAGCAGCGGCGGACCGATGAAGTGTTCGAGCTTGCTCAGGTCGGGCTCGTCGATCCCCAACTTGCCCAACGCAAACTGAATCGAACGGGTAATGCCCTCCCGCGGGTCGGTCAAAGTGCCATCGAGGTCAAACAAGACGTTCTGGTAATGCATGTGGAATCCTGAGTTGAGTTTGCCGGGTCAGAGCGGGTTGTAGCCTTCAGCCAGGTGCAAATCCTTGAGCTTCACGTAGTTGGCCGCGCTGTAAGTGAAAAAAGCGCGCTCCTTGTCAGTCAACTCACGAACCTGTTTCACCGGGCTGCCCACATAGAGAAAGCCGCTTTCCAGGCGTTTCCCCGGCGGTACCAGGCTGCCTGCGCCGATGATCACATCGTCGGCGACGACCGCGCCGTCCATGACGATACTGCCCATGCCAATCAATACCCGGCTGCCCACCCTGCACCCGTGAAGCATGACCTTATGCGCGATGGTCACGTCGTCGCCGATCAGCAACGGGAAGCCATCCGGATTGAAAGGGCCGGCATGGGTGATATGCAGCACGCAGCCATCCTGGACGCTGGTACGTTCACCAATCCGGATGCGGTGCATGTCGCCCCGAATCACCGTCAGCGGCCAGACGGAACTGTCTTCGCCGATTTCGACGTCACCGATCACCACCGCCGAACGGTCAACAAAAGCGCCGTTGCCCAGCAATGGCGTATGGTTCTGATACTTGCGAAGCGTCACGATAGGTTCTCTCTCTGTTGCTGATAGCTGCGGTCGGCGTCGATTGTAATTAAGATGGGGCAATGTTTCTTCCAGCCAAGGTGCCAACCGTGAGCGTGAACAACCCTCTTTTGCAGTCCTACGACCTGCCGCCGTTCTCCGCGATCCGTGCCGAGCACGTGCAACCGGCCATTGAACAGATACTGGCCGATAACCGCGCCGCCATTATCGAGATCCTCAAGACCCAGGGCAAACAACCGACCTGGTCCGGCCTGATATTGGCGATGGACGAATTGAACGATCGCCTGGGCGCTGCCTGGAGTCCCGTCAGCCACCTGAATGCCGTGTGCAACAGCGCTGAATTGCGCGAAGCCTACGAGTCCTGCCTGCCAGCCTTGAGCGCCTACTCCACCGAGATGGGCCAGAACCGCGAGCTGTTCCAGGCCTTCGAAGCCTTGGCCAACAGCCCGGAAGCTGAAGGATTCGACGTCGCGCAGAAAACTATCCTGGAACACTCACTGCGCGACTTCCGTCTGTCGGGTATCGACCTGCCAGAAGCCGAGCAGAAACGTTACGCCGACGTACAGAGCAAGCTGTCGGAGCTAGGCAGCCGCTTCTCCAACCAGTTGCTCGACGCCACCCAGGCGTGGACCAAGCACGTCACGGATGAAGCCAACCTTGCCGGCTTGACCGATTCCGCCAAGGCGCAAATGGCTGCAGCCGCGCAGGCCAAGGAGCTCGATGGCTGGCTGATCACTTTGGAATTCCCGAGTTACTACGCGGTGATGACCTACGCCCATGACCGCGCCCTGCGTGAAGAAGTCTACGCCGCCTACTGCACCCGTGCTTCGGACCAGGGTCCAAATGCCGGACAGAACGATAACGGCCCGGTCATGGAAGAAATTCTCGACCTGCGCCAGGAGCTCGCCAAACTGCTGGGCTTCGCCAGTTTTTCAGAACTGAGCCTGGCTACCAAAATGGCCGAGTCCAGCGACCAGGTCATAAGCTTCCTGCGCGACCTGGCCAAGCGCAGCAAGCCGTTCGCTGCCCAGGACCTGGAACAGCTCAAGGCCTACGCCGCCGAACAAGGCTGCCCGGACCTGCAAAGCTGGGACAGCGGCTTCTACGGGGAAAAACTGCGCGAACAACGTTACAGCGTTGCTCAGGAAACACTTCGCGCCTATTTCCCGATCGACAAAGTACTCAGCGGCTTGTTCGCCATCGTTCAGCGTCTATACGGCATCGAGATCGCCGAGCATAAAGGGTTCGACACCTGGCACCCGGATGTCCGCCTGTTCGAGATCAAGGAAAATGGTCAACACGTGGGCCGATTCTTCTTCGACCTGTATGCTCGCGCCAACAAGCGCGGCGGAGCCTGGATGGACGGCGCCCGCGACCGTCGCCGCACCGCTGAAGGTGCGCTACAAAACCCCGTGGCCAACCTTGTGTGCAATTTCACGCCAGCCGACAGTGGCAAACCAGCCCTGCTGACCCACGATGAAGTGACCACGCTGTTCCACGAGTTCGGTCACGGCCTGCACCACCTGCTGACCCGCGTCGAACACGCCGGCGTATCCGGCATCAATGGCGTGGCCTGGGATGCGGTCGAACTGCCGAGCCAGTTCATGGAGAACTGGTGCTGGGAACCGCAAGGGCTGGCATTAATCTCGGGGCACTACGAAACCGGCGAACCGCTGCCTCAGGATTTGCTGGAAAAAATGCTTGCGGCGAAGAACTTCCAGTCCGGGCTGATGATGGTCCGCCAACTTGAGTTTTCGCTGTTCGACTTCGAGCTACATGCCACCCACGGCGATGGCCGCAGCGTACTGCAAGTACTCGAAGGCGTACGCGACGAGGTCTCGGTGATGCGTCCACCGGCCTACAACCGCTTCCCCAACAGCTTCGCGCACATCTTCGCTGGCGGATACGCGGCGGGTTACTACAGCTATAAGTGGGCTGAAGTGTTGTCAGCCGACGCCTTCTCGAAATTTGAAGAAGACGGTGTACTCAATGAACAAACAGGTCGAGCCTTCCGCGAAGCGATCCTGGCACGAGGCGGCTCACAGGAGCCCATGGTGCTCTTTGTCGACTTCCGCGGCCGTGCCCCATCGATTGACGCACTCTTGCGCCACAGCGGCTTGAGTGAGGACGCAGCAGCATGAGCGAGGAGCCTGTGATTACCAAGAGACGCTTTATTGCCGGGGCCGTTTGTCCAGCATGCAGCGAGCCGGACAAGTTGATGATGTGGAGCGAAAACGACGTCCCCCATCGTGAATGTGTGGCCTGCGGTTATGCCGACACCCTCAATGAACAAGGCTTGTCAGTGCCCAAGGAGCTGGGCACTCGGGTCAATACTTCAGCGCTGAAAGCCGTGGACGCGAAAGTACAGGCGGTACAATTTTTTCCGAACCCAAAATTGAAGAAAAAGCCCGACGAACCACAGTGAGTTACCGCCACCCTTTACCTGTAAATGGGAATGGGGTGGCACTGTTCTCCCAGCGCACACTCACTCTACATTGGCCGACTTTAACCAACTCTTCATCGAGCAAGCAGCAAAAGGACTGGTGCTGCAGTCGCCGTTGGCCAATGCGGTACGCAGTTTTCCGGTATCGACCTGCATGATGTAACGCACACCATCCCGGAAATGGGTATTGTCTCCGAAGCCGCCTTGAGTCATTTCATCAAGGGCCTCTTCCTTGCTCCACCCCTGGATAACGACTCGATACATCGCCGCCATCAAACCGGTGCGATCGGAGCCGTGCTTGCAGTGCATCAGCACCGGCCCGTTGCTTTCTGCATCGCGAATGGCTCGAAGCACCTTAAGCACGTCCGCATCATCGACGTGATTAGTCCGATACGGCAGTTGTATCTGAGTGATCCCAGGCGACGACAACCAGCCTGAGTCAGGCTCGGGCAGGAAGTTAATGACCGTGGCTACCTTGAGCTCCGTCAGTAGAGGCACTGCAGCTCGATCTGGCAATGCGCTGCGGTAAAGCGTTGGGGACATCTGAAAGAGGTTGTACCGGATTTCGACCGGTTGCGCCCATTCTCCCGGGCGGGTCGACCAAGTGTCCTCGGCGTGAGCGTATGAGAAACTGAAAGTTGCGGCCAGCAAGCATAAGAATGCAGCAGTTGAAAAACTTCGTGGGAACATGCTCGAACGACCAGGGGTAGATGTGGAGAATTGACCCCAGTTTCACTGTTGAAGAGTCAACGCTTTGTGAGGCGGTTGTCAAAGAACCGTGAATTCAAAAAAAACGGCGCAAAGACTCGCGCCGAAGTCAGGGAAACCGCTCGATATGTATTGGCTCTCAATATTTATAAAATAGTAGTGCGCATATCAGGGATTAACAATTTTTGAATAGGCTTTAGCCAACGCCAGAAGAATGGCTTTGTCTTGTGCATCAAAATCGCCGTTGCCATCCAGATCACGATGGGCGGGGCCCATGGTGAAGGTAGTACCGCCATCACTTGATACGGCTTCGCGGTGAAGGGATTTCACCAGATAGTCGATTTTATCGCCGTTAACTGGATGATACCCCTCCTCTTTCGTCGCAAACTGCATGGACACTCGAACTTCCTTCGGACTAACGACAGAAGGCCTTAGCAATTGAAGAAAGATGCCGCGCTGATTGTAGAAAGACATTTATTAAATCCTTTTAATAATTGAGGTATGAACACTTCCGTGGACCAAGAGAATACTGACAGTCGTGATGATTACGCCAGGCTCGATATATTTCTCAACATGACCTGAACAACACTCAACCATCAGGCGGGCGCCGAATGGCACTGTTCGAACACCCTGGCGCCCTGTAGTGTATAAAAATACAGTTCAAGAGACCCTTTCGATGGCTACTCCACTTCCGCCGCGTGGCCGCGGCACCGCCACCAACCCGCACAATCGTTTCGCGCCGAATCGTTCGGTAGCCGAGGACGACGGTTGGTATCAGGAAGTACCGCTCACACAAGGCACGGAAGTACGCTTCGAAACGGCGAAAACCATCATCACTCGTAACAACTCACCAGACCTGCCCTTCGATCGTTCAATCAACCCTTATCGCGGCTGTGAACACGGGTGCATCTACTGTTATGCCCGGCCCAGCCATGCCTATTGGGACATGTCGCCCGGACTCGATTTCGAAACCCGGCTGATCGCCAAAACCAATGCCGCCGACGTGCTGGAAGAACAACTATCCAGGCGCGGCTACCAATGCGCGCCGATCAATCTGGGTTCCAACACGGACCCCTATCAACCGATCGAACGCGAACACAGAATCACCCGTAAAACCCTGGAAGTGCTGCTGCGCTACCGGCATCCGGTGACCATCATCACCAAGGGTTCGCTGATTCTTCGGGACCTGGACCTGTTGACCGAACTCGCCCGGCAGCGGCTGGTGGCGGTAATGATCAGCCTGACCACTCTGGACGATGAGCTCAAGCGCATACTCGAACCACGCGCCGCAGCACCGAAGGCCAGGTTAAGAGCCATCCGCGTGATGCGTGACGCCGGAATTCCGGTAGGGGTGCTGTGTTCGCCGATGATTCCCATGATCAACGAAAGCGAACTCGAAAGTCTGCTCACCGAAGCGCAGGCAGCCGGCGCCCAGAGTGCCGCCTATATGATGTTGCGCCTGCCTCTGGAAGTGGCACCACTATTTGAGGAATGGCTGGCCACGCATTATCCTCAGCGAGCTGCGCATGTATTGAGCCTGATCCGCCAAAGCCGTGGGGGTGAACTGTACGACAGTCGATTCGGCGCTCGTATGCGCGGCGAAGGCCCTTTTGCCGACTTGCTTGCGCAACGCTTCGCCAAAACCATCAAACGCCTGGGGCTGAATCGTCGGGAAGGTTTTGATCTGGACTGCAGTGCCTTCTGTCCCCCGGGTCGCCAAATGTCGCTGATTTGAGGACAATTGGCCTATGTTTGAGCTATGGCAAAGCATCTGGCCATGACACCGGTCACGTTTTTTGTGACCTGGAACACTTGTTCTAGAGCGGTTGATTCAGTTTGAGTTAAGTTTCGCGGGCTACCTTGTTCATCGAGTGACTGACGGGTCGAGATTTTTTGGCCTGGATGGTTTTAACAGCCACTGGCTTCACATCGGACAAAACGGGAAAATTCCCTGACTCCGCTTAAGAGGATGAATTCATGAGTGACAAGGATAAACAGCCGTTGGCTGCGTCGGCCTCCACCCAATCCGAGGCGGAGTCCGCCGATGCAGCGCTGCGGCATATCGTTGACGGCTTCTTGCATTTTCATCACGACGTCTTCCCTCAACAGGAAGAACTCTTTAAAAAACTCGCGACGGCACAAAGTCCCCGGGCGATGTTCATCGCCTGCGCCGACTCGCGCATTGTTCCTGAATTGATCACCCAAAGCGCACCAGGCGATCTGTTCGTGACCCGTAACGTAGGCAACGTCGTGCCGCCTTATGGACAAATGAACGGTGGCGTTTCCACCGCCATCGAATATGCGGTGCTGGCGCTCGGCGTGCAGCACATCATCATCTGCGGACATTCCGATTGCGGCGCCATGCGCGCAGTGTTGAACCCCGATAGCCTGGAAAAAATGCCAACGGTCAAAGCCTGGTTGCGGCATGCAGAAGTGGCGAAGACCATGGTTCATGAGAACTGCAATTGCGCCAATGAAAACGAAAGCATGCATGTCCTCACCGAAGAAAACGTGATCGCACAGCTCCAGCACCTACGCACGCACCCTTCGGTGGCCTCACGCATGGCCAACGGCCATCTGTTTATTCATGGCTGGGTCTACAACATCGAAACCAGCGAAATAAAAGCTTACGACGCGGACAAAGGTTGTTTCCTGCCATTGGATGGCAGCCATCCGATCCCGGTGGCGACACCCAAAGCGCGCTTCTAACTCCTCCTAAACCCCCTGTGTGGCAAGGTCGAGGCCGCTGAACAAGCAGCCTGGCTTTGCCATGCCTGAAGAAATGTCGGGAGAATCAACATGCGTGCTGCGCAACTCAAAGCTGCACTGCCACGGGAGCTGCTGGCTTCGGTGGTCGTATTTCTGGTGGCCCTGCCCTTGTGCATGGGCATCGCCATCGCTTCCGGCCTGCCACCCGCCAAAGGCCTGATCACCGGGATCATCGGCGGCCTGGTAGTAGGCTGGCTCGCCGGCTCCCCCTTGCAAGTCAGCGGTCCTGCCGCCGGGCTCGCGGTACTCGTCTTCGAACTCGTGCGCCAGCACGGCGTCGCCATGCTGGGGCCGATCCTGCTGCTGGCGGGGTTTCTACAGCTGGTGGCCGGTCGGTTGAAACTGGGGTGCTGGTTTCGGGTAACGGCGCCAGCAGTGGTTTACGGTATGCTCGCCGGCATCGGTGTCTTGATCGTGTTGTCCCAGGTGCATGTGATGCTCGACGGTGTGCCCAAACCCTCCGGCTTGGACAATCTGGCCGCCCTCCCCACAGCCGTTGCACAAGCCTTGCCATCGGTTGGCTGGCAGGCTGGGTTGCTCGGTCTGGGGACGATTGCAGTGATGTGGTTGTGGGAAAAGTTTCGTCCATACGCCCTGCGCTTCATACCAGGTGCCTTGCTTGGAGTGGGGCTGGCAACTGTGGCCAGCCTCATGCTGGCTTTGCAGGTCAAACGGGTGGAAGTCCCGGCCAACCTCGCGCAAGCGATCGACTGGCTGAAGCCGGTGGACTTGCTGAACCTGGCCGATCCAAACCTGCTGATCGCTGCGTTTGCCGTGGCATTTATCGCCAGCGCCGAAACCTTGCTCTCCGCCGCAGCAGTAGACCGCATGCACAGTGGTCAGCGCTCTGACTTCGATCGGGAGCTGTCTGCGCAGGGTGTGGGCAACATGCTCTGCGGCCTGCTAGGTGCGCTGCCTATGACCGGGGTGATCGTGCGTAGCTCGGCCAACGTGCAAGCCGGCGCGACCACTCGGCTGTCGGCGGTTTTCCACGGGCTGTGGTTGCTGGCTTTCGTATTGTTGCTCTCAAGTGTGTTGCAGAGCATTCCGGTGGCAAGCCTGGCGGGTGTTCTGGTTTACACCGGGTTCAAACTGGTCGACCTCAAGGCGTTTCGCGGTCTGGGGCGTTACGGCAGGATGCCGATGTTCACGTATGCGGCGACCGCAGTGGCGATTGTCTTCACTGACCTGCTGACTGGGGTGTTGATCGGTTTTGGCCTCACACTGGCGAAGCTGGCGTGGAAAGCTTCGCGCCTGAAGATCAGTCTGATCGACCTGCCTGCCGATGGAGAGATGGAGTTGCGCTTGACCGGTGCAGCGACCTTTCTCAAGGTACCGGCGCTGACGCAGGTGCTGGGCACTATTCCCCCGGGTGCGACCGTGCACGTGCCGCTCAATAACCTGAGCTACATCGACCACTCGTGCCTGGAGTTGCTTGAAGAGTGGGGTCGGGCCAATGCGGCGAAGGGTTCAAAGTTGCTGATCGAAGCGCGTGGGTTAAAGCGCAGGCTGGAAGGGCGTTTGCGCACCACCACCGGCGTAGGGTCTTCGGGGTAAAACATCAACAATGTGGGAGCGAGCCTGCTCACTCCCACATTGGATTGTATCGGGCACAGAATCAAGCCGCAGGCTGATCCAGGTCCAGGCCCACGCCTAACCGGCGCGACATGCACGGCCAACGCTTCCAAGCGGCGCCAGTGTCTGGGCTGCTCAGTTTCTCGCGATAGGCTTCAACCGACTCCAGCGCAAAACTCTGGTCGTCGAGCATTTCATCGAGCGCGTGGTGCACGGCCTCGTCCAGCTGGTTGGCAAATGCCTCTCCGATCAACTGGTGGGCGATCAGGTTGGCAACAGTCATGTCCAATGGGATCAAGGGCTGGCCGAGATGCTTGATGTACAGGTCGTTGACCTCTTCGACAAAGCGATGAGCCAGGTAGGCTTCATCCAGCAGGCTGTCGAGCCCTATGTGACCGTCCATGATGGCAGGCGGCTGGAGGAAATACTGCTCGGCGATTTTCAACACAGGTGTGATCTGCGATTCGATACCGGCTTCCTTTGCCACTTCGTTGGCTGCATCCAGCAGGTCAGGAACCTCGTCGATGTAAGCGGCGACAAAACGTGTCAGCACACCCTTGGGGTCCGTCTCCGGCAATTGGATGGACGGGTGCAGATGTGGCAGTTGGCTTTCCAGCTGACGAGTCAGCAAGCCAGTCCCTGCTTCGTGCTGTTGGGCTTTTTGGATCTGCTCGCGCAATGCGGCGGTGTTCATGAAAACTCCAGGAAACAAGGCAAAGAAATAGGGAAGACATAACTTAGCTGGCGTAGGAAAATTCCTCAGACGCATTTGTCATAATTATTTCACCCTTAAGACATCAAAGTTATATCCATTTGCCACCACTCGTCTGCATCCTTCTCCATTCGTGCCCTTGAGCGCAAGTGCGCTCTGTCTCGGTTGTTTTACGCCTTCACATTGCGAGGTCTGAGTCGCTGTCTATACTCGGGTTGGAATGGAGTTAGCTGATGACGCCCGACTGCACACGCAGCAAGGCCCGGCAATCAAGTTCGTAGTCTGACAAGCCGCTCCCTTGCCGCAGGTGAAAGCCGGCGGGATAACAAGAACGATAAGGGGAACCCGCAATGATGCGACATCCACACGTCTGGATGGGCCTCCTGTTGTGGTCGATTTTCAGTCAGGCGCAAGCTGCCTGGACTGTGAATATGGCGCCTGGAGCGACTGAAATCAGTCACGCAGTATTTGACCTGCACATGACCATTTTCTGGATCTGTGTAGTAATCGGCATCATCGTCTTCGGCGCCATGTTCTGGTCGATGATTCTCCACCGCCGCTCGACCGGGCAGGTGGCCGCAAAATTTCATGAAAGTACTACCGTAGAAATCCTCTGGACCATCGTGCCCTTCCTCATTCTGGTCGCCATGGCGGTTCCCGCGACTGCGACCCTGATCAAGATGTACGACGCCAGTGAGCCGGATATCGATATCCAGGTCACCGGCTATCAGTGGAAGTGGCACTACAAATACCTGGGCCAGGACGTCGAGTTCTTCAGCAACCTGGCCACACCTGCCGAGCAGATCCACAACAAGGAAACCAAGGGCGAGCACTACTTGCTCGAAGTCGACAAGCCGCTGGTGCTGCCGATCGGCGCCAAGGTGCGTTTCCTGGTGACCTCAGCCGACGTTATCCACTCCTGGTGGGTGCCCGCCTTTGCGGTCAAGCGCGATGCCATTCCCGGGTTCATCAACGAAGCCTGGACCCGCATCGACAAGCCCGGTATCTACCGTGGCCAGTGCGCAGAGTTGTGCGGCAAGGATCACGGTTTCATGCCGATCGTGGTCGAGGTCAAGGAAAAGGCCGACTACGAAAAATGGTTGGGCGAACGCAAGGCTGAAGCGGCGCAGCTCAAAGAACTGACCAGCAAGGAATGGACTCTCGACGAACTCAAGGAGCGCGGCGACAAGGTCTATCACACCACTTGCGTCGCCTGTCACCAAGCCGAAGGCCAGGGCCTGCCGCCGATGTTCCCGGCACTCAAGGGCTCAAAAATCGCTACCGGACCGAAAGAAGCGCACTTGGGCATTGTCTTCCACGGCAAACCCGGTACCGCCATGGCGGCGTTCGGCAAGCAGCTCTCGGAAGTCGACATCGCAGCGGTCGTGACTTACGAACGTAACGCTTGGGGCAACAACAAAGGCGACATGGTCACGCCAAAAGAAGTGCTGGAGCTGAAACAGGCGCAAAGCAAATGACCCGGTCTATTGCGTACCCAAGGAACCGGTCGGGGCAACGCGCCCCGGCCTGCCTAGCCCATCTGTTTGCAGGAGACACGCCATGAGCGCCGTCATCGATGACCATGGTCATGCCGACCACGCCCACGGCCCCGCGAAAGGCCTGATGCGTTGGGTGTTGACCACCAACCACAAGGACATCGGCACGCTGTACCTGTGGTTCGCGTTTTCCATGTTCCTGCTCGGTGGTTCGTTCGCGATGGTGATTCGCGCCGAACTGTTCCAACCGGGCCTGCAGATCGTACAGCCGGAATTCTTCAATCAGATGACCACCATGCACGGTCTTGTGATGGTCTTCGGTGCGGTGATGCCGGCATTCGTCGGGCTGGCCAACTGGATGATCCCGTTGATGATCGGCGCTCCGGATATGGCCCTGCCCCGGATGAACAACTTCAGCTTCTGGCTGTTGCCGGCGGCGTTCATTCTGCTGGTATCGACCCTGTTCACCCCCGGTGGCGGACCTAACTTCGGCTGGACGTTCTACGCCCCGCTGTCGACAACCTATGCACCGGAAAGCGTAACCTTCTTCATCTTCGCCATCCACTTGATGGGGATCAGTTCGATCATGGGCGCGATCAACGTGATCGCCACCATCCTCAACCTTCGCGCCCCTGGCATGACGTTGATGAAGATGCCGCTGTTCGTCTGGACCTGGCTGATTACCGCCTTCCTGCTGATTGCGGTGATGCCGGTACTGGCCGGCTGCGTGACGATGATGCTGATGGACATCCACTTCGGCACCAGCTTCTTCAGTGCTGCCGGCGGCGGTGATCCAGTGTTGTTCCAGCACGTGTTCTGGTTCTTCGGACACCCCGAGGTGTACATCATGATTCTGCCGGCCTTCGGTGCCGTCAGCTCGATCATCCCGACCTTTTCGCGCAAGCCCCTGTTCGGCTATACCTCAATGGTCTACGCCACGGCGAGCATCGCGTTCCTGTCGTTCATCGTCTGGGCGCACCACATGTTTGTGGTCGGCATTCCGCTGGTGGGCGAGTTGTTCTTTATGTACGCCACGCTGCTGATCGCCGTGCCGACCGGGGTCAAGGTGTTCAACTGGGCCAGCACCATGTGGCAAGGCTCACTGACCTTCGAAACGCCGATGCTGTTCGCCGTGGCGTTCGTGATCCTGTTCTCCATTGGCGGCTTCTCCGGTTTGATGCTAGCCATCGCTCCAGCGGACTTCCAGTACCAGGACACCTACTTCGTGGTCGCGCACTTCCACTATGTACTGGTGCCAGGGGCGATCTTCGGGATCTTCGCTTCAGCATATTACTGGCTGCCGAAATGGACCGGCCACATGTACGACGAAACCCTCGGCAAGCTGCACTTCTGGCTGTCGTTCATCGGCATGAACATGGCGTTCTTCCCGATGCACTTTGTGGGGCTGGCGGGTATGCCGCGACGGATTCCGGACTACAACCTGCAGTTCGCCGACTTCAACATGGTGTCGTCAATCGGCGCGTTCATGTTCGGCACCACGCAGCTCTTCTTCCTGTTCATCGTGATCAAAACGATTCGCGGCGGCCCACCAGCACCGGCCAAACCGTGGGATGGCGCCGAAGGCCTGGAGTGGAGCATCCCGTCTCCGGCGCCGTACCACACCTTCACCACGCCGCCGGAAGTGAAATGAACACCCTCGGCCTTGCAGGAATTACTGTGGGAGCTTGCTTGCCAGCGATGGCTGCCTGCCTGACACACCGCGTCGGCCGCATCGCTGGCAAGCCAGCTCCCACAGGGGTCTCGGTATGGAGCTGGAACCATGGCTGACTCGATTTCGATGAAAAAACTGGTCACCCGCCTGCTGATGGTGGTGGTGGCAATGTTTGTCTTCGGGTTTGCCCTGGTGCCGATCTACGACGTGATGTGCAAGGCGTTCGGTATCAATGGCAAGACGTCCGGACAGTATGAAGGGGAACAGACAATCGACCTGTCGCGCCAGGTACGGGTGCAATTCCTTTCCACCAACTCCGCCGACATGTCATGGGACTTTTATCCCAAGCACGATGAACTGACCGCCAACCCCGGCGCGGTGAACGAGATGATCTTCATCGCGCACAACCCAACCGATCGCCCGATGAGCGCCCAGGCCGTGCCCAGCATCGCGCCCAGCGCAGCAGCAGCGTACTTCCACAAAACCGAATGTTTCTGCTTTACCCAGCAAGTGCTGCAGCCCGGTCAACGGATCGAGATGCCGGTACGTTTCATCGTTGACCGTGACATGCCCAAGGATGTGAAGCACCTGACGCTGTCCTACACGCTGTTCGATATCACCGCCCGACATCCACCGGTAGCTGTAAACACTGGCGGCTGAGCGTGCCCGATAAGGAGAACAATAAATGGCAACTCATGAACACTATTACGTACCAGCCCAGAGCAAGTGGCCGATCATCGCCACGGTCGGCATGTTTGTCACGGTGTTCGGCCTGGCCACCTGGTTCAACGACCTGAAAGCGGCGCGCCCGGAATCCCACGGCCCGCTGATCTTTTTCGTCGGCGGCCTGCTGCTGGCCTACATGCTGTTCGGGTGGTTCGGTACGGTAGTCAAGGAAGGCCGTGCGGGGTTATACAGTGCGCAAATGGATCGCTCGTTCCGCTGGGGCATGAGCTGGTTCATCTTCTCTGAAGTGATGTTTTTCATCGCGTTCTTCGGTGCGCTGTTTTACGTCCGCCATGTCTCTGGCCCGGCGCTCGGCGGTGAAGGCGCCAAAGGCATGGCCCACATGCTCTGGCCCAACTTCGAATTCGTCTGGCCACTGCTCAACAACCCCGACTCGAAACTGTTCCCTCCACCCAAAGATGTCATCAGCCCCTGGGGCCTGCCACTGCTCAACACCGTATTGCTGGTGAGCTCCAGTGTCACCGTGACCATTGCCCACCACGCCTTGAAGAAGGGCCATCGCGGTGCGCTGAAAATCTGGCTCGCGATCACGGTACTGCTGGGTTGCGCATTCCTCGGTTTCCAGGCCGAAGAGTACATCCATGCTTACAAGGAACTGGGCCTGACCCTGGGTTCAGGCATCTACGGTGCGACGTTCTTCATGCTCACCGGTTTCCACGGCGCCCACGTGACCATCGGCACCATCATCCTGTTCGTGATGCTGATGCGGATCATGCGCGGGCACTTCGACAACGAGCATCAGTTCGGCTTTGAAGCGGCGAGCTGGTATTGGCACTTCGTGGACGTGGTGTGGATCGGTCTGTTCGTCTTCGTCTACGTACTTTGAGGCATCACCATGGCGCGTGAGACACCAACTGGCCGCTGAAGAATCCCCAGGCGATCAAACCGACGGTAATGGTGGCCAGGGCGACACGAACACTCAAGGCAATGGCGAGGCGGTTCGAGCTGCTGTCGTCCTTGACCAGAAAAAACAGGCCGCTGAACAGGCTGACAACCGTGGCAATCAGCATCAGGACGATGGCTGCTTTGAGCATGGTGAGACTCCAGGGGAAATGCGATGCACTTGAGTATAGCTATCGCGACTACCGACATTCTGGCGACGTCATGAAGCGCTTCCGGCCAGGCATCGTGCCGACTTTGGTGGTGGCCTTGTTGCTGCCATTGCTGGTCTCGCTCGGTTTCTGGCAACTGGACCGCGGCGCGGAAAAAAGCGCGCTGCTGGACAGTTATGCCCAGCGTCGGGTCGCGGAGCCGATGGCCAGCACTGCGGTGCAGCACACTGCGGATCCGGCCTTTCGCCGCGTAGTGCTGCGTGGCCAGTTCGATGCCGCGCACAGCCTGCTACTGGATAACCGCCAACGGGACGGCAAGGTCGGAATCGAGCTGCTGCAGCCGTTTCAGGATCAAGCCAGCGGCCTGTGGCTGCTGGTCAATCGCGGTTGGCTGCCCTGGCCGGACCGACGCATCCCCGCGCAATTCACCACGCCTGGCGAAGTCTTGAACCTCACCGCCTGGGTCTACGTTTCTCCGGGCGCTACTTTCCAGCTCCACGCCGACCCGGCCTCCACCACCTGGCCGCAGCTGGTGACAGCGGTTGAACCGGCGAAGCTTTGGGCAGCACTTGAGCGTGATGGCTTCCCTTACGAATTACGCGCAGAACCCGGCCCCGGAATCTACCAGGCCGATTGGCCGGTGGTCGCCATGGGTCCGGAAAAACATATCGCTTATGCCGTGCAGTGGTTCGCCATGTCGATCGCCCTGTTCGGCCTGTTCGTCTACTTCGGCTGGCACAACGCAAAGGAGAAACACCATGGGAGCGGCCATGAATCCACCCAGCATGTCTGAAGCGAAGTCGCCGGCAAGTCGGCGCAAAGGTCGTTTGCAGCTGCTGCTGATTCTGCTTGGGGTGATCGGTCCGATGATCCTCGCCACCGGCATGTACAAACTGCAGTTCTGGGTGCCGGAAGGTCGCAGCTATCACGGCCAACTCATCGGCAATGGCCAGACCCGCGCCGACCTTGGCGTGCAGGCGCAAGAGCAACGCTGGCAGATACTGGTAACTGCGCCCAAAGACTGCTCGGTTGACTGCCAGCAGCTGGTGTACCTGGCGCGCCAGGTGCAGATAGGCCTTGCCCGCGATGCCTCACGGGCCAGCCACGCATTGGCCGCAGCGCAACCGCTTAACAGCGAGTACGAAGCCAAACTCAACCGCGAATACCCGCAGCTGCAACGTTATCCCATGGACTTGACCACGTTCAGCAAGACCACGGGTGACCAGACCGTACCGCAACTGTGGATCATCGACCCCCATGGCAACCTGGTGCTGCGCTACGACCCGACCGTCAAGGGCAAGGATCTGCTCAACGACCTGCGCCATCTGCTGAAACTGTCGAACATCGGATAAGGGCATCGTCATGGCCAAACCTGGATTTCGCCTCGCGCTGTTTGCCACCCTGCTGGCACTGATAGTGGTGTTGCTCGGCGCCTATACTCGCCTGACCCACGCCGGCCTTGGCTGTCCGGACTGGCCGGGGTGCTACGGCTTCATCAGCGTGCCCAAAAGCGAAGCCCAATTGGCCCATGCCGAATTGCATTTCCCGGACACTCCCGTCGAAGCCCATAAAGGCTGGAACGAAATGATCCATCGTTATTTCGCCGGCACCCTCGGTCTGTTGATTTCGGTACTGGCCGGCCGGGCATGGGTGCATCGTCGGCATCCGGGGCAACCGGTAAAGTTGCCGTTGTTTTTATTGGCTGTGGTCATCGCGCAGGCTGCGTTCGGCATGTGGACCGTAACGCTCAAGCTCTGGCCACAAGTGGTCACCGGGCACCTACTCGGCGGCTTTGCCACCCTGAGCCTGTTGTTTCTCCTGACCTTGCGCCTGTCCGGGGTATTGCCGGCACTGACCGTGCCACGACGCCTGCAGCACTGGGCGACCGCCGGTTTGCTGCTGGTGATAGGGCAAATTGCCCTCGGAGGCTGGGTCAGTTCGAACTATGCCGCAGTGGCCTGTATCGACTTCCCGACCTGCCATGGACAATGGCTACCGCCGGCTGATTTCGCCAACGGCTTTCACCTGACCCAGCACATCGGCCCAAACTACCTTGGCGGCCAACTGGACAGCGATGCCCGTACCGCGATTCACCTGACCCACCGAATCGGCGCGTTGCTGGTGACCTTTGTACTGCTCGGCCTGGCCTGGCAACTCAAGGTCGTCGGCATGACCCGGCTTGCGGGGCTGGTGCTGGTGGCGCTCGCCGCACAGATCACCCTGGGCATCAGCAACGTGTTGTTCCACCTGCCATTGCCGGTGGCTGTCGCGCACAACGCCGGTGGTGCTGCGCTCTTGCTGACGATGGTGCTGGTCAATTATCACGCGCGAACCAGCCTGGTTCGGGTCAAGCAACAATCCCCTGCACGCTGGCGGTTCAGCCCGCGTAAACATTCAGCCGGGCCCATAACAATAAAAGGAGAGATGCCATGGCGACTCTGATCGGCGAACGTCACCACCGGGCGATCTGGCGTGACTATCTGGAGCTGACCAAGCCGAAAGTGGTGGTGCTGATGCTGATCACCTCGCTGGTCGGCATGTTCCTCGCTACCCGTGCGGGAGTGCCCTGGACGGTGCTGATCTTTGGCAATCTGGGAATTGCGCTGTGTGCCGGCGGCGCGGCGGCGGTCAACCATGTGGTGGACCGGCGCATCGATGCAGTCATGGCGCGCACGCACAAACGGCCCCTGGCCGAAGGACGGGTTTCACCGGCCGCAGCGCTGACCTTTGCCCTGGTGCTGGCAGTGCTCGGCCAGGCCCTGCTGCTGACGTTCACCAACCCATTGACCGCCTGGCTGACCCTGGCCTCCCTGCTGGGTTACGCGGTGGTCTACACCGGCTTCCTCAAGCGCGCGACTCCACAAAATATCGTTATCGGCGGGCTGGCCGGTGCCGCGCCGCCGCTGCTCGGCTGGACCGCTGCGACCGGCCATGTCAGTGCCGAGCCGCTGCTGCTGGTGCTGATCATCTTCGCCTGGACCCCACCGCACTTCTGGGCGCTGGCGATCCATCGCAAAGAGGAATACGCCAAGGCCGACATCCCCATGCTGCCCGTCACCCACGGCGAGCACTACACCAAGGTCCACATCCTGCTTTATACCTTCGCGTTGCTGGCCGTGAGCCTGATGCCCTACGTGATCCACATGAGCGGCCTGCTCTACCTGGTCTGCGCCCTGGTCCTGGGCGCGAGGTTCCTGCAATGGGCCGTGGTGCTGTACCGTGGCACTAGGCCGCACGCGGCGATCAACACCTTCAAGTACTCTATCTACTACTTGTTCCTGCTGTTTATCGCGCTGCTCGTAGACCACTACTTACTGTTGAACCTATGACTCGAACTCAGAAAACCGTCTTCATCCTCGTCGCCCTGATCGCGCTGGTCCTGGGCCTGACCATCAATAAAGTGCTGTCGGGCAAAGGCCAGGGCGACCCGACTGCGCTGATCGACGCCGGAATCATCCTGCTGCCGCAGAGCCGCAACCTCCCGGATCTGACCATGACCGACCAGGATGGCAAGCCGGTGGCGGTGGACGAATTGAAGGACAAGTGGTCACTGCTGTTCTTCGGCTACACCTTCTGCCCGGATATCTGTCCGACCACCCTTGCCCAACTGCGGCAGATCAAGAGTGAGTTGCCGGCTGACGTCCGGGACAAGTTGCAGGTCATCCTGGTCAGCGTCGATCCCAATCGCGATACGCCCAAGCAGCTCAAGCAGTACCTGGGCTACTTCGACCCACAGTTCATCGGCCTGACCCCGACCTCGATCGCAGACCTGCAAAAATTCGCCAATGCAGTCAGCATCCCGTTCATCCCGGCGGACACCAGCAAGCCGAACTACACGGTAGATCACAGCGGCAACCTGGCAGTGATCGGCCCGGACGGCACGCAGCGCGGGTTTATCCGGGCGCCGTTGAACAACGTAAAACTGGTGGCCCAGTTGCCGGTGATGCTCAAACGCAAATAACCACCGTAAACCAGCCCTGTGGGAGCGAGCCTGCTCGCAATTTGGCCGTCACAGCTACCGAACGCGGTGCCTGACACGCCGCTATGGCGAGCAGGCTCGCTCCCACAGGTAGGTGTTTCAATTGGCATAAAAAAAGGGGCGCATTGAATGCGCCCCTTTTTCGTTGTATCAGCCGATCAGAACGCCGGCAATACCGCGCCTTTGTACTTCTCGAGGATGAACGCTTTCACTTCCGGGCTGTGCAGGGCAGCGACCAGTTTCTTCATCGATTCGCTGTCCTTGTCGTCCGGACGGGCGACCAGGATGTTGACGTATGGCGAGTCGTTGCCTTCGATGACCAGCGCGTCCTTGGACGGATCGAGCTTGGCTTCCAGCGCGTAGTTGGTGTTGATCAGCGCCAGGTCGACCTGGGTCAGCACGCGCGGGATGGTCGCCGCTTCCAGTTCGCGGAATTTCAGGTCCTTGGAGTTCTCGGTGATGTCCTTGACGGTCGACAGGATGTTGTTCGACTCCTTCAACTTGATCAGGCCAGCCTTCTGCAGCAGCAACAGCGCGCGACCGCCGTTGGTGGCGTCATTCGGGATCACCACGTTGGCGCCGCCTGGCAGGTCGGCCAGGGTTTTGTACTTGCTGGAGTAGGCGCCCAGTGGTTCCAGGTGCACGCCGGCAACGGCGACCAGGTTGGTGCCCTTGGCCTTGTTGAACTCATCCAGGTACGGCTGGTGCTGAAAGAAGTTGGCGTCCAGGCGCTTCTCGGCCACTTGCACGTTGGGCTGGACGTAGTCGGTGAAGACCTTGACCTTCAGGTCCACGCCGTCCTTGGCCAGGGCTGGCTTGATGAATTCGAGGATTTCGGCGTGCGGAACCGGAGTGGCGGCGACGGTCAGGGTTTCAGCAGCCTGGGCAGAGAACGCAGCAACGGCGGCGAACGCGACGAGTAATTTTTTCATTCAGCTAACTCCATGTGAGGCGCCAGTTCGCGGCGCCTGCCAGCGAATGGCCGGCTCATTTGTAAAAGACGAGAAGTGATTATTTCCGGGAAAAATGCACAACCAATTTGTCGCCAACGGTTTGCAGCACCTGGACCAGTACCAGTAGCAACACCACCGTCACCACCATCACATCGGTCTGGAAACGCTGGTAGCCAAAACGGATGGCCAGGTCACCCAGGCCGCCGGCGCCAACGACACCGGCCATCGCCGTGTAGGACACCAGTGTAATCGCTGTCACCGTAATCGCCGCGAAGATGCCCGGACGGGCTTCCGGCAGCAGGGCATTGGTGATGATCTGCCGAGTGGTGGCACCCATGGCCTGGGTCGCCTCGATGATGCCGCGGTCCACTTCACGCAAGGCTGTTTCCACCAGGCGCGCGAAGAACGGCGTGGCCCCGACTACCAGCGGCGGGATCGCACCGGCTACACCCAGGGACGTGCCGGTGATCAGCACAGTGAACGGAATCATCACGATCAGCAGAATGATGAAGGGCAGCGAACGCAGGATGTTCACCACCAGCGACAGCAGGGCGTACAGACCTTTGGCTTCGAGCAGCTGGCGCGGGCTGCACAGGAACAGCAGCACGCCCAGGGGCAGGCCCAACAGCACGGTGAACAACAGCGAACCACCGAGCATCAGCAGTGTGTCGCCGGTGGCCAACCAGATTTCGAACCAGTCGATGTTGGAGAAGAAACTTGTCAGGGCTTCCATCAGCGCAGCACCTCCATGTGAACGTCGGCCGCGGTGAAGCGAGCAAAAGCCGCCTCCATGTCGCCACCGGTGACGGCCAGAGTGAGTTGCCCATAAGGGACGTCTTTGATGCGGTCGATGCGGCCGGCAAGGATGCTGTAGTCCACGCCCGTTTCGCGAGCGACGGTACCCAATAAAGGTGCGTAGGTCGCTTCGCCCTGAAACGTCAGGCGCACGATGCGGCCCGGGACATGGGCGAAGTCGTCGCGCTGTCCACTCTCATCAATCTGCTCGTCTTCCTGCACGAAGCGCTTGGTGGTCTGGTGTTTGGGATGCAGGAACACCTCGGCCACCGAGCCCTGCTCGACGATCACGCCAGCGTCCATGACCGCCACCTGGTCGCAGACCCGACGAATCACGTCCATCTCGTGAGTGATCAGCACAATGGTCAGCTTCAGCTCGCGGTTGATCTCGGCCAGCAACTGCAGGACCGACGCGGTGGTCTGCGGGTCCAGGGCGCTGGTGGCTTCATCACACAGCAGGATTTTCGGCTTGGTGGCCAAGGCGCGGGCGATGCCGACGCGCTGCTTCTGCCCACCGGACAATTGCGCCGGGTATTTTTTGGCGTGGTCGGACAGCCCGACCCGCGCCAGTAATTCGGCCACGCGCTGGTCAATCTCACTGCGCGACAGTTCGCCGGCCAGCGTCAGGGGCAGCGCCACGTTATCGGCCACAGTCTTGGACGCCAGCAAATTGAAGTGCTGGAAGATCATCCCGACCTGTTGGCGGAAGCGTCGCAGGCTGTTGGCGTCGAGCGCAGTGACTTCTTCGCCGTCGACGAAGATCTTGCCACCCGTGGAGTTCTCCAGCCGATTGATCAGACGCAGCAGAGTACTTTTACCCGCGCCGGAATGGCCGATCAGGCCAAACACCTGGCCGTTCTCAATCGTCAGACTGGTCGGGTGCAGGGCGGGAATTTCCTTACCGGCGACGCGGTAGGTTTTGTGGACGTTTTGAAACTCGATCACGTAGCGAACCTTGTGGGGCGCGTTAGAAAAGGGTCAGCGGTTAGCCGGGGGCGCATTTTAGCCTGTCCGTATAGAGGTTCTTAGCATTTATTTCGCATTCGACCAGCGATTTGGCAATAACGCGATCAAAGGTCAGAAAAAAGGAACGGCTGAAACAGCCGCCAGTCACTACTTAAGCAGTTCGAAAATCGCCAGGTGCCGTGCCTGGAACATTGCTCACAAGTCCGGCTAGGACGAGATCGCAACGAGGAGTTTACGACTGATGAGTACCAAGAAATCTGCCCCACCTAAAAGCGAACTGGCCGGGACCGATACCCTGGACCGTGGCAATACCAGTACCAAGCTCGACAGCCTGGAACAATTCCGCTCCGACGCCACAGGCCAGGCCCTGCGCACCAATCAGGGCGTGAAGCTAGCGGACAATCAGAATACGTTGAAGGTCGGCGCGCGCGGGCCTTCGCTGCTTGAAGACTTCATCATGCGTGAAAAAATCACGCACTTTGACCATGAACGCATTCCCGAGCGCATCGTCCATGCCCGCGGCACTGGCGCTCATGGTTACTTCCAGACCTACGAAAACCACGCGGCATTGACCAAGGCCGGCTTCCTCCAGGACCCGGGCAAGAAGACCCCGGTATTCACCCGCTTCTCCACGGTGCAGGGCCCTCGCGGCTCAGGCGATACCGTGCGTGACGTGCGCGGGTTTGCCGTGAAGTTCTTCACCGACGAAGGCAACTTCGACCTGGTGGGCAACAACATGCCGGTGTTTTTCATTCAGGACGCGATCAAGTTCCCCGACTTCGTGCACGCCGTGAAACCTGAGCCCCACAACGAGATTCCTACCGGCGGCTCTGCTCACGACACCTTCTGGGACTTCGTTTCACTGGTTCCGGAATCGGCACACATGGTGATCTGGGCCATGTCCGATCGCGCGATTCCCAAGAGCCTGCGCAGCATGCAGGGCTTCGGTGTGCACACCTTCCGGTTGATCAACGCCGAAGGCAAATCGCGCTTCGTCAAATTTCATTGGCGCCCTTCCAACGGCACCTGCTCCCTGGTCTGGGATGAAGCACAGAAGCTCGCAGGCAAGGACACCGACTTCCATCGTCGAGATCTGTGGGAAGCGATCGAGATGGGCGACTACCCGGAATGGGAACTGGGGGTACAGATTGTCGAGGAGGAGAACGAACACTCCTTCGACTTCGACATTCTTGACCCGACCAAGATCATCCCCGAGGAAATCGTACCCATCACGCCGCTGGGCAAGATGGTGCTGAACCGCAACCCGGACAACTTCTTCGCCGAAACCGAACAGGTCGCGTTCTGCCCAGGACACATCGTGCCGGGAATCGACTTCTCCAATGACCCACTGCTGCAAGGCCGGCTGTTTTCCTACACCGACACGCAGATCAGCCGCCTGGGAGGCCCGAACTTCCACGAAATCCCGATCAACCGTCCGGTGGCGCCGTTCCACAATGGCCAGCGCGATGCGCTGCACCGCACCACCATTGACAAGGGACGCGCCGCCTACGAGCCCAACTCCATCGACGGCGGCTGGCCGAAAGAGACGCCGCCAGCGGCACAGGACGGGGGCTTCGAGTCCTACCCTGAGCGCATCGATGCCAACAAGATCCGCCAACGCAGTGAGTCGTTCAGCGACCACTTCTCCCAGGCGCGCCTGTTCTTCCACAGCATGAGCAAGCACGAACAAGAACACATCATTGCGGCCTATAGCTTCGAGCTGGGAAAGGTCGAGCGCGAATTCATTCGTGCCCGTCAGGTGAACGAAATCCTGGCCAATATCGATCTTGAGCTGGCCGCACGCGTGGCCACAAACCTCGGTTTGCAGGCTCCCAAGGCCGGCACAGTCGAGGTGCCGAAAACTTCGCTGGATCGCTCTCCCGCGCTCAGCCAGGCGAACCTGCTGCCGGGGAACATTAAAACTCGCAAGGTGGCGATTCTGGCGGCCAACGGTGTCGATGGCATGGCTATTGATGCGCTGAAAAAAGCGCTGGCGACCGAAGGTGCGCACGCCAAGCTGCTGGGGCCGACTTCGGCACCTGTGAAGACCGCCGACGGCAAAGCTCTGCCGGTGGATGCCTCAATGGAAGGCTTGCCGTCAGTAGCCTTCGATGCAGTGTTCGTGCCCGGTGGAGCCGCGTCGATCAAGGCCTTGAGCTCCGATGGGGTGGCGCTGCATTACGTGCTGGAGGCCTACAAGCACCTGAAGGCGATCGCGCTGCACGGCGAAGCCAAGCAGTTGTTGAATGTGCTGAAGCTGGAGGCGGATGCAGGATTGATCGTAGGGGAGGATACGAAACTGTTCAAACCGTTTATTGCAGCCATCGGGCAGCATCGGGTTTGGGATCGTGAGCCGAAAGCCAAGGCGGTACCGGCTTAATATTTGTATTGATAGGTTGGACGCTATCGCAAGCGAGCTCGCTCCTACCGGGTTAAGGATTGAACACAAATCTTGTGCTCAACCCGCCGCCTCGCAGGAGCGAGCTTGCTCGCGATGCTCTTAGGGTTTACGCGGCATCAGTACCATCTGCGCTGGAATATTGCGCAAAATCTGCTTCTTCAGCTTCAAATCAAACTCAGAATCAAGCTTCTTCACCCGCTTGGTCAGCAAAGTCGCCAACCACGGATAATCCTGGGTGCGCGGCGCTTGAATGCTGACATCGCACTGATAATTCACCACATCGGCAGCGATGGCGTCCAATTGGCGGCGCAGCTTTGCCATGTCCGTCAGGTTCAGCGCCACTGTCGTGCTTTCGGCCGTAGGGTCGATGACTTTGGCCGGAGGCTTGACTTCGGCCGCCATGAGCGCCGCTTCCGCTTTATCCAGTTCGGCCTTGCGTGCATTGACGATGGCGTTGTTGACCCCGCCCGTCAGCGCAGGAGCCTTGGGCATCAACGCCCGAGCGCGGCTAAGGGCCGTGGCCGCAGCATTCACATCGCCTTTTTGCAGCACGATGCGGCTGCGCAGCAGATAAGCTTCGGCCAACTGACGCTGGTACTGCTCGAGCGATTGATCATTCGGCGCCTCGGCCTGCAAGGCAGCCAACTGCCCTTCGGCAGTCGCAAGCTCACTGCTGGCGAGGCTTTGTTCCAGCTGCGCGACAGCCGCAGCCCGTGCATCAGTGACCTCGGGGGTCGCCGGTGGCGTACTCTGGCAAGCGCCCAGCAGCATGGAAAATGCGACAAGGAGCAGATAACGGGAGGTGAACAGCTTCATTCCTGCGACTCTCTATTTGCGCAAAAAGCGAGCAAGTCTACACCCCTCTACGGGGCAGGACAAAACTCAGCAGAAACAGCGCGGCCGCCGTAACCACAATCGACGGGCCCGCCGGAGTGTCCTTGAACCAGGACAACGCCAGGCCGCCACACACCGCAAGCATGCCCAGCAGGCTCGCGCCCAGTGCCATCTGCTCCGGCGAGCGGGCATGACGCTGCGCCGCCGCTGCCGGAATGATCAGCAGTGAAGTGATCAGCAATACCCCGACAATTTTCATCGCTACCGCGATGACCACGGCAATCAGCAGCATCAAGGTCAGTCGCAGTGATGCAACCGGCAAGCCCTCAACCTTAGCCAGTTCCTCGTGCACAGTGATGGCAAGCAAAGGTCGCCACATCGCCACCAACACAGCCAGAACCGCCGCACTTCCGCCGAGAATCCAGGCCAGATCGCCAGGGCTGATGGCCAGCAGGTCGCCAAACAGATAGGCCATCAGGTCTATCCGCACTTCATGCATGAAGCTTAGTACCACCAGGCCGAGCGAGAGGGTGCTCGGCGCGAGAATTCCCAATAGCGTGTCGGACGCCAGAGGTTGGCGTTGCTGTAAAGTCACCAGCAGTACCGCCAGCAACAGACAGCCCACGGTCACCGCGACGGCAGGACTGACATCCAGCAGGAAACCCAAGGCCACCCCGAGCAGCGCGGCGTGGGACAGGGTATCGCCGAAGTAGGCCATTCGCCGCCAGACCACAAACGAACCCAGCGGGCCCGCCACCAGCGCCAGGGCCAGGCCCGCAAGCAGGGCGTAGAGCAGAAAATCAGCCATGCTTGCAGCTATCTCCATGAACATGGGTAGAGGCCGGTGAGGCCGTAGTGACCACCGAACCATGCAGGTCATGGGCATGATCATGGTGGTGGTGGTAGATCGCCAGGCTTTGCGCGTTCTTGCCAAACAATTCGACAAACGCAGGATCGCCGCTGACCTGCTCTGGATGCCCGGAACAGCACACATGACGATTCAGGCACACGACCTGATCGGTAGTGCTCATCACCAGGTGCAAGTCGTGGGACACCATCAGGACGCCGCAGCCGTGGCGGTCGCGCAAGCGGGTAATGAGACTGTAGAGCTCGGCCTGACCGGCCACGTCAACGCCTTGTACCGGTTCATCGAGCACCAGCAGTTCAGGCTCGCGCAACAGCGCGCGGGCCAGCAGAACCCGCTGCATCTCACCGCCGGAAACACTTTGCACCGGGCTGTCGATGACCTGTTCGGCACCGACTTCTTTCAAAGCGGCCAATGCCCGGGCACGGTCTACCCCCGGTACCAGACGCAAAAAACGCAGGACAGAGAGCGGGAGCGTTGGGTCAACGTGAAGTTTTTGCGGCATGTAGCCAACCCGCAGCCTCGGCTTGCGCCATACGCTGCCACTGTTCGGTTTCAACAGGCCGAGCACGGCACGCACCAGGGTCGTCTTACCCGCACCGTTGGGACCGATCAGGGTAACGATCTGCCCCGGTTCGACGCCAAGTTCGATGTTATCAAGGACGTTTTGCCCGGCAAACGTCACGGTAACCTGCTTAAGACGGATCAGCGCGTTGCTCATCAAGCCCCCTGGCAACCCGAACATAGCCCGACGACTTCAACAGTCTGGCCTTCAACCACAAACCCGACATCCCTGGCGCTGTCGATGATCGCGTTGCTGATGGATTTCTGTTCAAGCTCAATGGCTGCGTGGCACTCACGGCAGATCAGGAACTGGCCCTGATGGGCATGCTCGGGGTGATTACAGCCGATAAATGCGTTGAGTGACGAGATCCGGTGCACCAGCCCGTTTTCCAGGAGGAAATCCAGGGCCCGGTAAACGGTAGGCGGCGCGGCTCGTCGACCATCCTGCTCGCTGAGCACCGCCAGAATGTCATATGCCCCCAATGGCTTGTGGCTTTGCCACACCAGTTCCAGCACCCGTCGACGCAAGGCTGTCAGGCGCAGGCCCTGCCGTGCGCACAGGGCGTCGGCCTCAGACAGAGCGCTGTGGACGCAATGGGAGTGGTCGTGAGGACGGCTGGCTATCGGTGTTTTGGGCATGAGCGGCGACGAGTTTTGTGAGAGACGTTATTATGTTACCCGTTCTCGCCTCTTCGAGTGGTCATTGTGTCCCGACTTTTTTCTTTCTTTGTTACATTTATCGCCAGTTTCATGATGATGGCTACTGCCCATGCCGAGGTGCGGGTGCTGACCAGCATCAAGCCTCTGCAACTGATCGCCGCGGCGGTTCAGGACGGAGTGTCAATTCCGGAAGTACTGCTGCCCCCTGGCACTTCACCGCATAATTATGCCCTGCGCCCATCCGACGTACGGAAGGTGCAGGCAGTCGATCTCGTCTACTGGATAGGTCCCGACATGGAAAGCTTCCTGCCTCGCGTTCTGAAGGGGCGTACGCTGCCCAGCGTCGCCGTGCAGGATCTGCCGGGTCTGAAACTACGCCATTTTGCCGAAGACAGTCATTCCCATGATGAAGAAGCCGACGAGCATGATCATGATCACCGTCCAGGCAGCCTGGATGCGCACCTATGGTTGTCTCCGGTCAACGCCCGGGTGATCGCCACGAAAATGGCAGTCGACCTCAGTGCTGCGGATCCCGCCAACGCTGCGCGTTACCAGAGCAACCTAAAGGCCTTCGATGAGCGCCTGGATGCACTGGACCTGCGCTTGAAAGAACGTCTGGCGGGCATCGCCGACAAGCCTTATTTTGTGTTCCACGAGGCGTTCGATTATTTCGAAGACGCCTACGGCCTCAAGCACGCGGGTGTGTTCAGCGTTGCTGCGGAAGTACAACCGGGCGCCCAGCACGTCGCAGCGATGCGCACGCGACTGCAGGAAGTCGGCAAGACCTGCGTATTCAGCGAACCCCCATTGCGCCCGCGCCTGGCGGAAACCCTGGTGGCTGGCCTGCCGGTGAAACTGGCGGAGCTCGACGCGCTGGGCGGATACACGCCAGCGACCGCCCAGGGGTATGAGCAGGTGCTGGAGAAGCTGGGCAATGATCTGGCGGGGTGCCTGGAGTCGTTGTAACCAACACTACGCCCCTGTAGGAGCGAGCTTGCTCGCGAAGAAATCTGCAGCAATGCGGGGTGCCAGGCACCTCGCGTTATCGTTGACGACCATCGCGAGCAAGCTCGCTCCTACAAGTAATGGGGTTACAGGGCAAACGGCAGCGGTGTACTGACCTTCTGCCGCTGCGCCAGCCGACGCTGAAACTCCATCGGATCGTGAATCAACACATTCTGCCCGGCAAAAGACTCAGCAGCGATCAGTCGCGACAACCAGAACCTTACGCACGCCACCCGCAGCATGGTCGGCCATAACTCGGCCTCCGCGGCGGTGAATGGACGCAACCCCGCATAAGCCCCCAGTAGCGCCCTCGCCCGCGGCCCATCAATGATTCCGTCTTCGTCCGAACACCAGTCATTCAAGGCAATAGCGACGTCATACAGCATCGGCCCCGAACAGGCGTTGTAGAAGTCGATCAAACCGGTCAGGTGGGTACCTTCGAACATCGCGTTATCGCGAAACAGGTCAGCGTGGATATTGGCCCTTGGCAGCGCCAGGATTTTCGTCTTCTGCTGGGTGATTTCGTCCATCGCGCGCTGCAGCAGCTCGTTCTGCTCGGCATCCAGGTGCGAAAGAAATCGCGCGCCCTCCTCCAGCATCCAGTCCAGGCCGCGATCGGTCTTGCGCTTGATCATATTGGCCTGGGTGGCCAGGTGCAGGTGGCCGAGCAGCTCGCCGACTTGAGCGCAATGCTGCGCGTTGGCTTCCTTGATGTGCTTGCCCGCCAGGCGCGGCTGCAACAATGCAGGCTTGCCGGCCAGTTCACGCAAGGCTACGCCATCGCGGGTACGCAGGGCGTAGGGCACCGGCAGGTCGGCATCGTGCAGCACATCCAGCAACTGGATGAAGAACGGCATTTCCTGCACCGGGCCACGCTCAACCAGGGTCAGGACGAACTCGCCCTGCTCCAGGCTGATGAAAAAATTGGTATTTTCGCTACCGGCGGCGATCCCCTGGAAATCAAGCAGGCGGCCGAGCCCGTATGGGGCGAGAAAAGTTTCCAGCTCGGGCCGAGCCAGGGGGGTGAACACAGACATGTTTTAACTGCCAGTACGGGCGCCGCCGGGTAAGCCAGCGCCGATTGAAATTAAGAAACTACTTCCACTCGAAGATCTTCCACGACGGAATCAGCATATCCGGCTGATCCGAGCGGATGAAGTTTGCATCGGTCCCGTCCGCGCGCACCAGGAAATACGGCGGCGCTCCCTTTGGCGTGACCTTGATCGCATACAGGAAGCCGTTTTGACGGTATTCCTGAATGACCTTGTCCCCTTCAGTACGAATGGTGACATCCGGGCCCGAGGATGGCGCATCGTCCGCTGCCATGACGGCCAACGGTGTAATTGCAAACAAGCCAGCCAGCAACAGGCGATTTAGTGTGCGCATGATAACCTTGTCCCTTTGTCGTCAACGGTCCCGCTATTCTAGCGCCGGACCCGCCGAAAAGGTTGATCCTGCTCATGAGCCAAGCCCCCCTCGTCCTGGTGGACGGTTCTTCTTACCTGTACCGCGCCTTTCACGCCCTGCCACCGCTGACTACCTCCAAAGGCCTGCCCACCGGCGCGGTCAAAGGCGTGTTGAACATGCTCAAGAGTCTGCGCAAGCAGTACCCGGACAGCCCGTTCGCCGTGGTGTTCGACGCCAAGGGCGGGACATTCCGCGATGAAATGTACGCTGAATACAAGGCGAACCGCCCAAGTATGCCCGACGACATGCGCGTGCAAATCGAGCCACTGCACCAGAGCGTGAAGGCATTAGGCTTCCCGTTGCTGTGCGTGGACGGCGTCGAGGCCGATGACGTGATTGGCACCCTGGCCCGTAGCAGCGCGGCGGCCGACCGTCCGGTGGTGATTTCTACCGGCGACAAGGACATGGCGCAACTGGTCGACGGCCACATTACCCTGGTCAATACCATGACCGGTAGCGCGCTGGACGTAGAGGGCGTGAAGGAGAAATTCGGTGTCGCTCCCGAGCAGATCATCGACTACCTGGCATTGATGGGCGACTCTTCCGACAACATTCCAGGCGTTCCGGGTATTGGCCCGAAAACCGCGTCCGGACTGCTGGTCGGCGTTAACGGCGGGCTGACCGAGCTGTACGCGCACCTCGACATCGTTCCGACCTTGCCGATTCGCGGAGCCAAGACGCTGCCGGCCAAGCTTGAAGAGCACAAGGAGATGGCATTCCTCTCCTACCGCCTGGCAACCATCAAGATCGACGTCCCACTGGACGTCGAACTCGATGACCTGAAAATGGGCCAGCCGGACCACGACAAACTCGCCGAGCTGTACACCCTGCTGGAGTTCAGGAGTTGGTTCGAAGACAACCAGCGTGGGGCCAAGCGCGCCGGCCAGGAGGTTGTGGAAGTTACCCAGGAACAACCGGGTGCCGTCCAAGCCAAATACGAAACCATTCTTGACCAGTCGCGCTTCGAGGCCTGGCTGGACAAGCTCGACAAGGCTCCATTGATTGCATTTGTCACTGAAACCAATGGCGGCGATGCCCAGCACTCGCAACTGGTCGGCCTGTCGTTTTCCGTGGCCGCCAACGAAGCAGCCTACATTCCGCTGACCCATTCCTACATGGGCGTACCCGAACAACTGGATCGCGACAACGTTTTGCTGGCGTTGAAACCGCTGCTGGAAAACCCGCACAAACTCAAGGTCGGCCAGCACGCCAAGTTCGAAACCAACATCCTGGCCAACTGCGCCATTGGTGGCGATCAGAGCAACGGGATCAAGGTGCGGGGCATTGCCTACGACACCATGCTGGAGTCCTACGTACTCGACTCGACAGCTACGCGTCATGACATGGACAGCCTCGCGTTGAAATATCTGGGCCAGAGCAAGACCGACATTCAGGAGATTGCGGGCAAAGGCGTTAAACAGCTGACTTTTGACCAGATCTCCCTGGAACTGGCAGGGCCGTACGCAGCCGAAGATGCCGACGTGGTCTTCCGCCTCCACCTGGCATTGCAGGAAAAACTTGCAGCGACGCCCAGCTTGGGCAAGGTCCTGGACGAAATCGAGATGCCGTTGATGCCGGTGCTGGCGCGCATTGAACGCCAGGGTGCTTTGGTCGATGCGAATCTGTTGGGTATCCAGAGCGTGGAGCTGGGCGAAAAACTCGTCGCCCTTGAGCGCGAAGCATTTGCCATTGCCGGCGAAGAATTCAACCTGGGTTCGCCCAAACAACTGGGGGTGATTCTTTATGAAAAACTGGGTCTGCCAGTCCTCAGCAAAACCGCCAAGGGCCAGGCCTCCACGGCCGAAGCTGTACTTGCCGAGCTGGCCGAACAGGACTATCCACTGCCCAAGGTGCTGATGCAGTACCGCTCATTGAGCAAACTGAAAAGTACCTACACCGACCGACTGCCAGAGCAGATCAACGCGCGTACCGGCCGCATCCACACGTCCTACCAGCAAGCCGTCGCAGCCACCGGACGCCTGTCGTCGATCGACCCAAACCTGCAAAACATCCCGATCCGCACCGCCGAGGGCCGGCGGATTCGCCAGGCGTTCGTTGCGCCGAAGGGCTACAAGCTACTGGCGGCGGATTATTCGCAAATCGAACTGCGAATCATGGCGCACCTGGCCAAGGATGAAGGCCTGCTGCACGCCTTCCGCAATGATCTGGATGTGCACAGAGCCACCGCCGCCGAGGTGTTTGGCGTCGAGTTGGCCGATGTCACCACCGATCAGCGCCGCAGCGCCAAGGCGATCAACTTCGGCCTGATCTACGGGATGAGCGCGTTTGGCCTGGCCAAACAGATCGGTGTCGATCGCAAGCAGTCCCAGGCGTACATTGACCGTTATTTCGCACGCTACCCGGGCGTACTGGAGTACATGGAGCGCACTCGCGCCCAGGCCGCCGAGCAAGGTTTTGTCGAGACCATCTTCGGGCGTCGCCTATACCTGCCAGACATCAATGCGAAGAACCCGGCCCTGCGCAAAGGCGCTGAGCGCACCGCGATCAATGCTCCCATGCAGGGCACTGCGGCGGACATCATCAAGAAGGCCATGGTGGCGGTGGATAACTGGCTGACCGCGTCCGGCCTGGATGCCAAAGTCATCCTGCAAGTACACGATGAATTGGTGCTGGAGGTTCGTGAGGACCTGGTGGACCAGGTGCTTGAAGAAATTCGCACGCACATGAGCGATGCCGCGAAACTGGACGTGCCGCTGCTGGTCGAAGTGGGTGTGGGGAACAATTGGGATGAGGCTCACTGACGCGCAGATCAGTGCCACCCTGTAGCGAACTCGCTCCTACAAGAATTACGCCGCGGCATAATGCCGCGGCTGCAAGGTGCTTAGGCCGGAACGTTCTTGGGGTTATTCCAAACGTATTCGAAAAAATTCTGAACTAATCTGCCAAATCGCTACTCAGATACACTGAATGGCTGGTGAAGCCCTTCGATGCTCCTATGTTGTGTTAAGTGTTGGCAGATATCTGGACCCCGCCCTAGCGGTCCGGAACTTGAACCCCGGAACTTCCCCCTCCCCATAAGAAGTCCGGGGTTTTTTTTGCCCGCAATTTATTGCTCGACCGTTTCCGCGCCCTTGTCTGCCAGTTCCATCCAGCCCGCGAGTACAGTGTAGGCGTCTTCCAGACCCAGGCGCTTCGGAGCCGAGAACAATTGGATCGAGATCGCGTCGCCCCAACCTTTACGGATGTCCGACTGCACTTTGAGCAGCACGTTTTTCGCCGCACCGTAGGTCAGTTTGTCCGCTTTGGTCAGCAGAATATGCATTGGCATGCCGCTGGCGACAGCCCAGTCGAGCATCAACAGATCGAAATCAGTCATTGGATGACGGATATCCATCATCAGGATCAGACCTTTCAAACTCTCGCGACCGCCCAGATAAGCTTCCAGGTGACGCTGCCAGTGCAACTTCAGCGGGATGGGCACTTTTGCGTAACCGTAGCCCGGCAGGTCGACCAGACGGCGATCATCGTCTAGCTTGAAGAAGTTCAAGAGTTGCGTGCGACCCGGAGTTTTCGAGGTCCGCGCCAGGCTGGCATGCGTCAGGGTGTTCAACGCGCTTGATTTACCGGCGTTGGAACGGCCGGCAAAAGCCACTTCAAAGCCTTCGTCGTCGGGACATTGATCGACTTTGGCAGCGCTGAGCATAAAGGTGGACTGTTGGCACAGGCCGAGGATGGGGTTCTTGAGTTGCATGGGATTTCCGATGTGGGCGGCGCCGGGAATGGACGCGGCGAGCAGTGTCGTTTCCGTTTCAGTGACGCCAGTATATAATGCCGCAGATTTTGTGTGCGCTTTGTCCCAGCGTAGGATGAAGTACACGAGAGCGATAGACCTTGATTGCGCACTAGAACGCAGCACGCTCTCAACCCTGAAAAGGTCGTTTTATGACGAAATGGCTGCTAGCTGCCGGTGTCTTGATGCCGCTTTACAGCGCTCAGGCTACACAGGATCCGGAAGCTGTGTACAACCGTGTTTGTGGTGCCTGTCATTCCGGCCAACTGCCCATGGCGCCCAGAAAGGGCGATCAGGTAGCTTGGACGCCGAGGTTGGCGAAAGGTATGGAGACGCTGGTGCAACACGTAACCCAGGGTTTCAAGGCGATGCCGCCGCGTGGTTTGTGCATGGACTGCAGTGCCGAGGATTACCAAGCCATCATCCACTGGATGAGCGAGTGATCCCGGTCCATAACTCTTTAACCCTTAGCCGTAGTTGGATTAGCTGATGAACAAATTGATCGTGAGTCTGCTGTTGACCGTGGGGATCTCCGGCATTGCCCATGCTGCAGGTGATGCGACTGCTGGTCAGGCGAAAGCCGCAGTATGTGGCGCCTGTCATGGCCCGGATGGCAACAGCATGGCGCCTAACTTTCCGAAACTGGCAGGCCAGGGCGAACGTTATCTGAACAAGCAGTTGCACGACATCAAGTCCGGCAAGCGTGTCGTACTGGAAATGACCGGGCTGCTGACCAACCTGAGCGATCAGGACCTGGCTGATATCTCCGCCTACTTTGCCAGCCAGAAAGGCAGCGTTGGCGCCGCCGACCCGAAAATCGTGTCTCGCGGTGAAGCTTTGTTCCGTGGTGGTGACCTGGCCAAGGGCCTGCCAGCCTGCACCGGCTGCCACTCGCCTAACGGCGCCGGCAACGCTGCTGCCGGCTTCCCGCACCTGGGTGGCCAGCACGCTCAATACGTTGCCAAGCAACTGACCGACTTCCGCAAGGAAGAAGGCGGCCGCACCAACGACGGCGACACCAAGACCATGCAGACCATTGCCAAGCGCCTGAGCGACGAAGATATCGCAGCGGTGTCCAGCTACATCCAGGGCCTGCACTAAGACCGGCAATAAATGGAGCCTCAAGCAGGACGGACATCTCCTGCAATGTTAACGCTCCATTAATCCGTCGCAGCGAGTATAAAAAGGGTGGCTCTGGCCACCCTTTTTTGTGGCCGCTGCCGTTACACTACAGAACTAAAGCCCGCCACGACCTGTCTGAATTCAGGTCGCGCGAGGCGACCAAAATTGTCCAGGAGTAAAGCATGCGTAATCTGATCCTCAGCGCCGCTCTCGCCGCTGCCAGCCTGTTCGGCATGACTGCCCAGGCAGCCGAAGCACCCGCCGCACCCTATGTCGAACTGAGCAACCCGGTTCAGGTCGCCGTGCCCGGCAAGATCGAGGTGGTGGAGCTGTTCTGGTATGGCTGCCCGCATTGCTACAAATTCGAGCCAGTGATCAACCCGTGGGTTGAAAAATTGCCATCCGATGTGAACTTCAAGCGCATCCCTGCAATGTTCGGCGGTCCTTGGGACGCCCACGGCCAAATGTTCCTGACGCTTGAATCCATGGGTGTCGAGCACAAGGTTCATGCCGCCGTGTTCAAGGCCATCCAGGAAGAACACAAGAAGCTGGTAACTCCGGATGAAATGGCTGAGTTCCTGGCGACCCAGGGTGTCGACAAGGATAAATTCCTCGCTACCTTCAATTCCTTCGCCATCAAGGGCCAGGTCGCTCAAGCGCGCGAACTCGCGAAGAAGTATGAAATTACCGGCGTGCCAACCATGGTCGTCAATGGCAAGTACCGTTTTGACATCGGTTCTGCCGGCGGCGCCGAGCAAGCACTGCAACTGGCCGATAAACTGGTCGAACAAGAGCGAGCGGCTAACAAGGCTGCTGCCAACTAAGCGCGGGGCCTGCCATGCGCCGCTGGGGAACTGAAAGAGTTGTTGGCCTGCATGATCCGCGGGTCAACGAACATCATCTGGAATCGACCGGGTTGCCCGCTGACAGCCGTCTGCGGCTACTGAGTTTTAATATCCAGGTGGGCATTAGTACCGAGCGGTATCGGCACTACCTGACCCGGGGCTGGCAACATCTGCTGCCCCACACCGGTCGCGCCACCAATCTGCAAAAGATCGGCGATCTGCTGGGTGACTTCGATCTGGTCGCTTTGCAGGAAGCCGATGGTGGCAGCATCAGGTCGGGCTACGTGAACCAAGTCGAGCACCTGGCCCAGCTAGGGGCCTTCCCCTACTGGTACCAACAACTCAATCGCAATCTCGGTCGCCTCGGCCAGCACAGTAATGGTGTGCTCAGTCGCCTGCGCCCCTGGGCGATTGAAGATCATCCGCTGCCGGGGCCCAAAGGTCGCGGGGCCATCCTGGTGCGTTTCGGCGAAGGCCCGGAAGCCCTCGTCGTGGTGATGATGCACCTGGCGCTTGGGGCACGTGTGCGCAGCCTGCAACTGGCCTACATCCGCGAACTGATCGGCGGCTACAAGCACCAGGTGTTGATGGGCGACATGAACACCCACGCCAGCGATCTGCTGCAGAATTCGCCGCTGCGTGATCTCGGCCTGCTGGCACCACAGCTAGAGGCGACCTTCCCCAGTTGGCGCCCACAACGGTGCCTGGACCATATTCTACTGAGCCCGAGCCTGACCCTTGAAAAGGTCGAGGTGCTGGCACAACCCATTTCCGATCACCTGCCGGTCGCGGTAGAGATTCGTCTGCCGGGTTCGCTCACGGCCGATGCATTCCCCGCGTTGAGTCCTGCCCCCTAGCGGATCCCTTGAATGAGCGACGAAGCACAGCGTTGGAAAGAGAAATACCTTCAAAGCATCGAACATCAGGAAAAACTCGAACGTCGCTGGGACGCCCGGCTCGACCTGCTGCGCCGCGGGCTGGTACGCAGCACACTGGCTGCCGAGGGTACCGACCGCACTGTCGACGAATGCATGAAGGAAATGCGCGATGTTGTGCGCACCGATGACATGGACGCCGGGCTGGCTGCGCTGTTGCCGCGCCTGGAAAAAGCGGTGCTCGATTCCGAGCAACGTCGCGAAACCCGGATCAACCAGACCAGCGCCGCACTGACGGCCCTGGTGGCCCAGTTGCAAACGCTGCCGCTGCCGCGCGAAGTCAGCCGCCCTCTCAAGCAATTTGCCAAGCAACTGGATGCCCGGGTTGGCCAGGTCCGCGAGATGCCGCTGTTGCTTAGCGAATTGAGCGGGCTGCAGGGCAAAGCGCTAAGTCGCCTGGAGAGCCCCGAAGAACCGGGTCGGCCAAGCTTGCTGCAGCGCCTGTTTGGCAACCGTGAAGCCGATGAAAGTGCGCCCGCTGCGGTGCCGGCACCGGTGGAGAAAGCTCCTGCACCGCAGGTGGAGCCAGCCCCTGCGGCGAAAGCTACCGGACCCTCTGTTGCCACCGAGCAACATCCCCCAGCGGCTACGGAGCAACAGTCGGTGGCGAATGTTGCACGGGCGCACCCACCGGAGGAGCCCGCGAAACCTGAGGCGTTTGGGCAAGCTGAGCAACCTGAGCAATCCACGGTGCAGCCCGAAGCCTCTGCGCAGGCCAGCGCCGAACCACCGGCCGTCGAAGAGTTGCCGCTTTCTCCAGTAACGCTTGAGGCACCTGCCACCGAGCCGGAAAATCCCGAGCAGGACACGCTCTACGCGCTCCCTGACTCGCCCGAGCCCACCTACAGTTCGGTAGCCAGGCACATCGAAGACACGCTACTGGGCCTGCTTGACGACCTGACACTGCCCGAGCGCCATCGTCCGCAAGCCGAAGCCATGCGCCTGCGCCTGCAAAATGGTTTGAACTGGTATGAGCTGATCCCGATCCTGGATGACCTGGCCACCTTGATGCTGGCAATCACCGGTAGCGGCCAGCATGAATTCGAAACCTATCTGCAGCAGCTCAACGAACGTCTGGAAGCCTTCCAGAGCAACCTGAGGGCTGCCAGCGATGGCCATGCCGACAACAGCTCTGCAGCGCGCGAGATGGATTCGCAAATCCGTGAGCAGGTCGATGGCTTGCAGAGCAGCATGCAGGACGCCGCAGACCTGAATGGACTCAAGCATGCCCTGGAGAACCATCTGGAGGGCCTGCTGGGCACCCTGGACCATTTCCAGAAGCAGCGCGACGAGCGTGAACAGGAAGTGGCGACTCGTCTGCAAAGCCTGGCTGATCGGGTTGCCCATATGGAACACGAAGCCCTGGGCTTTCGCGAACACCTTGAAGAACAACGCCAGAAAGCCTTGATCGATCCGCTGACCAACCTGCCCAACCGCGCCGCCTGGAACGAGCGCCTGGATCACGAAGTCAGCCAATGGCACCAACAAGGCGACAGCCTGTTGTTGGCCATGCTCGATCTCGATCATTTCAAGCGGATCAATGACAACTATGGCCATCTTGCTGGCGACAAGGTTCTGAAGATCATTGCAACCGTCCTGCGCAAGCGCTTGCGCGGCTCGGACTTCATTGCCCGATTCGGTGGCGAGGAATTTATCCTGCTGATGCCCGCGACCTTACCGGCGACCGGTGCAAGTCTTATGGAAAAATTACGCGCAGCCATCGAAGCCTGCCCTTTTCACTTCAAGGGTGAACCAGTGACGGTGACCCTTTCCATGGGCATCACAGCTTTCAGGCCTGGCGAACACAGTGACGCAGTCCTGAAAAGAGCCGATCAGGCGCTCTATCGGGCAAAACACGCGGGGCGCAACCGCATCGAATTGAGCTGATGACAATTGTGCCATTTTGTTTAAATCGGCGCTTTGGTCTTCGACCCTCACAGCATTACGTTACACTGTTGCATTATTATCTTACGTGTACTGCCACTCGCCATGAAATATTTTGCCCTCATTGTGTCGCTCATCTTGTTGGCAGGTTGCGCCAGTGGCCCGCGCATCGACACCAGTCATCCGTCAGCCAACCACGACAGCCGCATCCAGTTCGTGGTCGTGCACTACACCTCGGCGTCACTTGAACGCTCACTGCAACTGCTGACCCAAGGCGAAGTCAGCAGTCATTACCTGATCGGCGACGACAACAAGGCGACCATCTACAAGTTGGTGGATGAGAGCCTGCGTGCCTGGCACGCCGGCGAGAGCGAATGGCAAACCCGGACCTGGCTGAACTCCAGTTCCATCGGTATTGAAATCGTCAATCCGGGCTTCAAGGACACACCAACCGGCCGTCTCTGGTATCCCTACAGTGACGCGCAGATCCAGTCCCTGGTATTCCTGCTCAAGGACATCAGCAAGCGCTACGGCATCAGCCCTCACAACATCATCGGGCACAGTGACATTGCACCGGGACGCAAACTGGATCCCGGCCCCCTGTTTCCGTGGAAGCGCCTGGCGGAACAAGGATTGGGCGTATGGCCGAACGAGCAAGTCGTTGCACGCCAGCAAGCGCAGTTCAACGTGCAACTGCCGAGTATCAGCTGGTTCCAGGGACAACTGGCCCGGCTGGGTTACGCCACGCCCCAAACCGGTGAACTCGACGTGTCGACTCGTCATGTTCTGTCGGCTTTTCAGATGCATTTCCGGCCCACCCGGTTCGACGGCACCCCAGATGCGCAAACCGCGGCACTGCTACAAGTCTTGAATCAGACAAAATAATGACGCCCGCCCGACGGTCGGGCGTTTTACTCAACCAGCAGCTATAACTCATTGGTAATTCTTCGGATGTTACCGGATGACTGCTGCTCGAGAGACATTACGTAGCTGGTTCTATCGCCCATGGTTTTTGGCGATGCTAGCGGCTGTCTTCAGTGCAACGTTATTGCTCACTGGCAGTTTATTTGTCGCAGTCCACCAGATTGATAAGAACGAAAGCGAAGAGATGAATGCCCAGGGCGAGCGCTTCCTCGCGCGCCTGGAGCAGTTGTTCGGGCAATTGCGAGAAAGCCTCGACGACCTTGAGGCTCAGCCCCTGCGCACCTGCGACGATGAAATGATCGCCACCTTGCAGCAGGTGACATTCAACTATCGCTTCGTTTATGAAGCGGCCTACATGGACTCTTCCCGAATCTGTTCCAACCGTCCTCGCCAGGAAGGCCTGTCGATGAGCCGCGCACCTGACATCAAGGGCCCCACCTACAGCTATTGGCTGAACACCACCACCGAACCGGACGAGAACCGCGCGGCGCTGATGCTGGGCCGCGGCAATTTTCGGGTGGCGACTTCGCGCGGCCATTTGACCGACATGGTCGACCTGCCCCCAGGTAGCAGCCTGCTCGTGGTCCTCGACCGTGGCAAACGCGCGATACCAGTTCTCGGTGCCGAGCAGGCCTGGCCGCCGCTGGAAGCCTGGTCACCAAAGAGCCGCGATGCATTGCAGATTACTCAAACACATCTGATCTACCGCATGCCCACCAACAACCCCACCTATCAGTTGGTGCTGATATCGCCGCGCACGGGCATCCACGTGCCGCCGGTATGGTGGTGGCTGGTTCCGGCCAGCCTGGTGCTGGGTGGGTTTGTCGGGTTCCTGGTATTCCTGCTGGTGCGTCAACGCCAGTCGATGGATGCGGAGCTCAGCGGCGCCATCCGGCGGGGCGAGTTACAGGTCTTGTATCAACCGATCTTCGACCTCGACAGCCGCAACTGTGTCGGCGCGGAAGCCTTGCTTCGATGGCGTCGACCGGACGGTACGCTGACCAGCCCCGACCTGTTCATCCCCATGGCTGAAAACACTGGCCAGATCCGTCAGATGACCGACTTTGTCCTGCAGCGCTTGCTGGAACAGCTGGGGCAACTGCTGCGAGCCAACCCCCAGCTGTACATCTCGGTCAATCTCGCGGCGTGCGATGTCATGGTGCCGCGAGTTGGCCAAGTGATGGCCCGTTTGCTGACCCTGCACCGGGTGGCGGCCAAGCAGATTGCCTTTGAGGTGACCGAGCGCGGGTTGATCGATGTGGTGGTCGCACGGGAAAACCTGCAAGCGTTGCGGGACGTCGGGCACCAGGTGCTGATTGACGACTTCGGCACTGGATATTGCAGCCTCGCCTACCTGCAAACGCTACCGGTGGACTGCCTGAAGATCGACAAGGCGTTTATCGACGCCCTGGGACATGACGCTGCCAGCAGCGGCGTGGCGCCGCACATCATCCATATGGCCCAGGCCCTGCAACTTAAGGTGATTGCCGAAGGGATCGAACATGAATCCCAGGCCGCGTTCCTGAGCAGCGAAGGAGTGAAGTTCGGTCAGGGCTGGTTGTTCGCTCACGCGTTGAGCGCGGTACAGTTCATCGAACTGATTACCCGTGGCCGACGCCTGGGGGGGCGACGCCTGGACGACGAGGCCTGATCCCGCTTCAGACTGCCAGGGCCATGTAGAACTGCGTGCCCTGCCCCGGCCGCGAATAAACCCCCATACGCCCACCGTGCAGCTGCACGATCTCCTTGCACAACGCCAGGCCCAGGCCCGCGCCGCCCTTCTTGCGACCAACCTGCACAAAAGGTTCGAAAATCCGCCCTTGCTGGCCGTAGGCAATTCCTTCGCCGTTGTCCTCTACGCTGATAATCACGCGCTCCCCATGACGTCTTGCGTGCAGGCGAATCTGCCCGCCCGGTGAAGTGTGGCGCAGCGCATTATCGATCAGGTTATCCAGTACACGGTCCAACTGCGGCTGATCGGCTTGCAGCCGGGGCAATGGCTCCTGTACTTCCACCACCAGCTCGATATTGCTGGCCAGTGCGGTACTGGAGAACCGAACCCGGGCCTGTTCCAGCAAATCTTCGATAGAGCACGGCGCCAACGTGAGCTTCTGCAGGCCGTTCTGGTATCGGGAGAAATTCAGCAGGTCGTTGATCAACTGCATCAGCCGCTGCATCTCTTCGTTTACCGTATCCAGCAGATCGGCTTCACGAGAGTCCTCCGGGAACTTGGCCCTCTCCCTGAATAAGCCGAACGCCATGTGCATGCCGGTGACCGGTGTGCGCAACTCATGAGAAGCCCGCAGCACGAACTCGCTACGCACCCGCTCGAATGCACGCTGCTCGGTCACGTCATGCAGCACCATGACCGCGCCGAGAATATGCCCCTGGGTGTGGCTGACAGGCGTCAAGCTATAGGTGAGCAACCGCGACTCACCGTCGACCTCGATACTCAGGTCTTCCGGGGCTCGCTCCAGCGTGCCACCGCGTAATACCAATTGCAGCAGCCCATCAAGCTCCGGACGTTCGAGGGCCGAACCCAACCCCTGCCCCAGACGGTCGGAGTCCCAACCCAGCTGCCGCTGGGCCACCGGATTCAAATGCTCC
The DNA here is from genome assembly GCF_023072615.1 of Pseudomonas violetae. Lineage (GTDB taxonomy): Bacteria > Pseudomonadota > Gammaproteobacteria > Pseudomonadales > Pseudomonadaceae > Aquipseudomonas > Aquipseudomonas violetae. The sequence goes on from NZ_JAKNRW010000004.1 coordinate 62,747, forward strand.
AGGTGTCCTTCGCGGTCAATCATCAACAAGCCGTCATCGATGCTGTCGAGCACCGCCTGAAGGCGCTGTTTGCCGGCGAGTAACTCGTCAACGTTGGTCGCCTGATGCTCTCGCAGAGCTTCTGCCATGATGCCGAACCGCTTGGTCAGCAGATTCATTTCCGCAGCTGACGATATCGGCAGGGTAACCTCGAAATTGCCTTGGCCAATGTTGTCCGCCGCCTGAGCCAGCGCCTCGATCGGAGCACCGAAACGCCGCGCGATGGCATGGGCAGTGACAAAACCGATAACAAGCACCGCCAGGCCTACCAGCCCGATCAGTCCGACCATCAACAGCGCCCGGTCTCGCGCTGCACGTTCGGTCGCATAGATGGTATCCAGGGCGCGCTTGTTTTCGGAAAGCAGGCCGTTGCGCACCTTGTTGAATTTGTCCGTGAGCTCTTCGTTTCCGCGCAGCACATGGGGAGGGTTACGTGTATCAGCGTACGCCTGCAAAAACTCCTGGTAATCAGCCTTGGCCTGCTGAAAACCGTACTTGAAGCCGTCATCGGCCTGTTCGTGGGCAATACCCTCGTCGAGCAACTGGAAGTAGTGGTTTCTGGATTTATCGAAAGCAGCAAGGTCCGGCTTCTCGCTCAGCATGACGATCAGTTGATCACCCAGGGTCTGGCGCAGCTTGAGCCCCAGATCCAAGGTGGCGAAATTGTTGCTCACCAGCGATTGCTGGGAACTCGCCATCTGCATCACGCTGACCAGCCCGAGCAACAACCCGAGCAACGCGACGGTGATCAGCGCGGAAATGCTCAAGAAGAGCCGGGTGCGCAACTTCATCGCCAGTTTCATTGGGGATGACTCACAGGTTGTACTGCTTACGTTTGCGATACAGCGTTGAAGCGTCAATTCCCAAGGTCTTTGCAGCCTGGTCCAGCGTGTCGGCAGTGGCCAGGACCGCGCCGATGTGAGCCTTTTCCAGCTCGTCCAGGCTCAGTGCGGCACCGATGCGCGGCGCGTTGTTGACCGGCGTTTCAGTCATGCCCAGGTGGCTGATTTCGACTCGCTCCTGGGGACAGATAATGCTCGCACGCTCCACCACGTTTCGCAGTTCGCGAATGTTGCCCGGCCAGCGATAACCGAGCAATGCCTCTCTGGCCTCCTCGCTGAACCCCCGCGCCGGACGCGCATACTCCTTGACGAATCGTGCCAGGAAGCGATCCGCCAGATTAAGGATGTCCTCACGGCGCTCGCGTAATGGCGGAAGATGCAAGGTGATGACATTCAGCCGATAGAGCAGGTCTTCGCGGAAGCGCCCGTCCCGCACCATGTCTTCGAGATTGAGGTTGGTCGCCGCCAGGATCCGTACATCAGCACGGCGGGTGACTGGGTCGCCCACTCGCTCATATTCCTTGTCCTGAATAAAGCGGAGCAACTTTGGTTGCAACGTCAGAGGAAAGTCGCCGATCTCGTCGAGAAATAAGGTTCCGCCGTCCGCTTGATTGACTCGACCCAAGGTACTTTCGCTGGCGCCGGTGAACGCGCCCCGACTGTGTCCGAACAATTCGCTTTCCATCAACTCGGCGGTCAAGGATGGACAGTTAATAGTGACGCAGGATTTTTTCGCGCGCTTGCTCCAGCCATGGATCGCTTGGGACAACTCACCCTTACCAGTCCCGGACTCACCAAGAATGAGGATGTTGGCGTCGGTACTCGCTACTTGGCGGGCAGTTTCGAGCACCACCTTCATGGCCGGACTGTGGGAATCCAGACCATCTTTGGGTTTTCGCACTTCACCTTCCAGCGCTTCCAGGCGCGCTGACAATTGCCGCACCTCCAATTGCTTGGCGGTGGCCAGGCGCAACTGGTCGGGGCTGCATGGCTTGACGAGATAGTCGGCAGCGCCGGCCTGGATGGCGTCCACTGCCGTATCCACCGCCGAGTGAGCGGTAACTATGACTACTCGCATCCATGGCGCCTGAATGCGCATCTGTGCGAGTACGTCGAGACCGTTGTCTTCTCCCAGGCGCAAATCGAGGAAGCACAGGTCGAAGACCTGGCGTTGCAGCAAGGCATCTGCCTGGGCAGCGCTGTTGGCAGTGGCCACACTGTAGCCTTCGTCTTCAAGGCAATAACGGAAAGTTCGCAGGATGGCGGACTCGTCGTCCACCAGCAGAATGCGGCCTTGATGCTCACTGGCTGACTCCATTTTCCTACGCTCCGTTGAGAATGATTTTAGGTTAGTCCCGTAAAAATCGGGCAAGTTGCATGGTCAATTCTGTGCCTTTTCAACCGCAGCGGGGTAGATATCTACCGTTCCGTCAGGCAAACGCTTGATTTAGCTGGTTTTTATGCAAAGCAAAGGGCTGTGGGCGATTTCCCACGTCCATCTCTGACATCTTCGCCCTCCTCTCAATTCAAAAAGAATGAAAGTTCCTACGGCATTATCGTGCATTACGCACGACCGTAGAGAGCCCATCGTGCAGGATGCGTTCAATAGAATTTTTGATAATCTTTTAACATGTTGTTTTTAAAGGATTTTTTCTTCTTAAAAAGCTGGCATGCAGGCTGCAATAGTCTGGGTAATCAGGGCAAAAGATCGCCCACTACAAGATCACCACCGAAGTGGGAGGAGTTTCCGGATGAATCGCCAACGTGCCGCCCAATTGCGCATTTCCCCCCTGCACATTCAGCAAGGTCTGTTCGCTGTTCTTGCGCTTTTGATCACATTGATCGGCGGCCAGCAATTCCAGCGCTGGGAGCAGAACCAGCAGCAGGAAGCGCCGCAGTTGTTGTCATTCAAATATCCAACTCAAACCCACTTCAGTGCCGCCAGCAGCCAAGCGAGGGATAGCACATCGCTGCGGATGATGGACGTCGACCAGGCCCAGCCTGCGAATGAGATGCCTCGTCAGGAACGCTGGGTGTTCTGATTACCAACTTGGCGCGCTGCTTACGCCGGGAAAAGCACCACAAAACATCACCTCTAAAAAGCAGCATCTCTAAATAGAAGCGTAAGGAGAATCACCATGTTGAGCTGGGCAATCACATTCTTGATCATTGCCATCATTGCCGCCGTACTGGGCTTCGGTGGTATCGCGGGCACCGCCACGGGTATCGCCAAGATTCTCTTTGTCGTGTTCCTGGTGATGTTCATTGCGTCGTTCTTCTTCGGCCGTCGCGGTCGAGGCTGAATATGAACGTCTCGTTGAAAACATTGGCAGCCGCCCTGCTACTGGGCGGTAGCGCCATGGCGATGGCGGCCAATGATGGCCAGACGCGGGTCAATGAGTTGTTGAATTCCGATCCGCAATATCGCGACACCTGGCAAGGCGTGGTGAAGAAGGAAGAACGCCTGCCGGAATGGGTGATGAACCTGTCCGGCGACGCTGAGCAAATGAACGCGGTAGAAGAAGACGGAGACAAGTACCTTGTAGGACCACTTTGCGAGTCGCAAGCGACCTGTCTGAACAAGCGTCTGATCGTTGCTGTCAGTTTCGACAAGGATGAAGCCTACGGGATGCTGGTTGAAGTGCCTACGGGGCTACCGGCGGACAAGTCGCCGACGCGACATGCGACGTACCGGTTCCTCGGCAAGCCAGATGAGGGCATGCAGACCCTGTTGATGGAACAACTGAAAAAAGATCCGAAGTGGTACTGAGTTTGAAATAGAAAGAGGCCGCAAGGCGTCTTTCCATGCACTGCCCGATGACGGCAGTTGCATGACCAAGGGGCCGGGACGCTCTGCCTGTTTCAGGGGCGCAGTGACCTACGGGTACAGGGAGTACCTGCGAAAGGGCCGGGTCAGGAAAAAGCTGCGACGCAGGTTCGCGACATTCGATTTCGACGAACCTGCGGAGAGCTTATGCAATCTAGGCATTCAGTTGGTACTAAATCCTCACAGGCACCCTCCTCTCAATAACTCGAATCAATTTCGCCGAAAAATACATTTCTCAGTGTTTCCTTGCGACCGTACATCGAGAAAAATAGCCTGATTTTTCAATGGTATTTTTCTATCAGCTCATCGGATTTTGCGTCAAAAGTTCTTTCTCGCGCCTGCTCAAAAAACACTCAATGCACGCTGTAATGACCGGTTCACGGCACTTATGCCCGCCGAAATGTCGTATTCGAACCGGTTGGGACGCCAGTTTCATTTAGAAGAACTCATGCCGATTCGGCATAGGGTAGGCGTTTACGGCATTAGACGTCGCTTCCCTGCATCGGAATAGTTGCGCCTTTTTTCGCCTGCCAGAGAGCTACAAACAAGCGCTCCGGGGCACCTTATACGGAGGCCGATGCACAAGACTTTTTCGCCACGAGCGTTCCTGTTCCGAGCATCTGCCTGAGTCAAACGCAATTAAGGGTAAAGATATGAAGAAGGCAAAGCTTAGCCTCGCCTGGCAGATCCTCATCGGTCTGGTATTGGGGATTGCAATCGGTGCGCTGCTCAACCATTTCGGTGCCGAAAAAGCCTGGTGGATCAGTAACGTTCTGCAACCAGCAGGCGATATCTTTATCCGTCTGATCAAGATGATTGTGATCCCGATCGTGATCTCTTCACTGATCGTCGGTATTGCAGGCGTTGGCGACGCAAAAAAACTCGGCAGCATCGGCCTCAAGACCATCATCTACTTCGAGATCGTCACCACGATCGCCATCGTCGTCGGCCTGGTGCTGGCCAACGTGTTCCACCCGGGCGCCGGCATCGACATGAGCACCCTGGGCACTGTGGATATTTCCAAGTATCAGGCGACTGCCGCCGAGGTCCAGCATGAACATGCGTTCATCGAGACTATCCTCAACCTGATCCCGTCGAATATCTTCGCGGCAATAGCTCGCGGCGAGATGCTGCCGATCATCTTCTTCTCGGTATTGTTCGGTCTCGGTCTGTCGAGCCTGAAACCCGAATTGCGCGATCCGCTGGTCACCCTGTTCCAGGGCGTGTCGGAAAGCATGTTCAAGGTCACCCACATGATCATGAACTACGCCCCGATCGGCGTGTTCGCGCTGATCGCGGTGACCGTGGCCAACTTCGGCTTCGCTTCCCTGCTGCCCCTGGCAAAACTGGTCCTGCTGGTTTACTTCGCCATCGCCTTCTTCGCCTTCATGGTGCTGGGCCTGATTGCTCGCCTGTTCGGCTTCTCGGTCATCAAGCTGATGCGCATCTTCAAGGATGAGCTGGTACTGGCCTACTCCACCGCCAGCTCCGAAACCGTGCTGCCACGGGTCATCGAGAAAATGGAGGCCTACGGCGCGCCGAAAGCCATCTGCAGCTTCGTGGTACCGACCGGGTACTCTTTCAACCTCGACGGCTCGACGCTGTATCAAAGCATCGCGGCCATCTTCATTGCCCAGCTATACGGCATCGATCTGTCCATCAGCCAGCAATTGCTGCTGGTGCTGACCCTCATGGTCACCTCCAAGGGCATCGCCGGTGTACCGGGCGTTTCCTTCGTGGTGCTGCTGGCGACCCTGGGCAGCGTGGGTATTCCACTGGAAGGCCTGGCGTTCATCGCCGGTGTCGACCGCATCATGGACATGGCGCGTACCGCACTGAACGTGATCGGCAACGCCCTGGCGGTACTGGTCATCTCCCGCTGGGAAGGCATGTACGACGACGAGAAGGGCCAGCGCTACTGGAACTCCCTGCCGCACTGGCGCAGCAAGGAAAAGCTGCCAGCTGGTGAAGTGTCGAAAAGCTGATACGACATCCGGTGCGACTGCTTGAAATGCAGGAGCACGCTCGCTCCTGCAGGGGGTCCGAAAACCCCATGCACGACGCTAGACAAACCCCGGAGAAATCCGGGGTTTGTCGTTTCTGGCTACCCCGCTATCATTCGCCGCATTCTCTGGGGGATTTGACTGATGCTTAATGGCCTGTGGCTTGGCTTCTTCATCGTGGCCAGCGTGGCGGCGCTGGCGCAGTGGTTGATCGGTGGAAACGCCGGGATCTTCGCAGCGATGGTCGAAAGCATTTTCGCCATGGCCAAATTGTCAGTCGAGGTCATGGTCCTGTTGTTTGGCACCCTCACTCTCTGGCTGGGCTTTCTGCGAATCGCCGAGAAAGCCGGCATCGTCGACTGGCTGGCAAAGGCACTAGGGCCACTGTTCCTGCGACTGATGCCGGAAGTCCCGGCCGGCCACCCGGCGATCGGCCTGATCACCCTCAACTTCGCCGCCAACGGCCTGGGCCTGGATAACGCTGCCACACCGATCGGCTTGAAAGCCATGAAGGCACTACAGGAGCTCAACCCCAGCCCGACCATTGCCAGCAATGCACAAATCCTCTTCCTGGTGCTCAATGCCTCTTCGCTGACGCTGCTGCCGGTGACGATCTTCATGTACCGCGCGCAGCAAGGTGCGCCCGATCCGACCCTGGTCTTCCTGCCGATCCTGCTGGCAACCTGCTGTTCGTCTCTGGTCGGGCTGCTGTCCGTGGCGTTCATGCAACGCCTGCGCCTGTGGGACCCGGTAGTGCTTGCCTACATGATCCCCGGTGCCTTGGCACTGGGCGGCTTCATGGCACTGCTGGCGACGCTGTCAGCCACCGCACTGGCCGGCCTGTCTTCCATTCTCGGCAACCTGACGCTGTTTGGCCTGATCATGCTGTTCCTGGTGATCGGCGCACTGCGCAAAGTGAAAGTCTACGAAGCGTTTGTCGAAGGTGCGAAAGAAGGCTTCGATGTGGCGAAGAGTCTTCTGCCGTATCTGGTGGCAATGCTCTGCGCGGTCGGCGTGTTGCGGGCATCGGGTGCACTGGATTTTGGTCTGGATGGCGTTCGGCACTTGGTGGAATGGGCCGGCTGGGACACACGCTTTGTCGACGCCTTGCCAACAGCAATGGTCAAGCCTTTTTCCGGCAGCGCTGCGCGAGCCATGTTGATCGAGACCATGCAAACGTCTGGGGTCGACAGCTTCCCCGCGTTGGTGGCAGCAACGGTTCAAGGCAGTACCGAAACCACGTTTTATGTCTTGGCGGTGTATTTTGGCGCAGTGGGGATTCAACGTGCGCGGCACGCAATTGGCTGCGCGTTATTGGCGGAGTTCGCCGGAGTAGTTGGCGCAATCGGCGTTTGCTACTGGTTCTTCGGCTAACAAGGGTCCCTTGTAGGAGCAAGCTCGCTCGCGATGGTCGTGAACGATAACGCTGGCTACCTGACACCCAGCGTCGCCCTCACGCTCTTCGCGAGCAAGCTCGCTCCTACAGGGGGAATGTGCCGGGGTTATGGGCGCGGCGGCGGGGCTGCTTTTTGGCCTTGCGCCACCGCCCAATTGACCACCTGCACCGTTAGCTGGTCAGTCGCCTGGCCAAACCCGGCCACCACCGCCGGCACCTGTACGTCGGCCAACGGCTGGCGCACTTCAAAGCGGCGACTGGCAAGAATCCGCTGGTCATAACCTCGCACCAGCAGCGCGTCCAGACGCACCACCACAGTGGCCGCCGTACCTTGATATTCGGTCTGGAACGCTTGCAAATTGCCACCGAGTTCGAGGTCCGCCTGGAAATTGCTGTCGTCAGTGCTTAGCAGCGGCACCCGACCATCACGCTGAAAGCCATCCAGCAGGCGGTTGCGCAGCAGCACAGGGGCAGGGTCGCTCCAGCGCGAGGCCTTGTAACTGCTGATCAGGTCGCCCTGGGGGATAACAGCGATGTTCGGGCTGTTCAGTGCCTGACTGGCCTGAGGCTTGGCCAGGCGCAAAGACCATCGCTGCACGGCGTCTTGACTGGCCGGCGCGCTGCCTTGGGCCGAAGGCAGTCGGTACACATCCGACGGGGCCGACCTGGGCAGGATCGAGCAGGCACCGACCAGCGCAAAACTGGTGAAGAGCAGGGCACGGGTCAGCTTCATGGGGTGAATTCCTTGTTCTTGTCGTTGCCCAGTAGATAACCGCTGGGGTTGGCTTCCAGGCGCTGGGAAATGGCGCGCAAGGAGGTCAGCGTATCGCGCAGCTCACGCACGGCGGGGGCCAGCCCGTTGAGGCCCTGCATGCCATTGTTGAGGGACTCCTGATTGCTTGAGAGCAGCTGGTTGATGGTGGCGCTGCTCTGTTCCAGGGACTTCATGGCCTGCTCGGCGCTGCCGAACATCTGCTTGCCCTGATCATTGAGCAGGCCGTTGGCGTTGCGCATCAGCGCAGAAGTCTGCTCCAGCATGGTGCCAGCCTGTTTTCCAACCGATGCCAGCTGCTGCATGGCCTGGCGAATATCGCCGCGCTGGTCGGCGATAGTGCCGGTGGTTTGTTCCAGATGCTCCAGCGTCTTGCTGATGCGCTCGACATTCTCCGCAGAGAACATCAGGTTGGCGTTGTACATCAGCGTGTTGACGCCCGCCATGAGGTCGTTGCTGTCGTTGAGCAGGCGAGCGATGGGCGAGGGCGACGCCACGATCACTGGCAATTTACCGTTCTTGCCCTTGAGCGTCGGGCTCTGGGGGGTGCCGCCGCTCAGCTGGATGATCGAAGTGCCAGTGATCCCGGTCAGCGCCAGTTTGGCCTGGGTGTCTTCCTTGATCGGCGTCTCGCCACCCAAGCGAATCCGCGCCAGCACCCGACGCGGATCGTTCGGGTCGAGGCGCAGGGTCACCACGTCGCCGACCTTTATCCCGCTGTATTGCACGGCGCTGCCTTTGGACAGGCCGCTGACCGCCTCGTTGAAAACGATCTCGTAGTCCTTGAACTCGGTATCGACACTGGACTTGGCCAGCCAGAGCCCGAAGAGCAGGGCGGCTGCCACTACGATTACGGTGAACAGGCCGATCAATACGTGATGGGCTCGGGTTTCCATGTCAGACCTCGTTGAGCTGTTGGGCGGCAGTCAGTGCCGCACGGCCGCGAGGGCCGTGGAAATATTCGTGAATCCACGCATCGTCGGTTTCCGAAACCTTATCGATGGCATCCGCCACCAGGACTTTTTTCTGCGCCAGCACCGCCACTCGATCAGTGATGGTGTAGAGCGTGTCCAGGTCGTGGGTGACCAGAAATACACTCAAGCCCAGCGCATCACGCAGGGTCAGGATCAACTGGTCGAAAGCGGCGGCGCCAATAGGATCAAGGCCGGCAGTGGGCTCGTCGAGAAAAAGGATGTCCGGGTCGAGCGCCAATGCCCGGGCCAGTGCGGCGCGCTTGATCATGCCGCCGGAAAGCGAAGCGGGGTACTTGTCCGCGGCAGACAGTGGCAGGCCCGCCAAGGCCAGTTTTACCGCCGCCAGATGCTCGGCATCATTGCGGCTCAATCCCGCGTGCTCGATGAGGGGCAGGGCGACGTTCTCGGTCACGGTCAGCGAGGAGAACAGGGCGCCTTTCTGGAACAACACGCCAAACCGTCGCTCAACCAGCGAACGCTCGTGCTCGGGCAGGGCCGGAAGGTTTTTTCCGAGGACCTTCACCATGCCCTCGCTAGGCTGGCGCAAGCCGACGATGCTGCGCAACAGCACCGATTTACCGCTGCCGGAACCACCGACCACGGCGAGGATTTCACCTTTGTACAAGTCCAGGTCGAGATTCTCGTGCACGCTCTGGCTGCCAAAGCGATTGCACAGTCCGCGGACTTCGATGACCGCCTCGGCGGGCGCTCGGGATTGACGACTCACCAGCCCATCTCCATGAAAAACAGCGCGGCCACAGCGTCGAGCACAATCACCACAAAAATCGACTGGACCACGCTCGAAGTGGTGTGCGCGCCAACGGACTCGGCGCTGCCGCTGACTTTGAAGCCCTCAAGACAACCGATCGCGGCAATCAGGAAGGCGAAGATCGGCGCTTTGACGATCCCCACCAGGAAGTGCTGGACGCCAATGTCCGATTGCAACAGCGAGAGGAACATCGCCGGTGAAATATCCAGCGAAACCGCGCACACCATACCGCCGCCGATGATCCCGGAGAGCATCGCCAGAAACGTCAGCATCGGCAACGCGACCAAAAGCGCAAGGACTCGCGGTACTACCAGCAACTCCATGGGGTCCAGGCCCAATGTGCGGATGGCATCGATTTCTTCGTTGGCCTTCATCGAACCTATCTGGGCGGTGAAGGCACTGGCGGTGCGGCCGGCCATCAGGATAGCGGTGAGCAGTACACCGAACTCGCGCAGGAAAGAGAACGCCACCAGGTCCACGGTAAAGATACTTGCACCAAAACTCGCCAACACCGTCGCCCCCAGGAAGGCCACCACGGCACCGACCAGGAAGGTCAGCAGGGCGACAATCGGCGCAGCGTCGAGACCGGTCTGCTCGATGTGCGCCACCATTGGGGTGATGCGCCAGCGTTTGGGACGAAACAGGTTGCGGGCGATGGTTTCCAGGATAAGGCCGACAAATCCGAGTAACTGCAGGGTGTCTTGCCAGACTGCGTCCACCGCGAGCCCGATGCGCGTCAGCAGCTGGATGCCGACCCCGACTTCCGGCTCCTTGATTGGCACGCAGAAATCGGTCATTGAGCAATAGACGGTTTGCAGCAGTGCGCGATCGGCCCCGGACAAAGTGCAGTCCGGGTGTTCGGCGGACCTGCCAAGCCGCTCGGGCCCCAGCAACTCCACCAGCAACGATGCGCCGGCCGTATCGAGGGCGCCCAAGCCATTGAGGTCGATGTGGGTGGTGTCATCGTATTGGCCGCGAATGGTTTCGCTCAGGCCCTTGAGGTCGGCGTAATGGGCAAGCGTCCAGTCACCCGTGACGCGCAGATGCACGGGAGAGCGAGAGGCGTCCAGTTGGGCGTTGCCGGCCGTTGTACTGCTGCTCATGAGCTCCATGCTTGTTCGACTGAATGACTGTGGTACGTAATATCACGAAGCGTATTACTTTTCTTTGATCGGTGTGCTGTCTGTGATCTTGAAACGCAACACGCCAATAACCTGGCCGTCCTCGGTAAGCACCCGCACCTGCCATTTACCGGCTGGATTGCCCGGGAAGTTCTGTTTGTGGGTCCAGGCGCGATAGCCTTCCTTGCGCCCGCCATGGATATCCAGCGGGATTCGATCCACCTCTTTGCCGTTGAACTGCCACACGTGGTAGATCCGCTCGTCCAGCCCGCGCGGCGCGTTGATCGCAGTGTAGGCATACAGCCCGCCACCGCGAATCTGCTCGGCCGTCACTTCATCCAGGCTCTCGCCAGGGGTGCGGTCCTGCAGTTGCGTGCTGATGGCGACATCGGTCATCCACAGTGTCGCCGGCGGCACCCAAGAGCGTAGCACCCAGCCGACGCCACCGATCCCCACGGTGAGACTCAGGATCGCCACCGCGTTGCGTACAGTGCGAATGGGAAAGATCGATGCCAGGCTTGGGAAAGACAGAACTACCGCAGTGCCAAGCGCCAGCTTGTAGCTCTGGGCCGTGGTCAGGTGCAGGATGACGGGCAGGGCGGTCAGCAGCGCGGCGAACAGGGTCAGGGTATGCAGGGCGAGAAACGCCCAGCGGCGAGGTGCCAGCCACTTGTAGTAGAGCGGGTCGATAATTGATATCAGCGCCGCGACACACAGCAGCCCGGTAAAAAACAACTGCCCGCTGTTCCAGGTGGTGGTGATGAAAAAGAACGGCAGGACAAAGAACAGGCTTTCCTGGTGGATCATCTGCGTGGCGTAGCGCAGCAAAGGCTGGGGGATCTCGCGCTTGAAAATTTTAGCGAACAGCTTGGTCAGGCTGTTTTCCAGCATCAGCCAGATCCAGCTGAGCATCATGATGATGGTGATCCAGGTCGCCAGCCCTTGCTGACGATCGACCAAAATGAAGCTGCCGACCCCGGAGATAAATCCACCGAGCGCGATGACCCCGGGGTAGCGCTTCATCAATTCCAGTATGCGCTGTACGTATAGGGTCAGAGTTGGCATTCGGCGGTTCACACTAGTCGTCAGAAAAATCCTCAACAGGTTACCGCCCGGGAGGGCGGTGTGGCGAGGGGCTACATTTGGATCACAGATTCAGGCAGGCGCCTACAATGTGAACGTAGCCTTGGATCACCGAGCCTGCCGGCGCAGGCGCCACGCCAGCAAACCCAGCACTAGCAGACCCAACACCGAGGCAACCAGCCAGATCAACTGATCATCACTAATCAACGGTTTTTCGATCCGCAGATACCCCGGCTGCAACAATAACGAGCGCATTGCCCGGTTGGCTTCTTCCAGGGTGACACCCTGCAGATCCCTGGCCGGGTCAGCAAAGCGCCCATTCTGGAAATCGCCCAGCGCGCCCCAGTAGTAATCGGCCAACGCACTATTGCCCTGCACGGCCCAGGCCTGGCGGGCAATGGCGGCCTGTTTGAGGCGGTTGAAGGTTTCGACGTTAAGACCATCTTTGAGCATGCCTGCCTTCAGCTCTTCCAGCACCTGCTTGGCTTCCGGCAGATCATCGCGCTCCACGTCGGCGTTCAGGCTCATAAAACCGACCCCGCCGAACACCTCGCGCCCGGCCGAGGGCCCGTAGGACAAGCTGTGTGCCAGGCGCATCTGGCGGTAGAGCGCCCAGTCCAGATAGTCCTTGAGCAAATCGAAGGTTTCGTCGTGCTGGTCCTCCAGTACCGGCTCCGGCACCAGCCAGTGCAGCTTGGCGCCGTTGCCGACCAGGCCGCGGCTCAACGTGCGCTCGTGGGCAGCCGTTGCTTTGATTTCCGGCAGGGGCGGGTGGTCGGTCGGGTCTACCGCTTCGAGCTCGCCGTAAGCCCGCTCCAGGTAGGCTGGCAGCAGGCGATCAAGGTCGCCGACCACGATCAGCGTCATGTTGTTGGGGGCGTACCAAATGTTGCGCACGTCCTCGAGCTGTTCGCGGGTCAGGTGATCGACTTGCGCGCGTTCAGGGCATTTGAGGCCCAGTTCTACCGCCAACTGGTTGCTCGCCGTGTGGCCAAGGTCTTGGCGATCGAGCCAGCGTTGCAGGTGAGAGTAGTGACCACCATCCTCACGCTCCACCACCTGCTTGGCGGCATTGATCGCGGTGTCGTCGAAACGGGTTTGGGTCAGCAGGGCCAGCAGCAGGTCGAGCACCTTTCGCTGGTTTTTCGCCGGTGCTTCGATGACGAAAGTAGTGTCGGCGTTGCTGGTATAGGCATTCCATTCCCCACCCAGAGCCTGCATGCGCTCTTCCAGGCCACCCTCGCCAGTGGCGTCGATGCCGCTGAACAACAGATGTTCGAGCAGGTGCGGTAGCTCCTTGTCGGCGCAACTGAAATCATCCAGCCCGACGCCCACCACCAGGCGAATCGCTACATGACCACGGTCCATCCCGGGTTTGAGCAGCAATTGCAGGCCATTGGGCAGCGTATAGCCCTCGACCTGGAAGCGATCCAGGGCGAATGAGGGTAATGAGCCAAGCAGTAGACAGGCGAACAGCAGGCAACGCATAACGAGCTTCCAGGCAACCTAATCGGAGGATCCATGTCGTCAGTCAGGCCGCCTTCGCGAGCAAGGCTGACCCAATGTTACTGACTCACCACCGTGTCAGATGTTCAAGGCGAATGCGTGATGTCGGCCAAATCGTCTACCGCCAGCGCCCCGGTGTCGGACGTTTCCAGCACCGCATAGGCACTGCTGCAAAACAGTGAGTTCAGGCGTTTCATGTCGGCGATCAGTTCCAGGTGCAATGAACTGGTTTCGATACTCTGGACTATCTTGCGTTGCAATCGGCTGACATGGGCATGGGCCAGGCGCCGTTCCTGAGCGCGAAAGCGACGTTTTTCCCGCAATAACTGGCGGGCGCTTTCCTTGTCGGAACTGAGGAATACCGATAATCCCAGGCGCAAATTGGAAATCAGCTGGCTGTGCAGGCCCGCCAACTCCTCGAGGCCCACTTCGGAAAACGACCGACGCTGCGAAGTCTTCTGCTGCTGGACCTTGCGCAGCATGCGTTCGATCAGGTCGCTGGCAAGTTTGAGATTGATCGCCAGCTCGATGGTCTCCGCCCAGCGTCGGCTGTCCTGTTCGCTCAAGTCTTCACGGGGCATTTGCGCCAAGTAAAGCTTGATTGCGCTGTAGAGCGATTCAACATCATCCGTCAGGCGGCGCATTTCCTGAGTCACGGCGGTCTGCTTGCCGTGCAGCACATCAAGCATCGCTTCGAGCATGTTATCGATCAGGTCGCCGATGCGCAGGCTTTCCCGCGCGGCATTGGCCAGCGCCAGACTGGGAGTGACCAACGCAGTCGGGTCGAGATGGCGTGGCTTGGCCGTGCCATTGATCTCCGGGCGTTCCGGCAGCAGCCAGGCGCACAACCTGGCCATTGGCCCCACGCTTGGCAGCAGAATCAGGCAACGCACGGTGTTGTAGAGCAAATGGAAGCCGATGACCATTTCCTGTGGGCTGAAATCGAGGCCGTCGATCCAGTGCACCAAAGGGTCCAGCACCGGAATGATCAACAACAGCCCTATCAGTTTGTATAACAGGCTGCCGAGCGCCACCTGGCGGCCTGCGGCGTTTTGCATGCTAGTGCTGAGGAAGGCCAACACACCGCTGCCGATGTTCGCGCCAATCACCAAACCGATGGCTACCGGCAGACTGATCACTCCCGCACCTGCGAGGGTAGCGGTCAACAGGACGGCGGCGAGGCTGGAGTAGGAAACCATCGCAAACAGAGCGCCGACCAGGGCGTCGAGCAGAATATCGCCAGTCAGCGAAGCGAAAATCACCTTCACGCCCTGGGCCTGGGTGATCGGTGCGGCGGATTCGACAATCAATTGCAGTGCCAGAATTATCAGGCCCAGGCCAATGCTGACCCGTCCCATCTGGCCAAGTCGCGTCTGCTTGCGGGACAGAAAGAAGATCACCCCAAGGAAAATCAGCAGTGGCGACAACCAGGACAGGTCGAAAGTCAGCACCCGGGCCATTAACGCGGTGCCGACGTCCGCGCCGAGCATAGTCGCCAGTGCCGGCGTCAGCGCCATCAGGCCCTGACCGACAAATGAAGTGACGAGCATGGCAGTGGCGTTACTGCTCTGGACCATGGCAGTCACAACGATGCCGGAAATAAACGCCAGCCAGCGCCTGGACATATTCTGGCCAATGACATGGCGCAGATTGGACCCGTAGACCCGCAGAATGCCGGTTCGGACGATATGCGTGCCCCAAATCAGCAAGGCCACGGCAGATAACAAATTGAGCAGGGTGAGCATAAGGGCCCCCTGTGGTGGTAGCGCCCCAAAGGAGCAAGTTGACGGTGCCGCGCGTTTTTCTACGTTATGTACTTAAGCTGTAGTTGGCTAACGGTCTGCGCGCCAGCATCGCATAGCTAAAGATGTGATTGAAACAAAAGTGTCATAGAAACAGCTGGATGGAAAAACAAAATGGGGACCCTGAGGTCCCCATTCATTCCCTGTGGGAGCGATCTTACTGACCTGGAATATCCTTGCGCAGTTTCACCGGGTCCTGCTGCTTGCGCTTTCTCGCCATTGCGGTGCGCATCTTGATATTGAACGCTTCCACCGCCAGCGAGAACGCCATGGCGAAGTAGACGTAGCCTTTGGGTACGTGGACGTCGAACGACTCGGCGATCAACACGGTGCCGACCACCAGCAAGAACGACAACGCCAGCATCTTCAACGACGGGTGCTTGTCGATGAACGAGCTGATGGTGCCGGCCGCCAACATCATCACCAGTACGGCGACAACGATGGCCGCGACCATGACCGGTACATGGGAGACCATGCCGACTGCCGTGATCACCGAATCCAGGGAGAACACGATGTCGATGATCGCGATCTGGATGATGGTGTACAGGAAGTTGCCGCCCTTGCCGGTAGGCTCATCACCGCTCTCATCTTCGCCTTCCAGCGCGTGGTACATCTCTTGCGAGCTTTTCCACAACAGGAACAGGCCACCGAAGAACAGAATCAGGTCACGTCCGGAAATGCCCTGGCCGAAGACCTCGAACAGATCTGCGGTGAGCTGCATGACCCAGGTAATGGACAGCAACAACAGGATTCGGGTGACCATGGCTAGCGCCAGACCGAAAATCCGGGTCCGCGCCTGCATGTGCTTGGGCATGCGGCTGACCATGATCGAAATCATGATGATGTTATCGATACCCAGGACGATTTCCAGGGCGGTCAGGGTAAAGAAGGCAACCCAGATTTCAGGGTTGGTCAGCCATTCCATGTGTATTCCTTTGAGGATGTGTTAAACCGCAAAGGGTCCGGGCTTCAATCAACAAGCCTGGACCCGTTACGGTGAGTCTTTGGCTTATAGAGTGCTGAAGAGCGGAAAAATCCCCATCAGCAATGCTGCTACAAGTATGCACATGCACACCAATACTGCCCACTTCAGGGTAAAGCGCTGGTGGTCACCGAAGTCGATACCGGCCAGGGCCACCAACAAATAGGTCGATGGTACCAGCGGGCTCAGCAAGTGGACGGGCTGACCGACGATCGAGGCTCGTGCCATTTCAACCGCGGTTATACCGTAATGACTCGCTGCTTCGGCAAGCACAGGTAACACGCCATAATAAAATGCATCGTTCGACATGAAAAATGTGAACGGCATGCTCACCAGCGCGGTAATGACTGCCAGGTACGGGCCGAGGAAATCCGGAATCACCGCCAGCAGGCTTTTCGACATCGCGTCAACCATGCCGGTGCCCGACAGGATACCGGTGAAAATACCGGCAGCGAAGATCAAACCGACCACCGCCAGCACGTTGCCTGCATGGGCCGCGACGCGATCTTTCTGCATTTGCAGGCAAGGGTAGTTGACGATCATCGCGATACTGAACGCCACCATGAACAACACAGGCAGTGGCAAAAGGCCGCCGATCAGGGTGCACATCAGCACCAGCGTCAACGCGCCGTTAAACCAGATCAACTTCGGACGACGGGCATCCGGAAACTGCGAAACGCTGATCTCACTATGGTCGATTTCATCGCCAACCAGGTGCAGTTCACCCAGACGAGCGCGCTCGCGTTTGCCGTAGAAGTAGGCAATCGCCAGGATCGCCACCACACCCGCCAGCATCGCCGGAATCATCGGCACGAAGATCGCGGAAGGGTCCACATGCAGCGCACTGGCCGCACGCGCCGTCGGGCCACCCCAAGGGGTCATGTTCATCACGCCGCCGGCAAGGATGATCAGGCCCGCCATGATTCTCGGGCTCATGCCGATGCGGCTGTAGAGCGGCAGCATCGCCGCCACGCAGATCATATAAGTGGTCGCGCCGTCACCATCAAGGGAGACGACGAGCGCCAGTACGGCGGTGCCGACCGAAACTTTCAGCGGGTCGCCCTTGACCAGTTTGAGGATCTTGCGCACGGCGGGGTCGAACAGGCCGGAGTCGATCATCAGGGCGAAGTACAGGATCGCGAACATCAGCATCACACCGGTCGGTGCAAGCTTGGTGATGCCTTCGAGCATCATCGGACCGATCTTCGGCGCAAAACCACCGAACAGGGCGAATACGATCGGGATGATGATCAGGGCAATTAGCGCGGAAAGGCGCTTGGTCATGATCAGGAACATGAACGTGATGACCATGGCGAAGCCAAGGAAAGTCAGCATGGGAATACTCCAGGCGTGGCGCGGCTAGTGGAAATGGGCAAACCGGATGAGGTCAGCGCAGAACGGGAAGCACGAGACGAGCGGACGGAGTGACAGCGCAGGGGCGGATTGAGAAAGACATCAGGATCACCATTGTTGTTGTTAAATGGGCCGTGCGAGTAGCAAAACACTCGTGTGGGCCAACCGGTCTGTTGCCGGGAGTGAGGCGATCCTAATCGGGGAAGCTTTCAGCCAGCTTTCGCCAATGAAAGCAATGACCGGATGTTTAACCGGCCGTCGGACAGCATCGGTGTCCGCAAACAGGGTTGAAGGTGATATTCCGTTGATCAAAAAACGCTCAGGTCCAGTGGTCGAACCGCGCCCAACCAGATCGCATGCTCGGTGTGATCCAGCAGATCGTTACCGGTATCGGGGTGCAGGAACACCACCAGCCCCTTGCGGTTGAGCGCCAGCCACGGCAACACCTCGCCCAGGTATGGCGGTTCGAATGCCAACTGGCAGCTCCAGTCCGGGTGCGGTCCTACCGGACGTTCGTGTACCCGCCCTACCTTTAATGGAAACAATTGCGCTGCCCGCTCGCACAATGCCCGCGCCTGATCGATGCTGCCTGCGTCGAAGTACACGTGGGCGTGATAACCCTTTATCCCTTGCATCTGAAACCCTTCACACCCGGTCGAACCCTGGACGATTGCCGGGGGTCACACCTCATATACGTTGCCATAAAGGGATCCCAGCCATGAAAAATGCCGAAACCCCCGTTTTGAAAGTGGTGCTTTATGGTGCCATGAGTAGCCTGGGCAGTGCGCTTATGGCTGAGATGCTAAGGCGCCAGCACGAAGTGATCGCGATTCTCGACAACCTCACAGCACTCCCTCCCCGTCCAGGACTGCGCACCAAAACCGGCGATCTGTTCGACGCGCAACGGGTGAAGCAAAGCGTGGCCGGCAGCACGGCCGTAGTCTGCCTGTTAGACGCGCCAGGGCTGCCGTTCAACAGCGAGTATGTTGAAAGGACCATCATCCCGGGGCCCGTGGAACAGGTGTTGGCCGTGGATGCGCTGACCGAAGGCATGCAGGCTTCGAGTATTCCCCGACTGTTTCTGGTTGGCGATTTCGAGGTATTGGACGATCCGGAGATAGAGGATCGCTTGCAACGCCATGCGGCTGAAGAAATTCGTGAAGCCCTGCAAAGTAGCTCTTTGCAGTGGACGATGGTGAACGCGCCGCGAGGTGTTCCCGGGCTCACCATCGAACATTTCAGCCAGGTCAGCAGCAGCCTCGAACCTGGATTGTCGGAGCCGCTTGAGCGACTGCACCGGGTAGCCGTAGGGATCTGCGACGAGCTCCAGCTGAATTTGCATGTGGGGGAGCATGTGAGTTTTGTTGCGGTTTCGCCACCCTAGAACTGCGTCACACCGCAGTCGATGGCAACGGTAGCCCATTCAAGGACTGCGCACTACTCGCCTGCTCCACCATCAGCCAATCGACGAATTGCTGAATCAGCACTCCACGCCGCTTGCGCTGGGGCAACACCACGTAATAACCGAGACGAGAAATCACCGTCTCGGCAATCGGGCGACACAACAGCCCCTGCGCAAGCAAGTTATCCACAAGGTGGCGCCAGCCGATTGCCACGCCCTGGCCACCAATCGCCGCCTGAATCAGCAACGTGTAATTATCAAAACGCAGCGGCCCCGGGGCAGGTACTGAATTGATTCCCAGCTCGCGAAAAACACCACTCCAATCAAACCAGTTACTACCGTTCTCGCCTCGCAGGTGCAGTAACGGAAACTCTAGCAATGAATGGGCGGACAAGGGCAGGGCACGGTCCTGCAATAACAACGGACTGCACACCGGAAACACTTCTTCGCTGAACAGCCAATGGCTCTCACCCTGCTTGAAGCGCCCCTCACCAAACAATACAGCCACATCGATATCGCTGCGCAGCATGTTATGACTGCGCTCACTGGTGACCAGGCTCACATCAACGCTGGGATTGGCCGCGTGGAAGCGATGCAGCCTTGGCATCAGCCAGTACGCGGCAAAGGCGAAATCCGTAGCCACTTGCAGCACTTCATGCTGATGTTGTGAGCTGATCGCACTCAGTCCAGCGTCTATATTCTGCAAACCGAGCTGAACTTGTTGAAAAAGTATCGCCCCAGCCTCTGTCAGCTCGATCCCGCGATAAATACGATCAAATAAGCGAATTCCCAGTTGTTCTTCCAGCCGTTTGATTTGCTGGCTGACCGCGGGCTGTGTTGTGCCCAGCTCTACGGCAGCGGCGGTAAAGCTGCGATGACGGGCCGCCGCTTCGAATGCTCGAAGCAGATCCAGCGACAGGCCACCGAGGGCGTCATACATAAGCTTTGCTTATCCTAGTCATTGCCTGGTATGGGCTTTACCACAAGGTACATGGACTCCATGCTCAATCGCAGCACTCTCGCATAAATATTCACTATGGAATGCCGCGATCACATGAAGCGCAAGAATATCCTCTTCATCATGGCCGATCAGATGGCCGCGCCAATGTTGCCGTTTTACGGCCCTTCGCCAATCAAATTACCCAATCTCAGCCGACTTGCCGCCGAAGGCGTGGTGTTCGACTCTGCTTATTGCAACAGTCCACTGTGCGCACCGTCGCGTTTTACCCTGGTCAGCGGGCAGTTGCCGAGCAAGATCGGCGCCTATGACAATGCGGCAGATTTCCCCGCCGACGTTCCCACCTATGCCCACTACCTGCGCCGCCTGGGTTACCGCACAGCCCTGTCCGGCAAGATGCATTTCTGTGGTCCCGATCAACTCCATGGCTATGAAGAACGCCTGACCAGTGACATTTACCCTGCCGACTACGGCTGGTCGGTGAACTGGGACGAACCCGATGTGCGGCCCACCTGGTTCCACAACATGTCATCTGTGCTACAAGCCGGACCTTGCGTGCGCACCAACCAGCTGGATTTTGACGAAGAGGTGGTATTCAAGGCGCAGCAGTACCTGTTTGACCACATTCGCGAGGACGGCGACCGGCCGTTTTGCCTGACTGTTTCGATGACTCATCCCCACGACCCGTACACCATCCCGAAGAAATACTGGGACATGTACCAGGACAGTGATATCCCGCTTCCGCAGACACCACCGCAATCCGAGCTGGATCCGCATTCGCAGCGATTGCTCAAGGTTTACGACCTGTGGGACAAGCCGCTGCCTGTGGATAAAATCCGTGATGCGCGACGCGCCTATTTCGGAGCATGCAGCTACATTGACGACAACGTCGGCAAACTTCTGCAAACACTGGAGGATACTGGGCTGATAGACGATACCATCATTGTTTTCTCCGGTGATCATGGGGACATGTTGGGCGAGCGCGGACTCTGGTACAAAATGCACTGGTTTGAGATGGCCGCCCGGGTCCCCTTGCTGGTCAGCGCACCGGGACAATTTGGTGCAGGGCGGGTCAGCGCCGCTGTCTCGACCGCCGATCTCCTGCCGACCTTTGTCGAATTGGCCGGTGGCTCGCTGGAGCCAGGATTGCCGCTGGATGGCCGCTCGCTGGTGTCGCACCTTAAGGGGCAGGGCGGTCACGACGAAGTTTTTGGCGAGTACATGGCCGAAGGCACCATCAGCCCGCTGATGATGATCCGCCGCGGAGCCTACAAATTCATCTACAGCGAAGACGACCCTTGCCTACTCTTCGATGTACACAACGACCCGCTTGAACAGGAAGAACTCAGTCAGTCGCTGCAACACAGCGCACTGCTTGCAGAGTTCCTCGCCGAAGCGCGGGCCAAATGGAACATCCCTGCGATTCACCAACAGGTGCTCGCAAGCCAGCGCCGTCGGCGATTCGTGGCTGATGCCCTGACCATCGGCAAGCTGAAGAGCTGGGATCACCAGCCACTGGTGGACGCCAGTCAGCAGTACATGCGCAACCACATCGACCTGGATGATCTGGAGCGCAAAGCACGTTACCCACAACCCTGCCAAAACCAATAATGTTAAGGGGAAGTCCATGCAAAGGTTATCCACAGTACTGACGGTCGGGCTTCTGGCTCTGGGCAGCGCATCGGCGTATGCCGAACAGAGCTGCGACACGGTGAAAATGGCCGATCCGGGTTGGAGCGACATTGCGGCCACCAACGCCATTACCGGATTGTTGCTGGACGGCATGGGCTACAAGGCCAAGGTCGACACCCTGGCGGTGCCTATCATTTTTGGCGGTCTGAAGGACGCTCAGGTCGATGTCTTTCTGGGTAACTGGATGCCGGCGCAACAGGGTTTCTACGACAAGTTTGTGGCCACCGGAGAGGTCACCCAACTGGCGAAGAACCTCGATGGCACCGAGTTCACCCTGGCAGTCCCGGATTACGTGTGGGACGCGGGTGTGCATAACTTTGCCGACCTGAACAAGTTTGCAGACAAGTTCGAGAAAAAGATCTACGGCATTGGCTCCGGAGCTCCGGCGAACATCTCGCTGCAGGACATCATCAAGAAAAACGATTTCGACTTGGGCCAGTGGAAATTGGTCGAGTCCAGCGAGCAGGCGATGCTGGCTGAAGTGTCCCGTGCGGTTAAGAAACAGAAGTTCGTGACCTTCCTCGGCTGGACTCCGCACCCGATGAACGTGCAGCTTAAAATGCACTACCTAAAGGGTGGCGAGAAGTACTTCGGCGATACCGGTGCGGTTTATACACTGACTCGCAAGGGTTATGCACAGGCCTGTCCGAATGTCGGCAAGTTACTTACCAACCTGAGTTTTACCCAGGAAATGGAAAACAGCATCATGGCCGAAGTAGTGAACAAGAAGATCAGTAATGCCGAGGCTGCCAAGGCGTGGATCAAGGCCAATCCTGCATCCCTGGATAAATGGCTGGAGGGCGTGAAAACTGCCGATGGCAAGGATGCCTTGCCTGCGGTGAAAGCCAAGTTGTAATTCATCACTGTGGCGAGGGAGCAAGCTCCCTCGCCACAGTCAGCGTGTCAGCCTGTTACCCTTGTACAAAACCTTGACCGAGAGGACCCATGGCCTTCCCCAGCCGCCATTCGCTCTTCCCCTTCTTGAGCTGGTTGCCTCGGCAAACCCGCGCCACTGTGGGGCGCGACCTTATCGTCGGCCTCAGCGGTGCAATTCTCGCGTTACCACAGTCGATTGCCTACGCCCTGATCGCCGGGCTCCCACCTGAATACGGGCTGTACGCCGCTATTGTTCCCGTCCTGATCGCCTGCCTGTGGGGTTCATCCTGGCACCTCATCTGTGGTCCTACGGCGGCAATTTCCATTGTCTTGTTCGCCAGTATCAGTCCACTGGCAGTTCCCGCATCACAGGACTACGTGGCGCTTATCCTGTTGCTGACGCTGCTGGCCGGGATCTTCCAATGGCTGTTGGGCTTACTGCGATTCGGCGCGTTGGTGAATTTCGTCTCCCACTCGGTGGTGTTGGGGTTCACCCTAGGTGCTGCGGTGGTGATTGCCGTCGGCCAGTTGCCCAACTTGCTGGGGCTGGACCTGCCCAGCCAGGCCACTGCACTCGACAGTTTCATATCAGTGTTTCAACACCTCCACCAGGTGGACAAGCCGTCGCTTATTCTCGGGCTGGCGACAGTGGTACTTGGGGTCAGTCTGAAATGGCTGCTACCGCGCTGGCCGACGCTGTTGATCACACTGGTAGCGGCGGGGCTGCTGGTATGGCTCTGGCCTGCGATGTTTGGCCACGTGAACCTAGTCAGTGCCTTTGTTGGTCGATTGCCGCCATTCAGCGCCGTGCCGCTAGACCTGGACCTGATCCTGCGATTGTTGCCCAGCGCGGTCGCAGTGGGCATGTTGGGGTTGGTGACCAGCCTGTCGATTGCTCGTTCCATATCGGCACGCTCGCAGCAACTGCTCGACGCCAATCAGGAAGTGCGCGCCCAGGGTTTATCCAACATGGTCGGTGCTTTTTTTTCCGGTTCGTTGTCCGCCGGCTCCTTCACGCGCTCGGGCCTGAGTTACGAAGCCGGGGCCTGTTCACCGCTGGCCGGCGTGTTCTCGGCATTGTGGGTCGCGCTGTTTGCAGTATTTGGCGCGGCATTGATCGCCCACATTCCGATTCCGGCGATGGCTGGCAGTATTCTGCTGATCGCCTGGGGCCTGGTGGATCATCGCGGCATTCGCGCATTGCTGAGGGTCAGTCGCGCCGAATTCCTGGTCATGGCACTGACCTGTGTCGCCACGCTACTGCTGGAGTTACAGACCGCAATCTACGCCGGGGTACTCGCTTCGCTGTTCTTCTACCTCAAGCGCACCTCGCAACCGCGGGTGCAGCATTGGCGCGAGGGCGAAGACGATGTGTTGCGGGTTGGCGGCTCGATCTTTTTCGGCGCCAGCCATTACCTCCAGGTACGCCTGCAGCGAATGCACGCTGCCCGGGTGGTGATCGAGGCCCAGCAGATCAATTTCATCGATTACTCAGGGGTGGAGATGTTGCATCAGGAGGCGCGGCGCCTGCTGAAGCAGGATCGCAGCCTGACCCTGCGGCAAGCGCGGCCGCAGGTGGTGGAGGAGTTAAGAAAGCTGGAAGGAGCGGAGAAATGCCCGATTCGGTTTGAAGACTGAAACAACTCGTTATGACCGACGCCAAACCTGTGGCGAGGGAGCTTGCTCGCGCTGGGTTGCGAAGCAGCCCTGAAATCTGCGGGAGCTTCGCACCCAAGCGCGAGCAAGCTCCCTCGCCACGAAAGCCTATAACGCCAATTGGCAGCGGAGTTCAGCCAATATCGGCGCGGTATCCGGTCGCACACCCCGCCACAGATAAAACGCTTCCGCCGCCTGTTCTGCCAACATTCCCAGGCCATCCATCGCCACAGCCGCGCCGTGCTCGCAGGCCCAGCGGCAGAACGATGTCGGTTCCTTGCCGTACATCATGTCGTAGCAAACCGTGTTGCCCGGCTCAATCAGACTGCTGGAAATCGGTGGAACGTCGCCGGACAGGCTCGCGGAAGTGGCGTTGATAATCAGGTCCACGGATTCCTCCAACCAGTCAAAGCCACTGGCCGACACCGGGCCCAGGTCGGCGAACAACTCTGCCAGCAATTCGGCTTTTTCCACCGTGCGGTTGGCGATGATCACCGACGCCGGTTGCTCGGCCAGCAATGGCTCCAGCGCACCACGCACCGCGCCGCCAGCGCCCAGCAGCAGGATGCGCTTACCCTTGAGGCTGAATGCCGCATTAACCGTCAGGTCCCGCACCAGTCCGGCGCCGTCGGTGTTATCCCCCAGCAGCGAGCCGTCAGCCAGTTTGCTCAAGGTATTCACCGCGCCAGCCCGCTGCGCGCGTTCGGTCAGGCTGTCGGCCAGGCGATAGGCCTCTTCCTTGAAGGGCACCGTGACATTGGCACCGCGACCCTCCAGGAAAAACGCCCGGGCAAAGTGGGAAAAATCATCGAGCGGCGCCAGCGAAGTGCTGTAGTCCAGTTGCTGACCCGTCTGCTCGGCAAACAGTCGATGGATCAGCGGCGACTTGCTATGGCCAATCGGGTTGCCGAATACGACGTAACGATCCATCAGTCTTCCTCGTTCAGGCCTTGGCCAACCAATCGCGGTCTTGCAGGAAATACTCGGTCAACCGAGCCTCTTCGCTTCCCGGCTCGGCTTTCCAGTCATAACCCCAGCGCACTTGCGGCGGCAGCGACATGAGGATCGATTCGGTACGACCGCCCGACTGCAAGCCGAACAGCGTGCCCCGGTCGTAGACCAGGTTGAACTCGACATACCGGCCGCGACGGAACTCCTGGAATTCACGTTGTTTGGCAGTGAACGCATCGTTCTTGCGGCGCTGGACGATCGGCAGATAGGCCTCGATGAACGCATCGCCGATGGCCCGCATGAAAGCAAAGCTGGTGTCGAAATCCCATTCATTCAGATCATCGAAGAATAGGCCGCCGATCCCACGAGGCTCATGGCGATGCTTGATATGAAAGTAGCTGTCGCACCATGCCTTGTAACGGGAATAGACATCCGGGCCAAACGGCGCGCAAGCCTGCTCGGCAACCCGGTGCCAATGCACGCAGTCTTCTTCATTGCCGTAGTAGGGCGTCAGGTCGAAGCCACCACCAAACCACCAGACAGGTTCTTCGCCTTCTTTCTCCGCGATGAAAAACCGCACATTGGCGTGTGAAGTCGGCACCTTTGGGTTGTGCGGGTGAATGACCAGGGACACGCCGAGCGCTTCGAAGCCACGTCCAGCAAGCTCCGGCCGATGGGCACTGGCGGAGGGTGGGAGGCCACTGCCAAACACGTGGGAAAAGTTGACGCCACCTTTCTCGATGACACTACCGTTCTCGATCACGCGAGTGCGACCGCCGCCACCAGCGGCTCTGGTCCAGGCATCCTCGACGAAGCGCGTACCGCCGTCTTCGGCTTCAAGGGCAGCACAAATGCGGTCTTGCAGGTCGAGCAGATAGGCTTTTACGGCCTCGGTACGGGTCGTCATGGCATCACCTTGAATCGGGACAAGCTGCGCGGCGCATCAATGGCCGGCGGCAAATTGCTGCACAGGATAACACCGCACCCTGCTCCCCCGCAGTTGACGAAGATCAAGCTTAGGAGTCCGATAGGGGGCTTACCAAACCGATCACAAGGAGAGTTCTGATGGCAAAGCGTATCCAGTTCAGTGCCCATGGCGGCCCTGAAGTGCTCGAGTATGTCGACTACCAACTTGCCGAGCCCGGTCCGCAGCAGGTGCGTGTGACCAACAAGGCCATCGGCCTGAACTTCATCGATACCTACTACCGCAGCGGATTGTATGCGCCACCGGCCTTGCCGTCGGGCCTGGGCTCGGAAGGCGCCGGGGTCGTCGACGCGGTAGGCAGCGCAGTCACCCGATTCAAAGTGGGTGATCGGGTGGCCTATGGCAGTGGTCCATTGGGCGCCTACAGTGACACTCACGTTTTGCCCGAAGCCAACCTGGTGCACCTGCCGAATGCGATCAGCTTCGAGCAGGCCGCCGGTGTGATGCTCAAGGGCCTGACCGTGCAGTACCTGTTGCGCCAAACCTATGAACTCAAGGGCGGCGAAACCATTCTCTTCCATGCGGCCGCGGGAGGGGTCGGTTCGCTGGCGTGCCAATGGGCCAAGGCCCTCGGTGTGAAGTTGATCGGCACTGTCAGCTCTGCGGAAAAAGCCGCACTGGCCGAGGCCAACGGTGCCTGGGCGACGATCGACTACAGCCATGAAAACGTAGCGCAGCGCGTCCTGGAGTTGACTGACGGCAAGAAAGTGCCCGTGGTTTACGACGGGGTCGGCAAGGACACCTGGCTGACTTCCCTCGACAGCGTTGCTCCGCGAGGCCTGGTGGTTAGCTTCGGCAATGCGTCGGGCGCGGTGGATGGGGTGAACCTTGGAATTCTATCGGCAAAGGGTTCGCTGTATGTGACCCGGCCAACGCTTGCGACCTACGCCAACAACGCCGAAAACCTGCAGCACATGGCGGATGAGTTGTTCGAGATGATCAGCAGCGGGAAGTTGAAGGTAGATATCAGCCAGAAATATCCACTGGCTGAAGCGGCGAAGGCGCAGACCGAGTTGTCGGCGCGGCGGACGACCGGCTCGACTATTTTGTTGCCTTGAGGACCTCATCGCGAGCAAGGCTCACTCCCACAGAGATGAAGTGTCGAAAATAATTATGTGACCGATACAAATCCTGTGGGAGTGAACCTGCTCGCGATTGGCAGCACCGCAGTCTCAATCCGGGCGAATGACCTGACCCGTCGCCAGGTCCCGAATCACACTCGGATTCCTGCGCCCACCCAAATTACCGCCCAAGACGTAATCAACCTGTCCGCGGAAATACTGTTCCACGCGAATACGCGTGCGCGCTGCTGGCCGACCTTGCGGGTTGGCCGACGTTGAAACCAACGGCCCAACCAATGCACACAAATCCCGCACCAGGGGATGATCGCTGACGCGTAACGCCACCGTTTCATGCATGCCGGTGATCCACAGGGGCAACTGATTCTGGTGCGGCACCAGCCAGGTATTCGGCCCCGGCCAGGTGCTGGCCATACGGTCCATCCACAACTCGGGAAAATCCTCGAACAGGAAGTCGAACTGGCGAATGTTGTCGGCGACCAGAATCAGGCCCTTCTCCATGGACCGTCCCTTGATCATCAGCAAACGCTCCACTGCTCTCTCATCCCATGGGTCGCACCCCAAACCCCAGACCGCTTCGGTTGGATAGGCAATGACCGCACCTGCGCGAACGGCTTGCGCGGCTTGTTGCACACGCCAACTGTTAACCATGAAAAACTCTCCGGAATAAGGCTATGCGCAGTTTACCGATGTTCCTCATAAAACCTAGCTCACCCGCGCAAACCAGCGCCCACTTTCACAAACTGCCCGACCGTCCATTTCCAGTTCTGTCAGCGCGGCCAGCACTTTGGGCAGTGCCCAACCGCTGCTGATGGCCAACGATTCGCTGGTATGCGGCGCCGCGTGAAGCAGCACGAGCAGGGGATGGGTCACCGTCGCCACGGTTGGGGAAAACGACAACTGTTGCCAGCCGCGTAACGCTTCGAGAATGTGCTCTATGGTTTCCACCAGCATCGCGCCCTCACGAATCAGCTGGTGACAGCCCTTGGCACCGGGATGATGAATCGATCCCGGAATCGCGTACACCTCACGCCCTTGCTCCGTCGCCAGTCTGGCGGTAATCAACGAACCACTGGCGACACTCGCCTCGACCACCAATACGCCGAGGGACAAACCGCTGATGATTCTGTTG
This sequence comes from Pseudomonas violetae, assembly GCF_023072615.1. Taxonomy (GTDB): domain Bacteria; phylum Pseudomonadota; class Gammaproteobacteria; order Pseudomonadales; family Pseudomonadaceae; genus Aquipseudomonas; species Aquipseudomonas violetae. The sequence goes on from NZ_JAKNRW010000004.1 coordinate 90,947, forward strand.
CGCCGCGGAAAGTTGCTGGCGGTGGGGGCGGCGTCCAGCGGAAACTCCGAAACCACCGCGCTACCGGAGGCAATCATGGCGTCTGCCAGCCGACGATTGCGCTGTGGATAAAACTTTTCAAGCCCCGTGCCAAGTACCCCGACCGTTCGCCCGCCCACGTCCAGAGCCGCCTGATGTGCAGCGGCGTCAATGCCAAGGGCGAGGCCACTGGTAATCACAAAACCGGCACTGGCCAAGCTGCGGGAGAAAGCGGCGGCCGTGTCCATCCCCGGACGAGAGGCGCGACGACTGCCGACCATCGCTAACTGCGGTTTTTCCAGAATACCAGGATCACCCGCCACGAATAAAAAGGGCGGCGGGTCGCTGATTTCCGCCAGCAGCGCCGGGTAGTCAGGTTGGTCCCACATCAGTAAATGCTGGCCCGGACGCTCTAGCCAGGACAATGCGTGACTGGCGCCATCGCGCACATCAGCTTCACGACGAGCCTCGGCGCATGCGAAGGGCAGGCCCAATGACTTCCAGGCATTGGCGGGTGCGCCAAGGGCTTTCGAGGCCGAGCCGAAGGCGTCCAGCAGCTTTTTGAACCGCGCCGGACCCAATTCTGGCAAACGATGCAGACGCAGGCGCGCCTCCAGTTCTGCGGGAGATACCGATGTAGCAGCAGGCACATTCATGGATCATCCTTGATCGTTATGAGGCCCGTTCAATCGGGCATAAGCTGTGGATAAGTCTGTTGGTAACTTGTGAAGCAGGCTTACGGATTTCGTACTTTGTCCATCACCGCCAACGACCGCGAAGCATTGAGTACCAAGCCATAACTGAGTTTTTCGTACGTGCGGAAAACCATCAGCAGTCCGGCGCGTTCATCTGGAATCTTCAACGGCTGACCGGTGATCCGGTCTCGCACTGTTTCACCGGTTTTCATCACCACCAGAACATTGCCTTCGACCAATCCGTCGCGCTGCCCCTTATTCAATGTAACGACATCCATGGCACCTATTTGGGTCACCCCACGCGGCACATCGATGATCAAACCCTTGATGTCGGTCTTTGGTGCACTGGGCATGAAGGTAGAATTGATCGGACGCTCCTCGCTACTGAACAGGCGATCCCCCAGGCGCACCTCCTGTGTGGTGCGCTGCAGCACCAGGGTGGCGACGTCGCCCTCGGTGGCCACGATCTCGCCGCCGCCGATGTCGTCCGCGTTGATCCCCAGAAACTCCTTGCTCTCGGGGTCGGTGTATACCTTGCCCTGGCGGTAGATTCCGTAAACCGGCTGGTTCGAATCGAACTGCCCGCGGGCGAAGATGCGGTCTCCAGTGCCGCTGAGCACACGCTCTGCATCCCCGGCAACGATGTAGGGTGCCTGGTTGAACTCCTCGACCTTGTCGACGATACGGTTGCTCAGCAGGAAGCTGTTGATCGACTGCAGCGGAATGCTGGCAATGGCGTCCGCCACCGGTGAACTGCGAATCCGCGGCGAGAGCTTGATGGTGCCCCGGGAAGCCCCGCGATTGAGGGTCAGGCGCGGCTGGCCGTTGACGTAGACCAGTGACAGCGAGTCGCCTGGATAGATGAGATTGGGGTTTTCAATCTGGGGATTGGCTTGCCACAACTCCGGCCATTTCCATGGCTCGCGCAAGAATTTTCCAGAGATGTCCCAGAGTGTGTCTCCGGCAACCACCGTGTATTGCTGTGGAAAACCTTCCCTGAGTTGCACTTGCCCATGCGCTAAACCGGCTGAAGCCAGAAGGAGCAGGGCGAGTAGTGATTTCCTCATGCGGTGAATCCCTTTATTATGTGCGTTCGCGTGAAACGCCAGAGCCCTCGTGGCTCGCTCCCGACTCTTTCCAGAGAAAAGGGAGCTACGCTTCACAACGGTAGCCTGCATCTTCGGAGCCGCCAGGCCATCGACCCGACTTTACCTCACACGTGCAGCAAATAAGCTTATGGCCATTTTAGACATCCTCGAATTTCCCGACTCGCGCCTGCGCACTATCGCCAAACCTGTGGCTGTAGTGGACGACGAAGTGCGTCAGTTGGTCGACGACATGTTTGAAACAATGTATGAAGCGCCAGGCATCGGCCTCGCCGCGACCCAGGTCAACGTGCACAAACGTATCGTCGTGATGGACCTCTCCGAAGACCGCAGCGAACCGCGGGTATTCATCAACCCCGAGTTCGAATCACTGACCGACGAGATGGAACAGTATCAGGAAGGCTGCCTCTCGGTGCCGGGCTTCTACGAAAACGTCGATCGCCCGCAAAAGGTCAAGGTAAAGGCCCTGGACCGCGACGGCCAGCCTTACGAACTGATCGCCGAAGGGCTGCTCGCCGTGTGCATCCAGCATGAGTGCGACCACCTCAACGGTAAATTGTTCGTCGACTACCTGTCCAACCTGAAACGTGACCGAATCAAGAAGAAACTGGAAAAGCTCCATCGCCAGAACGCTTGATGCCCTCCTTTCAAAGGCTTGCTGCGGCAAGCCTTTTTCTTTTTCAGAGAACGCTCCCATGAATGAGCCACTGCGCATCGTCTTTGCCGGCACCCCGGAATTCGCAGCCGAACACCTCAAGGCACTGCTCGCCAGCCCGTACGAGATTGTCGCGGTCTACACCCAGCCGGACCGTCCGGCAGGCCGTGGGCAAAAGCTGATGCCAAGCCCGGTCAAGCAGCTCGCTCTGGAAAACCATATTCCGGTGCTGCAGCCGCCGACCCTGCGCAATGAAGACGCCCAAGCCGAATTGGCCGCGCTGAACCCGGACTTGCTGGTGGTGGTCGCCTACGGCCTGATCCTGCCGCAAGCGGTGCTGGATATTCCACGTCTGGGCTGCATCAACAGTCACGCCTCTCTGCTCCCGCGCTGGCGCGGAGCGGCGCCAATCCAGCGTGCCATCGAAGCCGGTGACCGCGAAAGTGGCGTCACCGTAATGCGTATGGAGCTGGGTCTCGATACCGGACCCATGCTGCTTAAAGTCACCACCCCGATCACCGGCGCAGATACGGGAGGCAGCCTCCACGACCGACTGGCTGAAATGGGTCCGCCGGCGGTGATTCAGGCTATCGCCGGGCTAGCTACCGGAACGCTGGAAGGCGAGGTGCAGGACGATAGCCTCGCCACTTACGCGCACAAATTGAACAAGGACGAAGCGCGCATCGACTGGAGTCGCCCGGCGGTTGAGCTGGAACGCCTGGTCCGCGCCTTCAACCCCTGGCCAATCACCCACAGCACCCTCAATGGCGAAGCGTTGAAAGTCCTGGCCGCGAACCTCGCGGAAGGACAGGGTGTTCCAGGTGAAGTGCTGAGCGCCAGCAAGGACGGCCTGTCCGTAGCTTGCGGCGAGCAAGCGTTGTGCCTCACGTGCCTGCAATTGCCCGGCGGCAAGGCGTTGAACTTCAGTGACCTGTTTAACAGCCGTCGCGAGAAATTTGCCATCGGCACCGTCCTCGGCCAAGCGGTGGACGCTCAATGAACCCGCGTCTCGCCGCCGCCAAGGCGCTCGCAGCTGTTCTTAGCGGCAAAGCGTCTCTGAACAGTTCACTGCCGACTCAAATGGACAAGGTTGAAGACCGCGATCGCGGCTTCACCCAGGACCTGGCGTTTGGCACTGCGCGCTGGCAGCCACGCTTATCGGAGCTCGCGGCAAAACTACTGCAGAAACCCTTCAAGGCGGCAGACGTCGATGTCGAGGCGCTGTTGCTGGTCGGCCTGTACCAATTGCTCTACACCCGGGTTCCCGCCCACGCCGCCATCGGTGAAACCGTCGGTTGCGCGGACAAGCTGAAAAAGCCATGGGCCAAGGCGCTGCTCAACGCCGTGCTGCGCCGCGCCCAGCGAGAAAGCGAAACGCTGCTGGCAGAACTGGAGCACGATCCGGTGGTGCGAACTGCCCATCCGCGCTGGCTGCAAAAATCGCTCAAGGCTTTCTGGCCCGAGCAGTGGGAAGCCATCTGTGCCGCAAATAACGCGCACCCACCGATGATTCTGCGGGTAAACCGCCGTCATCACAGCCGCGACGCCTACCTCGGGCTGCTAAGTGAAGCGGGCATCGCCGCCGGCCCCTGTGTCTACAGCCAGGATGGCATCATTCTCGATGCGGCCGCCGATGTGCGCAGCCTGCCGGGATTCGCCGAGGGCTGGATCAGCGTGCAGGACGAAGCGGCGCAACTGGCGGCCGATCTCCTTGACCTGGCACCGGGCCAACGGGTTCTGGACGCTTGCTGCGCGCCGGGCGGCAAGACCTGCCATATCCTCGAGGCCGAACCTAAGCTGGCTGGCGTCGTGGCAGTAGACCTGGAGGCCAAGCGCCTGGTGCGCGTGCGGGAAAACCTCGCACGCCTGGGCCTGAGCGCCGAACTTATCGCTGCCGATGGCCGCGACATCGCCACGTGGTGGGACGGCAAACCGTTCCAGCGTATCCTGCTTGATGCCCCCTGCTCGGCGACCGGCGTCATCCGGCGTCATCCGGACATCAAGCTGACCCGCCAACCCGACGACATCGCCGCACTGGCAGCCCTTCAGGGCGAACTGCTGGACGCCATGTGGACAACCCTGGAAGTCGGCGGCATTGTGCTTTACGCCACCTGCTCCACATTGCCGACCGAGAACACCGAAGTCATCCAAGCCTTCCTCGCCCGCACACCAGGCGCCCGTGAGCTCGATCTCGCCACGGCAGCTGGCATAAAGCAGCTCCACGGCCGCCAGTTGCTGGCCCAGGAAGGCGGACATGACGGGTTCTACTACGCCAAGCTGATCAAGATCGCCGCCGCGCGCGGTTAACCGGATTTCAAGGGAGAGACTGGATGAAAATCATCATCCTCGGTGCGGGGCAGGTAGGCGGTTCGCTGGCGGAACACCTGGCCAGTGAAGCCAATGACATTACCGTGGTCGACACCGACAGTGAACGCCTGCGGGACCTCGGCGACCGACTGGACATTCGCACCGTACAAGGTCGCGGCTCATTGCCCACGGTACTGCGTCAAGCTGGCGCCGACGACGCCGACATGCTGGTGGCGGTGACCAACAGCGACGAAACCAACATGGTCGCGTGCCAGGTTGCCCACACCCTGTTCCACACACCGACCAAGATCGCCCGGGTACGTGAAGCGGCGTACCTCACCCGCTCCGAATTGTTCGACAACGAAGCGATCCCGGTCGACGTGCTGATCAGCCCGGAACAAGTGGTGACCAACTACATCAAGCGCCTGATTCAGCATCCAGGTGCGCTGCAGGTCATCGACTTCGCCGAAGGCAAAGCGCAACTGGTGGCAGTGAAGGCTTATTACGGCGGACCGCTGGTGGGCCAGCAACTTCGTCAGTTACGCGAACACATGCCGAATGTCGAAACCCGGGTCGCGGCGATTTTCCGCCGGGACCGACCGATCTTGCCCCAGGGCGACACGGTAATCGAAGCCGACGACGAAGTGTTTTTCATCGCAGCCAAAGCAAATATTCGCGCGGTGATGAGCGAAATGCGTCGCCTGGATGAAACCTACAAACGCATCGTCATCGCCGGCGGCGGGCAGATCGGCGAACGCTTGGCCGAGGCGATCGAAAGCCGCTATCAAGTGAAGATCATCGAGATGAGCCCGACACGCTGCCGGCACCTGTCAGACACTCTGGACACGACCGTGGTGTTGCAGGGCAGCGCTTCGGACCGCGATCTGCTGCTGGAAGAAAACATTGCCGACGCCGACTTGTTCCTGGCCCTGACCAACGACGATGAAGCCAACATCATGTCTTCGCTGCTGGCCAAACGCCTGGGTGCGAAGAAGGTGATGACGATCATCAACAACCCGGCCTATGTAGATTTGATCCAGGGCGGCGACATCGATATCGCCATCAGCCCGCAACTCGCGACCATCGGCACCTTGCTCGCCCACGTGCGCCGTGGAGATATCGTCAGCGTGCACTCATTGCGCCGGGGTGCGGCGGAGGCGATCGAGGCGATTGCCCACGGCGATGCAAAGTCGAGCAAGGTGATCGGCAAGGCCATCGAGAACATTGGCCTGCCTCCGGGCACGACCATTGGTGCGATCATTCGCGATGAAGAAGTGATCATTGCCCATGACGACACGGTGATCGAGGCGGGGGATCATGTGATCCTGTTCCTTGTGGATAAAAAGCATATCCGGGACGTGGAGAAGCTTTTTCATGTGGGGTTGAGTTTCTTCTAATTCCGAATGTGAGGGGCCACGATGATTGAGTCACTGGAAAAAATGCTCGCCAAGGGTGTGGATAACTCATTGCTGCGCTTCGGCCTGGGCAAGGGTTACTTGGATCTGGGAGAAAACGTCAAGGCGGCCGAGCATTTCCAGCGCTGTGTAGCATTCGATCCGAAATATTCGGCGGCCTGGAAGCTACTGGGCAAGGCGTATCTGGCGCAGGCTGACTTCGCAGCTGCCCGCCAGGCCTGGGAAATGGGCCTGGAGGCCGCCCGCGCCCATGGCGACAAGCAGGCGGAAAAAGAGATGACCGTATTCCTGAAGAAACTCGATCGCCACCTGTAGCTGGCGAAGCCTGCGATCTTTTGACCTTTTCAAATCAAAAGATCGCAGGCAGCACCAGCTCCTACGGGGTTATCCACACCCTCAGTACCAACGCTCCTCGCCCGGCGGACGCTTCTTGAAGCGTTTCATGCTCCACATGTACTGGCTCGGATAGGCCCGAACATAACGCTCCACCACCTTGCTCATGGCCGCGCAGGAAGTCTCGGTATCGGTGCTGTACATCGCATCGGGCGCGGCTTCGAGGATCACTTTGTAACCTGAACCGTCCGGCAGCCGCAGTGCATGCAGGAATACGCCGACGGCTTTGCCGCCGGCCAGCATGTTGGGTACAAATTTGCTGGTCAGGGCCTGGGTGGCAAAGAACGGCACGAAAATGCCGGCAGACTCCGCCGGCTCGGGATCTGCAGGAATACCCACCGCACCGCCTTTGCGCACTTCCTTGATCACGCTGAGAATGCCTTCCTTGGTGGAAGCCGCGACACGGTTGCCCAGTTGCACCCGCTGTTTGCGCAGCAAGTCATCTACCGCCTTCAACTTCGGTGGCCGGTAGAAGATGATCGGCTTGCACTGGCTGCAATAGAAATGGTTCAGCACTTCCCAATTGCCCAGGTGGCTGGTGATGCCCACAACCCCCTTTCCCGAAGCCAGGGCGTCCTTCAGCACGTCAAGGCCTTCGACTTCACGCACCAAAGCGATCGAGCGCTGCGCCGGCCAGATCCAAGCGCAGGCACTCTCTGTCAGCGACTTGCCGATGTCCCGCAGGCTGCGGCCCACCAGCTGTTCACGCTCGGCCGGAGCCATCTCGGGGAAACACTTGGCCAGATTGATCCGTACCACATCGCGGGAGCGGTTGGGGGTTTTCCACATCACCCAGCCAATGGCCGAGCCGACTGCCTGCACTGCTCGCCAGGGAAGCAGGGCAAACAACCGCAGAGCGCCTACCAGCAAGGCGCCTTTAAACTTATCCACAGGTCACTCCTGATCTTGTGCTGTGTGCGAGGCAGCCATTCTAACCGCCGTTCGCCAAGGTCGCGTAACGATCGCAATCGCGGGTGTGGTCCATGACCATGCCCGAGGCCTGCATCAGTGCATAACAAATGGTTGGCCCAACGAAGGTGAACCCGGCCTTTTTCAGGGCCTTGCTCATTTCTACCGCCACGGGTGTCACCGCCGGCACTTCGCTGCGATCCTTGAAATGATTGATCACCGGCATTCCGCCGACGAACGACCAGAGAAACCTCACTGGGTCCTCCAGCGCCAGCCACGCCTGGGCGTTCCGCCGAGCGGCGTTGAGTTTCAGGCGATTGCGGATGATGCCGGGATCGAGCATCAACTCATCGATTTGCGCATCGCTCATCTGCGCCACACGCTGCACATCGAAGCCGAACAGCACCTCGCGATAACGCTCGCGTTTGCGCAGCACGGTGATCCAGGAAAGGCCGGCCTGGAACCCTTCGAGCAAAAGCAACTCGAACAGTCCCTGCGCATCGCAAAGCGGCGTGCCCCACTCCTGATCGTGATAAGCCATGTACAGCGGATCTTCGGAACACCAAAAGCAGCGTGGCATAAGGCTCCAGGGGGCGTGCGCAGGACCGAATCGGGTATACTCCCGCTCTTTAAATCGCAGCCCAAGAAACAGGTGAATTTCGTGAGCCAGCCTACGCCAGCCGTGCGTACCTTCCAAGACTTGATCCTCGCCCTTCAGCAATACTGGGCCGAGCAAGGTTGTGTGGTACTTCAGCCCTACGATATGGAAGTAGGCGCCGGCACTTTCCACACTGCCACATTCCTGCGCGCCATTGGCCCGGAAACCTGGAACGCCGCTTATGTGCAGCCCAGTCGTCGCCCGACTGACGGCCGCTACGGCGAAAACCCGAACCGTCTGCAGCACTACTACCAGTTCCAGGTAGTCCTGAAGCCGAACCCGGACAACTTCCAGGAACTGTACCTGGGCTCCCTCAAGCACGTCGGCCTGGACCCGTTGGTCCACGACATCCGTTTCGTCGAAGACAACTGGGAGTCGCCGACACTGGGCGCCTGGGGTCTGGGCTGGGAAGTCTGGCTCAACGGCATGGAAGTGACGCAGTTCACTTACTTCCAGCAAGCGGGCGGCATCGAGTGCTACCCAGTGACCGGCGAGATCACTTACGGTCTCGAGCGCCTGGCCATGTACCTGCAAGGCGTGGACTCGGTCTACGACCTGGTCTGGGCTGACGGTCCGATGGGCAAAGTGACCTACGGCGACGTGTTCCACCAGAACGAAGTCGAGCAATCGACCTACAACTTCGAACACGCCAACGTCGAGAAGCTGTTCGAACTGTTCGATTTCTATGAAAGCGAAGCCAAGCGCCTGATCGAACTCGACCAGCCGCTACCGTTGCCTAGCTACGAAATGGTGTTGAAGGCGTCCCACACTTTCAACCTGCTGGATGCGCGCCGGGCTATCTCGGTGACTGCGCGTCAGCAATACATCCTGCGCGTGCGCACCCTGGCGCGTTCCGTTGCGCAAGCCTACTTGCTGGCTCGCGCCAAGCTGGGCTTCCCGATGGCGACCCCGGATTTGCGTGACGAAGTACTGGCCAAGCTGGAGGCTGCACAATGAGTGCTCTGGATTTTCTGGTTGAACTGGGCACCGAAGAACTGCCACCCAAAGCCCTGAACGCTTTGGCTGATGCCTTCCTCGCCGGTATCGACAAGGGCCTGCAAGCTGCCGGCCTGAACTACGAGACCAAAACCGTCTACGCCGCGCCACGTCGTTTGGCTGTACTGATCACTGCGCTGGCTACCCAGCAGCCGGATCGCAGCATCAATCTCGATGGCCCGCCACGCCAGGCCGCGTTCGATGCCGAAGGCAACCCGACTCAGGCAGCCCTGGGTTTTGCCAAGAAGTGCGGCGTTGACCTGAGCGAAATCGATCAGAGCGGCCCGAAATTGCGTTACAGCCAGAGCATCGCCGGTAAACCGACCGCAAGCCTGCTGCCAACCATCGTCGAAGACTCGCTGAACGACCTGCCGATTCCCAAGCGCATGCGTTGGGGAGCTCGCAAGGAAGAGTTTGTGCGTCCGACCCAATGGCTGGTGATGCTGCTCGGTGACCAAGTCATCGACTGCACCATCCTCGCCCAGAAGTCCGGCCGCGATTCCCGTGGTCACCGCTTCCATCACCCGCAAAGCGTGCGTATCACCGCGCCGGCCAATTACTTGGCCGACCTGCGTAACGCGTATGTCCTGGCCGATGCCAATGAGCGTCGCGCACTGATCAGCAAGCGCACCGAAGAACTGGCGACGATGCAGGAAGGTACTGCAATCGTTCCACCAGCCCTGCTCGACGAAGTGACTGCGCTGGTTGAATGGCCGGTGCCGCTGGTGTGCTCTTTCGAGGAACGCTTCCTCGACGTGCCGCAGGAAGCCCTGATTACCACCATGCAGGACAACCAAAAATATTTCTGCCTGCTGGATGCCGATGGCAAGTTGCTGCCCCGTTTCATTACCGTGGCCAACATCGAAAGCAAAGACCCGCAGCAGATCATCGCCGGTAACGAGAAAGTGGTTCGTCCACGCCTGACCGACGCCGAGTTCTTCTTCAAGCAAGACAAGAAGCAGAAGCTCGAAGACTTCAACCTGCGCCTGCAGAATGTGGTGTTCCAGGAAAAACTCGGCAGCGTCTACGACAAGGCCGAACGCGTTTCCAAGCTTGCTGCCTTCATCGCTCAACGCATCGGCGGCAACGCTGCATGGGCGGCCCGCGCAGGCCTGCTGTCCAAGTGCGACCTGTCGACCGAGATGGTCGGTGAGTTCCCGGAGATGCAAGGTGTCGCCGGTTACTACTACGCCCTCAACGACGGCGAGCCGGAAGAAGTCGCCCTGGCCCTGAACGAGCAGTACATGCCGCGCGGTGCCGGCGCTGAACTGCCGACCACCTTGACCGGTGCGGCCGTGGCCATCGCTGACAAGCTCGACACCCTGGTCGGCATCTTCGGCATCGGCATGCTGCCAACCGGCAGCAAAGACCCGTACGCCCTGCGCCGTGCTGCACTCGGCGTGTTGCGCATCCTGATCGACAAGAAGCTCGACCTCGACCTGAACGACGCCGTGGCCTTCGCCGTGAATGCGTTCGGCTCCAAGATCAAGACTGCCGGCCTGAATGACTCGGTGCTGGAATTCATCTTCGATCGTCTGCGTGCCCGCTACGAAGACGAAGGCGTGGATGTCGCGACCTACCTGTCGGTGCGCGCACTGAAACCAGGCTCCGCACTGGACTTCGATCAGCGCGTGCAAGCCGTCCAGGCTTTCCGTCAATTGCCGGAAGCCGCCGCACTGGCCGCGGTGAACAAGCGCGTGTCGAACCTGCTGAGCAAGGTCGAAGGCTCGGTACCGACCGTTGTCGAAGCCAAGTACTTCGATAACGCCAACGAGTTCTCCCTGTATTCGGCGATCCAGCAGGCTGACCAGGCTGTCCAGCCGATGGCTGCCGCACGTCAGTACAGCGAATCCCTGGCTCGTCTGGCCGCCTTGCGCGAGCCGGTGGATGCTTTCTTCGAAGCCGTGATGGTCAACGCGGATGACGCCAACGTGCGCGCCAACCGTTATGCGTTGCTGGCGCGTCTGCGCGGATTGTTCCTCGGCGTTGCCGATATTTCATTGCTGGGCTGAGGGATTGCTGTTGAAACTGCTGATTCTTGATCGAGACGGGGTGATCAACTACGACTCCGACGCTTACATCAAGTCGGTGGAGGAGTGGATACCGCTCCCCGGTTCGATTGAGGCCATCGCGCAGTTGAGCAAGGCCGGCTGGACGGTGGCAGTCGCTACCAACCAGTCGGGCATCGCTCGCGGCTATTACGACCTCGCCACCCTGGACGCCATGCACGAGCGTTTGCGCTCGCTCGTGGCGGAGCAGGGCGGCGAGGTCGGGCTGATCGTCTATTGCCCGCACGGGCCCGACGAAGGCTGCGATTGCCGCAAGCCAAAACCCGGGATGTTGCAAAGCATCGCCGCTCATTACAACGTATCGCTGACAAACCTATGGTTCGTCGGCGATAGTCTTGGTGACCTGGAAGCCGCCAAAGCCGTCGATTCTCAGCCCGTGTTGGTAAAGACCGGGAAGGGCGAAAAAACGCTGGGCAAGACCCTCCCGGTGGGCACCTTGATTTTTGACGATCTGGCGGCGATTGCCGCAGAACTTATCCACAATTAGAGCGTTTTCGATATTCCTGAACAAGGATTGATCGGGAGTGCGCTTTATATAGACGGGCACAGCCCGCACGGTAAACGTCGCCATGTCGATATTGCAGGCCATCAGAACCTTTCTTTTCTATCTGTTGCTCGGCACCAGCTCTTTGCTCTGGTGCAGCCTGAGCTTTTTTATCGCGCCTTTTCTACCGTTCAAGGCGCGCTATCGTTTCATTAACGTGTACTGGTGTCGCTGCGCGCTGTGGCTGAGCAAAGTGTTCCTCGGTATCAGCTATGAAGTCAAAGGCGCGCAGAACGTGCCTGACCAGCCCTGCGTGATTCAGTCGAACCACCAGAGCACCTGGGAAACGTTTTTTCTCTCGGCGTATTTCGAACCCTTGAGCCAAGTACTCAAACGCTCATTGCTGTTCGTGCCGTTTTTCGGCTGGGCCATGGCCATGCTGCGGCCCATTGCAATTGATCGTGACAACCCGAAAGCGGCCCTCAAGCATGTGGCCAAGAAAGGCCACGAATTACTCAAGGATGGGGTCTGGGTGCTGATCTTCCCGGAAGGTACACGCGTGCCCTACGGCACCATCGGCAAATTTTCCCGGGGCGGTACCGCCTTGGCGGTAAATGCCGCGCTGCCGGTACTGCCGATTGCACACAATGCCGGAAAATTCTGGCCGAAATCCGGCTGGGCCAAGAAGCAGGGCGTCATCACTGTGATCATCGGCGAACCAATGTATGTCGAAGGCAGCGGGCCTCGAGCTATTGCCGAATTGAACGACCGGGTCCAGGCCTGGAACGAGCGCATGCAGCGGGAAATGGGTTCACTGCCACCGGCGCCACAGGCACCTGCGGCAAGCGATCAACGGGTTGTCTGAAATTTTGTGGATAAGCTGTGTATCGTTTTCTTTAAAACGCTCTAAATCTAATCGTAATCATCTGATTTATATGAATATTTATTAAATACTAAATATTCAGGAAAAAGTGCATAAGTTTTTTTTGGATGTAAAAAAACCGGCTGATATAGCCGGTTTTTTTATGGGCGAAATGAGTCCGTTTGAGAAGCACTCCGAGTCCACTGCCCGAGCGCTTTTCAGCACGTCCAGAATGAAAAAGGCCAACGCTAGCGTTGGCCTTTTTATTTGGCTGGGGTACCTGCCCTGGATCAGAAGTCCAGGTTGGAAACCGCCAAAGCGTTGCTCTCGATGAAGTCACGACGAGGCTCGACCGCGTCACCCATCAGGGTGTTGAAGATCTGGTCCGCGCCAATGGCGTCTTCGATGGTCACCTTCAGCATACGGCGCTGTGCGGGGTCCATGGTGGTTTCCCACAGCTGATCCGGGTTCATTTCACCCAGACCTTTGTAGCGCTGAATGGTGTGCCGCTTGGTGCTTTCAGCCATCAGCCATTCAAGCGCTTCCTTGAACTCGGTGACAGGCTTCTTGCGTTCGCCACGCTGGATGTACGCGCCTTCGTCCAGCAAGGTGCTCAACTGAGCGCCCAGGGAGACGACAGTCTTGTAGTCGTTGCTGCCGAAGAAGTCGCGGTTGAACGTGACGTAGTTCGACAGGCCGTGGGAGATCAACTCGACCTCTGGCAGCCAGACGTTACGTTCACGGTCTTCACGCAGGCAAGCCTTGTAGACCAGACCCGACTTCTCGACGGTACGCAGGCGAACTTCGTACTTGGCCAACCATTCCTGCATGGCTGCGTGATCGGACAGTTGCTCCATGCTCACCGCAGGCAGGTAGATGAAGTGCTCGGTCAGTTCCTGAGGGTACAGGCGCGACAGACGCTTGAGGGTCTTCATCACCAGGCGGAAATCGTTCACCAGGCGCTCAAGGGCTGCGCCAGAGATACCTGGCGCTTCTTCGTTCAGGTGCAGGCTGGCGTCTTCCAGGGCCGACTGCGTCATGTATTCTTCCATGGCGTCATCGTCTTTGATGTATTGCTCTTGCTTGCCTTTCTTGACCTTGTACAGCGGTGGCTGGGCGATGTAGATGTAGCCACGCTCGATCAGCTCGGGCAACTGACGGAAGAAGAAGGTCAGCAGCAGGGTACGGATGTGCGAACCGTCGACGTCAGCATCGGTCATGATGATGATGTTGTGGTAGCGCAGCTTCTCGATGTTGTACTCGTCACGACCGATGCCGCAGCCGAGCGCCGTGATCAAGGTGCCTACTTCCTGCGAAGAGATCATCTTGTCGAAGCGTGCTTTCTCCACGTTGAGGATCTTGCCCTTCAACGGCAGGATGGCCTGGGTCCGGCGATTACGTCCCTGCTTGGCGGAGCCGCCAGCAGAGTCACCTTCCACGAGATACAGTTCGGAGAGGGCAGGGTCTTTTTCCTGGCAATCAGCCAGTTTGCCCGGCAGGCCGGCGATATCCAGCGCGCCCTTGCGACGGGTCATTTCACGGGCCTTACGGGCCGCTTCACGAGCACGCGCAGCGTCGATCATCTTGCCCACGACCAGCTTGGCTTCGTTCGGGTTTTCCAGCAGGAAGTCGGAGAAGTACTTGCCCATTTCCTGTTCGACAGCGGTCTTCACTTCGGAAGAAACCAGCTTGTCCTTGGTCTGGGAGCTGAACTTCGGATCCGGGACTTTCACCGAAATGATCGCGGTCAGGCCTTCGCGCGCATCGTCACCGGTGGTCGCGACCTTGTGCTTCTTCGCCAGACCTTCAGCTTCAATGTAGGTGTTGAGGTTACGCGTCAACGCCGAACGGAAACCCACCAGGTGAGTACCGCCATCGCGCTGTGGAATGTTGTTGGTGAAGCACAACAGGTTCTCGTTGAAGCTGTCGTTCCACTGCAGGGCGATCTCCACGCCGATGCCATCGTCACGCTGAATGTTGAAGTGGAACACCTGGTTGACTGCCGTCTTGTTGGTGTTCAGGTATTCAACGAACGCACGCAGGCCGCCTTCGTATTTGAACAGCTCTTCCTTGCCGCTGCGCTCATCCTTGAGGACGATGCCAACACCGGAGTTCAGGAAGGACAGTTCACGGATCCGCTTGGCCAGGATGTCCCAGCTGAAGTGGATATTCTTAAAGGTCAGATCGGAAGGCTTGAAGTGAATCTGGGTACCAGTGGTTTCACTCTCGCCCACAATTTTCATCGGCTCTTGCGGAACACCGTGGACATAGGTCTGTTCCCAGATCTTGCCACTGCGACGTACCGTAAGGATCAACTCTTCGGACAGGGCGTTTACAACCGATACACCTACACCGTGCAGACCGCCGGATACTTTGTAGGAGTTGTCGTCGAACTTACCGCCGGCGTGCAGGACGGTCATGATGACCTCGGCTGCGGAAACGCCTTCTTCTTTGTGTACGTCTACCGGGATTCCACGACCGTTATCGCGAACGGTGATGGACTCATCCGGGTGGATGATAATGCTGATGTCGTCGCAGTGGCCGGCCAGAGCTTCGTCGATCGAGTTATCGACCACCTCGAACACCATGTGGTGCAGACCGCTGCCATCGTCGGTGTCACCAATGTACATACCGGGACGTTTGCGTACGGCATCCAGGCCTTTCAGCACTTTAATGCTCGTTGAGTCGTACGTATTTTCTTCGCTCAATGCCTTCACTCCCGATGGTCGTGGGTCTGGGTGATACGGCCCTGTTCCACGTGGAACAAAGCGACTGGCGTTTCCGTCTGCCAGCCTTCCCTCAATAATTCGTGATCTACACAGGTGATAAATACCTGGCAGCGTAAGTCTTCCAACAAGCGGCAAAGCGCGCGACGGTGGTGCTCATCCAATTCGGACGGCAGGTCATCCACCAGATAAATACACTGACCGCGACGGGCTTGGCTGACCAAGTGCCCCTGAGCAATCCGCAAGGCACAAACCACCAACTTCTGCTGACCACGGGACAAGATGTCTGCGGCGTTATGTGCGCCCAATCTGAGGCGCAAATCAGCGCGTTGTGGTCCAGCCTGGGTATGACCCATTTGCTGATCCCTTTGCACGGAACCCGCGAGCACTGCGCTCAGTTCACGGTCCTTGTCCCAACCTCGGTAATAGCTGAGCGTCAAACCTTCAAGCTCAACCAATTCGCTCAAGGTTTGTTCAAAGACTGGTTTCAAGGCTTTGATATAGGCGCGACGGTATTCATCTATTTCAGCGCTGGCCTGGCACAGTTCCCTGTCCCAAACCGCTTGCGAAACGGAGTCAAGTGTACCATGCCGCAGCCAAGAGTTTCTCTGGCGCAGGGCCTTCTGCAACCGCTGCCAAGTGGACATGAATCGTGGTTCCACGTGGAACACACCCCAATCGAGAAACTGGCGACGAATCTTCGGCGCCCCCTCAAGCAGGCGGAAGCTGTCAGGGTTGATCAGCTGCAACGGCAGGATCTCGGCCAACTGGGCAGCACTGCGCGCGTTCTGCCCATCAATGCGGATCTGGAACTCACCCTGGCGGTCGCGAGACACCCCCAAGGCGCTATGGCCTCCCTCGGCAAGCTCGACTTGACCAAACACAGTACAGGCCAGTTGCTCGTGCTGAATAACGGGCAGCAGCCGGGTGCTACGAAACGAACGGGCAAGCCCCAGCAGGTGGATGGCTTCAAGCACGCTGGTTTTACCGCTGCCGTTGGCGCCGTAAAGAATGTTGATTCGAGGGGAGGGGGAGAGGGTCACCGGGTGCAAATTGCGCACCGCGGTGACCGAGACGCGACTTAATGACATCTAGCTTCTGCTGAGCATGATTACAGACGCATCGGCATGACAACGTAGGCCGAATCGTCGTTATCGGACTCTTGGACTAGCGCACTGCTATTGGAGTCGGACAGAATGAGGCGAACCTGCTCAGTGGTCATCACGCCCAGCACGTCGAGCAAGTAGCTGACGTTGAAGCCGATTTCCAGAGAGCCGCCGTTGTACTCAACGCCAACTTCTTCCTCCGCCTCTTCCTGTTCAGGGTTGTTGGCCTGGATTTTCAGCTGACCATTGGCCAATTGCAGGCGGATGCCGCGGTACTTTTCGTTGGACAGAATCGCGGTCCGGCTGAAAGCTTCACGCAGCGCCTGACGATCGCCGAGCACCAGCTTGTCACCACCTTTAGGCAGAACACGCTCGTAGTCAGGGAATTTGCCGTCGACCAGTTTGGAGGTGAAGGTGAATTCGCCAGTCGTCGCGCGGATGTGATGCTGGCCTAGAACGATGCTGACAATGCCGTCCGGCTCAGTCAGCAGACGCGCCAGTTCAAGGATGCCCTTGCGTGGCACGATCACCTGGTGACGATCCGGCTGACCAATCTCAGCCTGCATCGAGCACATCGCCAAACGGTGGCCGTCGGTGGCCACAGCGCGAATGATTCCGGCCGACACTTCCAGCAGCATACCGTTCAGGTAATAGCGCACGTCTTGCTGGGCCATGGCGAAGCTGGTGCGCTCGATAAGGCGACGCAGCTTGCTTTGTTCCAGGTTACAAGTTAGCGAACCTGGACCTTCCTCTACAGTCGGGAAATCGTTGGCCGGCAGTGTCGACAGGGTAAAGCGGCTGCGACCGGCTTTCACCACGAGCTTTTGCTCGTCGAGCTTGATATCAATCAGCGCGTCATTCGGCAGGCTCTTGCAAATGTCCATCAACTTGCGCGCAGGCACCGTGATGGACCCCGGGTCTGCCGGCTCCTCAAGCTGTACACGACCAACCAGCTCGACTTCCAGGTCGGTACCGGTCAGCGACAGTTGCTGGCCTTCGACAACCAGCAGCACGTTGGAAAGCACCGGCAAGGTCTGTCGGCGTTCGACGACGCCTGCGACCAGTTGCAGGGGTTTCAACAGGGCTTCGCGTTGAATGGTGAAATGCATGGTCTAGTCCCTTGCCTTAATAAGCTGCGCTGGTGTCATCAAGTGGTCAGTGTACGCAGCAGGTTCTTGTAGTCCTCGCGGATGTCCGCGTCGGATTCCTTAAGTTCGTTGATCTTGCGGCAGGCGTGCAAAACCGTCGTATGGTCACGCCCGCCAAACACATCGCCGATTTCCGGCAGGCTGTGGTTGGTCAGCTCCTTGGACAAGGCCATGGCCACCTGACGAGGACGTGCCACCGAGCGCGAACGACGCTTGGACAGCAGATCGGAGATCTTGATCTTGTAGTACTCGGCGACAGTGCGCTGAATGTTATCCACAGAGACCAGTTTATCTTGTAGCGCCAACAGGTCCTTCAGGGATTCGCGGATCAACTCGATGGTGATGTCGCGACCCATGAAGTGCGAGTGAGCGATCACGCGCTTAAGCGCGCCTTCCAGCTCTCGCACGTTGGAACGAATGCGCTGGGCAATAAAGAACGCAGCGTCGTGTGGCAGATCAACCTTGGCCTGGTCGGCCTTTTTCATCAGGATCGCGACACGGGTTTCCAGTTCCGGCGGTTCGACTGCAACCGTCAGGCCCCAGCCGAAGCGGGACTTCAGGCGTTCTTCAAGGCCTTCGATTTCTTTCGGGTAGCGGTCACTGGTGAGAATGACCTGCTGGCCACCTTCGAGCAAAGCGTTGAAGGTGTGGAAAAATTCTTCCTGGGAACGTTCCTTGCGGGCGAAGAACTGAATGTCATCGATCAACAGCGCGTCCACCGAACGGTAGAAACGCTTGAATTCGTTGATCGCGTTCAGTTGCAACGCCTTGACCATATCGGCCACGAAACGCTCGGAATGCAGGTACACGACCTTGGCATTCGGATTCTTCTTTAATAGGTGGTTACCCACAGCGTGCATCAAGTGGGTTTTACCTAAGCCAACACCGCCATAAAGGAAGAGCGGGTTGTAGCCGTGCTTGGGGTTGTCCGCAACCTGCCAGGCTGCAGCACGGGCCAGTTGGTTGGACTTGCCTTCGACGAAGTTCTCGAAGGTAAAGGTGCGGTTCAGGTAGCTGGTGTGCTTGAGCGCACCTTCGACCTGCACCGTGCGTTGTTCGGCGCGAATCGGGGCCTGTTGCGAACTGGCACCGGCCATCGGGTCGAAACTGTCCCGGGACGGTTCTTCGCTGACTTCGGCAAGTTTTTGCGTCGACCTTTTGGTCTGCTGCGGGGCAGCGGGCGCGGGCGCTGGTGCACTGACCGGCGCCTGTGCAGCCTGAGCCTGGGAAGCGGCGGCGGCCAGCGGAGCATTGGGTGCCGCCCGCGGCGCCGAACTGCGTTTGCTGCCTATTAATAAGGACAGCGCCGGCATCGAGCCATTGCCATGCTCATCCAGCAGCTCGAGAACACGACTTAGATACTTTTCGTTAACCCAGTCGAGAACAAAACGATTCGGTGCGTAGACACGCAGCTCGTCGCCTTCGGCTTCGACCTGTAGTGGACGGATCCAAGTGTTGAATTGTTGGGCAGGCAGCTCATCGCGCAAAAGCTCCACGCACTGCTGCCAAAGTTCCACTGACACGGATATCCCCTAAGTTGAAAGCCGGTGAGGCAAAAACAAGCGGCCATTGTAACGATCAGCCGCCGACTTATCCACACGAAGGTTGTTCATCCACCAAGAAGAATCAACGCCTTATCGCGGAAAAAGGCGACCAATGGTCTGTGCATAAGCTCTGTGGATAACCAGGCCTAAGGTCGTTGCACAAGTAGGGGGGAAACTCGGTGGATAACCTGCCTGTGGATAAAGACACCTTTCACCCACAGCTTATCCGACAGCGCAGCACAGGCTGACCACCGCTTACCACGGTAGTTGTCATTCTCTGTACATCACGTTTTTCATGGTCTCAAGGCAGTTATCCACAGCAAAGGGCCTGCATAGCTTTTATAAGCTTTACAAAAAAGCTTTAAATACTCTCCTTCTTTATTTCTATATCTACAGGCTGGCCAGGTGCCGGAAATTGCCAGGAGATCTATTTATCAGGAAACGCTGGTTGGAAATTGACCTAGAGGCTTGCTTTCTCTAGAATCCCCGGTCTCTTAAAACGGGGGCCATTCCGGCCCGTTGTGGACGAACCAGGTAACACGACAATGAAACGTACTTTCCAACCAAGCACTATCAAACGCGCTCGTACCCACGGTTTCCGTGCTCGCATGGCTACCAAAAACGGTCGTGCCGTCCTGTCGCGTCGTCGCGCCAAAGGTCGTGCGCGTCTGGCAGTTTGATAATCCGGCACTGGAGGTGAGTCAGGACTTCAGTCGGGAAAAGCGTTTGCTGACCCCCCGGCATTTCAAGGCAGTCTTTGACTCCCCTACCGGCAAGGTTCCGGGGAAAAATCTCCTGCTCCTTGCGCGCAACAACGATCTTGATCACCCCCGTCTCGGGCTGGTTATCGGGAAAAAGAGCGTAAAGCTCTCCGTCGAGCGCAATCGCCTCAAACGTCTGATGCGCGAATCGTTCCGTCTGCACCAGGAATCACTGGTCGGTTGGGACATCGTTATCGTCGCGCGCAAAGGTTTGGGTGACGTAGAAAACCCCGAATTGATTCAGCATTTCGGCAAACTCTGGAAGCGTCTGGCACGCAGCACGCCGGTACCAGCAGTCAAAACCGAAACTGTAGGGGTAGACAGTCCCGATGCGTAAACTGGCACTCGTTCCGATCCAGTTTTATCGCTATGCCATTAGTCCTCTGATGGCCAGTCACTGTCGCTTCTACCCCAGTTGTTCCTGCTACGCGTATGAAGCCATAGAAAATCATGGCCTTCTGCGCGGTGGCTGGCTGACCTTTCGTCGTTTAGGTCGCTGTCATCCGTGGAATCCCGGTGGTTATGACCCGGTTCCATCTATCCCTACCTCCCGTTCTTCTTCGATGGCCGAGTAATCATGGATATCAAACGCACGATCCTGATCGTCGCCCTGGCAATCGTGGCCTACGTTATGGTCCTTAAATGGAACCAGGACTACGGTCAAACTGCCCTGCCGACTCAGAATGTTGCTTCCAGTACTACCGCACCGGGCCTACCGGATACGGCGACTGGCAATAATGCTTCTGTCAGTGACGACATTCCGCGCGCCGCAAGCGATACCAGTGCTACCGCTCCTGCCGAAACTTCGGTAGCGGCAAGCAAAGATCTCATCCGCATCAAAACGGATGTGCTCGACTTGGCAGTCGATCCACAGGGTGGTGACGTTGCTCAACTGACACTGCCACTGTATCCACGTCGCCAGGATCATCCGGAAATTCCGTTCCAGTTGTTCGACAACGGTAATGAGCGCACTTATCTGGCTCAAAGCGGTTTGATCGGCACCAACGGTCCGGATGCAAGCCCGACCGGTCGTCCGGTTTACTCCTCGGAGAAGAAGGTTTATCAGTTGGCTGATGGCCAGGACCAAATGGTTGTGGACCTGAAGTTCAGCAAGGACGGCGTCAATTACATCAAGCGTTTCACTGTGAAACGTGGCCTGTACGACGTTACCGTTTCCTATCTGATCGACAACGAGAGCGCTCAGCCTTGGTCTGGCGCGATGTTCGCGCAACTCAAGCGCGACGCCAGTGGTGATCCATCCTCGACTACGGCGACCGGTACTGCCACCTATCTGGGCGCTGCCCTGTGGACAAGTAACGAGCCGTACAAGAAAGTGTCCATGAAGGACATGGACAAGGCCCAGCTGAAGGAAACCGTCAGCGGTGGTTGGGTTGCCTGGTTGCAGCATTACTTCGTAACGGCCTGGATTCCGGCGAAGGGCGAAAACAACATCGTCCAGACCCGTAAAGACAGCAAAGGCAACTACATCATCGGCTACACCGGCCCGGCAATCACTGTCGCGCCAGGTGCCAAAGCTGAAACCAGTGCGGTTCTCTACGCGGGTCCGAAAAGCCAGGCTGTGCTGAAAGAGTTGTCCCCAGGCCTGGAACTGACCGTCGACTACGGCATTCTGTGGTTCATTGCCCAGCCGATTTTCTGGCTGTTGCAACACATCCACGCGTTGGTCGGTAACTGGGGTTGGTCGATTATCTTCCTGACCATGCTGATCAAGGGGATCTTCTTCCCACTGTCGGCCGCCAGCTACAAGTCCATGGCTCGTATGCGTGCAGTGGCACCGAAACTGGCCGCACTGAAAGAGCAACATGGCGACGACCGGCAGAAAATGTCGCAAGCCATGATGGAGCTGTACAAGAAAGAGAAGATCAATCCGCTGGGTGGTTGCTTGCCAATCCTCGTGCAGATGCCGGTTTTCCTTTCCCTGTACTGGGTTCTGCTGGAAAGCGTGGAAATGCGCCAAGCGCCTTTCATGCTGTGGATTACTGACCTGTCGATCAAGGACCCGTTCTTCATTCTGCCGATCGTCATGGGCGTAACCATGTTCGTCCAGCAGCAGTTGAACCCGACGCCACCGGATCCGATGCAGGCGAAGGTGATGAAGCTGATGCCAATCATCTTCACCTTCTTCTTCCTGTGGTTCCCGGCTGGCCTGGTGCTGTACTGGGTAGTCAACAACTGCCTGTCCATCGCCCAACAGTGGTACATCACGCGTAAAGTCGAAGCGGCTACTAAAGCAGCTGCCTGATTTACACTGTGGATAATCACTCAGAACGCCCCCTAGTGGGGCGTTTTGCTATCTGTCATTTTTGTCTGGATATCGGTTTATGAGCGTTCCTCGTGAAACCATCGCCGCCGTCGCAACTGCCCAAGGTCGCGGTGGCGTGGGCATCGTGCGCATTTCAGGGCCGCTTGCGAGTGTTGCAGCCAAGGCCTTCAGCGGCCGCGAACTGAAACCTCGATATGCCCATTACGGGCCTTTCCTAGACGGCAACGAGGAAGTGTTGGACCAGGGGCTCGCCCTTTATTTCCCAGGTCCTAATTCATTCACAGGCGAAGATGTGCTGGAACTTCAGGGCCACGGCGGCCCGGTGGTCCTCGACATGTTGCTCAAGCGCTGCCTGGAATTGGGCTGCCGTCTGGCGCGCCCGGGTGAATTCAG
This sequence comes from Pseudomonas violetae, assembly GCF_023072615.1. Lineage (GTDB taxonomy): Bacteria > Pseudomonadota > Gammaproteobacteria > Pseudomonadales > Pseudomonadaceae > Aquipseudomonas > Aquipseudomonas violetae. The sequence continues at coordinate 113,476 of NZ_JAKNRW010000004.1, forward strand.
CGAGCGGGCATTTCTCAATGACAAACTCGACCTGGCCCAGGCCGAAGCCATCGCCGACCTGATCGAGGCGAGTTCTGCACAGGCTGCGAGAAATGCCCTGCGTTCCCTGCAGGGAGCATTTTCCCAGCGTGTGCATAACCTGACCGAGCAGTTGATTGGCCTGCGGATCTACGTGGAGGCCGCCATCGACTTCCCGGAGGAGGAAATCGACTTCCTCGCCGATGGCCATGTCCTGAGCATGCTCGACAAAGTGCGAGAGCAATTATCCACCGTCATGCGTGAAGCCGGGCAGGGTGCCCTGCTACGCGATGGCATGACAGTGGTGATTGCCGGTCGACCCAATGCCGGCAAATCCAGCCTGCTCAATGCCCTGGCCGGTCGCGAAGCTGCGATCGTTACCGAAATAGCCGGCACGACCCGGGACATTCTTCGCGAACATATCCACATCGATGGGATGCCGCTGCACGTGGTCGATACCGCCGGTCTGCGGGATACCGATGACCATGTGGAAAAAATCGGCGTGGAAAGGGCCTTGAAGGCGATCGGCGAGGCGGATCGGGTGTTGCTGGTAGTCGATGCCACCGCACCGGAAGCCCTGGACCCGTTTGCATTGTGGCCGGAATTTCTCGAAGTGCGTCCGGACCCGGCGAAAGTCACGTTGATCCGCAACAAGGCCGACCTGACGGGCGAAGCCATTGCGCTGGAAGTCAGCGAGGATGGCCACGTCACCATCAGCTTGAGTGCCAAATCGGCCGGCGATGGCCTGGAACTGTTGCGCGATCACCTGAAAGCTTGCATGGGCTACGAGCAAACGTCGGAAAGCAGCTTCAGTGCCCGTCGTCGCCACCTTGAGGCATTGCGCCATGCCAGCGCATCCCTCGAGCACGGCCGGGCGCAACTGACCCTGGCAGGCGCTGGGGAGTTGCTGGCCGAGGATTTGCGCCAGGCGCAGCATTCCTTGGGTGAAATTACCGGTGCGTTCAGCTCTGATGACCTTTTGGGGCGCATCTTTTCCAGCTTCTGTATCGGCAAATAAAAAAAGTTGTGGATAACTTATCCACAGCCTCTTTTTTGAAAAATTATTTACCGGTTTGAATTCGGCTCGCTTCGTGGAAGGAACGTTACGGGTACAGTTCCATAAGATTTCGTTAAAGCGTTCCTCCCACTACGCGGTGAGCTTCGCAAACGTACTGCGAACGCCAGGAGTATCAAGCCGATGCCATATGTTTGATGGCGAACAACTTTATGCTGTGGAACACTCTCTACATGGCGGCAGCCGTGGAACGGTTAAAACAGCACGGCTACCCGGTGCTGGACTAAGATCTGGCTCGGATATTGCCGCTGATTCGTGCGCTACAATATGCTGGGGCGGTACTCTTTCGCATCCCGAAGTTTGGGCCACCACTGCGAAATCCAGACGATATTTAGAGGCTAAAGTACCTTCGCTTGAAAAAGTAACTGTCCTGCCCCATATCGATCGCGTTGGGGCCAAGTGGGGCGGGATCGATTAGATGTGAGTGTATGTTCTTGAGAACCGACGCATCGATTTTCTGTCCGCTTGGGTTTATTGGCGTAAGAGCTTAGATTTTAACGATAGAGCGCTCTAGGACTCTTACCCGAACGTTGCATTTACTCCATGAAATTAGGGTATATTTGGTTTATACACCTAGAGACAAGAAATTTTGTAAAACATGTATACGATCAGATATCTAGTAAGCTTGGGGTTGATTGTGATCGGCTGCTCTATGGGCTGCACACTGTTTGTTATGTGGGCCATAACAGAAATAATCCCGCTGGAAGGGGTGCCTTACTGGATCGTAAGCGGGGTTGTGCTTCTTATTCTCGTCATCCTTGGATTGCGTTTTTATGTTCCAAGATTACGTAATACGTGGTAGTCAAAGCCGCCATTCATGGTGTCATTTGTTTTCTATGTTAGGTCTATTTTCGGACATCATAGAATTAATTGTAATTGAATCGACTAAGGCTTCGAAAAAAAAAGCCAACTTACCGGTTTGTTGATATGCCGACTCGTAATTTATAGGATCTCGCCTGAAAAGTTGTACCGAATCAGTCTTGCGTATTGGCCGCATCATACCACCAGCAGACAAAATCAGGTCAATGACTCCATACGCCATATCTCCTTTATAATCATGCCTCAAAAGCCATACTTAAACTCCTTTTAGTCAGCCGACATCCTATTAGGGGATTGGGGAGCAATGGAACCAAAAACCAACGTAAGCCTGCCACCGCCGCTCAGTGCCCCCTTACCAGGCAACCGGCTCAATAGAACAATTGCACATCTCGGCTTCGGTCAACGGGGGAGCAGCGGAACAGAAAGTGCACTTAAGCTCGGATATTCTGGTTTCGCTACCTGCCCGCAGACTTACCTGTCCAGGTCTTTTACCGAGTCGCCGGACCTAATCGCGACATATTTCGTATGTCTTTTCAGAAATGCCCTACATCCTGCCTGAAACCCTTGTAATACGATGTCCGGCTGACTAAAAGGAGTGTCACGTATGGCTAACCACGGTTACATGACGATCACCGGCAAGGCTCAAGGACTGATTTCAGCGGGTTGTTCAACCCAAGACTCTATTGGAAACAAGTGTCAGACAGCGCGTACCGACGAAATCATGGTGCTGTCTTACAGCCACAATATGGCCAATGTCGGAAATATTAATAAACCAACACATCATCCAGTTATCATAACCAAAAACGTTGATAAATCCTCGCCGCTCCTGGCTCAAGCGCTCTCAAGTAGAGAAGAAATAAACTGCACCATCAGTTTTTTCCGCGTGTCTTCCTTTGGCATGCAGGAGAAATTCTATTCTATCTCGATCAATGGTGGAATTATTGCTGACCTGGCACTCGAAATGCCTCACGCTATTTTGCAGCACGACGCCGAACCGCAAGAACATGTCGCCATCCGTTACCGAGATATCACTTGGACCCACCACTCTGCTGGCACCAGCGGATATAGTACGTGGGGAAATAACGAATGAAACCAACAAGCGAAAGTTGCATGCCTGGTAGCTGTGACTAATGGATGGTCAGTGACGCCGCTAGAAAACTTGGAAGTCAAGCCAGCACATTAGGGGCTAGACACATCAGAGACGGCACGCTGCGCTTGCAATTCAACCGCGAAGTTGCTTATTACGCGAGAAGCATTGTTAATGATGTCGAGCAGGGTAAAAAAAGCCCTGAGCAGGGTCTAAATGACCTCAGGAACGAACAGAACAGCCTGCTGAGCCAGTCACTAGAGGTGGCTCAAAAAGGCGTGGGAGCAATCGCCGGAGCCCTTCAATTCGCAGCAGGTGCTGGGATATGCTACGGATCAGCCGGTACGCTGTGCCTTTTCGCTAGGGCCCCTCTGATGGCTCATGGGGCCAACAATGCGTATGAAAACGGGCGAAACTTGTGGGAAGGTCGCTCAGATATACAGGGGCCTGTTAGGAAGGGTTACCAAGAGGCTGCAAAAATGATGGGCGGAGGAGCCTTTGAAGGGGATATGGCTTATGGATCCGTTGACTTGGGGCTTTCCGCATACGGTGTTGGCAGACTGATATTAAAACCAGATGCGTGGCGTTTATTTAGATATGTGCGCACTGATTATGTTCGCGGATATGAAAATTCAACCAAGGCTGCATTAACATTTGAAGTTGTTTCCGATACTGCAACAGTAAGCTCCATGTATCTGGAGGCCAAAAGCCGTGACAAGTAACCCATTACTTATAGCCGCATTATATTCACTTATATCTCTGGCAGCCTTCTTGGCTTTCTACTCGATCTCAAGAAGAATTTCAGGGGACAGCCTTACGCATGGGAGGTTTTGGTTTTTTTTTACATTGCTTATACTTTGGGGGGCAAATCAACTCAGCGTAGCTCGCTATGGTTATATTTTTTTATATCTACCATCCAAAGATGTTTTTGGAAGTGATTATATAATTCGATGGATCGCTTTCATAAGTGCCCTGCTTCAAACGTTTTGTCTCCCGACTAAAGACAATCCAAGACGCTGGTTTTCACGAAAGTAAACCAGTTCCAGTTGGCTCTGCGCAGCCACCAAAATGGCATTGGCTGCTGACAGGGTCTCGTCACGGAGATAGTTCTGGCTCACCCAGGACAGCCGGTCACGGCGCAGCGCTTGGTTGTCGTTGCGGATCAATGGCTCCAGGCCGATGTTGCAGGCCCCCCCCAAAAAAGCACCGCACACAGGCTTGTCACCAGGTTATCACCTCGTGCATTGCGTTCGGACACATGAATGAAGGCTTCGGAGAATCCTGTACGGGCAGCGATTTCCAATAAAATTTCCGGCAGATCGACACGCGGCATCAGGTCGGCCACGGCAGCACGCAGTTGCAGCAGCGAGTTCGGTTCCTCCAGCTTGTCCAGTGCCCCGAGGGACAGCTCGGTTTTTCCCTCCGCGTTTTCGCTTAACTGGATCGCAGGATTGTCGGGCAGGCGGGTGGCGACTGCCTGCCAAGTCGCATCCAGCTCGGCAGACAAGGCATCCAAGGTCGTTTTTGCGTCGATGGTCAAGCCCTGTGAGCGACAGATGATCGGTCGTGCCGACAGCCATTTTGCACCATCGAGCAGACCTATACGCGGGTCGGCATAGCGCCAACTGGGTGAAACAAAGACATCGCGGCGGCTTAGGGCTGTGCGCAGTGCATCGAGCGTGCAGAATACATAGGCGCCCATGTCGAGGGAGCCATCTTCGCGGGTGATGTGCCTCTGCCAAGCCTTGGCCACGATCTCCTGCGGCGCATCATCCTCCAGCTTCCTACGAGGCAGGTTCAGTTGCAACCAGTCCAGACTAGCCGCTACTCCCTTGCCAGCCGGACTGAAGCCGAAGCGACAATTCTGGCGACTCACAGCAAGAGCTTGAGCATCTGCCGACGACTTGGGCCAGGAGTCAGAGCGTCCAGCCAGATCCTTGAAGCCTGCGAAGCTAAATTCTTCCCCTAGGATTTGCGGATCTCCATTTCTGAGCCTGACCAAAAGGTTCGCGGGAGAAATTTCTGCGCCTGCATTTCCAGGAAATCCGCAAAAACTCTGGATTAAGCCCTGTGAATAACTGCCACTAAGGGCAGTTGATAACAGGGCGCAAAAAATGAACATAACCGCCCCTGTGGATAACAACCCCTTTCATCCACAGGCTTAAACCGGTTATCCAAGGGCCTTATTGGCACATGAACACAGGGTTTTTAAACGCTGTACACATTGTAGAATAAGGCCTGTAGAGATCTATCCACAGAAAAGTGCCTCAGTAGAAATAAACATAAAAACAAAGATTTAATAAATTTCTCTCTTTTTAATTTCTATAACCCCGACTTCTCCACAGCTGGTTAAATTTTGTGCAAAGGGTTCTTTAGGAAGGGCGAAGTCCCTATACTTGTCGACCAGGTCCAGAAACCTGAGCTCAAACCATTCCTGATTACCCAACTGAAAGCAGGCACGAGGTGCGTGGTGGATTTCCCTTCCCGTTTTGAAGTGATCGTCATCGGCGGCGGTCATGCCGGTACCGAGGCAGCACTGGCCTCAGCACGTATGGGGGCAAAAACCCTGTTGCTGACGCATAACGTGGAAACCCTTGGTGCCATGAGTTGCAACCCTGCTATTGGCGGCATTGGCAAAAGTCACCTGGTCAAGGAAATCGACGCCCTCGGCGGTGCGATGGCCATGGCTACCGACAAAGGCGGAATCCAGTTTCGCGTGTTGAACAGCCGCAAAGGCCCGGCCGTGCGTGCAACTCGCGCTCAAGCAGACCGGGTTCTGTACAAGGCAGCTGTCCGCGAAATCCTGGAAAACCAGCCGAACCTGTGGATATTTCAACAAGCGGCCGATGACGTGATCGTCGAGCAGGATCAGGTGCGTGGTGTTATCACTCAAATGGGTCTGCGCTTTCTGGCAGACTCGGTGGTGTTGACCACCGGCACTTTCCTGGGTGGACTTATCCACATCGGGATGCAGAATTTTTCCGGCGGTCGTGCCGGTGATCCGCCCTCAATCGCCCTGGCTCAACGTCTACGCGAGCTGCCGCTGCGGGTGGGGCGCCTCAAAACCGGAACGCCGCCGCGCATCGACAGCCGTTCGGTGGATTTTTCGCTGATGACCGAGCAAGCCGGCGATACGCCGATTCCGGTCATGTCGTTCATGGGCTCCAAGGAGCAGCACCCGCGGCAGGTGAGCTGCTGGATTACCCATACCAACGCCCGCACCCACGAAATCATTGCCGCCAACCTTGATCGTTCGCCGATGTATTCGGATGCAGGGATGATCGAGGGCATTGGTCCGCGTTATTGCCCGTCGATCGAAGACAAGATCCATCGCTTTGCCGACAAGGAAAGCCATCAGGTCTTCATCGAGCCCGAAGGCTTGACCACCAATGAGCTGTATCCCAACGGGATTTCCACTTCGTTGCCGTTCGACGTGCAGTTGCAGATCGTGCAATCGATCCGCGGCATGGAGAATGCGCACATTGTTCGCCCAGGCTATGCGATCGAATACGACTACTTCGATCCCCGCGACCTGAAGTACAGCCTGGAAACCAAAGTGATCGCCGGTCTGTTTTTTGCCGGCCAAATCAACGGCACCACCGGTTACGAAGAAGCCGGCGCTCAGGGTTTGCTGGCTGGCGCGAACGCCGCTCTGCGTGCGCAGGGCAAAGATGCCTGGTGCCCACGCCGCGACGAGGCGTACATCGGAGTACTGGTCGACGACCTGATTACCCTGGGTACCCAGGAGCCGTACCGGATGTTTACCTCCCGTGCGGAGTACCGCCTGATCCTGCGGGAAGACAATGCGGACCTGCGTCTGACCGAAAAAGGTCGCGAGCTGGGCCTAGTCGATGACGCCCGTTGGGCGGCGTTCTGCACCAAGCGCGACAGCATTGCACTGGAAGAACAACGGTTGAAAAGCACCTGGGTGCGCCCGGGCACTCAGCAGGGCGATGCCATTTCTGAAAAATTCGGTACCCCGCTGACTCACGAATACAATTTGCTCAACCTGCTGAGCCGTCCGGAAATCGACTACGCTGGTCTGATCGCCGTGACCGGTGGGGGCGCAGAAGATCCACAGGTTGCCGAGCAGGTCGAAATCAAGACCAAGTACGCCGGATACATTGATCGCCAGCAGGACGAAATCGCTCGTTTGCGGGCCAGCGAAGACACCAAATTGCCTGTGGATATCGATTACACGAATATTTCCGGTCTCTCCAAGGAGATCCAGAGCAAGCTCGGCGCGACCCGTCCCGAAACACTAGGCCAGGCGTCGCGTATCCCGGGCGTTACTCCGGCAGCCATTTCGCTGCTAATGATTCATTTGAAAAAACGCGGCGCGGGCCGTCAGTTGGAGCAAAGCGCTTGAGTTCGTTGGTCACCTCGCAACACGCCGAAGAGTTATCCACAGGTGCTCGCCAGCTCGGTGTCACACTGACCGACACCCAGCACGCACAGCTGCTGGGTTATCTGGCCCTGTTGATAAAATGGAACAAGGCCTACAACCTGACCGCAGTCCGTGATCCGGATGAAATGGTTTCCCGTCACCTGCTCGACAGTTTGAGCGTGATGTCTTTCGTGGAGGACGGTCGCTGGCTCGATGTAGGCAGCGGCGGTGGCATGCCCGGTATACCTTTGGCCATCCTGTATCCACAGTCACAAGTGACCTGCCTGGACAGCAATGGCAAGAAAACCCGGTTTCTGACTCAGGTCAAACTCGAGCTGAAACTGGACAACCTGCAAGTTATCCACAGTCGCGTCGAAGCTTTCCAGCCTGCCGAGCCATTCAACGGGATCATCTCCCGGGCGTTTAGCAGCATGGAAAATTTCAGCAACTGGACTCGCCACCTTGGCGATAGCGACACGCGTTGGCTGGCAATGAAGGGCGTTCATCCGGCCGATGAGCTGGTAGCATTGCCGGCAGACTTCCACCTCGATAGCGAACACGCCCTGGCCGTACCTGGTTGCCAAGGCCAACGCCATCTGCTGATACTGCGCCGCACGGCATGATTGGGAACAAAAGCAAGAATGGCTAAGGTATTCGCGATTGCGAACCAGAAAGGTGGTGTGGGTAAAACCACCACCTGCATCAACCTCGCAGCATCCCTGGTCGCTACCAAGCGTCGGGTGCTGTTGATCGACCTTGATCCACAGGGCAACGCCACCATGGGTAGCGGTGTGGATAAGCACGGCCTGGAAAATTCGGTCTACGACCTGCTGATCGGTGAATGTGACTTGGCCCAGGCCATGCACTACTCCGAGCACGGTGGTTATCAGCTACTGCCGGCTAACCGCGACCTGACTGCGGCCGAAGTGGTGTTGTTGGAAATGCAGATGAAGGAGAGTCGTCTGCGCAGCGCGCTGGCGCCGATCCGCGAGAACTACGACTACATTTTGATCGACTGCCCTCCTTCGCTGTCGATGCTTACGCTCAATGCACTGGTTGCCGCCGATGGGGTAATTATCCCCATGCAGTGTGAGTACTTCGCACTCGAAGGCCTGAGCGACCTTGTGGATAACATCAAGCGCATCGCCGAGCTGCTCAATCCTAACCTCAAAGTCGAAGGCCTGCTGCGGACCATGTATGACCCGCGACTGAGCCTGATGAACGACGTGTCGGCACAGCTCAAGGAACATTTTGGCGATCAGCTTTACGACACGGTCATTCCGCGCAACATCCGCTTGGCTGAAGCGCCGAGCTACGGCATGCCAGCGCTGGCGTACGACAAATCATCGCGGGGCGCCATTGCCTACCTGGCTTTGGCTGGCGAAATGGTTCGCCGCCAACGTAAAAATTCACGTATAGCCGCTGCTCAGGCAACTTAAGGAATCCCCATGGCCGTCAAGAAACGAGGTCTCGGACGTGGACTGGATGCACTGCTGAGCGGTCCTACCGTCAGTTCGCTGGAAGAGCAGGCGGTTCAGGCTGATCAGCGCGAGCTGCAGCACCTGCCGCTGGATCTGATCCAGCGGGGTAAGTATCAGCCTAGACGGGACATGGATCCGCAGGCGCTGGAAGAGCTGGCGCAGTCGATCAAGGCCCAGGGCGTGATGCAACCGATCGTGGTGCGCCCCATCGGTGGCGGACGTTTTGAAATCATTGCTGGCGAGCGCCGCTGGCGTGCGAGCCAGCAGGCTGGCCAGGAAACCATCCCGGCAATGGTGCGCGACGTTCCGGATGAGACTGCGATCGCCATGGCGTTGATCGAGAACATTCAGCGCGAAGACTTGAATCCGGTCGAGGAGGCGGTGGCCCTGCAGCGTTTGCAGCAGGAATTCCAGCTCACCCAGCAGCAGGTAGCAGAGGCGGTGGGTAAATCCCGCGTGACCGTAGCCAACCTGCTACGCTTGATCGCGTTGCCCGAAGTAATCAAGACCATGCTGTCCCATGGGGATCTGGAAATGGGCCACGCTCGTGCGTTGCTCGGTTTACCGGAGAATCAGCAGGTTGAAGGGGCGCGACATGTTGTCGCACGGGGGCTGACCGTGCGCCAAACCGAGGCACTGGTTCGCCAGTGGTTGAATGGCAAACCGGAGCCTGTTGAACCGGCTAAACCAGACCCGGATATCGCCCGGCTCGAGCAGCGCCTGGCCGAGCGCCTGGGCTCTGCGGTGCAGATTAGGCACGGAAAGAAGGGGAAGGGCCAATTGGTGATTGGCTACAACTCCCTCGATGAGCTCCAGGGTGTGCTCGCACACATTCGCTGAAACAATTCCTTATGTAGCGTGCAGTCGGAAATCACTACCTGACAGTTGAATAGGGGCAGAACCGCCCCTATACTCTGCGCGCATTTTGTCGGCACAAATTATGCCAAGTTATTGAATTCTGGCAGCCGATCATTGGGGAGCAAAAACGATGGAGAGCCGCACGCCAAACCGCTTGCCGTTCCATCGCCTGGCAGTTTTTCCGGTGTTGATGGCTCAGTTTGTCGTTTTGCTGATCGCCGCTTTGGCGCTTTGGCAATGGCACGGAGTCGTTGCCGGGTACTCGGGACTCTGCGGAGGCCTGATAGCCTTGCTGCCCAATGTGTATTTCGCTCACAGGGCATTTCGGTTTTCCGGCGCCCGAGCAGCTCAAGCCATCGTCCGGTCATTTTATGCCGGCGAGGCGGGCAAACTGATTTTGACGGCAGTGCTCTTTGCATTGACGTTTGCAGGTGTGAAGCCATTGGCGCCGCTAGCTGTATTCGGCGTCTTCGTGTTGACCCAACTGGTCAGCTGGTTCGCGCCCCTGCTGATGAGAACAAGACTTTCGAGACCTTAGGGCGTTTGAGGCAACCATGGCAGAAACAACCGCTTCGGGCTATATCCAGCACCACTTGCAGAACCTGACCTTCGGGCAGCTACCTAACGGCGGCTGGGGTTTTGCCCACACCGCAGCAGAAGCCAAGGAAATGGGCTTCTGGGCTTTCCACGTCGATACTCTCGGCTGGTCGGTCGCGTTGGGTCTGATCTTCGTTCTTCTTTTTCGCATGGCGGCGAAGAAAGCGACGTCCGGACAACCAGGTGCTTTGCAGAACTTCGTTGAAGTATTGGTCGAATTCGTCGATGGGAGCGTGAAAGACAGCTTCCATGGTCGTAGCCCGGTGATTGCACCGCTGGCACTGACCATATTCGTCTGGGTCTTCCTGATGAACGCCATCGACCTGATCCCGGTCGACTGGATTCCTCAGCTGGCCATCCTGATCACTGGCGATGCGCACATTCCGTTCCGTGCCGTATCCACCACTGACCCGAACGCTACCCTGGGCATGGCCCTGTCGGTGTTCGCGTTGATCATTTTCTACAGCATCAAGGTCAAGGGTATCGGCGGCTTCATCGGCGAACTGACCCTGCACCCTTTCGGCAGCAAGAACATCTTTGTTCAAGCCCTGCTGATTCCGGTGAACTTCCTGCTGGAGTTCGTGACGCTGATTGCCAAGCCTATCTCCCTGGCACTGCGTCTGTTCGGCAACATGTACGCCGGCGAGCTGGTCTTCATTCTGATTGCTGTGATGTTCGGCAGCGGTCTGCTCTGGCTTAGCGGCCTGGGCGTAGTTCTGCAGTGGGCGTGGGCAGTGTTCCACATCCTGATCATCACCCTGCAGGCGTTTATCTTCATGATGCTGACCATCGTCTACCTGTCGATGGCGCACGAAGAGAACCATTAAGATCAGTCTCGACTGGTCTGATGTCCCACCCGGTCAAACGGGTGGGTGCCCTAACAGGGCTATGAAACGATTTGTTTTACCGCTTTAAAATCTAAAAAACCTAAACCATACGACGTAAAAGTCGGGAGGAAAGATGGAAACTGTAGTTGGTCTAACCGCTATCGCTGTTGCACTGTTGATCGGCCTGGGCGCACTGGGCACCGCAATTGGTTTCGGCCTGTTGGGTGGCAAATTCCTGGAAGGCGCAGCGCGTCAGCCAGAGATGGTTCCAATGCTGCAAGTTAAAATGTTCATCGTTGCCGGTCTGCTCGACGCCGTAACCATGATCGGTGTTGGTATCGCTCTGTTCTTCACTTTCGCGAACCCATTCGTTGGTCAACTCGCTGGCTAATTACTCGCCTTCGAGTAATTGGTGTGATGTGCAACGAACGAGCGAGGTGTTGGCGTGAACATTAATGCAACCCTGATTGGCCAGTCCGTTGCGTTCTTCATTTTTGTACTGTTTTGCATGAAGTTCGTGTGGCCTCCGGTCATCGCGGCTTTGCACGAACGTCAGAAGAAGATCGCGGATGGACTGGACGCTGCCGCCCGAGCAGCTCGCGACCTGGAGCTGGCCCAAGATAAAGCGGGTCAGCAACTGCGCGAAGCGAAAGCTCAGGCAGCCGAAATCATTGAGCAAGCCAAGAAACGCGGTAACCAGATTGTTGAAGAGGCTGTTGAAAAAGCCCGTATCGACGCTGACCGTGTGAAGGTTCAGGCTCAGGCCGAGATCGAGCAGGAACTGAACAGTGTCAAAGACGCGCTGCGTGCCCAACTGGGTGCTCTGGCTGTCGGCGGCGCCGAGAAGATCCTGGGTGCCACAATCGATCAAAACGCGCACGCGGAGCTGGTAAACAAACTGGCTGCTGAAATTTAAGCGAGGGCGATCATGGCAGAATTGACCACGTTGGCCCGACCTTACGCTAAGGCAGCCTTCGAGCACGCCCAGGCCCACCAGCAACTGGCCTCTTGGTCAGCCATGCTCGGCCTGGCTGCAGCAGTGTCGCAAGACGACACTATGCAGCGCGTGCTCAAGGCCCCGCGACTGACGAGCGCAGACAAGGCCGCCACGTTTATTGACGTGTGCGGCGACAAGTTTGATGTGAAGGTGCAGAACTTCATTCACGTCGTTGCCGAAAACGACCGTCTCCCGCTGTTGCCGGAGATCGCCGCTCTGTTCGACCTGTACAAGGCCGAACAAGAGAAATCGGTAGACGTTGAAGTCACCAGTGCCTTCGCATTGAACCAAGAACAGCAAGACAAACTCGCCAAGGTTCTCAGTGCACGACTCAACCGGGAAGTGCGCCTGCAAGTTGCGGAGGATGCCGCCCTTATTGGTGGTGTCATCATTCGCGCCGGCGACCTGGTAATCGATGGCTCGATTCGCGGCAAACTCGCGAATCTTGCCGAAGCATTGAAATCTTGAGTTTGAAGGGGCAGCAGAGCAATGCAGCAACTCAATCCTTCCGAAATAAGTGAAATTATCAAGGGCCGCATCGACAAACTCGATGTGACCTCCCAAGCCCGTAACGAAGGCACTGTCGTCAGCGTATCTGACGGTATCGTGCGGATTCACGGTCTGGCCGACGTCATGTACGGCGAGATGATCGAGTTTCCGGGCGGCGTCTTCGGTATGGCTCTCAACCTGGAGCAAGACTCCGTAGGTGCCGTAGTTTTGGGCTCCTACCAGTCTCTGGCTGAAGGCATGAGCGCCAAGTGCACCGGCCGCATCCTCGAAGTTCCGGTTGGTAAGGAACTGCTGGGTCGCGTAGTCGACGCACTGGGTAACCCAGTTGACGGCAAAGGTCCGCTGAACAACACCGAGACCGATGCGGTCGAGAAAGTTGCTCCAGGCGTGATCTGGCGTAAGTCGGTAGACCAGCCTGTACAGACTGGCTACAAGGCTGTCGATGCCATGATCCCTGTCGGCCGTGGCCAGCGTGAGCTGATCATCGGTGACCGTCAGATCGGTAAAACCGCTCTGGCGATCGACGCGATCATCAACCAGAAAAACAGCGGTATTTTCTGCGTCTACGTAGCGATTGGTCAGAAGCAATCGACCATCGCCAACGTGGTTCGCAAGCTGGAAGAAAACGGCGCGCTGGCTAACACCATCGTCGTCGCCGCGAGCGCTTCGGAATCTGCAGCACTGCAGTTCCTGGCTCCGTACTCCGGTTGCACCATGGGTGAATTCTTCCGCGACCGCGGTGAAGACGCGCTGATCGTTTATGACGATCTGTCCAAGCAAGCAGTTGCTTATCGCCAGATTTCCCTGCTGCTGCGCCGTCCACCAGGCCGTGAAGCTTACCCAGGCGACGTGTTCTATCTCCACTCCCGTCTGCTGGAGCGCGCATCCCGCGTTTCGGAAGAATACGTAGAGAAGTTCACCAACGGCGCAGTGACCGGCAAAACCGGTTCCCTGACCGCACTGCCGATCATCGAAACCCAGGCTGGCGACGTTTCCGCGTTCGTTCCGACCAACGTGATTTCCATCACTGACGGTCAGATCTTCCTGGAATCGGCCATGTTCAACTCCGGGATCCGTCCTGCTGTGAACGCCGGTGTTTCGGTATCCCGTGTGGGTGGTGCCGCTCAGACCAAGATCATCAAGAAGCTCTCCGGTGGTATCCGTACCGCTCTGGCTCAGTACCGTGAACTGGCGGCATTCGCTCAGTTCGCTTCTGACCTGGACGAAGCGACCCGTAAGCAACTTGAGCATGGTCAGCGCGTTACCGAGCTGATGAAGCAGAAGCAATACGCACCAATGTCGATCGCTGACATGGCGCTGTCGCTGTATGCCGCTGAGCGTGGGTTCCTGACTGACGTTGAAATCACCAAGGTCGGCAGCTTCGAACAAGCGCTGATTGCTTTCTTCAACCGCGATCACGCCGATTTGATGGCGAAGATCAACGTGAAGGGTGACTTCAATGACGAAATCGACGCTGGCATGAAAGCCGGTATCGAGAAGTTCAAGGCCACCCAAACCTGGTAAGCCGCAGCGGGAGCCGCGAGGCTCCCGCTTGCTAACCTGATAGGTGTTACATGGCAGGCGCAAAAGAGATTCGCAGTAAGATTGCGAGCATCAAAAGCACGCAAAAGATTACCAGCGCCATGGAAAAAGTGGCGGTCAGTAAAATGCGCAAGGCACAAATGCGCATGGCTGCTAGCCGTCCTTACGCGGAGCGCATCCGCCAGGTTATTGGCCATCTGGCCAACGCCAACCCGGAATATCGCCACCCATTCATGATCGACCGTGAAATAAAGCGTGTTGGTTATGTTGTGGTGAGCAGTGACCGTGGTCTGTGTGGTGGCTTGAACACCAACCTGTTCAAGGCTCTGGTCAAGGACATGGCGGTAAACCGCGAAAACGGCGTCGAGATCGATCTGTGTGTAGTTGGTAGCAAGGGTGCGGCTTTCTTCCGCAACTTCGGCGGTAACGTCGTAGCAGCTATCAGCCACCTGGGTGAAGAGCCGTCGATCAATGACCTGATCGGCAGCGTCAAGGTGATGCTGGATGCCTACCTGGACGGCCGTATTGACCGCCTGTCCGTGGTGTCCAACAAGTTCATCAACACCATGACGCAACAGCCTACCGTGGAGCAGTTGATTCCACTGGTGGCAACGCCGGAACAGGAGCTCAAGCACCACTGGGATTATCTGTACGAACCGGACGCCAAAGAGCTGCTTGACGGCTTGATGGTCCGTTACGTGGAGTCGCAGGTCTACCAGGCGGTGGTCGAGAACAACGCGGCTGAACAAGCTGCGCGGATGATCGCGATGAAGAACGCTACCGACAACGCCGGTGATTTGATCAGCGATTTGCAGCTGGTCTACAACAAGGCGCGTCAGGCTGCGATCACCCAAGAGATCTCGGAAATCGTCGGCGGCGCTGCCGCGGTTTAACGGTTCAAATATTCAGAGGATCCAGCTATGAGTAGCGGACGTATCGTTCAAATCATCGGCGCCGTTATCGACGTGGAATTTCCACGCGACAGCGTACCGAGCATCTACAACGCTTTGAAAGTACAAAGCGATGCAGGCACCACCCTGGAAGTTCAGCAGCAGCTGGGCGACGGCGTGGTACGTACCATTGCGATGGGTTCCACCGAGGGCTTGAAGCGCGGTCTGGAAGTCACTGACTCCGGTGCAGCCATCTCCGTACCAGTCGGTAAAGCGACCCTGGGCCGGATCATGGACGTTCTGGGCAACCCGATCGACGAAGCTGGCCCGATTGACACCGAAGAGCGCTGGGGCATTCACCGTCCTGCGCCAACCTTCGCTGAACAAGCTGGCGGCAACGACCTGCTGGAAACCGGCATCAAGGTTATCGACCTGGTTTGCCCGTTCGCCAAGGGTGGTAAAGTTGGTCTGTTCGGTGGTGCCGGTGTAGGCAAAACCGTAAACATGATGGAACTGATCCGTAACATCGCCATCGAGCACAGCGGTTATTCCGTGTTCGCCGGTGTGGGTGAGCGTACTCGTGAGGGTAACGACTTCTACCACGAGATGAAGGATTCCAACGTTCTGGACAAAGTGGCACTGGTTTACGGTCAGATGAACGAGCCGCCGGGTAACCGTCTGCGCGTAGCACTGACCGGCCTGACCATGGCCGAGAAGTTCCGTGACGAAGGTAACGACGTTCTGCTGTTCGTCGACAACATCTATCGTTACACCCTGGCCGGTACTGAAGTATCCGCACTGCTGGGCCGTATGCCTTCCGCAGTAGGTTACCAGCCGACCCTGGCCGAAGAGATGGGTACTCTGCAAGAGCGTATCACTTCGACCAAAAACGGTTCGATCACCTCGATCCAAGCGGTATACGTACCTGCGGATGACTTGACTGACCCGTCGCCAGCGACCACCTTCGCCCACTTGGACGCAACCGTCGTTCTGTCCCGTGACATCGCTTCCCTGGGTATCTACCCAGCGGTCGATCCACTCGACTCGACTTCGCGCCAGCTGGATCCGAACGTGATCGGCCAGGACCACTACGACACCGCTCGCGGCGTTCAGTATGTTCTGCAGCGTTACAAAGAACTGAAGGACATCATTGCGATCCTGGGTATGGACGAGCTGTCGGAAACCGACAAGCAGTTGGTAAACCGTGCTCGTAAGATCCAGCGTTTCTTGTCGCAGCCGTTCTTCGTGGCTGAAGTCTTCACCGGTGCCTCGGGTAAATACGTTTCCCTGAAAGACACCATTGCTGGCTTCAAAGGCATCCTCAACGGTGACTACGACCACCTGCCAGAACAAGCGTTCTACATGGTCGGCGGCATCGAAGAAGCGATCGAGAAAGCCAAGAAACTGTAATCCCGGCGCCCGGTAACGGGCGCTAATTTAGGTTGAGGCAATCAGATGGCTATGACAGTCCATTGCGATATCGTCAGCGCGGAAGGGGAAATCTTTTCCGGCCTGGTCGAGATGGTGATTGCGCACGGTGCACTGGGTGATCTTGGTATCGCCCTGGGTCACGCGCCGCTGATCACTAATCTCAAGCCGGGTCCAATCCGCCTGATCAAGCAAGGCGGGGAAGCCGAGGTGTTTTACATCTCCGGTGGTTTCCTCGAGGTTCAGCCGAACATGGTCAAGGTTCTTGCCGACACTGTGCAACGTGCTGCCGACCTGGATGAAGCCTCCGCTCAGGAAGCCGTCAAGGCTGCCGAGAAGGCCCTGCATGAACGTGGCGCTGAATTCGATTACGGTTCTGCCGCTGCACGTCTGGCCGAGGCTGCAGCTCAGCTGCGCACCGTCCAGCAGATCCGCAAAAAGTTTGGCCACTAACAGGCCTGCAACTTTTTGTGCGATTGATTAAAAAGGGTAGCCTCGGCTACCCTTTTTTCTTTTCCGATATTCATCACCTGGTCGCAGCCGCTGACCACCCAGGATTGGTAGCCAGTCATGTCTCTAGAAATTGTTATCCTCGCTGCAGGCCAAGGCACACGCATGCGCTCGGCATTGCCGAAAGTGCTGCACCCGATCGCCGGCAATTCCATGCTCGGGCATGTTATCCACACGGCGCGCCAACTTGATCCACACCGCATTCACGTGGTTATTGGCCACGGCGCCGATGCCGTACGTGAGCGGCTGGCGGCGGATGACCTGAATTTTGTCCTGCAGGACAAACAGCTCGGTACCGGCCACGCCGTTGCCCAAGCGGTGCCGTTCATCGAGTCCGCCACCGTGCTGATCCTCTACGGCGACGTGCCCTTGATCGAAGTTGAAACCCTGCAGCGCCTGCTGAAGAAAGTAGCCCCACAGCAGTTGGGCTTGCTGACCGTTGAGCTGGACGACCCGACCGGTTATGGCCGCATCGTGCGTGATGCCGAGGGGAAGGTCACCGCCATCGTCGAGCAGAAGGACGCCAACGAAACTCAGCGCGCCATCACCGAAGGCAATACCGGCATTTTGGCCATGCCTTTTGCACAGCTGAGCAGTTGGATGAGCCGGCTCTCCAACAACAATGCCCAAGGCGAGTATTACCTGACCGACGTGATTGCCATGGCGGTGAGCGATGGACTAGTGGTAGCTACCGAGCAAGCGCATGACGCCATGGAAGTGCAGGGCGCCAACGATCGCAAGCAGCTCTCCGAGCTGGAGCGTCACTATCAGTTGCGTGCGGGCCTGCGCCTGATGGCCCAGGGCGTAACACTGCGCGACCCCGCGCGGTTTGATGTTCGTGGCGAAGTCACGGTTGGCCGCGACGTGCTGATCGACATCAACGTGATTCTTGAAGGCAAAGTTGTTATCGAAGACGACGTGGTGATCGGTCCAAACTGTGTGATCAAGGACAGTACCCTGCGCAAGGGTGTGGTGATCAAAGCCAATAGCCATATCGATGGTGCGATCATGGGCGAGGGCAGCGACGCCGGCCCATTCGCTCGTTTGCGTCCAGGCAGCGTGCTTGAGGCGCGTGCGCATGTGGGTAACTTCGTCGAGCTAAAAAACGCTCACTTGGGCGAAGGTGCCAAGGCAGGTCATTTGAGTTATCTGGGAGATGCCGAAATTGGCGCGCGCACCAACATCGGTGCCGGCACCATCACCTGCAACTACGATGGCGCCAACAAGTGGAAAACCGTGTTGGGCGAGGACGTGTTCATCGGTTCCAACAATTCGTTGGTTGCGCCTGTGGATATCTCCAGCGGTGCAACCACCGCAGCGGGTTCGACCATCACACAGAATGTGGATAAAGCACAGTTGGCTGTGGGTCGTGCACGCCAGAAGAACATCGACGGTTGGAAGCGCCCGGAGAAAATCAAAAAGCCGTAAGTTATCCACAGCCCGACTGCTGTAGGAGCGAGCTCGCGATGCACGATAACGATAACGCGGGAAGCCAGACAGCTAACGGCGCTCTCAAGTCCATCGCGAGCTCGCTCCTACAAGGTCTTCATCTTTTTATCGCCTCCCGCTTGACGAAGTTTCGCTGATAGGTTTTGATTGCTTCCGTTATCTTTCGAATCGAAACTTACCAGCTCATGTCGAAACGCAATACACCTCAGCGTCGCCACAATATCCTCGCCTTGCTCAATGAGCAGGGCGAAGTCAGTGTGGACGAGTTGGCCAAGCGCTTCGAAACCTCGGAAGTTACGATCCGCAAGGATCTTGCCGCCCTTGAAAGTCATGGCCTGCTGCTACGCCGTTACGGTGGCGCAATCACCATGCCCCAGGAGCTGGTGGCCGATATCGGTCAGCCGGTCTCCAAATACAAGCAGGCGATTGCCCGGGCTGCCGTGTTACGCATCCGCGAGCACGCGCGCATCATCATCGACAGTGGCAGCACCACGGCGTCGATGATTCCTGAACTCGGGCAACAACCGGGTCTGGTGGTCATGACCAATTCCTTGAATGTCGCCAACGCGTTGAGCGAACTGGAGCATGAGCCGGTGCTGCTGATGACCGGTGGTACCTGGGACCCGCATTCCGAATCCTTCCAGGGCCAAGTCGCGGAGCAGGTACTACGCTCTTACGATTTCGACCAGCTGTTCATCGGTGCCGATGGCATCGATTTGGTTCGCGGTACCACCACCTTCAACGAACTGCTGGGGCTGAGCCGCGTCATGGCTGAAGTCGCCCGGGAAGTGGTGGTGATGGTCGAGGCCGACAAGATAGGTCGCAAGATTCCCAACCTGGAGCTGCCCTGGAGCAGCGTCCATACCCTTATTACCGATGATCGCCTGTCGCTCGAGGCACGGGATCAGATTCAGGCGCGCGGGATCACCCTGATCTGCGCAGCTGTCAGTCAGGAGAAATAGCATGTGTGGAATTGTCGGCGCAGTCGCAGAACGTAACATCACCCCAATCCTGCTAGAAGGCCTCAAGCGTCTTGAATACCGCGGGTATGACAGCGCCGGTGTGGCGCTCTATACCAACGACGATAAGCTGGAGCGCATGCGCCGCCCGGGCAAAGTCAGCGAGCTGGAGCTGGCCCTGACCGAAGAGCCACTGTTGGGGCGTCTGGGCATTGCCCACACCCGCTGGGCCACCCATGGCGCGCCGTGCGAACGCAATGCTCACCCGCATTTCTCCGGCGACCTGGCGGTGGTGCACAACGGCATCATCGAAAACCACGAAGCCCTGCGCGACCAACTAAAAGCCTTGGGTTACGTGTTCACTTCGGACACTGACACCGAAGTCATCGCCCACTTGCTGAACCACAAGCTCAAGGACTTGGCTGATTTGACCGTGGCACTCAAGGCTACCGTCAAAGAGTTGCACGGTGCCTATGGCCTGGCCGTCATCAGCGCTGATCAACCGGATCGCCTGGTTGCCGCGCGGAGTGGCAGCCCGCTGGTGATTGGCCTCGGCATGGGTGAAAACTTCCTGGCTTCGGACCAATTGGCCTTGCGTCAGGTCACTGACCGCTTCATGTACCTGGAAGAGGGCGATATCGCCGAGATTCGCCGCGAAAGCGTGCAGATCTGGGACGTTAACGGCCAGAGCGTCGAGCGTGAATCGGTGCAGTACCGCGATGGTGCCGAAGCCGCCGACAAAGGCGAGTTCCGCCACTTCATGCTCAAGGAAATCCATGAGCAGCCAGCGGTCGTGCAACGCACCCTCGAAGGTCGCCTGAGCCAGAACCAGGTGCTGGTGCAGGCGTTCGGTCCACAGGCTGCCGAGTTGTTCGCCAAGGTGCGCAACGTTCAGATCGTCGCCTGCGGCACCAGCTACCACGCGGGGATGGTTGCCCGTTACTGGTTGGAAGAACTGGCTGGCATCCCGTGCCAGGTCGAAGTCGCCAGTGAGTTCCGCTATCGCAAAGTGGTGGTCCAGCCCGACACCCTGTTCGTGACCATCTCCCAGTCCGGCGAAACCGCCGACACCTTGGCGGCGCTGCGTAATGCCAAGGAGCTGGGCTTCCTGGCCAGCCTGGCGATCTGCAACGTTGGCATCAGCTCGCTGGTGCGTGAGTCCGACCTGACCCTGCTGACCCAGGCCGGTCGTGAAATCGGCGTGGCTTCCACCAAGGCGTTCACCACTCAACTGGTCGGCCTGCTGTTGCTGACCCTGTCCCTCGGCCAGGTTCGCGGCACGTTGGCCGAAGGCGTCGAAGCCACCCTGGTCGAAGAGTTGCGTCGTCTGCCTGCCCGCCTGGGTGAAGCGCTGGCCATGGACAGCACCGTCGAGAAAATCGCCGAGCTGTTCGCCGAGAAGAATCACACCTTGTTCCTGGGCCGCGGTGCGCAGTTCCCGGTAGCCATGGAAGGTGCGCTCAAGCTCAAGGAAATTTCCTACATCCACGCCGAAGCCTACCCGGCGGGCGAGCTCAAGCACGGTCCGCTGGCGCTTGTGGATAACGATATGCCGGTGGTTACCGTGGCGCCGAACAACGAACTGTTGGAAAAGCTCAAATCCAATCTCCAGGAAGTGCGCGCCCGCGGTGGCGAGCTGATCGTCTTCGCTGACGAAAAAGCAGGCATGACCAACGGTGAAGGCACCCACGTCGTGCACATGCCGCACATCCACGACATCCTGTCGCCGATTCTCTACACCATCCCGCTGCAGCTATTGTCGTACTACGTCGCCGTGCTCAAGGGCACCGACGTCGACCAGCCGCGCAACCTCGCGAAGTCGGTAACTGTGGAATAAGTTATCCACAGCCCGGTTAGTACCTAAGATCGCATCCATCGAGCTCTTGTGGGAGCTGCCGAAGGCTGCGATCTTTTGCTTTTGATAAGAGCAAACCGTCCATGGACCGTTTCCAGGAAATGCAGGTATTCGCCGCCGTCGCCCAAGCCCAGGGCTTCTCGGCGGCGGCACGGCATTTGGGCATGTCCGCAGCCAGCGTCACTCGCGCAGTCGCCGCGTTGGAAAAACGCATCGGCGCGCAGCTGCTCACGCGCACTACCCGCAGTGTTCACCTCAGTGAAGCGGGCCAGCGTTATCTGGAGGACTGTCGGAGAATTCTTGGCGAGGTGCAGGAAGCCGAGGATTCGGCAGCCGGCAGTCATGCCCAGCCCCGTGGGCAATTGACGGTTACGGCTCCTGTTCTGTTTGGCGATCTTTTTGTCACTCCGATCATGGTGAGTTACCTGACGCGGTTTCCTGACGTGAGCATCAATGCGTTGCTGGTGGATCGAATCGTCAGCATGGTCGAGGAGGGGGTCGATGTGGCGGTGCGCATCGGCGAGTTGGCTGACAGTAATCAGCATGCGATTCGAGTCGGCGAGGTTCGCCGGGTCATTTGCGCGTCGCCGTCTTTTCTCCAGGCTCACGGCCGGCCGGTGCACCCGCAGGATCTTGCGCAAGTGCCGGTCATTGCGACCTCAGCGACGGGGCAGCAGCGCAACTGGCCGTTTCTCGACGCCGGGATTCCGTTGAGTGTGCGCCTGGAACCACGGCTGATGGTGACGGCTAATCAGGCGACAATCAGCGCGGCTTGCCTGGGGCTGGGCCTCACCCGAGTGCTTTCCTACCAAGTGGCCAATCAGGTGGAGGCCGGCGAGCTGGAAATTGTCCTCGCTGAGTTTGAACTGCCACCGTTACCCATCCATGTGGTCTATCAAGGCGGTCGTAAAGCACCCGCGAGAATTCGCGGTTTCGTGGATTTTGCGGTCAATGAACTGCGAGAACATCCGTCCCTGCGCCGCTGAATTATTCCACTGGGTGAAATATTTGATTGCAAATACTGGTGATTCTATTGGTCTGCTGATTGGCGGAGGATGGCTTTCCTCGGCGCTGAGCTCCTGATCCGCGCCCCAACAGCGGAGTTCACCATGCAACCGATCAAACTCTACAACTTCCCGCGGTCCGGCCATGCGCACCGCGTTGAGCTGATGCTGTCCCTGCTGCAATTGCCCGCCGAGCTGATATTCGTCGACTTGGCCAAAGGTGCCCACAAGCAGCCTGAATACCTGGCGATCAACGCGTTCGGGCAAGTACCGGCACTGGATGATCAGGGGGTGATTCTCACCGACTCCAATGCGATCCTGGTTTATCTGGCGCAGAAATACGGTAACGGGCGCTGGTTGCCCACGGATCCTGCAGGAGCCGCCAAGGTTCAGCGCTGGCTCTCGGTTGCTGCAGGGCAGATTGCTTTCGGTCCGGCTCGTGCCCGATTGATCACTGTGTTCGGTGCGCCCTACAACGCGGAAGAAGCCATCACTCGCGCCCACGATCTGCTCAAAATAATGGATCACGAACTGGCTGATACGACTTGGCTGGCGGGCAACGAGCCGACGATTGCCGACGTCTCTGCCTACAGCTACATTGCCCATGCGCCTGAAGGCAATGTGTCACTCGAGGATTACGCCAACGTGCGCGCTTGGCTCGCCCGTGTTGAAGCCTTGCCAGGGTTTGTGCCGATGCCGCGCACCGTCGCCGGCCTGCAAACCACTGCCTGATGCAGGGGAGACGCCGTTATGGACCGTTCACCGTGGCACGTCGGCGAAAGACAGTTGCAAGAGCAGGTCGGAGTAGCCGAGCGCATGGAGGCATTCGGGCGTAGGGTGATTCGCCGCGAGATGCCGGACCAGCATCGCCAGTTCTATCAGCAACTGCCGTTCATGCTGTACGGCGCGGTGGATGCCAACGGCGACCCGTGGGCCAGCGTGCTTGAAGGACCGCCTGGATTCGCCCAGTCTGCGCAACCCGGCGTATTGCATTTCGACAGCCTGCCAAGTGCCGACGACCCTGCTCAATTGACCGAAAGCGCAGCGCTCGGCCTCCTGGGCATCGAGCTGCACACCCGGCGCCGGAATCGCCTTAATGGCCATGTCGGCAACCTGACGGCCAAGGGCTTTGACGTCACGGTGGACCAGTCCTTCGGCAACTGCCCGCAATACATTCAGTTGCGTCAGTTCCACTCAGTGCCGCTGGCCGACCCTTCGCTGCGCATCGCTGAGCACCTCGACGCGTTGGATGACGCGGCCCAGGCGATGATTGCCGTCGCCGACACCTTCTTCGTGGCCAGTTATGTAGACATCGACGGCGAGCGCGCGGTGGACGTCTCGCATCGTGGCGGCCAAGCCGGGTTTGTACAGATCCAGGGCAATCGCCTGACGATTCCGGACTTCGCCGGGAATTTGCACTTCAACACCTTGGGCAATCTGCTGGTTAATCCCCGGGCAGGCCTGTTGTTCATCGATTTCAGTTCCGGCGATCTGCTGCATCTTACTGGGCGCACTGAAATTATCTTCGGAGGCCCCCAGGTCGAGGCTTTTCAAGGGGCTGAACGACTGTGGACCTTCGAGGTAGAGCGCGTGGTGCGGCGGCCCGCAGCCCTGGCTCTGCGCTGGCGCTTCGACGGCGTTTCGCCCAACAGCCTGATGACAGGTACCTGGGAGCAGGCGGCTGCGCGGTTGCAGGCCCAGGCGTTCGGCGATCGCTGGCGACTGTTGCGGGTGGTACGCATCGAAGCGCAAAGCCGTAACATCCGCTCGATTTATTTCGAGCCCGCAGATGATGCGGGATTGCCGGTGTTCCTGGCCGGTCAGCATCTGCCGCTGCGATTTAATTTCGGTGGTGAAAACCACATTCGCACCTACAGTCTGTCGAGCGCACCCTCCGACGACTTTTTCCGCATCAGCGTGAAGCGCGAGGGTCTGGTGTCTTCGTTCCTGCACGATCAGCTCAAGGTCGGTGATGTGCTGGAAGCTCGTGCACCCCAGGGGCATTTCACCGTGGCGCCCCACGAACGGCGGCCTTTGGTGTTGCTGGCGGCAGGCGTTGGCATCACCCCATTGCTCTCGATGTTGCGCGAGGTGGTGTATCAAGGGCTGCGCACCCGACGCATTCGTCCTACGTGGTTGTTCCAGAGTTCACGCACCCTCGACGATCAGCCATTTCGCGCAGAGCTGGATCAACTTATCGAGGCTGCGGGAGACGCGGTGCGGGTGCTGCGCCTGCTTAGCCAACCCGAAGAGGGGTTACTGGAGGGCGAGGACTTTGATCTGAGCGGACGGATCGATACCGCGCTGCTCAATACCGTCCTTGAGGTGGATGACTACGATCAGCTGGATTTTGTCCTCTGCGGTCCTGGCAGCTTCACCCAAGGCCTGTACGACAGTCTGCGGGAACTGGATATTCGCGACTCAAGGGTTCACGCTGAAACCTTTGGCCCATCGACTCTGCAACGCCAGCCCGACCCTGATGCCGTGGTGATCGAACAACCACCGGCGGCGACTACCTCGGTGCCGGTGGTGTTTCAGCGATCAGCCAAGGAGGCCCGCTGGCAGCCAGACGGTGGTAGTTTGCTGGAGTTGGCGGAGAGCCGTGGCTTACGTCCGGAATTCAGTTGCCGAGGCGGTTCATGCGGCACCTGCAAGACGCGTCTGGTCAGCGGCCAGGTGAATTATCCACAGCCTCCAGCGGAGGTTCCCGATGAGGGGCAAGTGTTGATCTGTTGTGCGGTGCCGGCGCAGGGATCACAGCCGTTGGTTCTTGATCTGTAGGAGCTGTCTCGTTCCACGACACAGCTCCTACAGGGGCCATAGCGCCATGAACAACACGACAACCAGCCAGGTCACGCGTAAGCCAACGATTTCTCGGCCAACAGCTCTTCATATAGAGCCGCCCACTTGCGCCCCATCTCGTCAGCGGTGAACAACTGCCGATAACGCGCCTGCGCTTTCACCCCCATCTGCGCCGCCAGCGCCGGATTTTCCCACAAGGTGCGCATCGCCTCACGAAACGCCTGTGGATTACTTGGCGGCACTACCAGCCCGGTCTCGTTGTGGATATTGATGTAGCTGGTGCCTGTGCCGATCTCGCTGGAGATCATCGGCTTGCCATACATCGCGCCTTCGAGCAGCGAAATGCCGAATGCTTCAGAACGCAGGTGCGACGGGAACACCACCGCGTAACTCAGCTCCAGCAGGGCCACCTTGTCCTCGTCACCGAGGAACCCGAGGAAGTGCAGATTGCGCAGCCCAAGAGTCTTGGCCTGGGCATGCAGCTCTTTTTCCAGGGGACCTGCGCCCACAATCACCACCGGATAATTCAGCCCCTGCATGGCGTCGAGCAGAATATGCAGACCCTTGTAATAACGCATCACCCCGACAAACAGGAAAAACTTGGCGCCCAGCTGCTGGCGCCAGCGCTCCGTGCGCGCCGCATCAGGCGGTGGATAACCAGACTTTTCGAGCCCATAGGTAATGACCCTGGTCTTCTCGCGGTAGTCCTTCAGCACATCGCTTGTGTGAAAATAGTTGGGCGAAGCCGCGACGATGCGGTCGGCGCTGTCGAGGAATCGACGCATCAAGGGCCGATACAGCGTGAGCAGATGGCGCTGGCGAATGATGTCCGAGTGATAGCTGACCACGCAGGGTTTCTTGGTGGCGGTGCAGAAATGCACCAGGTCCATGAACGGCCAGGGGAAGTGATAATTGACCACGTCCGCTTCGGCTGCCAGCTCGCGGAATTGCTTGAAGACGCTGTAGGAAAATCCCGTAGAGGCCAGCTGAAAATCCATCCTGGCCTGATGAACCTGGTGCTCGCGGATCTGCAACACGCCCGGCGCGGGGTTGTTGCTCAATGTCAGCACGGTGCTGTCGATACCATGGCGGGCGCCGCTTTCGCTCATCTGGAAGATGACTTGTTCAATGCCGCCCATGGAGTCAGGCAAATAGGTTTTATAAAAGTGCAGAACTCGCATATTAGTCTCCCATGGCCTGGCGGTAGGCGCGGGCGGTGACCTTCGCGCAACGCTCCCAGGAAAAAAGCTTGGCTCGATGCAGGCCTGCCGCACGGCAGGCCTGCCAATGCGTAGGGTCTTCGATCAGCCGGGTCATCGCATCACGCAAGGAGTCCGGATCGTCCGGTTGTATGTAATTGCCGGCGTCGGCGGCAACTTCGGGCATCGCCGATGCACCGGTGAGTATCACAGGGGTGCCACTGGCCATCGCTTCCAGCACCGGCAGGCCGAAACCTTCGTACAGGGAAGGGAAAACCAATGCCTTGGCACCAGCCAACAGTTGCGCCAGGTCTTCATCCGGCAGATACCCAAGCAGGCACACATGGCCAGCTGCGAGGGCTGCACGCAATTCGTCGTTGAACTGCTCGCGCTGCCAGCCGGCCATCCCGGCGATTAGCAATGGAAAACGCTGGCGCACGGCTTCGGACAGTCGGGCATGGGCACGCAGGGCGAGGGTCAGGTTCTTGCGCGGTTCCAGGGTGCCGACGCACAGAAAATACTCCCGGGCCTCGACGCCGTGAGCTTTGAGCACCTGATCAATGGACTCGTCCGATCTGGGGTGGAATCGTGCTGCTACGCCGAGGGGCGCGACGACAAAACGCTCGGCTGGCAGTGCGAAATAGTCCTGTGCCTCGTCGGCAATACATTGTGAGTCCGTCAGAATCAGACGCGCCTGCTGCACGCCATCTTCCAGGCGCCGTTCAATCTCACGCAGACGTGCCGGCGGCTGGGTTTCGGGAAAGTGCAGATGCGTCAGGTCGTGCACAGTGATGACCGTCGGGCCATCGAACGACAACGGCCACAGGCTCGGCTCGTGATACAGATCGATGCCCTTGGAACAGCTCTGGTCGAAACGTTTCTGCTCCAGCCAGCGCCGTGCCTGATAGGCCCCGGGGATTTGGCGCAGCAATGGCGTCAGCCGTGAGTATCCCGGCATCGCGGCCTCGGGCAGTGCTGAACTCCAGCCCCAGCCATGGAACAGTGCCAAATCAACGTCCGGCTCCTGGGCGAGAGCGTTCACCAGTTCGGCGACGTAATGCCCGATACCGGTTCTCGGCGCCTGGAGGATGCGTGCGTTAAGGGCAATTCGCATGCTGGCTCTCAGGCACTTGGGCCTCTTTGTGCAGGTTACGCTCAATGCGCTCCACCAGTTGCGCACTCGCTTCGCGCCAGGACAGCCAGCGCCAGTCATCAAGGTTCAGCGCTGCCGGAAACACGCCATTGCTTTCAATGCCAATCACCAGGTCGGCCAGGCTCTGCGGCTCGGCAAGGTCGAAATACGCCATGTAATCGCCGCCGATTTCGCGAAACACCGGTATGTCGCTGGCCATCGCTGGCAGCCCGCGCTGCATGGCTTCCACCAGCGGCAAGCCAAACCCTTCGACGTAGGACGGGAACACCAGCGACGTGGCGTGGGAGTAAGCGTGTTCCAGGCTCCGGTCCGACAGGTCGTTGAACATGAACAGGCGCTTGTTCAATTCAGGATGACGGCGGATACGCTCGACCAGGGCCTCGCATTTCCAGCCGATCTTGCCGACGATGCACAACCGCGCCTGCGACCCGGCCGCCCAGGCGCGCTCGAAGGCATCCAGCAGGTAGGCGTGGTTTTTCCGCGGCTCGATGGTGCTGACCATCAGGAACACCGGCTGCGGCTTTTTGAACATGTCCAGCAGGCCTTGGTCGACGGACGAACGCGCGTCGCTCAAATCAAGTTCCGAGCCCAGGTGGAAATAGTCGAACCAGCGCTGCGCAACTTGTTCATTGCCAACCCGCCGCACCATCTCCTCGTGGACCTGATCGCGAATGGTGGTGGAAATCGCTACATAACCATCGGCGGTGCGGGCGATCCAGTCGAACCATTCATTGAATACCTTCACCAGACCGGCATCGCAGAACTGCGGATGAGTCAGGGGAATCAGGTCGTAAATCACCGAGACAATCCCGACGCCGTCACGCTTGAGCTGCTCTGCCAGGGGAAAAAAGTTGGCGTGCCAGGACGAGTCCAGCAGCACCAACTGGTCTGCGGCCCGATGCTGCAATGGTACACAACGCTCGGGCACCTTCTGACCTTTCAGCACCCGGTCGAGCCCGCGCATTGGCAGGCTCAGGCAGGCGAAAGCGGCGAGGCGGCACCCCACGTAGAGTACGCGGCGGGCAAACTTCGATTCGCTGAAAGGGCGGCGTCGTTCCAGTGTGCGGTGGCGCAACCAGAACAGGTTGGCCATCTGTTCGAGCTTCACCCGCAGGCTCATAAGGTCGAGTTTCGGCGTCTCCAGCGGCGCCAGGCTCTTCACCTCGAACAACGCGCCGTTGATCATCACCACGGGAATGCATTCACGAGTCGAATCCGTAGCCGGCAGTTGCTGGATGACGTTGCGCACCACCCGTTGAATACCTGAGTTGGCGTGAGGATGTTCAAATACGTAGGTGCATTCCACCAGCAGTCGGGTCATCGCGATACCTCTGAATCGGTGGCTTCGATCGCGCTTTCACTGGAGCGACTGATACTGGTTTTGGCCTCAAGCCACGAGCAGCCGACAAAGTCTTCGCGACGGTTGTTGATCACGTGAAAGACCAGCCCGTAGTCGCGCCACTCGAAATTGCGGTCCAGGTGAGAGTCCAGTCGCGACAGGCTCAGGGCCACCGAGTAGTTGCCCTTGCCCAGGCGCATGTCGAAGGCGAATCGGTAAGTCACACGCTCGCCGGCGCTCAGGTCGGTGAGGGCCTTGTCGATGCGGTGGGTATTGATGCCGTACATGGGTTGGCCGAGGCGATCCTTGATCATGAAGCCGAGGATCAGTCGCTCGATGTCCTGGCGAACTTCGACTTGCACCTCCAACACCATTGCCTGCCCGACCTCGGCCACTTCTACCGAGCGACCCTTGGGATCAAGCAGGCGCACGCTGAGAATGCCGGCTTCGCCTGTGCCGGAAATAGTTTGCACCTGCCCGTTGGCGAGCATCTCCTGGCGG
Organism: Pseudomonas violetae; assembly: GCF_023072615.1. Classification (GTDB taxonomy): domain Bacteria; phylum Pseudomonadota; class Gammaproteobacteria; order Pseudomonadales; family Pseudomonadaceae; genus Aquipseudomonas; species Aquipseudomonas violetae. The sequence goes on from NZ_JAKNRW010000004.1 coordinate 142,763, forward strand.
ACCGTCTGGCCCTCGCGCTGGGCGAGCATGGCGTTGTAGTAGTCCATCACCTCTTCGGGCTTGCCGCGCATGGCCATGCGCCCGTTTTCCAGGAGGATGGCGGTATCGCAAATCGACTGGATCGCCGAGCGATCGTGGGACACGATCAGCAGCGTGGTGCCGGCCTTGCGAAAGTTGCGGATGCGGTCGAAGCTTTTGTGCTGGAAGTAGGCGTCACCCACGGACAACGCTTCATCGACGATCAAGATATCGGGTCGGCGCGCTGTAGCCACGCTGAACGCCAGGCGCATCTGCATGCCGCTGGAGTAGGTGCGGACAGGCTGGTCGATGGCCTCGCCAATTTCGGCAAAGCTTTCGATTTCCGGCATCAGTGCTTCGATTTCCTCGACCTGCATGCCGAGCAGTTGGCCCGCCATGAAGGTGTTCTGGCGACCGGTGAAATCCGGGTGGAAACCCATGCCCAATTCCAGCAGCGCGGCGACTCGACCTTGCAGCTGAATTTCGCCGCAGGTGGCCTGGGTGGTGCCGGTGATCATCTTCAACAAGGTGCTTTTGCCGGCTCCGTTGACCCCGACAATACCCACGGCTTCGCCGGGCTGGATCTCGAAGTCGACACCCTGCAGCACCCAGTGCAAGTGATGGCGGGTGGGTGAGAACGGCACCAGCCATTCAAATAGCCGGCTCCAACGATTCGGGTATTGCTTGTAGGCCTTGCCCAGGCCACTGACGCGTATATGTCCCATCAGAGCTCATCCACCATTTCACCAACACGCTGGCGGAAAAGCCGCAGCCCCATCACGCAGAACAACAGCCCGATGACCAGCAGCGGGATCAACGAATTCCAGTTCGGCCATTGGTTGTAGAGAAACAGATTCTGGTAACTGCTCATCAGCGCAGTCATCGGGTTCAGTTCAATCAGACGCTGGATGCCTGGCGGCAGGATCGACAGTGGGTAAACGATTGGCGTCAGCCAAAACCAGAACTGCAGGCAGATCCCGAAAAATTGCCCGACGTCGCGGAAGAACACATTGAGCACGCCTAGGATCATCCCCAGTCCGGCGGCGAACATCACCTGCAGCATCAGCAGCGGCACCAGAGCCAGCAATGCCAGGCCCGGAAGCCGCCCGCTGATCAGCAGGAAGCCAAGGAACAATCCCAGGATGATCGCGAAATTGATCCCGGCATTGAGCAGCACGATCACCGGCAGGCAGATACGTGGGAAGCTGATTTTCTTCAGCAGGTTGGCGTTCTCCAGAAACATGCTCTGGCTGCGCGTGGTGATCTCGGCAAACAGGCCCCAAGTCAGCAGGCCGGCGCACAAATAGACGCTGTAGGCCAGGCCATCATCCACACCCGGCAGGCGGGCGCGCATGATGGTGGAGAAGATCACCGTGTAGACCACGATCATCGACAGCGGGTTTAGGACGGTCCACAAGGCACCGAATAGCGAGTTGCGGTAACGCGCCTGAAACTCTCTTTTGACGCTGCCGAGGATGAAACCCCGGTAACTCCACATCGATTGGTAAAGATTACGCAGCATTCAAACCGTCCGGCCGTATTGATCTTCGAAGCGGACGATATCGTCCTCTCCCAGGTATTCGCCGCTCTGCACTTCGATGATCACCAGGTCGATCACCCCGGGATTTTCCAGGCGATGCTTATGGCCGGCGGCAATGAAAGTCGATTCGTTCTTGGCCACCAGGTGAGTACCGGTGCCATTGTTGGTGACCTTGGCCATGCCTTCGACCACCACCCAATGTTCGTTGCGGTGGTGGTGCATCTGCAGCGACAACTTGGCGCCCGGCTTGACCACGATGCGCTTGATCTTGAAGCGAGGGCCTTCCTCCAGCACCGTGTACGTCCCCCATGGCCGGCTGACCGTACGGTGCAGGCGATAGGCTTCGTGCTTCTTGTCCTTGAGCTGCTTGGCCACTTGGCGCACATCCTGGGCACGATCGGCGTGAGCCACCAGCACCGCGTCGGCGGTGTCGATGATGATCAGGTTTTCCACGCCAACGGTGGCCACCAGGCGATCTTCGCTCTGCACGAAGTTGTGGTGACTGTCGATGAAGATGGCTTCGCCTGAAGCACGATTGTTCTGCTCATCCGCAGGTACCAGGGCCGCGACCGCGCCCCAGGAGCCGATGTCGCTCCAGTCGAAACGGGCGGGCACCACCACCACCTTGTCGGAGCGTTCCATCAACGCGTAGTCGATGGAAATGTCCATGATCTCGCCGAACAACGCAGGCGATAGCTCCTGCTGCAGGTTCCCGGCGGTTTGCACCGCAGCACTGGCCGCCATGCAGGCTCTGGTCTGCTCCAGCAGCGTCGGGGCGTGGGTCTCCAGTTCGGCTAGCAGGGTGGCTACCGAGAAGCAGAACATTCCGGAATTCCACAGGAAGTTGCCACTTTCAAGGTAGTGAGTCGCGGTCTGCAGGTCGGGTTTTTCGACGAAACGCTGCACGCGGGCGGCGCCTTTGTCGTCCAGCGACGCGCCGGTCTCGATGTAGCCGAACCCGGTTTCCGGTGCGGTCGGGACCACTCCGAAGGTCACCAGCTGACCAGCCCTGGCCAGGTCCACGGCATGTTCGACGGCCTGTTTCAGGGCCTCTTCGTTGACGATCAGGTGATCGGCCGGCATGACCAGCATGATCGCCTCATCACCATGCAGTGCCTGCAGCGACAGGGCGGCGGCCGCGATCGCCGGAGCGGTATTGCGCCCCGTCGGCTCCAGCAGAAAATGCCCGCGATGCCGGCCCAGTTGTGCGTCCTGATAGTGATCCTTGCTCTGGAAGTAGTAGTCGCGATTGGTCACCGTAACGATGTCGCCCCAGCCTTCCAGCAAAGCGGCAGCACGCCGATAGGTCTTGCCCAGTAACGACTGGCCGTCCGGCAACGTCATGAATGGTTTTGGCTGGCCTTCTCGAGAAACCGGCCACAACCGGGTACCGGCACCACCGGAAAGAATCACTGGAATCAGCATGGGCCTACTCCTTGGCGACGCGTTTCATGTCCGCATCCATCATCATGCGGATCAAGGTATCCAGGTCGGTTTTTGGTTTCCAGCCCAGTACTCGCTGAGCCTTGGCCGGGTTGCCGAGCAGCACTTCAACTTCGGCCGGGCGGAAGAACGCCGGGTCGATCTTCACGAAGTCACGGTAGTTCAGGTCGACGTGTTCGAAGGCGATCCTGCACATCTCGCGCACCGTGGTGGTCACACCCGTGGCGACCACGAAGTCATCGGGCTTGTCCTGTTGCAACATCAGCCACATGGCTTCGACATAGTCGCCGGCAAAACCCCAGTCGCGCTTGGCGTCGATGTTGCCCAGGCGCAGTTCCTGCTGTTTGCCCTGCTTGATGCGAGCGGCTGCGTCGGTGACCTTGCGCGTCACAAACTCGATGCCCCGCAGCGGTGATTCGTGGTTGAACAGGATGCCGCTGCTGGTGTGCAGGTTATAGCTTTCGCGATAGTTCACGGTGATCCAGTGGCCATAGAGCTTGGCCACGCCATACGGACTGCGCGGGTAAAAGGGCGTGTTCTCGTCCTGTTGCTCGGCCTGGATCAGGCCGAACATTTCGCTGGTGGACGCTTGATAGAACCGTGTGTGCGGGCTGAACTGATGGATCGCTTCGAGCAGGTGCGTGACGCCCAAACCGTCAACGATGCCGGTGGTTACGGGTTGCGACCACGACGCCGCGACAAAGCTCTGTGCCGCCAGGTTGTAGACCTCGTCCGGCGCCGACTTAATCACTGCACGCTGGATCGAACAGGCATCGGCCATATCGCCGTCCAGATAAATGATGTCCGCCTCGACCCCCATCTCGCGCAAACGCCAGCGTGCGTCGCTGCTGCGCCGCGCTACCAGGCCGTGGACTGTATAGCCCTTGTCGAGCAACAGTTTGGCCAGATAAGCGCCGTCCTGTCCGGTGATCCCTGTGATCAATGCACTTTTTGTCATTCTTGTCTTACCCGTATCTCCCAGTCGGACAGGATCGCCCGCAGGGTTTGTTGTGTAGTGATTTGCGGTGCCCAACCCGTGGTCTGGGCCAGCATGGCATGACTGCCGCATACCCGGCGTTGATCCGCGCGGCGCAGTCGGGCAGGGTCTTGAACCAATTGAAGGTCTATCTGCGCGAGGTCACCCAACTGTTTGATCAGGCTGCGGATGCTTTGCTCGCGCCCCGAGCAGACGTTGTAGACCTGGCCGGGCGTGCCTTTTTCCAGCAAGGCCAGGTAGGCCGAGATCACGTCGCCCACGTCGAGGAAGTCTCGTGTGACGTCGATGTCACCGACTTCCAGTTGCGGCGCTTGCAGGCCTTGTTTGATCCGATTGATCTGGCGGGCCGCGCTGGCGATCACAAAATTGTCTTTCTGGCCGCTGCCAATGTGGTTGAACGGGCGGGCGACCAGTACCGGCCAGCCTTCGCTCAAGCCCCATTGCAGGCTCAGGAATTCTGCCGCGAGTTTGCTCACTGCATACGGATTGCGCGGGCAGGGCGGTTGCAGTTCGGTGATGGGCAAATGGTCTTCGCTGACCTGGCCGTAGACATCGCCGGAACTGACGTACAGGAACGTGCCGGTGAATCCGCGAGCCTTGAGGGCTTGCAGCAGGTTCAACGTACCCAACAGATTGATGTTCAGTGTGCGCGCCGGATCCCGGAAGGCATCGGGAACGAAGGTCTGGCCGGCCAGGTGAATGACCGCATCCGGCAGTTGCGGCCACAGGCCTTCAAGGCTCTGCGGATTGCCGAGATCGTAACGGGCAGGGACGGTCAGTAACTCCCACTTCGCGACATCAGCCTGCAGGCGGGATTGTATGTGTTGTCCTACGAACCCGCTGAGACCCGTAACGAACAGACGCTTTTTCAAACAGCAGCCCCTTGGTCATACATTTTCGTCCATTCCCCACAGGCTTGTCGGAGACGTCTGACGGACCGGGTAGATTCCTTGGTCGAGAGACTGGCGAAAAGATTTTGTTGTAGTTGTTTGGCTGCCAATCTGGGCCAATTGCGCGGCAATTTCAACAGGTCCAACCGTGACTGATCAGTTCTGGTCAGCGTAGCCCGATTTATTCTCGTCGGGCGGTTCACGAATCCGCGACGGATGTGTTTAGAATGCCCCTCGTCACGATTATCCAAGGTTCGGCAGCGTCGCTGTAAAACTGCGAAAAACTGACCATTAAAACAAGAACGAAGACGGGCACGAAGACGATGGACGAGAGCCAGCAAATGCTGCCTTGATCCGTGGCTTCTCCGTCATAGAGTGAGATTGCCGGGATGGCGATTTCACCATGGGATGCCATGAATTTCATTCTCTACTCCGACGTCAACGACAGCTCCATCAGCCAGAGTCTCGGCCGTCCCGAGTACAGTTACTATTTTGTGCTCAAGGCCTATCGACCTTTGTTCGAAAGCCTTGGGCAAGTTCACGTGGTGGCCTCGACCGCCGAGGTGGACCCGCTGTATCGGCAGTTACAGCAAGCAGGGCAGGACAGCCTGTTCATTTCGTTTGCGCCGCCGCACAAGACCCCCACCGATGTGCAATGCCCGATGGTGTGCGTGGTCGCCTGGGAATTCGACACCATCCCCGCCGAATATTGGGACAACGATCCACGCCAGGACTGGAGCCAGACTCTGGCGCGCCTGGGGCGGGTGATCACCTTGTCCACCCACACAGCCGAAGCCATCCGCCGAACCCTGGGTGCTGATTTCCCGGTACTCGTATTGCCGACGCCGTTGTGGGAACGCTTTGCAGAGGTACGCCAGCAGTATCCGGGCACTCCGGTAAATCCGGGCACCACGCTGCAGATCAGGGGCTGCATCCTCGACAGTCATGTGATGGGCTTGTCCGCCGATGGCCTGCTTGGCCCGCAAATCGCGGTGCCTGTGGCACAGGTCGAGCCCGAGCCGGAAGTAGCGCCGCCACCGCCGTCACCGCCACCGTTGTCCCTGCGCCGCCGCGCGTTCATCACCCGGCATTACGTGCGCGAAGTCTATCGGGCACTCAAGCACAACCTGTTGCTGTGGTATCGCGAAGCCGCGCGCGATCTGGTGCCGGATGCCGTTCGCCCTTTATTGGCGAGGCTTCGCAGGCCGGCACTGCCAGTGCAACCATTGCCAACAGCACCCCCGGTCGCGGAGTCTGTCGAGCTGGTCGAGCCGGCGCCCTCCGGCTTGCCCGATACCACCACGACGGTATCCATCGATGTCAGTGGTGTGGTTTATGTCAGCGTGTTCAATCCCGATGACGGGCGCAAGAACTGGCACCATCTGATCACCGCATTCTGCTGGGCCTTGCGCGATGCCCCCGACGCTACGCTCGTGCTGAAGATGACCCAGAACGATCTCTGCACCTATTACGTGGAGCTCATGACCTTGCTCTCGCAGCTGTCACCGTTCGCCTGTCGGGTGGTGGTGATGCACGGTTACCTGCAGGATGAAGAGTTTGCGCGGTTGTACGGCGCGGCGAGTTTCTACGTCAACGCGTCGCGCTGCGAAGGCCTGTGCCTGCCGCTGATGGAGTTCATGTCGTGCGCCCGGCCCGTCATCGCACCGGACCACACGGCAATGCGCGACTACATCGACGAGCGCGTGGCCTTTGTTGTGAAGTCCAGTCACGAGCCGACGATATGGCCGGAAGACGCGCGCATCCTCTACCGGACCCTGCGGCATCGTCCGGATTGGGGCTCGTTGAAAGCCGCCTATGCACAGAGTTACGCCATGGCCAAAAACCAGCCGCAGGCCTGGCATGCCATGGCCGAGGCCGCCAGCGAGCGGATGCGCGACTACTGCAGCTTTACGCCAGTACAGCAGCGCCTGGCGCAGTTCTTCGGGCAGGCGCCGGTCATCGCTGTTGCGCCAGTGGCAGCTGAAACAGGGACTGCAGCATGCTGATCATCATTCACTCGGAAACCAACAAGAGCAACATCCAGCAGAACCTTGGCCGTCCGGAATACAGCTACTACTTCGTGCTCAAGGAGTTTCGCCCGGTGCTCGAACGTCTGGGGCAGGTGATTGAGGTCAGCGACCCTGACGAGTTGGTCGACCGGCTGTATTTCGATTGCCAGAGCAGGGGAGAGGACTGTGTGTTCCTGTCCTTCTCACCGCCGCACCGTACACCGGTCCACTATGCGTGCCCGACCATTCCGGTCTTTGCCTGGGAGTTCAGCACCATCCCCACCGAAAGCTGGCAGGGTGAACCGCGGCACGACTGGCGCGTGGTGTTGGCGGCCAGTGGCATGGCGATCACGCATTCCACTTTCACCGTGAACGCTGTCCGCGATGTGATGGGGCCTGAGTATCCGATCAGCGCCATTCCGGCACCGGTCTGGGATCGCTTTGCCGCGCGCGGCGATCAGTTGCTCAAGCGCCCGGTCGCTGAAGGAATTCTCCTGAATTTGCGTGGGCTGTTGATCGACAGTCGCACCGCAGATCTGCGCCCTTATGGGCCGGAGCGATTGCGCGAAGGCACACCGATTGTGTTCGACGGCCCGGTGCGCGATTGCGAGTTGCTGCTCGACGGCGTGGTCTATACCTCGGTGTTCAACCCCTACGACGGGCGTAAGAACTGGAAGGACATGATCAGCGCGTTTTGCAGTACGTTCCGCGACTCGGTGGATGCGATCCTGGTGCTCAAGCTCACTCACCATGACATCGCCGATGCACTCAACGATATGCTGCACCACGTGTACAAGAACCAGACCTATCAGTGCCGCATCGTGTTGATCCATGGCTACCTTGCAGACGTGGACTACGAGCGCCTGGTGGAAGCCACCAGTTACGTCGTCAACTGCTCCTATGGCGAAGGGCAGTGCCTGCCGCTGATGGAGTTCATGTCGTGTGGCAAGCCGGCGATCGCGCCGCTGAACACCGCGATGGCTGACTACGTGGACAGCGACAATGCGTTCATCGTTGACTCGACAGAGGAGCTGACTGCCTGGCCGCACGATCCCCGGGCGGCATTTCGTACCCTGCGTTACACGACCGATTGGGACTCCCTGTGCTCTGCCTACCGGGCCAGCTACGAAGTAGCCAAAACTGATGTCCGGCGTTACGAAAGGATGTCGGCCCATGCGGTTCACCGGCTTCAGGGTTTCTGTAGCCAGGCCAGCACCGAGCAGCGCCTGCAGGCGTTTTTCGAACGGCTGATGGAACGGCGTGAATCACTGACCTTGCAAGCGTCGGGCGCATGATCCGACGTCTCTTGGCAAAGCTCTGGCCGGCACCGCCGGCGCCATTGGCAGTCGCTCAAAGCCTGGTTTCACCCAGGGATGTCGGCTTGCACGATGCGGTACTCGATGGCTGGTTCCTCGGCGACACCGGCGAATTACTCAAGGGTTTTGCCATCAACTCCGATGACATCCTGCTGGATGTCGGATGCGGCGAAGGCGTGGCGACCTTGTTTGCCGTTCGTCAGGGCGCCTCGGTGATCTTCACCGACAGTGAGCACGACAAGGTGCGTGACCTGGCCCGGCAAGTGGCAGCGCAGTCGAGCCAGGCCAACCTGGGACTGGTGAGCAACAGCTTGCCGCTGCCGTTGGCTGATGGCTGCGCGAGCAAAGTCGTGTGCATGGAGGTGCTCGAACACATCGACCAGCCTGAACCCTTCATGGCGGAACTGGTGCGCATGGGCCGCCCCGGCGCGCTGTACCTGCTGAGTGTACCGGCGCCGGTGGGCGAGCATTTGCAGAAAGGTATCGCGCCGGCCAGCTATTACCAATCGCCCAATCACGTGCAGATTTTTACCCCCGAACGCTTTGCCGCAATGGTGGAAGACGCCGGCCTGGTGATCGAGCATCGCCAGGCCAGCGGCTTTTTTTGGGTGATGGGCATGATCTTTTTCTGGGCCAGCGAGCGGGCTGCAGGGCGTGATTTGGGCGGAGCGGTTCGCGACCGTATTCAGGCACCGTATCCACCATTGATGGAGAGCTGGGCGAAAACCTGGCAGGACCTGCTGGCGCAACCCAATGGCCCGGCGATCAAGCAGATGCTCGACCAGTTCATGCCCAAGAGCCAAGTCATTATTGCCCGCAAACCGATGGAAACCGGCGCAGTTCCAGGAGGACACCATGAGTAGCGGCAAGCGCATCATGGACATCGAGTTATTGCGCGGCATTGCGGTGCTGGGCGTATTGTTTCACCACCTGCAGGACAGCTTGTTCGCGGCGAGTGTTCCATTGTTGCAAAGCATCACCCTGTACACCCAGCCGTGGTGGGGCGTTGATCTGTTCTTCGCCATATCCGGCTTCGTGATCGCGCGCAGCCTTATCCCGGCGTTACAAGGTTGCAGCACGCGGCAGGAGTACTGGCAGGAGACTCGCAACTTCTGGCTGCGACGGGCGTTTCGTTTGCTGCCGTCAGCCTGGTTGTGGCTGGCGCTGATGTTGCTGGCGTGCCTGTTCCTCAATCGCTCCGGCGCGTTCGGTACCCTGCAGGCGAATCTGCAGGCGACCCTGGCCGGCATTGCGCAGTACGCCAATTTTCGCTTCGCCGACAGCTTTTACAATTACGAATATGGCACCAGTTTTGTGTACTGGAGTTTGTCGCTGGAGGAGCAGTTCTACCTGCTATTCCCCTTGTTGATTTTGCTCTGTCGCAAGTATCTGGTCTGGGCCTTGCTCCTATTGGTGGCGGTGCAACTGTTCACTTTGCGCACGCCGATATTGATGGTGATAAGAACCGATGCGCTGGCCCTCGGCGTACTGCTTGCCATCTGGAGCGCGCAGCCTTCCTACCGGCGCTGGGAGCCGACTTTCCTGCGCCGTCCCTTGGCCGGTGTGGCTGCTCTGGTCGGGGTGTCGTTGCTGCTCGGTTTTATCGCCACCGATCGCTTCACCTTCACCCATTACCGCATCGGCGTGATTGCGCTGCTGTGCGCATTGCTGGTGTGGATCGCTTCCTACAACCGCGATTACCTGTTGCCGAGCAGTCCGTTCAAAAGCCTGATGATCTGGGTGGGCAGCCGCTCCTACGGGATTTATCTGATCCACATACCGGCCTATCTGCTGGTACGTGAAGGTATTTTTCGTTTGCAGGCAGCCAACTTGCCGAACCCTGCGGGGCACCCGGTCCTGATGCTGTTGATCGCCTTCGGGTTGATCGCGCTTTTAAGTGAACTCAACTATCGCTTTGTCGAAATGCCCATGCGCCGTCGTGGTGTATCGATGGTGCAGCGCCTGAGCTTGTCCCGAAACGCCGTCCCATCCTCTGGAGCAACCTCATGCTGAGACTGTTGAAGAAACTCGCGGCGGGCACGCCCCCCCCGCAACCGGAGCCGACGCCAGTGGCTGCAGTGCCCGACAAGGTCGATCCGTACATGCTTGGTTTGCACGACGCGATGCTCAGCGGCTGGTTCAATCAGCAAACCGGCGAGCTATTCACTGGCTTTCCGGTCAGCCCCGAAGACACCTTGCTGGACGTTGGCTGCGGCGACGGTGGCAACGTGCATTTCTGCGCAATGCGCGGGGCGAAAATCATCATCGCCGATATCGACGCGGCCAAGGTCGAAGCGACCCGGCAACGCCTGGCAGATACACCGGCTCGGGGCATTGAGTGCCACGTCACCGATTGCAACCCATTGCCCATTGCTGACGCAACCGCGACCCGGGTGGTCTCCACTGAAGTGATCGAGCACGTCGATGACCCTGCGCAGTTTCTTGCCGAACTGGTACGAGTCGGCAAACCGGGAGCGCTGTATTTGCTGAGCGTGCCGCATCCAAGTTCTGAAGACCTGCAAAAAGACATTGCCGCCCCGGAGTACTTCCAGAAGCCCAATCACATTCGCATCATCAGCGAAGATCAGTTCAAGGCGATGGTCAGCGATGCAGGGCTGGAAGTGATCAGCCATAGCCAATACGGTTTTTACTGGTCGATGTGGATGCTGCTGTTCTGGGAAGCCAAAGTGGACTTCAGCAACGCCGATCATCCGTTGCTTAATCACTGGGCGGATACCTGGCAGGCGATCCTCGCTTCGCCCAGGGGAGCGCAGATCAAACAGGCGCTGGATGCGGTTGTGGCCAAGAGTCAGGTGATTATCGCGCGTAAACCCTGATCGCCGAACACTACCTGCGACCTATGACTACGAGCTGGCATCTGACACCTTGTAGCTGGTGGCTGGCACTGCCCCTACGGAATTCTGTGTACCCTGCAACCCTGTGTTGGAAGGGATAGATTTTCATGCTGTTTTCAATCCGATGGTGGGCACTGCTTTTCCCCATGCTGATGCTTAGCGGCTGCGGGCAATCCGAGTCACCTCCGCTCGATCAGCAGCTCTACATCTGGCAACGCCAGTGGACGCCTGATCATAAACACGCCCTGCGCGACAGCCGGGCTGATTTCTCCACTCTGCGCGTCCTCGCTCTACAAAGTTTTCCCCAGGCAGGCTGGAGCCGTGCGCGGATCGACCCCGATCTCCTACGGCAAGACGGCCGTCCACTCATTGCCGTGATCCGCCTGGATGGTCAGTTGAAGTCTCTGGATCCGCATGACGTTACCGCGCAAGTCCAACAGCTGATCAACGACTGGCAAAGGCAGGGGTTAACATTGGCCGGGGTGGAAATTGACCACGATGCCGGTATCGCTAGACTGCCGGACTATCGACGTCTACTGACTGAATTGCGCGAGGTTTTACCGGCATCAATGCCGCTGAGCATCACTGCGTTACCCGCCTGGCTAAACAGTTCGGAGTTGCCGGCATTGTTATCCGCTGTCGATAGCAGCGTGTTGCAGGTGCATGCGGTCAGCGATCCGCAAAAAGGTTTGTTCCACGTGGAACAAGCGAAAAAATGGACCCAGGCCTGGTCGCGTATAACCTTGAAACCGTTCTATTTGGCACTGCCGGCGTATGGCGTGGCATTGTTGCCGGCCAGCAACGGCCGGCCAGTCGTAGAAAGTGAAGTGCCCATTGAGCGCGATGGCGAGCGCCGGGAGCTGTTGGCCGACCCCCAGCAACTTCGCGACCTCGCCTTGGCACTGCGGGACAATCCTCCTGCGCACCTCGCGGGTTTAATCTGGTTCAGACTGCCGCTGGCGAACGATCGCCGGGCCTGGAGCCTGACCACACTGCGCGCCGTAGCGCGCGGTGAAGTGCTCGAAAGCCAATTGGGGTTGCAGGTCACAGAGCATGAAGGCTTGTTCGATATCAGCCTCGTCAACCGCGGCAATCTGGACAGCCCATGGCCCGCACGTTTGACGCTGGGGGCCAGCGCTTGTGATGGTGCCGATGCGCTGGCCGGTTATGCGCTACAACAAACTCAGGATCTGCTGACCTTCAGCCGTCTACGAAACGGCCGCATAGCGGCAGATGGACAGCGCGCCATTGGTTGGGCGCGCTGCTCAAAAATTGATCAAGGAGCGTTACATGTTGACCCGTAACTGGCCGCGTCGTCTGCTATGCCTGACCCTCAGCCTGCCACTGGGTTCAGCACTGGCCTGCGGCCCGGACTTCCCGATGCGGCTGTTGGACAACCGGGGGCAGACGCTGTCGGAACTTCCGGAAGGCAATTTCAACTTCGAGATCAGCCGCCTCGGACGCTCGATCGCCGGGCTGAAGAACATTGCACCCGTGACGGGCAATCAGGATTACAGCTACAGCGAAGAAACTGACCAACCCAGCCCGCGGGATCTGGCAGAGCAGGTCGGTTTGTCTGTGGAACAACAGGCGCTAGTCAAACAGCTGCGCAGCGTGGCCGATGCACATCAAGTTGAAATCGATGGCAAAGCACTCCCGCCCGAGCTCGTGCTCTATCTGGCAGGGGCAGCGGCTTTCAATGCAGCTGACTATGCGCTGGCTGCCGAGTACTTTCACAAAGTACTGGCGTTGCCAGCGGATCAGCGCCCGTTACGCAGTACCTGGGCGGCCTATTCCCTGGGGCGGGCGTTGTTCGCCATGAGCTCACAAGTGGATGCAGCGCCAGGCCTGTTGGCCCAGTCTCGACTCGCCTTCGAGCAGACCCGTCAACTGAGCATCGACAGCTTCAGTGACCCCTTGGAGCTGGGGGTTTCCAGCCTCGGCGAAGAGGCCCGTGTAGTCCGTACCGCCGGTGACTGGAACCGCGCCATTGAGCTGTATGCCACGCAGAACCTGCAGGGTTCGCCCGTGGGCTACAGCTCTTTGAAGCAACTGATGGCTGAACTGGCCGCAATGCCTGAAGTATCGTTGGCACAGCTGCTCCAGGGCAAGCCAGTGCAGCAACTGGTGACAGCTTCCTTGATCAGCCGACTGGGCTGGTCTTTTGGCGAACAACCGCAGAACGAGCTGAAGCTGATCAAGCTGCTGCAAAGCAGCACGCGCGGGACCCTGGAAAACGCTGATCGGCTGGCGGCGGTCAATTATCAACAAGGTGATTACGCCAGCGCGAACGCGTTCCTTGAGCACGCCGGCGACGGCGGTCTGGCTTGGTGGCTACGGGCGAAGCTGGCGCTGCGCGATGGCGATAAGGTCGCTGCTGCTGCGGCGTATGCCAAGGCGGCGCAGGCCTTCCCGCAGGACGAATCGTGGGGTGAGCGCAGGACCCCGGATTTCGATTATGAGGCGCTGCAGCCCAAGTGTCGGGTCGAGGGCGAGAGTGCGATTCTGGCGTTGCAACGTGGGGAATACCTGCAAGCGTTTGATCAGCTGTACCGCAGTCAGGACATTTACTGGTTTGACGCGGCGACGGTTGCCGAGCGCGTACTGACCGTCGATGAACTCAAGCATTACGTCGATACAACGCTCCCGGTACCGCTGCCCTTCAGTGAGCAGGATCTCAAGTCCTACATCGCCAAAATGGACGCAGAGGGTGGGGAGAACTTCAACGCACCCGCGTTAACGGTTGCGGCCAAGTTGCGCAATCTGCTAGGGCGGCGGCTGCTGCGCGAGGGGCGTTACGACGAAGCACCGGCGTACTTCGATAACCCTCAGCTGTACAGCCTGGCGAAGTGGTACGGCGAGCTGCGCCGCGACGCAGAATCAAAATGGTGGCCGACCAAAAGGGCATTCGCTTACTTCCATGCCGCCGACTTGAGCCGTCACTACGGCATGGAGTTACTCGGCTTTGAGATGTCCCCTGACTTCGCCACGTTCGATGGTAACTACAGCCTGCAAAGCGCCGAATTGAAAGTGGGGCCGCTGGTAGCCCAGGAAGAATTCAACCGCCAGCAGGCCAGCGCCGCACAGCCCGATCTGCGTTATCACTACCGCTATGTCGCCAACGAGCTGGCCAGTCGGGCTGCCGATAACTTGCCGCATACCAGCCAGGCATTCGCAGCGGTTTTATGCGCGGCAACCGGCTGGAACGCAGATCAGGAGCAGAAACAGGTTTTTTATCGCCGCTACATCAATGAAGGCCCTTATGTTGGTTGGGCCGGGTACTTCGGTAATCAATGCCCATACCCGGATTTCCAGGCTGCCAATAAACGCTATGTGACCGAGCTGGTCGCACCCTTGCGTTCAACGTTACGGCCTTACAAGAAAGCACTGGAGTATGGCGGTGTGGCGGTGGTGGTGGCGGCAGCGTTGTTCTTCATCAATCGCCGTCGCCGCAAAGCGCAGTAAGGCTCAGGCCTGTTGCACAAAGGTCAGCCGCACGGCGAAACCGATCAACAGGCTACCGAACAGCCATTGCTGCACCCGTTGGGCCGAGGGACTGCGTTGTAGCCAACGGCCCATCGCCGAGCCGAGCAGGGCGTAAGTGCTGTCGAAGAGTAAACCGGCGCCCACCAGCAGCACGCCAAGGATGGCGAACTGTGCGAGAACGGGGCCGGCATGCGGATCGATGAACTGCGGCAGTAATACCGAGCAGAACAATAGGGCTTTGGGGTTGAGCAGGTTGGTCAACAAGCCGCGTTGGATCGACTCGCGCCAGCGCGGTTTTTCAGTGGTTGCGCCTTCGCCCTTGAGGCTCGGCAGCATCGTGGTGCGCAGGCACTGGATACCGATCCATAACAAATAAGCAGCCCCGGCCAGGCGCACCACATCGAAGGTCCAGGGCGCCGCTTTGAACAGCGCCGCCAGCCCCAGCGCCGCCAATGCCACATGGCAAGCCCGGGCAATGCCCAGGCCTATCGCCGTGGCCAGTGCCGCGCCTTTACCCTGACGGGCGCCGGTTTGCAGCAGCAGAATCATGTCGGGTCCGGGCAACAGGTACACCACCGCCAGCGCCATGAAAAACATCCATAATCCCGCCATGTTGCACTCCATTCGTTGTCGATTTGGTAGAGGCAGTCTAGGGCCGGATGGCAGGGCAGGTGCTTGCGTAATTAGCTTCTAAAGAGATCGATATTGGCATAATCTGCCGCCACTTTACGAACTGACCATCAGGATCTGCCAAACCATGAAGCTGGATGCCTATGACCGCAAAATTTTAGCCGCCCTGCAACGGGATGGACGCCTGAGCAATGTGCAATTGGCCGATGAGATCGGATTGTCGGCGTCACCGTGTTTGCGCCGGGTGCGGATGCTTGAAGAGGCAGGGGTGATTCGCGGTTATCAGGCCACCCTCGATCGGGACGAAGTCGGACTGGGGCTGACGGTGTTTGTCGGGGTCAAGGTCGAGCGTCACAACGACGAACAGGCTGACGCCTTTCGCGATGCGGTGACGGCATTGCCCGAGGTGATTTCGGCGTTTCTGGTGTCCGGAGAATCGGATTTTCTGCTGCAAGTGGTAGTGCCGGACCTGCGTGCCTACGACCGGTTTCTCACCGGGCGATTGCTGAAGTTGCCGGGGGTGAGTGACATCCGCAGCAACTTTGCGATTCACACGGTAAAAACGCCGGGGGCCTTGCCGTTGGGGCATTTGCCCGATTAAAAAAGCAAAAGATCGCAGACTTTGGCAGCTCCTGCAGGTGCGATCTTTTGATTTACATCTGCGTCGCCATCCCTTCCACATTCATCGCCGCCTGGCGCAATGCCTCCGACCGGGTCGGGTGCGGGTGGCAGGTCAGGGCAATGTCCTCGGCAGAGGCACTGAATTCCATCGCCACGCAATACTCGCCGATCATTTCACTGACGCTCGGACCGACCAGATGCACGCCGAGAATTTCATCGGTGCGCTCATCGGCCAGCACTTTGGCGAAACCTTCGGTCTCGTGATTGATCTTCGCCCGGCTGTTGGCAGTGAACGGAAACTTGCCGACCTTATAGGCACGACCCTCAGCCTTGAGCTGTTCCTCGGTCTTGCCGACGCTGGCCAGTTCCGGTTTGGTGTAGATCACGTTGGGAATCAGGTCGTAATTGACCTCGCCGGCCTTGCCGACGATTTGCTCGATGCAGGCCATGGCTTCGTCTTCGGCCTTGTGCGCGAGCATCGGTCCGGACGTGACGTCGCCTATCACCCAGACACCCGCCGCTTCGGTGCGATGGCCCTTGTTGGCGAGCATGCCCCGTTTGTCGGTGGCGAGTTCAACATTTTCCAGGCCCAGGCCTTGGGTGTAAGGCCGACGCCCGATGGCCACAAGAACGTAATCGGCCTCCAGCAATTCAGCGGTGCCTCCGGAGGCAGGCTGTACGCTAAGCTGCACGCCGTTGGTCGAGGAGGTAGCGCTGCTGACTTTTGAACTCAACTTGAAGCTGATGCCTTGCTTGGTCAGGGAGCGTTGCAGGGTTTTAGCGGCCTCCCCATCGACACCGGGGCAGATCCGGTCGAGGAATTCGACCACCGTCACCTGCGCGCCTAAACGGCGCCAGACCGAGCCCAGTTCCAGGCCGATGACCCCGGCACCAATCACCACCAGATGCTGCGGCACTTCGGTCAGGGACAGCGCGCCGGTGGAATCGAGAATGCGGTGGTTATCGATGGTCACGCCGGGTAGGGGAGTGGGCTCGGAGCCGGTGGCGATGATGATGTCTTTGGCGTTCAGCTCGGTTTTTGCGCCTTGGCTGTCGGTCACGGTGACCTTTCCCGGCCCGTCGATATGGCCCCAGCCCTTGATCCAGTCGACTTTGTTTTTGCGAAACAGAAACTCGATGCCTTTGGTCAGCCCGGCAACGCTTTCGTCCTTCTGCTTCATCATCTGAGCGAGGTTGAGCGTCGGTTTGACCTCTATCCCCAAGTTGGCGAATTCCGCACCCATGGCCGCATCGTAGAGCTCGGAGGCGTGCAGCAGCGCTTTTGATGGCATGCAGCCAACATTCAGGCAGGTGCCGCCGAGGGTGGCGCGGCCTTCGACGCACGCAGCTTTGAGGCCGAGCTGGCCGGCGCGAATCGCCGCGTTGTAGCCGCCGGGGCCACCGCCCAGAATCACGACGTCATAGGTGCTCATGCTTGTACTCCTGGAGTAAAAGGGACCGGATGGGTAAACGTAGTCGCAGGTAAAAATTACGAGCGTAATATGTGCATTTCAAAGCATTTCGGTCAAGGCCTTCAGCTAGGCGACAGCTTGTGCACTTTGGAATAGAACGATTTAGAACAGAAATTTCACCGTGTTCGTTATATCGTAACAAAATGTAACGAGCTTCGACGTCAACAACGAAACACACTGGGGTGGTATGCAAGTCGATCTAGATGTCGATGAAACGCAAGTAGCCGGATTGCCGCGCTTTCAGCAGGCGTTGTTTCAAGGGCGGCGATTGCGTCATTACGCTATCGGGCTGAGTGCCGTGGCGGCGATGGGGCTGTTGCTGGCGTTTTTCACCGGGCTGTTTGCGCCGAAGGCGCTATGGGCGGCGCTGTTGGTCAGTCAGAGCGCCGGTTTGCTGGTGCTCGTCGCGGGCCTGCAATCGGCGTGGTGGGTGACCCAATGGCGGGCGCAGGCGATGAATCCGACTGTGTTGGTGCCGGTGGTGATCGAGGTTGATGAAGCGCCTGAGCCACAGAGTGGGTACGAGCGCTTGTTGGACCGGCTCGGACAGCGCTGGCAAAACCTGCTGGTGCAGATCGGCGCTCCGACATTGTGGCTCGGCGCGTGGGCATTGCTGGTGTTGTTCAGCCTTGAACAGTTTTGGAGCCTGGCGCTCACCCCCGCTGCGCTGGGTTTGCCAGCCAGTGTCGGCGCGGTTCTGTCGCTGCTGCTGGCCTTCGGTCTGTTGGTGTTGGAGCGGCAACTGGCCCAGGAAAACCCCGCCGAATGGCCCGAAGCAGGGTCGTTGGCACAGCTGACGCGGGTGGCGATCATTTGCCTGGTGTTGAGCGCATTGTGCCTGTTGTTCGGCAACGACACGTCGGTGTGGCCGGTGCGTCTGGCGGTGTTGATCGGTTTGCTGCCAGGGCTGGTGGCCGTTGAGTTACTGCTGCGCGCGGTGCTATCGCTGTTCAGCCCGCAACGTGAACAACTGGAACCGTCGTTAATGGCGCGCAGCTTTGTCGCTGACCTGCTGCGTTGGCCGCCGCAACCATTGCTGGCGTTGCAGCATGAATTACACAACCGCTTCGGCATCGACTTGCGGCAAATCTGGGCGTTCACTTATATGCGTCTGGCGTTTTTACCGGTGCTGGCGGTGGTGGCAATCGTCGGTTGGGCGCTCACCGGCATACACGAAATTCCATTGCAGGGGCGCGGCATCTACGAACGTTTCGGCAAACCGTTGGAGGTGTTCGGGCCGGGTTTGCACGCCGGTTTGCCTTGGCCGTGGGGTCGGGTGCTCAGCGTCGAGAACGGAGTGGTCCATGAGCTGGCCTCCAATGTCGGTGAAACATCGACCCCGGCGGCGGTTGAACCGGCCGAAGGCCCGGCCCCGGCAATCGCCAACCGCTTGTGGGATGCCAGTCATGTGAATGACAAATCCCAAGTTATTGCCAGCAGCCGTGCCGACAAGCAGAGCTTTCAGATCGTCAACATGGACGTGCGCTTCGTCTATCGCATCGGCCTGAACGACAAAGACGCGTTGGCCGCGACCTATAACAGTGCCGATGTACCGACGCTGATTCGCAGCACCGCCAGCCGGATTCTGGTGCACGACTTCGCCTCGCGCACCCTCGACGGTTTGCTTGGTGAAGACAGGGTAGGGCTAGGCGAAGAGATCGGTCGTGCCGTGCAGGCCGATCTGCAAAAGCTCGACAGCGGGGTGGAAATTCTCGCCACGGTGGTCGAGGCGATTCACCCGCCGGCCGGTGCTGCCAACGCTTATCACGGCGTGCAGGCGGCGCAGATTGGTGCCCAGGCATTGATCTCCCGGGAGCGCGGCGCGGCAGCCGAGGCGACCAATCAGGCGCAGTTGCAGGCCAGTATTGCTCGCGCTCACGCCACCGCCAGCGCCCGTGAAATCAACGCCACCGCGCAGGCGTCCGGCCTGCGATTCAGCGCTGAACGCAAAGCCTACGCCAGCGCCGGCCAGGCCTTTGTGCTGGAGCAATATTTCACTCAACTGACCCAGGGCCTGGCCAATGCCAAGTTGCTGGTGCTCGACCACCGTCTGGGCGGCAGCAGTAACGCGCCGACTATTGACCTACGTACCTTCACGCTGCCGGCAGACCCAGCGCCGGTGCGTAATACCGCTCAGCCAGGAGCCACCCCTTGAGCCAGTCGCATACTCACGATCACGATGACCACACTGGCCACGATCACGGCCATGGCGGGCATCATCACGGGCATCACCATCACCACCACGCTGACACACAGGAAGCTGGCCCCTTCCCATGGCGGCGCATGGGTTGGGCTGCGTTGCTGGTGGCGTTCGCCATCGTTGCGGCGAGCCTGGTGCAAGTGCGTTCCGGAGAAGCCACGGTGATCACCCGTTTCGGCAATCCTTCGCGCGTGTTGCTGGAGCCAGGCCTGGGCTGGCGTTGGCCGGCACCGTTCGAAGCGGCGATTCCGGTAGACCTGCGTTTACGCACAACTTCCAGCGGTTTGCAGGATGTTGGCACGCGGGATGGTTTGCGCATCATCGTGCAGGCTTACGTGGTGTGGCAGGTGCAGGGTGACCCGGATAATGTGCAGCGCTTTATGCGCGCCGTGCAGAACCAACCGGATGAAGCCGCGCGGCAGATTCGCACCTTTGTTGGCTCGGCACTGGAAACCACTGCCAGCAGTTTTGATCTGGCCAACCTGGTGAATACCGACGCCAGTCAGGTTCACATCGCCGATTTCGAAGCGCAATTGCGTCAGCAGATTGATCAGCAGTTGCTCACCACCTATGGCGTGCGCGTGCTGCAAGTCGGCATCGAACGATTGACCCTGCCGTCGGTAACCCTCACGGCCACTGTGGATCGCATGCGTGCCGAGCGTGAAACAATCGCCACTGAACGCACAGCTATTGGTAAGCGCGAAGCCGCGCAAATCCGTTCCGCCGCCGAGCGTGATGCCCGTATTGTGCAAGCCGACGCGACTGTAAAAGCCGCCGACATAGAAGCACAATCCCGCGTCGAAGCTGCACAGATTTACGGGCGCGCTTATGCTGGATCGCCGCAGCTCTACAACTTGCTGCGCTCGCTCGACACCTTGGGCACGATTGTTTCACCGGGCACCAAGCTGATTTTGCGCACCGACGCCGCGCCATTCCGGGTGTTGGTTGACGGTCCGCCAAGCCTCGACAATACGTCCGGGTCGCAGCCATGAATTTAGTTCCACGTGGAACAAATGAGTTAAGCAGTCCTTGGATTCAGGCCGGGCGTTTGGCTTTTCAGACGTTGTACGCGGTGACGGTACTCGCCGCTTTGGCCTGGGCGATCTCCAATGTGCGGCAGATTGATCCGCAAAATCGCGCCGTGGTGTTGCACTTTGGCGCGCTGGATCGCATCCAGAATGCCGGCCTGTTGTTGGCGTGGCCGCGTCCGTTTGAGCAGGTGATTTTGTTGCCTGCGGCGGATCGAGTGATTGAACGGCGAGTGGAAAATTTGCTGCGCAGTGAGGCGGCGCTGCAGGCTGATCGCGTGGCGACGTTTGCCACGCCGCTCAGTGATGCACTGGCAGGTTCCGGCTATTTGCTGACGGGCGACGCCGGCGTGGTGCAACTGGATGTGCGGGTGTTTTACAAAGTCGCCAAACCGTATGACTTCGTCCTTCAAGGTGAACATGTGCTGCCCGCGCTGGATCGAATTGTTACCCGCAGCGCCGTGGCACTCACCGCCGCCCGCGATCTGGACACCATTCTGGTTGCGCGCCCTGAACTGATCGGCGCCGATAACAAAGCCGCCGAACGCCGCGAACGCTTGCGCGGTGATCTGGTGCAAGGCATCAATCAACGCTTGGCCGAACTTAGCGCGACCGGGCAGGGGATCGGCATTGAAGTCGCTCGCGTCGATGTGCAATCCAGTCTGCCCGGCCCTGCGGTAAATGCTTTTAATGCCGTGCTGACCGCCAGCCAGCAAGCTGACAAAGCCGTGGCCAACGCGCGCACCGAAGCCGAGAAGCTCACCCAGACCGCTAACGAACAAGCCGACCGGACCTTGCAAGTCGTTCACGCCCAAGCCAGTGAACGACTGGCTAAAGCCTCGGCCGATACCGCCACAGTATTGAGCTTGGCCAAAGCGCAACAGCAGGGTACCGACCCACAGATGCTGCTGCGTATTTACCGGGAGCGGCTGCCGAAGATTCTTGGTCAGGCCGGCTCGGTGACCACGGTCGATCCGAAAGACGATTCCCGCCTGATCATTCAGGGAGCTGCACAATGACTGCCCACACCGCCGCCGCACCGAGCATGTTGTCCTCGGCCGAGAAACGCAGCGCTGCGCGCCAATTGACCTTGGCGATGCTCGCCCTCGGCTTGCTCGGGTTGGGTCTGATCTGGCGCTGGCTCTCCCCGGAACAAATCGGCGTCAGTCAATTGCTGCTCGGCTTCGCTTCGGTACTGGTCGCTGTGCCGGTGATGCGTTCGGCTTGGTACAGCTTGCGTTATCCGAGCCTGCACGGGATCACCGATCAGTTGATTGCACTGGCGATGCTCGGCGCCTGGGCTACCGGTGATTTGCTCACGGCTGCATTGCTGCCGATCATCATGATCTTCGGCCACGTGCTGGAAGAGCGCAGTGTGATCGGTTCCCAGGAGGCCATTCACGCCCTCGGCAAACTGACCCGCAGCCACGCGCGAAAGGTTCAGGCAGACGGCGCCATTGTCGAAGTCGACAACGGCACGCTCAAGGCGGGTGACATTGTCGAGGTGCGCGCCGGGGATCGAGTGCCGGCAGATGGTCGGGTGTTGTCCGGTCAGGCGAGCCTGGATACCGCTTCTATTACCGGCGAGTCGGTGCCGTTGGAGGCGAACGTCGGCATGGCCGTGTTCGGTGGCGCGATTAACCTCGATGGCCTGCTGCGCATTGAAGTGACACGCACCGGCAATGAGTCGACTCTCGGCAAAGTCATCGCGCTGATGCAAAGCGCTGAACGTTCCAAGCCACCGATCACCCGTTTGCTGGAGCGTTACGCCGGCAGCTACATGGCACTGGTGTTGTTGCTGGCCGCAGTCACCTGGTTCGTGACCAATGACGCCCAGGCGATGCTCGCGGTGTTGGTCGCGGCGTGTCCGTGTGCACTGGTGTTGTCAGCGCCGGCCACGGCGATTGCCGGGGTCGCGGTGGCGGCGCGTCACGGGATTCTGATTCGCAGCTCGGCATTTCTCGAAGAGCTGGCGGACCTGACATCTCTGGTCGTCGACAAAACCGGGACGCTGACGTTTGGCACGTTACGCCTGCAATCCATCGACAGTCCGGTGGAAGATCGCAGCCAGGTCTTGAAACTTGCCGCCAGCCTCGGCTCGGCGAGCAGTCACCCGGTTAGCTGTGCGTTGGCCAGCCTGGTTGCGCAAGAGCATTTCCTGTTGCTCTCAGACATTCACGAACGCCAAGGTTTGGGCGTGGTGGCGATGACTGAGCAGGGCGAAGCAGCGCTGGGTCGTCCGGAGCTGTTCGCGCAGTTGGGCATTGCCACTTCCGCCGTTCCCGATCATGACGGGCCAATTGCCGGTCTGGCGCTGAACGGTGAATTTCTCGCCTGGCTGCTGCTGGCGGACACCATCAAGCCGGAAGCGCGCTTTGCCCTGAACGAGTTGCGCGAGCTGGGTTTGGGTAGGCAGTTGCTGCTCACGGGCGATCGGCAAAGTGTCGCCCGTACGTTGGCGCGGGATGTTGGTATCAGCGACGTCGAGGCCCAGGCGTTGCCGGAAGACAAACTCAATCGTGTGATGACCGAAATCGGCAAAGGCTTCCGGCCGATGGTGGTGGGCGACGGCATCAACGATTCCCTGGCGCTGAAGGCCGGCGTGGTCGGCGTGGCCATGGGCGCTGGCGGGGCGGACATTGCCTTGGCGTCGGCAGACATTGTGCTAATCGGCAGCGACCTGCGGCGGCTCGGGACGTGTGTGCGTTTGAGTCGCCAGTGCCGGCAAACCCTGCAAGTGAACGTGATCATCGGTCTGGGCTGGACCTTGGCGATTGTCGCGTTCGCGGCGTTCGGCTGGCTCGGCGCGGCCGGGGCGATGATTGCCGCGCTGCTGCATAACCTGAGTACCTTGCTGGTGTTGGGCAACGCCGGCCGTTTGCTGCGGTTTCAGGAACCTTTGCTCAAGCTCAAGGACGAAACGCTCTAAACCCCAGGAGCGGGCTCGATTCAAACTTTTCAGAACTGTGCGCCCACTTCGTAGTCATCTAGGGTGTGGGCCATCGTTATTTGGACTCACGACGGCTGTTGCGAGCGCCGCGAGTTATAGAAAAAGGCTGTTAATTCGATAGCCAGCTATTTTTCTATGATGGTCTACCCTCAGATCAGACGTCTGAAACAAGGGGATTATCCATGCTCGCGCAACTTCCACCGGCCTTACAGAATCTGCAGTTACCGCTTCGCTTGCGACTCTGGGATGGCCATGAATTCAATCTGGGCCCGACGCCCAGCGTCACCATTGTGGTCAAGGACCCGCAAATGGTTACCCAGTTGACCCATCCAAGCCTCGATGCACTCGGAGCGGCGTTTGTCGAAGGCAAACTTGAACTCGAAGGCTCGATCAGTGAGGTGATCCGCGTCTGCGATGAATGGAGCCAAGCGTTACTGGGTAACGCCGACAGTCAGCCAGCGCGCCTTGTCCATGATAAGGAAACAGACGCCAAAGCGATTTCCTACCATTACGACCTCTCCAACGCGTTCTATCAGCTGTGGCTCGACAGCGACATGGCGTATTCCTGTGCGTATTTCGAGACGGGCAGCGAATCCCTTGAGCAAGCCCAGCAAGCTAAATTTCGCCACTTGTGCCGTAAATTGCGCCTGCAACCGGGTGATTACTTGCTGGATATCGGTTGTGGTTGGGGCGGTTTGGCGCGCTACGCGGCCCGGGAGTTTGGCGCGAAGGTGTTCGGCATTACCCTCAGCAAAGAGCAATTGGCCCTGGCCCGTGAACGGGTTAAAGAAGAAGGGCTGGAGGATCTGGTTGAGCTGCAACTGCTCGACTACCGTGATCTGCCCCAGGACGGGCGTTTCGACAAGGTGGTCAGCGTCGGTATGTTTGAACACGTTGGCCATGCGAACCTCACCGAATACTGCAAAATTCTGTTTGGCGCGGTGAAGGAGGGTGGCTTGGTGATGAACCACGGGATCACCGCCAAGCACATTGACGGCCGTCCGGTGGGACGCGGTGCCGGTGACTTCATCGAGAAGTATGTGTTCCCCAACGGCGAGTTGCCGCACCTTTCAATGATCTCGGCCGAGATCAGCGAAGCAGGGCTTGAGATCGTCGATGTCGAGAGCCTGCGCCTGCATTACGCGCGCACCCTCGACCATTGGAGCGAGCGCCTGGAAGACAACCTGGAAGCCGCTTCCAAAGAAGTGCCGCAACAAGCGTTGCGGATCTGGCGGTTGTATCTGGCCGGCTGCGCTTACGCGTTCGCCAAAGGCTGGATCAACCTGCACCAGATCCTCGCAGTGAAAGCCCACCCGGATGGGAGCCATGAACTGCCCTGGACCCGCGACGACATCTACACGCCTTAAAGTATCGGTGATATCAGCCGGGCGACCCGCATGCCGACTTGTTGCAGACGGTGGGTCTCCCGGCTTTCTTCTTTTGCGATCTCGTGGGCCTGGGCTAAATCATCGTTGAGCATCTGCTCCACCTCGGCGGCGAACACGCTGTCGACGGTCAGCAACATCACTTCGAAATTCAGCCGGAATGAACGGTTGTCCAGGTTGGCGCTGCCGATGGCGCTGATTTCGCTGTCTATCAACACCACTTTCTGATGCAGGAATCCGGGCTGGTAACGAAATACCCGCACGCCTGCGCGCACCGCTTCAAAGGCATACAGGCTGGACGCGGCGTAGACGATCCGGTGATCCGGGCGCGAGGGCAGCAGCAAGCGCACATCCACCCCTCGCAGGACGGCCAGGCGTAATGCGGCGAACACGGCTTCGTCCGGGATGAAGTAGGGGCTGGCGATCCACACGCGCTCAGTTGCCGCATGGATGGCTTCGACGAAGAACAGCGAACAGGTTTCGTAAGGGTCCGCCGGACCGCTGGCGAGTAATTGGCAGAGCACGCCGTCGTCCGGGTACTCATCCGGCAGGATCAGCGGCGGTAGCGAGCGCGCGGCCCAGAACCAGTCTTCTGCAAACGATTCCTGCATGCTGGCCACCACTGGCCCGCGCACTTGCACGTGGGTATCGCGCCAGGGGGCGAGGGGCGGCTTCTCGCCCATGTATTCGTCGCCAACGTTGTGCCCGCCGACGAAGCCCAGTACGCCGTCCACCACCACAATCTTGCGGTGGTTGCGGAAGTTGACCTGGAAGCGGTTGAGCCAGCCGCTGCGGGTGGCGAAGGCTTTGACCTCGACGCCAGCGTCGCGCAGCGTCTGCACATAGCTATGGGGCAACGAGTGGCTGCCAATGCGGTCGTACAACAGGTAAACCGCCACGCCTTCGGCGGCCTTTTTCAGCAGCAGGGTTTGCAGGCGTTGGCCGAGACGGTCGTCGTGGATAATGAAGAACTGGATCAGCACGGCTTCCTTGGCGTGGCTGATAGCCTCGAAAATCGCTTCGAAAGTGGCGGTGCCGTTGATCAGCAATCGTACTTCGTTGTTCGCCAGGCACGGCATGCGTCCCAGTTTCGGCATCGCTCTCAACGAGGCGTAGGCATTTGATGCGCGGGCGGTCAGGGCTTCTTCTACCCAGGGGCGCCAATTCAGTTCGGAGATGGCTTTGCGCATTTCCTCGTTCGCCTGGCGCCGGGCCTTGATATAACCATCGAAGGTGCTGCGGCCGAAGACCAGGTACGGGATAAGCGTCAGGTAGGGAATGAACAACAGTGACAGGGCCCAGGCTATCGAGCCTTGGGCGGTTCGAACGGTCAACACGGCGTGGATGGCAGCGATCAGGCCCAACGAGTGCAATAGCGCGATCAGATAACCGAAAACATGCGGTCCAAAATAATCCATGGGGCAACCTTGCTCCTCAAGATTCAATGCATAACAGATCATGTTCCGTGCAGAATGTCGCTATTTAATTGGTCCATGAACCGAAGCCCGTGGCTGACGTCTAACGGCCACTATTGATCAGGAGTTACTCGATGAACGTTCGTCTGCTGGGTTTGGCCATCGCCCTTGGTTTGTCCCTTCCTGTGGCCGCTCAGGCGCAGATGCTGCAGCCAGGTTTGTGGGAATTGACTTCGAGCAACATGAAGGTCGATAACCAGGACCTGCCGGATCTGCAATTGATCCTCGGGCAGTTGCAAAGCCAGATGACCCCGGAGCAACGGGCGCAGTTGGAAAAGCAGGGCATCACTATGGGCGGTAAAGGGATTCGGGCATGCCTGACGCAGGCCCAAGTGGCCTCCGACAACATTCCCCTGACGGACCCGCAATCGGGCTGCAAGCAGGAAATCACCGAACGTAACGGCAACCAGTGGAAATTCCGTTTCAGTTGCCCGAAAGCGCAAGGTGCCGGTGTGGCGACGTTCCTCAGTGATCGT
Organism: Pseudomonas violetae; assembly: GCF_023072615.1. Lineage (GTDB taxonomy): Bacteria > Pseudomonadota > Gammaproteobacteria > Pseudomonadales > Pseudomonadaceae > Aquipseudomonas > Aquipseudomonas violetae. Next base: position 169,554 of record NZ_JAKNRW010000004.1, read on the forward strand.
GAGTTCACCACCAAGGTCAACGGTACGTTCAACGCGACCGGCATTCAGCAGAAGGGCAGCCTTGATACTCGCGCCGTCTGGTTGGGGAAGGATTGCGGAACGGTCAAGCCAAGGGCTTAAAAGCGTCGCGCGCAAGGCTCGTGCCTACGAGCGATTAGTAGTCCGTAGGCGCGAGGCTTGTCTGCGAAGGCACCGTTTAAAACCTCACACTCCTTCGGCTGTAAAAGCCTATCAATCAGCATCCTCCCAAAAATCCCTCCCGCTGCTCGGGATTCGGTGTACTAGTTGCCCTTTTGCGGCGCCCCGGGTTCGCGGAAATGCACCTGGTCATCGATCATGCCGGGGATCAGCCATTGACCCCAGGCATCGATTTCCACGTTCGCCGTTTCACCTTCGATGCTGCCGGCGATCTTGACGATACGGCCATTGCTCACCATCACCAGCAGATCGGCGTCAAACTCGCGTCCTTCATTCACCAGCCGAGCATTGCGAATCAGCACGCTGCTCATGCTCAAAACTCGTTCTGCAGTGCCTTGTAGCCGCGCACCAGGTCGATGTTGGTACGCGCCACGTCCTCGGAAAACTCCGAGGCATTGACGCTCACCGGCGGGAACTGCGACAGATCGGTGCCGGTGCCGATGCGCGTAGTGGACGGCACATAGAAGGCGTCGGGTAAGTCCCGGCCGTCCACTACCGAATTGTGTCGAACCACGCAGCCGTGACCGACCATGCAGTTGAACAATACGCTGTTGAAACCGATGAACACTCGGTTGCCGACAGTGCAGGGGCCATGGACGATGGAGCGGTGGGCGATAGAGGTGAACTCGCCGATGGTCACCGCTGCGCCGGACTTGGAATGGATCACCACGCCGTCCTGAATATTCGAGTTGGCGCCGATGGTGATCGGCTCCATCTCGCCCGAGGCGTCGACTTCGTCGGCACGAATCACTGCATAGGGGCCGACGAATACGTTGTCGCCGATCAGCACTTTACCGCAGATGATTGCGGTTTTATCCACGTAGGCCGATTCCGCAATTACCGGCAAATCACCTGAGGGATTCTTGCGGATCATGGCTTGCTCAACGCGTTGTAAAGGGTGTTTAGGTTGTATTCGAACAGACCGGTAAAGGTACTGGCCTGACCGGTTGCCGCGAGTGCATCGGAGTACAAGGTGCCACCGATGTGCGCGCCGCTTTCATGGGCAATCTGCTTGAGCAGGCGCGCGTCCTTGATGTTTTCCATGAACACCGCTTTGACCTTGGCCTGGCGAATCTGGGTGATCAACGCAGCCACTTCGGCGGCCGACGGTTCACGCTCGGTGGACAAACCCTGAGGCGCCATGAAGTTGATGTTGTAGGCCTGACCCAGATAACCGAAGGCGTCATGGGAGGTGACGATCTTGCGATTGCCTGTTGGCAGCGAACCGAGTTTGGCCTTGGCTTCGGCGAGCAGGGCGTAGATCCGTTTTAGGTACACCTGGCTGTTGCGCTGGTAGTCGGTTTTGTTCGCCGGGTCGGCAGCGATCAGTGCTTTGGTGATGTTGGCGATGTATAGCTCCGCGTTCGCCAGGTTGTGCCAGGCGTGCGGATCGGGGATGGTTTCGCCGTCCTCATCCAGTGAGCGCGGGATGACGCCGTGGCTGGCGCTGATCACCGGGGCATTGGTTTCGGTACTGGTCACCAGGCGATCCAGCCATGGTTCGAAGCCGAGGCCGTTCTTGATGATGAGCTTGGCCTTGAGCAAGGCTTTGGCATCGTCCGGGGTCGGCTCATAGGTGTGGGCGTCGGCGTCCGGGCTGACCATGTTGGTGATCTGGATATGATCGCCGCCGACCTGATGGGTCATGTCGGCAAGGATGCTGAAGCTGGTGACCACCTGCAGTTTCTCAGCGGCAGACACGGGCATCGACAGCATCAAACTCAATAGCACGAGTAAAGCGCGCATCGGTAAACACCTCATTGGGATGTGAGCAAAGGCGGGCGGCGCAGCAAGCCGTGCACCGGACCGAAAACCACGGACAGCAGATACAAACCGCCAGCCACCAGCACAATCGCCGGGCCGCTGGGCAGCGAGTTATAGAACGACAGCAACAACCCGAACCACACCGAGAGGCAACCGAGCACGGCGGAAATGGCTATGAGCACTGGCAATCGGCGGCTCCAGAAGCGCGAAGCGGCCGCGGGCAACATCATCAAACCGACCACCATCAGCGCGCCTATCGCCTGGAAACCGATTACCAGGTTTAACACCACCAGGGTCAGGAATACGCCATGGGCGAGTGGCCCAAGACGGCTGACGGTTTGCAGGAAGAGCGGGTCGAGGGTGTCGAGCAGCAGCGGTTTGTAGATCAGCGCCATGGCGATCAGGCTGAAGCCGGAGACCCACAACATGCCGTTCAATGTCGGGCCATCGACGGCCAGCGCCGAGCCGAACAACAGATGCAAAAGGTCCAGGCGCTTGCCGGCAAAGCCGAGGATGAGCACGCCGCTTGCCAAGGAGATCGGGTAGATCGCGGCGAGGCTGGCGTCTTCTCGCAGGCCGGTGCGGCGGGTGATCCATGCGGCGAGACCCGCCATGCTTAGGCCGGCACCGAGGCCGCCAATCGTCAATGCGGGAAGACTCAGACCGGCGAACCAAAAACCCAGCGCGGCACCGGGCAAGATGCCGTGAGCGACGGCATCGCCGATAAGACTCATGCGTCGCAGAATCAGAAACACCCCCAGCGGCGCAGTACTGCAGGCCAGTACCAGACCTCCGAGCAGTGCCCGACGCATGAATACGAACTCTTGGAACGGCTGCCAGAGGTGGGCGGCGGCAATCATCGAGCCACCTGTGTTTGCGGTTGTGGGCGAATCAGTTCGGTGCTTGGTCCGAGCGTGCAGCCGGTGCTTTTGATCAGCAGCGTTTGGGGAATGTGTTGGCGAACGGCGGCCAAGTCATGGCACACGACGACGAGTGTTCGACCGTCGGCGTGCCAGGCGTGGATGTGTCTCCAGAGCAGTTCCTGGCCGAGTTCATCGAGTGCGGCGTCGGGTTCGTCGAGTAGCAGTAATGGTGCTTCGGCGAGACTTAGCCGGGCGAGCAGCGCACGTTGTAATTCGCCGCCTGAGAGCGCCATCAACGGGCGATTCTCCAGGCCTGTGAGGTACCAGTTTTCCAGCGTTTTTTTGAGTCGCTGATTACGGAGCTCAGGCGATTGTTTGCTGCCCCAGAATCCGGCGGCCACCAACGCTTGCAGACTGATCGGGAACTGGCGGTCCAGGTGTTGTTGCTGAGGGAGGAACGAGAGGCCGCCCTTGCGTGGAACATCCAGAACTATTTTGCCCGCCAGTGGTTTTTGCAGTCCAGCGATGACTTTCAGCAAGCTGCTTTTGCCCGAGCCGTTGGCACCGATGACGCCGGTGAGGCTTCCTTTGGCTAACTCGAAATTCACAGCGGGCGTGAGTGGTTGACCGGGTGCGCCCCAGCGCAGGGATTGGCAGCGGATCATGCGGCCTCCCAGTTAAAGCGACTTTCGGCGACAGCGTCATGGGCGTGGAGGCTTTCGGCGTGCACCACTCGCACGTGGAATCCGTGGATGCCTGGGGAGCGCTTCAGCGCCAGGTTCAAGCGTCGCGCGGCGTCTTCACAGAACATCAGGTTCTGCCCATTGGCCAAGGCGAACGCTTGTTCGTCGGCGCGTTTTACGGCGGTTTGCACGGCTGTGCCGAGGGCGGCTTCGGCGTCGTTGATGAGCGCGATCAATGGCAACTCATCGAGATAGTCGTCCAGGCACAGCTGCAGTTGAGCGGTGCTGCGTTGACTGTGCGGTGTGGCGACGATGCCTTTTGTAGAACCGAGCCAGGCCAACACATCGGCGTGCTGCAACGGCGTATTGGTGAAATCATTGACGAATTGTTGTTGTATCAGTTGGCGCGAAAGCGCTGCTGAACACGGGCAGGTGGAGGAATAAGGCACGGCGATTTTTAGTTCCACGTGGAACATCGTGTTTTTCAAACTGGCTTCGATGCTGACCGGATAGGTCTTCCAACCGGCCAACGGGCTGATAAGCGCAGGTCTTTTGAGCAGCAAATGGGTGTGAATTTTCAAATAGGCGTTGTCGGATAAGCCTTCATGAGTCTCAAGAAAACCCTGCAAAACGTTGCGCAGTAACCGGGGGGTGAGGTTTTCCCGGTCAAGTATTCCCAGCGCTAGATACAGCCGCGACATATGGATGCCACGCGCCTCACCATCGTCCAGACTCACGCCGGCATCCGCCGTGGCGCTCAGCCGTTGGCCATCGAATAAAACAGGAAGAGCAATGCCGCACATGCCCACCCACTCCAGTGGCAGGGCTTGGCGTGAGGCCTGCGCGGCGATATCCGGCAGAGTCAGCGCATTCATGAGCAGGTCCATCGTGGGAGTTGATCTACAATGTTATATTATAACATAGAAAGCGGCGATGCCTTTTTCACGAGAGGGCATTCAGCGTGCGCAGACGGCACTTGGTTCGCGGCGTCCGGCGCATCGGTGTTGCGTGTCCGAGGGCGGCGCGATATCGGCCACTGCACGCTTCATGGCGGCAGCGGGGCAGAAAAAAGCGCAGGTTTAGCAGCCAGCAACGTGGCTACAGATGGACTTGCCGCTGCTGCCGGAGTTGGAAAAGCTTTTCAAGCATCGTGCCCTTCGTAGTGGGGAACAGCAGGGGCTGGTTTTTTTGTGTTGTTATAATATAACATTAAACGTGTTCGCCTTTATGCCCCAAGAACGTGAAGAGCTGCGCAACGCCATCATCGGGCGATTTGGCCGGCTACATCCTGTGAGGAATACCTGATGCCCCATCGTCTTCCTGTGACCGTCCTGTCGGGCTTTCTAGGCGCCGGCAAGAGTACGTTGCTAAATTACATACTACGTAATCGGGACAACCTACGCGTCGCTGTGATCGTGAACGATATGAGCGAGATCAACATCGATGGCAGCGAAGTCCAGCGTGATGTCAGCCTGAACCGCGCCGAAGAGAAACTCGTGGAAATGAGCAATGGCTGCATTTGCTGTACGTTGCGCGAAGATTTGCTGGAAGAGGTGGGCAAACTTGCCAAGGACGGTCGCTTCGATTACCTGCTGATCGAGTCCACCGGCATTTCCGAGCCGCTCCCCGTAGCGGAAACCTTCACCTTCCGCGACGAAGAAGACCAGAGCCTGGCCGACATCGCCCGGCTCGACACCATGGTCACCGTGGTCGATGGCATGAACTTTCTGCTCGATTACCAGGCCGCCGAAAGCCTCGCATCCCGTGGCGAAACCTTGGGCGAGGAGGATGAGCGCTCGATCACTGACTTGCTGATCGAGCAGATCGAATTCGCTGACGTGATCCTGATCAGCAAGATCGACTTGATCAGCAGCAGCGAGCGCCAAGAGTTGATTGCGATTCTTGAGCGACTGAACTCCCAAGCGGAAATCATCCCAATGGTCATGGGAGAAGTCCCGTTGAACAAAATCCTGAACACCGGCCGCTTTGACTTCGAAAAAGCTGCCCAAGCCCCAGGCTGGCTGCAGGAATTGCGCGGAGAGCATGCGCCGGAAACCGAAGAATATGGCATCGCTTCCACGGCTTATCGCGCGCGCCGGCCGTTCAATCCGCAACGTTTTTTCAGCTTTATCGACCGCCCGTGGGTGAACGGCAAATTGCTGCGCTCCAAGGGTTTCTTCTGGCTGGCCAGCAAGCACATGGACGCCGGGAGCTGGTCCCAGGCAGGCGGTTTGATGCGCCACGGTTTTGCTGGTCGATGGTGGCGTTTCGTGCCGAAAACCGAGTGGCCGCAGGACGAAGAAAGCACCGCCGGAATCATGGAGAACTGGACCGCGATGACGGGCGATTGCCGCCAGGAGCTGGTGTTCATCGGCCAGAACATCGACTTCGCACAACTCACCGCCGAGCTCGATAGTTGCCTGCTCACCGACGATGAAATGGCCCAAGGCATCGAGGGCTGGCATCTGTTGCCGGACCCGTTCGGCCCTTGGCACGAAGAGGCTGCCTGATGTTCACGTTCATCCCAGCGAAGGCGCCTGTCCGGGAAAAACGTCAGCACCACGGAGCAATGCCTAAAATCCTGACGAAAATTCTCCACGACGACGCCAATCTAGCGGTCTGGCAGCGCCAACTCCCAGTGCACATCGCCGACTTCGCCACTTTGCTGCTGTCGTTGAACGAACCGCTGGCCGAGTCGCTCTCTCTGGAAATGGCCAACGAGGACGCCGAACCCAACCTGCGTGGACTGGCCTCAGGCTTCAGTGACCTGGAAGGCTACGAAGGCTTCATCACCGACGTGACCTGGCTGGTCAGCGCTTTCGCCTGTTTGCTCGGTGCCAAGCGTATCGGCCTGCGCCTGCGGGTGCTGGACTCGGCCATGTGCCCGCGTTTCCACGTCGATCATGTGCCGGTCCGGCTGATCACCACCTACGCCGGTATCGGTAGCCAGTGGCTGAAAGAGGGGGCGATGGATCGCCGGCAACTGGGCAAACCCGAGGCCGAACCGCAGTCGCCGGTCCAGCAAATCAACAGCGGTGACGTGGCGCTGCTCAAAGGCGAGAAGTGGCACGGCAACGAAGGCTTCGGCCTGATCCACCGTTCACCGCAACCAGCGCCGGGGGAGCGCCGGCTGATCCTGACACTTGACTGGTTGAGCTGACGTTTCAGGGTTTGAGCCAGTTGCCCTGGCTCTGCGCCTCGCAAAACGGCTGCAAATACGCCGCGTCGGTGGCCACGCCGTAATAGTGAATATCCTGGCGGTAAGGCATATTGGCGACTTGGGCGTTGCTGCACACGCCGAAGGCACCTGTGGGGCATTGGTCGATGTAGTGCACATCGACTTTTTGTCCGGGAAGGTTCGGCTGGCAGAAACCATCGGCGAAGAGTTTTTCCGGGATGTTGCGGTTCTGTTGGCAGACTTTCACGTCGAGCCGTTCCGCCGTGCTATGTACCACGCACGCCTGGGCCAGGGTCTCGCCCGACACCAATGCCAGCAGCAACGACAATCCCGTCAACCGCATCCCTTACCTCCTCAGAAAACTTCGACCATGTTGCAGAACATTCCCACGCACGTCATTGCCGGGCCCTTGGGCGCTGGCAAGACCAGCCTGATCAAGCACTTGTTGGCCCAGCGACCAGCGGCCGAGCGCTGGGCGGTGTTGATCAACGAGTTTGGCCAGATCGGCCTCGACGCCGCACTGCTGAGCCAGGACGCCGATGGTATCGCACTGGGTGAAGTGGCCGGGGGCTGTTTGTGTTGCGTCAATGGTGCGCCGTTCCAGATTGGCCTCGGTCGATTGCTGCGCAAGGCGAAGCCGGATCGGTTGTTTATCGAACCCTCCGGGCTGGGGCATCCGGCGCAGTTGCTGCGGCAATTGAGTGAGGCGCCGTGGCAAGGTGTGTTGGCGGTTCAGCCATGTGTCCTGGTTCTGGATGCCCAGGCGCTGGCGGCCGGGAAGCCGTTGCCAGCGGCGCAGCAGGAAGCGCTGAGCAGTGCCGGTCTGTTGCTGCTGAACAAGTCAGAAGGACTTGAGGCGAGCGATCGTCAGCAAATCGCTGCGTTATTGCCGGTGCGTCCGCTGTATTGGACACAGCAAGCGGTCATGCCATTGAGCGCGTTGCCGGGGCTGGAAAGTCAGGCAGTTGCGGGTGTGCATAACTTTGTCGTGCCCAAGGGGTTGGGGCAGATGCCGGCGATCTGGACTGATCCTGTGTTGCCGATTTGCTTGAGCCAGGCGCAGGAAGGCGGGTGGAGCATCGGCTGGCGCTGGCATCCAAGCCAGACATTTGATGTCGCGCTCATTGGTCGGTGGCTGGAAAGCCATAGCTGGCGGCGGGTGAAGGGGGTTATCCACAGCATCGATGGTTGGGTTTCAGCGAATGCGCTGGATAGCTCGGCGCTGGATTGGCAGCCGAGTGAGTGGCGGCAGGATTCGCGGTTGGAGCTGATTTTCAGTGAGCCGCAGGATGTGTCGGTGTTGCAAAGAGGTTTGGCCGACTGTCGGTTGGGTTGAAGATCAAAAGATCACAGCCTTCGGCGGCGCCCACATGCGCGTATGAGCTGCCGAAGGCTACGACTTTTTGATCTATGGGCGCCACTTCGTGTGTTCCTGGCGCCACTGACTCATTTCAATCACTTCCCCACGAGGTTTCACCACATCGACCACCGGTGCGACGTCATCTGACGGCATCGGGTAGGGCGCCAGCTCAATCTGCGCGCTGTGCACACCAAACTGGGTGATGGTCCCGTTATGTCGAGTCTCGCCAGTCACTGTGAATTCGAAGTTGTACACCCGCGCCAGGCGTCGACGGCCGTTCGCATCTTTGATAAAACCGATTTTTTTCAACGCAACATTGCCGTCCAGCAGCTCGATCTGGAGCTTGGCGCAATGCTGCTTGACCCGCTCCAGCGCCCGCTCGCGCAAGCCGTGGTTGTGCCACAGCCACGCGGCGCCGGTGGCCAGCAGCATCAGCACGAAGATATTTCCGAGGGTCAGCATCAACAGGGTGCTCCAACAAGATAGTGCCAGCTTAACTGCGTCGCCGGTCTGTCGTACAGGCTGCGTTTAGTCGCATACTGCGCGGCTCGAATTTCAATCGTTTTACGGAAAACTCACCGCATGAAACGTACCCCCCATCTGCTCGCCATCCAGTCTCACGTTGTGTTCGGCCACGCCGGCAACAGCGCCGCGGTTTTCCCGATGCAGCGGGTCGGGGTGAATGTCTGGCCGCTTAACACCGTGCAGTTCTCTAACCACACGCAATACGGGCAATGGGCCGGTGAAATCCTGCCGCCGCATCAGATTCCCGAGCTGGTGGAAGGCATCGCTGCGATTGGTGAGCTGGGTAATTGCGATGCCGTGCTGTCCGGCTACCTCGGCAGCGCGGCCCAAGGGCGAGCGATCCTCACAGGCGTGGCGCGGATTAAGTCGATCAATCCCAAAGCGTTGTACTTGTGTGACCCGGTGATGGGCCATCCTGAGAAGGGTTGCAGCGTGCCGGCCGAAGTCAGCGATTTCCTGTTGGAAGAAGCGGCAGCTGTCGCCGACTTCATGTGCCCGAATCAGCTGGAGCTCGACAGCTTCTCGGGGCGCAAACCGCAGTCGCTGTGCGATTGCCTGGCCATGGCGCGAGCTCTGTTGGCGCGGGGGCCGAAGGCTGTGCTGGTCAAGCATCTGGACTATCCGGGCAAACCGGACGACGTTTTCGAGATGCTTTTGGTGACTGCGACCGAGAGCTGGCACCTGCGCCGGCCTCTGTTGGCATTTCCGCGTCAGCCGGTGGGCGTGGGTGACTTGACGTCCGGACTATTTCTGGCCCGCGTGCTGCTGGGTGACACTCTGGTGGCGGCGTTCGAGTTCACTGCGGCGGCGGTGCATGAAGTGCTGCTGGAAACCCAGGCTTGCGCCAGCTATGAGCTGGAACTGGTGCGGTCGCAGGACCGGATCGCCCATCCGCGGGTGCGGTTTGAGGCGATGCCGATCAGCTTGTAACGCAGCGCAGCGCAAAAGATTTCCGCCTGCGGCATACCCCTTAGGGGCTACCGCCGGCGGCGATCTTCGATTAAGCGTCGCCTTTGATTTCCTGATAACGCTTTTCCAGCTCCTGGCGAATCTGCCGACGCTGCTGTGCCTGCATGAAACGACGCTTGTCTTCACTGTTCTGCGGTTGCAGTGGCGGGACCACGGCCGGTTTGCGCTGGTCATCCACCGCGACCATGGTGAAGAAGCAGCTATTGGTGTGGCGTACCGAGCGTTCGCGAATGTTTTCGGTCACCACTTTAATGCCCACCTCCATCGAGGTGTTGCCGGTGTAGTTTACCGACGCCAGGAACGTCACCAGTTCGCCGACATGAATCGGCTCGCGAAAAATCACCTGGTCCACCGACAGGGTCACCACGTAGCGGCCGGCATAACGGCTGGCGCAGGCGTAGGCCACTTCGTCGAGGTATTTGAGCAGGGTGCCACCGTGGACATTGCCAGAGAAGTTGGCCATGTCGGGAGTCATCAATACCGTCATCGACAGTTGGGCGTTTCCGGGTTCCATAACGTTCTCACGGGTCAAGGCAGGATTTCGGGAGCGCACCTCTGCGGGCGCGTGGTCGGCTTTTCATAACCAACAGTTATCGGGACGCCGGGTAAGGGGGTGCCGTCACGCCTGGATCGATCTGTTTCCATATATTGCACTGCCTTTCTGCCCGAAGTCGCGGTGTTACGCTCCGGAAAGTCGAACTCAGGAGCCCCACACCATGCATGCCATCAGTTTCATACAGGACCTGGCAGTGATCATGTTGGTCGCAGGTGTGGTGACGGTGCTCTTCCACCGCTTCAAACAACCGGTCGTCCTCGGCTACATCGTCGCCGGCTTCATCATAGGCCCGCACACGCCGCCGTTCGGCTTGATCCACGATGAACAAACCATCAAGACCCTTGCGGAGCTGGGGGTTATTTTCCTGATGTTCTGCCTGGGCCTGGAGTTTAGCCTGCGCAAGCTGTTCAAAGTCGGAGCCACGGCGTTTATCGCGGCGTTCCTGGAAATCGTACTGATGATCTGGATCGGCTACGAAATCGGCCGCTGGTTCGACTGGAACACCATGGACTCGTTGTTCCTCGGGGCAATCCTGGCGATTTCTTCGACCACCATCATCGTCAAGGCTCTCAACGACCTGAAGATGAAGAACGAGCGCTTCGCACAGTTGATCTTCGGTGTGCTGATCGTCGAAGACATCCTCGGCATCGGCATTATCGCCTTGCTGTCGAGTATCGCGGTCAGCGGCACGGTCAGCTCCGGCGAAGTGTTCTCCACGGTCGGCAAACTCTCACTGTTCATGATCGTCGCACTGGTCATCGGCATTCTGCTGGTGCCACGGCTATTGGCCTACGTGGCCAAATTCGAAAGTAACGAGATGCTGCTCATCACCGTGCTGGGCCTGTGTTTCGGCTTCTGTCTGCTGGTGGTCAAACTCGAATACAGCATGGTGCTCGGTGCATTTCTGATTGGCGCGATCATGGCTGAATCCCGGCAATTGCTGAAGATTGAGCGCTTGATCGAACCGGTTCGCGACCTGTTCAGCGCAATTTTCTTCGTGGCCATCGGGCTGATGCTAGACCCGATGATTCTGCTGCAATACGCCTGGCCCATCGCGGTGATCACCGTGGCGGTGGTGCTGGGCAAGGTGTTGTCCTGCGGCCTGGGCGCGTTTATTGCCGGCAATGACGGACGCACCTCACTTCGGGTCGGGATGGGGCTTTCGCAGATTGGTGAGTTCTCTTTCATCATCGCGGCGCTGGGCATGACCTTGCAGGTCACCAGCCACTTTCTCTATCCGGTGGCGGTGGCCGTCTCGGTCCTCACCACGTTGCTGACGCCGTATCTGATCCGCGCGGCTGACCCACTGTCGATCAAGTTGGCGGCGGTCATGCCGCGGCGCCTGAGCCGTGTCCTGGGGATGTATGGCGAATGGCTGCGCAGCATTCAACCTCAGGGCGAGGGCGCGCTGCTGGCGTCGATGATTCGGCGGATTCTGTTGCAGGTGGGCGTCAACCTGGCGCTGGTGATCGCGATCTTCTTCTCGGGTGCGTTCTTTGCCGAGCGCATGTCGGCTCACCTGCAAGTCTGGATCGGCGACCCGAGCTGGCAGAAGGCGTTGATTTGGGGCGGGGCGTTGCTCTTGTCGCTGCCGTTTCTGATCGCCGCCTATCGCAAGCTCAAGGCGCTATCGATGCTGCTCGCAGAGATGGGCGTGAAGCCGGAGATGGCCGGCCGCCACACGCAGCGAGTGCGACGGGTGATCGCTGAAGTGATCCCGATTCTCTCGCTGCTGGTGATCTTCCTGCTACTGGCAGCCTTGTCGGCCAGCATTCTGCCGACCAATAAGTTACTGGTGCTGATCGCCGTGGTCACGGCCACTGTGGCGGCGCTGCTCTGGCGCTGGTTCATCCGTGTGCATACGCGCATGCAGGTGGCGCTGCTCGACACGCTGGACAACCACAATGATTCAACTGGCCACTGATGTCCTGTAGCAGCCAGCGTCCGACTGCGCAGTCTTCGGCAGCGGCTACAGGGTGTAAGTCAGGGATATCAGCTTTCCAGCCAGACGTCCCGTGCCCAGTGCCAAACCGACTCCCAGGTCTCTTCGGCAATCAGCTCTTCTTCTGCCTGCCAAAGCACCACGGTGCCGTCTTCTTCGACGCAGTAGTAGTCGTCGCCATCCTGGCAAATGGGGATCAGGCTGCGGTCGACGCCGGCGTCCCAGGCGTTGGCTGCCACGTCCGGTAGGTAGGTGTGGGACTGCGGGTCGGTCACCGTTACCGGTTCAAGGCTACCGTAGACCACGTCGCTGACGGTCAGCAAAAATTCTCTGAAGACGAATGGAATATCGATGAACAGTTGCTCTTCGATCTCCACCAGTATGTCTTCGTCAGGCAGCTCCAAGGGGACTGGTACCGGCTCGTTGGCTTCACGCAGTTGTTCGATGATTTCTTCCACGTCCGGGATCCTCTTGCTGTTGGCGCGGTTTGGTTGGGGCGGTTTATACAGTAGCTTGCTATAGATGCAACCGCGAAATAGAAAACCCCAGCCGAGGCTGGGGTTTTTATTACAGCATTTTTAACGCAGGGGTGATCAGCCGTTCTGGCGGATACCGGCTACCAGCCAAGGCTGGTTCTCGCCCTGTGGACGTTCCATGTTCCAGCTTTCGCTGAACACTTCGCCCTGGTCGAAGCGCGAAGTCTTCGACACACCGCTGAAGGTCAGGGTGGCGATGGTTTTGTCTGCACGATCATCCACGCCGTCCAGTTGAACACTGAGGTTATCAATGTAGGTGGACTGGAAAGCGTCGCCCAGATCGGCGCGTTCGCGCTTCAGGAACTCCAGCAGTTGCGGGGTCACGAATTCGGCGATCTTGTCCATTTCGTTAGCGTCCCAGTGCTGCTGCAGGGACTGGAAGTGGTTGCGAGCTGCTTCAATGAAGTTTTGTTCATTGAACCAGGCTGGCGCATTGATCACCGGACGCGCGGCAACGGGTGCTGCTGCACCACCGAATATCGAACCGCCGGCAGGCTTTTGTTCGAACGCTTCACGTTGCATCGGCGCGTGACCAGCCGGAGCCAGGTGCTCCTGCTGCTTGCGACGACGAGCGGCGATGAAACGGAACACCAGGAAGGCGATGACCGCCATGATCAGGATGTCGAAGATCTGCATGCCCTGGAAGCCGCCGCCCATGAACATGGAGGCCAGCAGGCCACCGGCAGCGATGCCGGCAAGAGGGCCGAGCCAGCGCGACGCACCGCCGGCCTTGGCAGCGGCGCCAGCGGCACCGGCCGCGCCAGCAGTGGCAGCAGCGCCACCGGCAGCAGAAGAAGGAGCCATTTGGCTGGTCTGGTGAGTCGGCGCAGCGCCGGAGCTCTTGCCGCCACCAAAGCGCTTGGCGTTGGCGTCGAGGCTCATCGTCAAGCCGATGCACAACGCCATGGCGATGCTAAGAAAACGTTTCATAAAGGGAATTCCCATTTGTGGAAGGCACGCGCGCCATGTTGCACAGCTGAAGTGTTACTGGCTAGCGGCAGAGTGTTTCGGGCTTTTGCCTGACAGGTTTCGTTCAGCTTCGTCGCGGCAATAAGGGTATGTACTTTCTTCTGTAGGAAAAAGGGATGGGTTCGCAGGGAAATGGGACCGTGTGGGAGCGGCGGTGCGACGATTCGGCTTGCTCGCGAAAGCCATTCAGCATTGATGCAAGCTGACACACCGTATTCGCGAGCAAGCCCGCTCCACATAAAGGGCACCCCTGCAGTTCCCTAGATGGCTTCCAGCTTGGCGTAACCCAGCATCAGCCACTTACTGCCTTCGCCAAAATTCACCTGAACCCTGGCCTGGGCGCCGGCGCCTTCGAAGTTGAGGATCACGCCGTCGCCAAAGATTGAGTGACGCACCGTCTGCCCAAGGCTGAACCCGGTTTCCGGAATCTCACTGCCACTGAACAGGTTGCTGCCACTCATCGACTGGTTGCCGCCGAAGGGCCGGCTGACGCTGTTCGACAAGCGCACTTCCTGAATAAGGCCTTTGGGAATCTCCCGTACGAAGCGCGAAACCTTGTTGTACGTTTCGCTGCCATACAGGCGGCGGGTTTCGGCGTAGGTCATCACCAGATTCTGCATGGCACGGGTGATGCCGACGTAGGCCAGACGCCGCTCCTCTTCAAGGCGACCAGGTTCTTCCAGGCTCATCTTGTGCGGGAACAGGCCTTCTTCCATGCCCACCAGGAATACATAAGGAAATTCCAGGCCTTTGGCGCTGTGCAGCGTCATCAGTTGAATGCTGTCTTCGTGCTCGTCGGCCTGGGTGTCCCCGGCCTCCAGCGAGGCGTGGCCGAGGAATGCAGCCAGCGGCGTCAGGTCCTCGTCTTCCTCGGTGTTTTCGAAGTTACGAGCAGCGCTGACCAGTTCCTCAAGGTTTTCCACCCGAGCCTGGCCTTTTTCGCCTTTTTCCGCTTCGTGGTAGGCAATCAGCCCGGACTGCTCGATAACGGTCTGGGTCATCAGGTGCAGCGGCATTTCCATGCACTTGGCGGCGAGGTTCTCGATCAGCTCGATAAAGCCGCCCAGGGCGCCAGCAGCCCGGCCGGTAAGGCCTTTGTTGGCCACCAGCAGGCGCATGGCTTCCCACATCGACACGTCGCTATGGCGCGCATGCTCGCGGATCGCTTCAACGGTTTTCTCGCCGATGCCACGGGCTGGCACGTTGATTATCCGTTCCAGAGCCGCGTCGTTGCCACGGCCTTCCAGTAACCGCAGGTAGGCCATGGCGTTCTTGATTTCCGCACGCTCGAAGAAACGCTGGCCGCCGTAGATACGATACGGGATGCGCTCGCGCAGCAAGGCTTCTTCCAAAACGCGGGACTGGGCGTTGGAGCGATACAGAATTGCAATATCACTACGTGCCAAGCCGGTCTTTAGCGCGCTTTCGATGGTTTCGACAACATAACGCGCTTCATCGTGCTCGTTGAACGCCGCGTACAGGTTGATCGCCTCGCCATCGACGCCATCCGTCCACAGTTCCTTGCCGAGACGCCCGGTGTTGTTGGCGATCAGGGCGTTAGCCGCTTTGAGGATGCCGGCGGTGGAGCGGTAGTTCTGCTCCAGGCGGATGGTTTGTGAATCCGGGAAGTCGGAAGAATATTGATGAATGTTTTCGATCTTAGCGCCGCGCCAGCCGTAAATCGACTGGTCGTCGTCGCCCACTACCATAAGGCTGTCCCCGCCCTTGCCCAGCAGGCGCAACCAGGCGTACTGCACAGCGTTGGTGTCCTGGAACTCGTCCACCAGAATGTGCCGGAAGCGTTTTTGATAATGCGCCAGCAGGCCCGGGTGATCACGCCACAGATCGAGGGCACGCAGCAGCAGTTCGGAGAAGTCGATGACACCTGCCCGCAGGCATGCGGCCTCATAGGCTTCGTAAATGCTGCGCATGGTCGCCAGGAACAGGTCGCCACTGGCCTGGATGTGTTGTGGTCGAAGGCCTTCGTCTTTCTGCCCGTTGATGAACCATTGCGCCTGGCGCGCTGGCCAGCGTTGTTCGTCCAGCCCCAGCTCGCGGATCACCCGCTTGACCAGTCGCTGCTGGTCATCGCTGTCAAGAATCTGGAAGGTTTGGCTCAGGCCTGCTTCCTGCCAATGCGCCCGCAACAAGCGGTGCGCCAGGCCGTGGAAGGTGCCTACCCACATGCCGGCCGGGTTGATACCCATCAGCTGCTCGATGCGATGACGCATCTCGGCAGCGGCCTTGTTGGTAAAGGTCACCGACAGGATCGAGTGGGGTGAGGCGTTCTCGACCTGGATCAACCAGGCGATACGGTGCACCAGCACTCGGGTTTTACCGGAACCAGCACCGGCCAGGACCAACTGACGACCCACGGAGGCAGCTACGGCCTGGCGTTGGGCATCGTTGAGGGAGTTCAGCAGAAGGGAGAGATCATCGCGCATCGGGGCATTCTAGGGTGCGCCGTCACACCGGGCAAACCGAGCTTTGCATTAGCCGATGAAAGACGCACGGATGACGACCGGTCAGTCACCGGCTGCAAGCGCTGGCGGGCCTTGCTCTGCGGCTTTTCAGGGGGTAACTGCAACCGCAGATTTCATCTTTTTTATCGTGGGCGGCGGTTTGGTCCAGCCACTTGCTTGTGTATGCTCCTTCGACGATTCGGGCTCAAGCTCATCATTATAAGAACAAGAATATTGCCTATGACCCTCAGCATCGACGTGTCGGGCCCCTCCGTGGAGCCCCGGGTTATCCGCAGACAATACGCCATGGAAATGGCGGTGGAACGCACCCGTCTGCTTTACCAGGGATCGCTGCTGCCTACCTTGTTCATGCTGATCAATGGCCTGGTCTGCGCCGGCCTGCTCTGGAGCCCGCAGCGCTACTTCCTGGTCAGCTTCTGGCTGGTA
Organism: Pseudomonas violetae; assembly: GCF_023072615.1. Lineage (GTDB taxonomy): Bacteria > Pseudomonadota > Gammaproteobacteria > Pseudomonadales > Pseudomonadaceae > Aquipseudomonas > Aquipseudomonas violetae. The sequence continues at coordinate 186,006 of NZ_JAKNRW010000004.1, forward strand.
TGGTTGCTTTCACTGGTGGCGCTGCGGGTGATCCAGGTCGCGGCTTTCGATTCGGCGATGCCCAACCGTCAGGCGCATCCGGTCTGGCGCCGCATGTTTATGCTCGGCTCGGGCCTGACCGGCTTGACCCTGGCAGGTGCCGGTATTGCGCTGGTCCCGGCGGACACCTTTATCCAACAAGCCTGGGTATTTGGCCTGATCGGTGCGGCAGCGTTGTCGGCTAGCGTTGCATATGCCGTAAGCCTGCCGGCGTTTCTCTCCTTTACTTTGCCCTGTCTGTTGCCGGCGATCGCCTATCTGTTCTGGGGCGGTGATGAGCAAGCCCAAGGCTGGGGATGGTTCGGCCTGATTTTGTTGGGGGCGTTGAGTGTGGTCGCCTGGCAGGTCAACCGGCTGATCGATCGGGGCTTGCTGCGTCGCTTCCAGAATCAGGCGCTGATCGAGCACCTGCAGCAGGCTCAAAGCAGCAGCGATCAACTTAATCAGAAGTTGGCCAGGGAGGTTGAGCAGCGTAGTTGCGCTGAAGCTGAACTAAGGGCCATTCAGGCCGGCCTGGAAGGCCGTGTTGCCCAGCGCAGCCTCGAACTGGACTTGGCCAACCAGGCCCTCAGTAAAAGCGAGGCGCGCCTGGCGTTGGCGTTGAAAGCCAGCGAGCTGGGGTTGTGGGACTGGAACCTGCAGACGGACGAAGTCCATCACACACAGCTTCAGGAATTATTCGGCCTGGAGCCAGAGTTGGTGACCGCCATGCTTCGCCATCTCAAGCCACGCCTGCATCCCGAAGACCTGCCAGCGCTCAAGCGCGCGTTGGTGGAACACCTGAAGGGTCGCAGTGAGGACTATCAGATCGAATATCGCGTACGCCACGGCGACGGTCACTGGGTGTGGATTGAAGATCGCGGGCGGGCGGTGGAGCGCGGCGAGAATGGCCGGGTGGTACGCATGGTCGGGACTCGCCGCAACATCAGCGTCAGCAAGAACCTGGAAGCGCAACAGCAACTGGCCGCAACGGTTTTCGAGGCGGCCAGCGAAGGCATTGTGATTTTCGATCCAAATTACGCCTTGATTGCGGCCAATCAGGCCTTCTGCCGGGTGACCGGCTATGAGATCGACGACATTCTCGGGCTTAGCGTTGTCGATCTGCCGTGCAGCCGAGATGCCCGTCGGCACTACAGCGCCATCCGCCAGGCACTGGAACAGCATGGCAGCTGGCAGGGCGAACTGGTGGAGACCCGTAAAAACGGCGAGCTCTATCCGCAGTGGTTGCAACTAAGCGCGGTGCGGGATAATCGGGGAAATGTAAGTCACCTCGTGGGCTTCTTCGCTGATCTTTCGGCCCGGCGCGAATCCGAGGAGCGCATGCGTTTTCTCACCCATTACGACGAGCTGACGGGCCTGGCCAACCGGTCACTGTTCCGCGAGCGCCTGCGCGAGGCTCATCATCGCATGCGTCAAGGCGGGCGCAGCCTGGCGTTGCTGCACATCAATCTGGACAGGTTCAAGTTGCTGAACGAAAGCCTGGGCCATGATATTGCCGATGAACTATTACAGAAAACGGCCCGCAGACTGGTGAGTGCACTGCCCGAGGCCGACACCATTGCACGCTTGTCCGGCGACGAATTTGCCGTGCTGTTCGACAACTACGCCAACCTCTCCAGCCTGGCGCGCGTGGCGACCCGGTTGTCGGCCAAATTGCGTCTGCCGTTGACCATCGACGGACATGAGCTGGTAGTCAGTGCGTCCATGGGCATCAGCATGCTGCCGGACAACGCCCGGGAAATCTCCGCGCTGGTCAGCCAGTCGAACATGGCCATGCAGCATGCCAAACACCTGGGCGGCAACAATTTCCAGTTTTACACCGAGAGCCTCCAGGCCAGCACCCTGGAGCGGTTGCAGCTGGAAAACCAGCTACGCAAAGCGATCGATGAGAAGCAGCTGAAAGTTTTCTACCAACCCAAGCTCTGCCTCGCCACGGGACGCCTGAATGCCGCCGAAGCATTGGTGCGCTGGGATCATCCCGACAGGGGGTGTGTGTCGCCTGCGGAGTTCATCGGTCTGGCCGAGGAAACCGGATTGATCGGTCCTATAGGCGAGTTCGTCTTGCGCCAGGCCTGCTGGCAAGCGTGTGAGTGGCAGCGTCAGGGGCTCGAGCCGATCCGTGTTTCGGTGAATCTCTCGGTGCACCAGTTGCGTCAGGGCAAGTTGGTCGGCCTGGTGCGGCAGGTGCTGGAAGAAACCGGGCTGGCACCGCAATACCTAGAACTCGAACTGACCGAAAGTCAGTTGCTGGACAGCGTCGAGCACATTATTTCGACATTCCAGCAGCTCCGTGATCTGGGCGTGAAGCTGGCGATCGACGACTTCGGCACCGGCTATTCTTCCCTCAGTTACCTCAAGCGCATACCGGTGGACTACGTGAAAATCGACCAGACGTTTATTCGCGGCCTGGGGGAGGGGCAGATGGATGCGGCGATCACCCGGGCGATCATCGCCATGGCGCATGGCTTGTCGCTGAAGGTGGTGGCTGAGGGCGTCGAACGACCAGAGCAACTCGAGTTTCTTCGGGGCGAACAGTGTGACGAGGTCCAGGGCTACCTGATCAGCAAGCCAGTTGAGGCGCAACGGCTGGCGGACCTTCTGCGATTGCAAGGCGTGAAGTAAATCGGCGAAGGCGTAATTGCCGCTACATGGAGCCATGCTCGGCTGAAAACGAGGGATTCGGTTACGGATTGAGCAGGCAAAAAGCCGATTCATGTAGTATAACTACAAGCTCGCTACATCCCGGCGCCAGCCAATAACAAAGAGTCCAGAACCTTGAATCTGTTGCAACACATCGCCCAGTCACGCCACCTCTTACGCAAGTCGGAGCTCAAGGTCGCCGACCACGTGCTGCTTGACCCGGCGGCGGTGATGCACAGTTCCATGGCCGACCTGGCCCACAGCGTGGGCATCAGCGAACCGACCATCGTGCGGTTTTGTCGGGCCATCGGCTGTTCCGGTTTCCAGGACCTGAAACTCAAGCTCGCGCAGAGCCTTGCGGCGGGCGCGAGTTTTGGACAGTTTGCGATTCACGAAGACGATTCAGTCGCCGACTACAGCCTGAAAATTTTCGACACCACCCTGCATACCCTGATGGAGGTCCGCGAGCGGCTGGACCCAATCGAGTTGCAGCGCGCCGTGACGCTCATGTCCCAGGCCCAGCGGGTAGAGTTCTACGGTTTTGGTGCCTCGGGTGCAGTGGCGGCGGACGCCCAGCACAAATTCTTTCGTTTGCTGCTGACGGCGGCGGCGTATTCCGACCCGCACATGCAGGCCATGTCGGCGGTGACCCTGAAGCCGACCGATGTAGCGATCTGCATTTCCCAATCAGGGCGCTCGAAGGATTTGCTGATTACGGCGAACCTGGTGCGTGAAAGCGGTGCTTCGCTGATCACCCTCTGCCCGAGCCAGACTCCATTGGCCGAGTTGTCGACCGTCAACCTGGCGATTGATGTGCATGAAGACACCGAAATCTACACGCCACTGACCTCACGTATTGCCCACCTGGTGGTGATCGATGTATTGGCGATGGGCGTAGCCATGGCGCGCGGCCCGAGCCTGGTGAACCACCTCAAGAGCGTGAAGCGCAGCTTGCGCAGCTTGCGGTTGTCACCCAAGTCGGTGAAAGCGCTGGACGATTGATTTTGATTTAAGAGGGAGGGAAGGTCGTTCCGACCTTCATTCGCGAGCAAGCCCGCTTCCACAGGGTTGTGGGCAGTTCAATCATTTATGTACAGCGCAGCTGATCCTTGTGGGCGCGGGCTTGCTCGCGAAGGCGTCTTAAAGGCGCCAATATTCACACCTCTGTAACGCGCAAGCCGCAAAACCGTCATCCCTCGCGCCTATCTTGAAACTCCCGTAATCGCCTTGGGAGACTCGAAATGGCCCAGCCCTACGAAGAACGCAACAGCGCCGTCAAAACTCGTCGTCAGCAGGAAGACCAGCGCCGCATGGAGTTTCGCCGCGCCATCGAAGACCGCTGCGAGCGCCGACAGTTGCTGGCAGAAATCGGCAGCTTTGCTGACGAGCTGGAACTCAATTACTGGCAGGCAGCGCCCGCAGCTTCCCGTCGAAACGCTCAACCAGGGCGCTGATCTGCACCCGCTCACTGCGGATAAACGCAAGGAACGCGTGAGCCACCGGTGACAGGCGCTTCGCCTTGGCCTGCACCAGGCACCAACTGCGGTACAGCGGCAGTTCCTCCACTGGTAGCTCGATCAAGCCGCCGGTCGCCAGCTCCAGGTTCAGGGCGTGACGCGTCAACAGCGCCACGCCCAAACCTGCCAGTACACATTCGCGCTGGGCTTCGGCGGACGAGACTTCCTGAGACTGGGTGAAGTGCACGCGTTTTTCCTTGAAGTATTCCTCGCATGCCAATCGAGTGCCGGAGCCGGATTCGCGAAGGAGCAGGGTATAAGGCTCCAGATCCTGCAAGCGCAGCGGGCCCATATGGCACAGCGGATGATCCGGTGGCGCCACCGCGACAATCGGATTGTTCAGAAAAGGCAGGAATTCGAGCCCCATGTCCTGTGGCACCATGGACATGATCACCAGGTCATCGCGGTTATCCGACAGGCGCCGAATGACCTGCCCGCGATTGACCACCGTCAGCTGCAGATTGACCTCCGGGTGCTGGCGTTTGAACGCAGCAAACAAATGGGGCACGAAATACTTGGCGCTGGATTCCACCGCCAGCTTGAGCTGCCCCTGCAGCGAGCCCTGCATGTCCGACAGCTGCATGTCGAGGTTTTCCAGGCGGCCGAAAATGTCCCGGCTGGCGCGCTGAAGTGCTTCGGCGGCTTCGGTCATGTAGAGTTTTTTACCGACATAATCGAACAAGGGCTGCCCGATCAGCTCTTCAATCTGTCGAATCTGCAGGCTGACGGCTGGCTGGGTGAGCGACATTTCCTCGGCCGCGCGGCTGTAGGACCTGAGATCACACACCTCATTGAAGATCTGTAATTGACGCAATGTCATACGCATCAAAGACTTACGCATTTTTTTTCGCTCTGAATCATGGCCGGTAGAACAACTATAAGTCTTTACTTATGCCTGACCCAATTATTATTCATTTTTGTTAATCCCTTGTGAGCGCTAGTGTGGGCTTGCGACCAGATTGAAACATTTGGTCACTCGTCGACCTGGTCTAGCAGGTTGTGGGCAGCACCGGCTCAAGGGAAATTCCAAGTGATAAAAAAGATCCTGATCGCCAACCGTGGTGAGATTGCCGTACGAATCGTACGTGCCTGCGCCGAGATGGGCATTCGCTCGGTCGCGATCTATTCCGACGCCGATCGGCATGCCTTGCATGTGAAGCGTGCGGATGAGGCCCACAGCATTGGTGCCGAGCCATTGGCCGGTTATCTGAATGCGCGCAAGCTGGTGAACCTGGCGGTAGAAACCGGATGCGATGCACTTCACCCCGGCTACGGCTTCCTCTCGGAAAACGCTGAACTGGCAGATATCTGCGCCGAGCGTGGGATCAAGTTTATCGGTCCATCGGCTGAAGTGATTCGGCGCATGGGCGACAAGACTGAAGCGCGTCGCAGCATGATCAAGGCCGGAGTGCCGGTCACACCCGGCACTGAAGGCAACGTCGCGGATATCGCGGAAGCGCTGATCGAAGGCGACCGCATCGGTTATCCCGTGATGCTCAAGGCCACTTCCGGTGGCGGTGGTCGTGGTATCCGTCGCTGCGACAGCCGGGAAGAACTTGAACAAGCATTCCCGCGAGTCATTTCCGAGGCGACCAAGGCCTTTGGTTCGGCAGAAGTGTTCCTGGAAAAATGCATCGTCAATCCCAAACACATTGAAGCGCAGATCCTCGGCGACAGCTTTGGCAATGTAGTGCACCTGTTCGAGCGCGACTGCTCTATTCAACGCCGTAACCAGAAGCTGATCGAGATCGCCCCGAGCCCGCAACTGACCCCGGAACAGCGCGCCTACATCGGTGATCTGTCGGTGCGCGCAGCCAAGGCCGTGGGTTACGAGAACGCCGGCACCGTGGAGTTCCTGCTCGCCGAAGGCGAGGTGTACTTCATGGAGATGAACACTCGGGTGCAGGTGGAACATACCATCACCGAAGAAATCACCGGCATCGACATCGTGCGTGAGCAGATCCGGATCGCGTCCGGCCTGCCGCTTTCGGTGAAACAGGAAGACATCCAGCACCGCGGTTTTGCCCTGCAGTTCCGGATCAACGCCGAAGACCCGAAGAACAACTTCCTGCCGAGCTTCGGCAAGATCACCCGTTACTACGCACCCGGCGGCCCCGGCGTACGGACCGACACAGCGATCTACACCGGCTACACCATTCCGCCGTTCTACGACTCCATGTGCCTGAAGCTGGTGGTCTGGGCGTTGACCTGGGAAGAAGCGATGGACCGTGGCTTGCGCGCCCTCGACGATATGCGTCTGCAAGGGGTCAAGACCACCGCCGCGTACTATCAGGAAATCCTGCGTAACCCTGAATTCCGTAGCGGCCAGTTCAACACCAGTTTCGTTGAAGCCCACCCTGAACTGACCAACTACTCGATCAAGCGCAAACCCGAAGAGCTGGCCCTGGCCATCGCCGCCGCCATCGCCGCCCACGCAGGCCTGTGAGGAATAGAACAATGAGCAAGCAAATCCACGTTACTGACACGATCCTGCGCGACGCCCACCAATCGCTGCTCGCCACCCGCATGCGCACCGAAGACATGCTGCCGATCTGCGACAAGCTCGACAAAGTCGGCTACTGGTCGCTGGAATGCTGGGGCGGCGCGACCTTCGACGCCTGCGTACGTTTCCTCAAAGAAGACCCGTGGGAGCGCCTGCGCCAATTGCGCGCGGCGCTGCCTAACACTCGCCTGCAAATGCTCCTGCGGGGCCAGAACCTGCTGGGCTACCGCCACTACAGCGACGACGTAGTCAAAGCCTTCGTCGCTAAAGCAGCGGTCAATGGCATCGACGTGTTCCGTATCTTCGACGCGATGAACGACGTGCGTAACCTGCGCGTGGCCATCGAAGCGGTGAAAGCCGCCGGCAAACATGCCCAGGGCACCATCGCCTATACCACCAGTCCGGTGCACACCATCGATGCGTTCGTGGCCCAGGCCAAGCAGATGGAAGCCATGGGTTGCGACTCGGTGGCGATCAAGGACATGGCCGGCCTGCTGACCCCGTACGCCACTGGCGAACTGGTCAGGGCGTTGAAATCCGAGCAGTCGCTGCCGGTGTTTATCCATTCCCACGACACCGCTGGCATGGCCACCATGTGCCAACTCAAAGCCATCGAAAACGGCGCCGACCACATCGACACCGCGATCTCCAGCTTCGCTTCGGGCACCAGCCACCCGGGCACCGAATCGATGGTCGCCGCCCTTAAAGGCAGTGAGTACGACACCGGCCTGAATCTGGAACTGCTGCAGGAGATCGGCCTGTACTTCTACGCCGTGCGCAAGAAGTACCACCAGTTCGAAAGCGAGTTCACCGCGGTCGACACCCGTGTGCAAGTCAACCAGGTACCGGGCGGGATGATCTCCAACCTGGCTAACCAGTTGAAAGAGCAGGGCGCCCTGAACCGCATGAGCGAAGTGTTGGCCGAAATCCCGCGCGTTCGCGAGGACCTCGGTTTCCCACCGCTGGTGACCCCGACTTCGCAAATCGTCGGCACCCAGGCGTTCTTCAACGTGCTGGCCGGCGAGCGCTACAAGACCATCACCAATGAAGTGAAACTCTACCTGCAAGGCGGCTACGGCAAGGCGCCGGGCACCGTGAATGAAAAACTGCGTCGCCAGGCGATCGGTAGCGAGGAAGTGATCGACGTGCGCCCGGCTGATCTGCTCAAGCCGGAAATGGCCAAGCTGCGCGCGGAAATCGGCTCGGTGGCCAAGTCCGAGGAAGACGTGCTGACCTACGCCATGTTCCCGGACATCGGGCGCAAGTTCCTTGAAGAACGTGCCGCCGGCACCCTGACACCTGAAGTGCTGCTGCCAATTCCAGAAGCCGGCGGCGTCACCTCCGCAGGTGGCGAAGGCGTGCCCACCGAGTTCGTGATCGACGTTCACGGTGAAACCTACCGAGTCGATATCACCGGTGTCGGCGTCAAGGCTGAAGGCAAGCGTCACTTCTACCTGTCCATCGACGGCATGCCGGAAGAAGTGGTGTTCGAACCGCTCAACGAATTCGTCAGCGGCGGCAGCAGCAAGCGCAAGCAAGCCTCGGCGCCAGGCCATGTCAGCACCACCATGCCGGGCAACATTGTCGACGTGCTGGTCAAGGAAGGCGACATGGTGAAAGCCGGCCAGGCCGTGCTGATCACTGAGGCGATGAAGATGGAAACCGAAGTCCAGGCCGCCATCGCCGGCAAAGTCACCGCCATTCACGTGGCCAAGGGCGACCGGGTGAACCCGGGCGAAATCCTGATCGAGATCGAAGGCTGATTAACAGCCTCGATACACCGCTTTAAACCTCGGGGGGGCATGTGCTCCCCTTTTTTTGTCTGTCGTTTAGAGCGATTACTGACAACCATCCTGAGGATCTGCATTATTTTGCGTTTTTTATCGCAAGTTTTGCCTTTAACTGCATTTTAATGCAGATAATAAGGCTGTTTCCAAGAGCTGAATGCACTATATTGCGTGTTGGCGTCGCAATTTAAGTCAAGATATGCATTTAAATGCAGGTGAAGATGACATGTATAACCTTACCTTACAGGTCTACATCGCAGCTACCTGGCGCGACGCTATGGTCTTGAGCTTTGACAGCCCTGAAAAAGGCTTCGAGAGCCGCTGCAGTTTCGGTTACGAACAGAGTTACCTGGCCGACAACTATGAATCCATCGGAACACCTTTCGCGAAAGCCGTGAGTGCCAGGCTTCCACTGGATTGGGATGGATGGCGGTCCAATGCCCCGGCGTTCGTGCATGACATTGCGCCTGCTGGGGCGGCGAAAAGATTTCTCATGGCTCGCATCGGCCGAGACAAGCCTGCAGATATCGACGCTGAACTTTATCTATTGGCTCGAAGCACGCCGGCACCGATCGGCAATATGCGGATAAAAGAATCTGCTGAAGCAGTAGACCAGCGCGAGGCAATGGGTTTCGAGCGTCAGGACGTTATCGCACGTGATAACCGGTTTCTTGAATATGCCTATGAGCAAGGTGCTGCGATTGGTGGAGCGACGGGTGCCGGAGGCGAGGCCCCAAAGCTTTTGCTGGCTCAAAATAAAAGTGGTCTTCTATACCCCGATGCTGTGCTTGACGATGCCGAGGTTACTGAACACTGGTTTGTGAAGTTCGCCCGCAATAAGGGCTCGAAAACAGATCAGGACATCCTCAGGAGTGAGTATCACTACTACAAGGCGCTGCAGGAACTGGGGATAGAAACTCTTGAAGCGCAGGGCCTGGCTTTGGCAGAGGCCACCAAGCCGAGTTTATGGATGAAGCGTTTTGATCGCCGAGTCACCGGTCAGGGAGTCGAGCGCCTTGCCGTCGAATCGGTCTATTCGTTGGCAAATATCACTACACCCGGTAGTGCCATGGATCACATCGAAGTGATCCGACTGCTCGCGAAGCTTTGGCGTGATGCGGGACAAGTTGATGAAATCCCTGATTTGGTCGCTGATTATCTGAGACGCGACTTGATCAATAAGATTCTCGGTAACTCAGATAATCATGGTCGCAACACCGCAATCATCCGTGGCACTGATTCGTTTCGACTGGCGCCGATTTACGACCTGGCACCGATGGTGATGGACGACGAAGGAGTGACACGCACCACCAAGTGGCCAAAAGAACTGGAACGGGCAGGGGATGTTGATTGGCGTGGCGTGTGTAGCGCTCTGGCTGGCCTGGCCGATCCGAATGACCCATTGGCCGCACTCAGCGATGCATCGCAAATCTACGAGCGCCTGCGTTCGGATGCCCGACGCCTGGCTGCACTTCCCGACATTCTGAGTGCCAGTGGTTTGCCTGATGCGACGATGAATCATCCGCGAATTGCCCTGAAAAGCCTGGAGCACCGTTTGATAGAGTGGGACTTGAAATGAGCATGACGGTTGCAGAGCGCACAATACTCATTGAGAGCATCCGGGAGGCACTTGCCCAAGGCACTCTTGAAATCGGCGAGGCTGTTCGCCGTTTACGTGTGGAGGTCACAGGCCTGCACCAGACGCAGTTTGCGAAGATGTGCAAGATTTCGGTGCGCACGCTGGTACATATCGAGCATGGGGAGGGGAATCAGACGTTGAAATCCCTGAATGCAGTGTTCAGACCTTTTGGAATGAAAATGGGAGTAGTGCGGCTTCGGCGCGATGGTGAATGTTGAACTACCCCGCGTCGCCAATCCGTAGGAGCCGGCTTGCCGGCGATTGCGAGGGTACACGCGCCACCGCCGGCAAGCTGATCAGCCCCCTAACCCCGGCACTCCGCCAGCGTCTTCAACTGACCTGAAGTCGTCTGGTTTTCAGCCGACAGCCACCGCTCGAAGCCGGCGCCTATGGCCGGCCACTCCGAGTCCAGGATCGAATACCAGGCGGTATCGCGGTTCTGGCCCTTGACCACCATGTGCTGGCGGAACACGCCTTCAAAGCTGAACCCCAGACGCTCGGCCGCATACTTGGAGCGCGCGTTGCCGTTGTTGCACTTCCACTCCAGGCGGCGGTAACCCAGTGCAAAGGATTCCCTGGCCAGCAGATACACCGCCTCAGTACTTTTCGGTGAGCGTTGCATTGGTGCGCCGAAGGTCACGTGGCCGATCTCGATGCGGCCTTGGGCCGGAACGATCGACATCAGGCTGAGGATGCCCTGCACCTCACCGCTGGCGCGGTCGATCACGCTGAAAAAATAGGGTTCGCTGTGGGCCGCATGATTGTTCAACCAATCGTCGAACACGTTGCGCTGCTCAAAGGGACCATAAGGCAGGTAATCCCACAGCTTGGGATCGGCGCCGGGGCCTTGCAGGGCTTTGAACAAGCCATCGGCGTGACGGGCCGGATCAAGTTTCTCAAGGCGGATAAACCGACCTTCGATGGTTTGAACCGAGGGGGCCGGGACGCCTTTCCAGTCCGCGAGTGAAGTCGACATGTTGTTCTCCTTGAACCTTAAAGGGCTTTACGAAACTGGATGAAACCCGGCCGCTCGGCGATACGCTCGTAGAGCTGGATCGCGGTGGTGTTGCTTTCGTGGGTCAACCAATGGACCTTGCAGCAACCATCGTTTTTGGCGGTGGCGTAGACGAATTCGATCAACTGGCGACCCACGCCGGTGCCGCGGGTTTGCGGCGCCACCAGCAAGTCTTGCAAGTAACAGGAGTTCTCGATGCTCCAGTTTGATCGATGGTAGATGAAATGCACCATGCCCACCGCTCGACCATCTGCCCAGGCCAGCGCGGCGTGGGTCGGCTCGCCTGGATCAAGCATGCGCTCCCAGGTGCTTCGAGTGACCGCTTCAGGCAGCTGGGTGTTGTAAAAGCCGAGATAGGCTTGCCACAAGGGTAACCAGGCGGCGTGATCGTCGGCAGTGACCTGGCGGATGTCGAGCTGACTCATGTGGGTTCCTTAACGCATCAAGTGAGCGAGGGCCTGGTCTTGCGCATTGGGGCTGGCGCCGAGCCCCTCGCGCACGCCGGCATAATCTGCGGGGCTGCGGTGCTGGCCGAGTTTGCGTGTACCTTCCAGGCGTTGGATGGGCAGGGCAAAGCCGACGATGGCCTTGAGCATCCCGTCAATGTAGTCGGCCGGAGCGTCGCTGACTTTCCACGGCTGTGCGCGGGCGCCTTCATGACGATCGGTCAAGCCACTGACCAGCTCAAGCAGGCGATCGGCATCGCTGAACACCTGGGCGGTGCCGTACGCGTGCACGGCGATGTAGTTCCAGGTGGGCACGACTTTGCCGTGCTCGGCTTTGCTGGGGTAAAACCCGGGGCTGATATAGCCATCGGCACCGGCAAATATCACCAGGGCTTGCGCGCCGTTCTGCAGTTCCTTCCACTGCGGATTGGCCCTGGCGAAATGACCGTAGAGGGTGCCATTGGGGCCTTCGTCGCCGCGCAGCAACAGCGGCAGATGACTGGCTTGCAAGCCTTGCTCGCCGTGGGTCACGACCAAGGCCAGGCGGGTGGCGAGTATCTGCTGCTGCAGTTCGTCCAAATCGTGGATGGCAAAGCTGCTGGGGTTGTACATGGAAAAATTCCTTGGCGAATGCCTGCATCCTAGGCAGGCTATTGGTCTGTTGTAAGAGCCATTAACGACCAATTTCATAGGTCCATTATCATGAGCCAAGCACCGCTTTCCCTGTCATTCAATCCAGCTGGCATCGAGCTTGATCGGCGTCAGGGGCTGAGTCGACAGCTCTATCAGGCGTTACGACTGCGGGTGCTGGATGGGCGGCTGGCCAGTGGTACGCGATTGCCAGCCACTCGTGATCTGGCGGCGGCGCTGGGGATTTCCCGTAATAGCGTGGTGCAGGCATACGATCAACTGTACGCCGAGGGATTTATCGAGGGGCGAGTGGGAGACGGAACTTATGTCGCGCAATTGCCCCATGCGGACTCCCCCGGCAAAAAACTATCCACAAAAGTATCCACAGGGTTTTCAACAGGCTTACCCACAGCCTTATCCACAAATTGGCTGGATTTACCTGTGATTTCATCCAGTGAAGTTATCCACAATGGGGCTCTGGGCCGGGTCGAAAAGAACCACTTAGTGACTCCACCGAGCGGCCCACCTCGCGCATTCAGGGTGGGGGTGCCGGCGTTCGATCTGTTTCCTTTTGAGGTATGGGCCAAGCTAAACGCGGCTTTCTGGCGTAAACCGGATTTACAGCAGCTGTGCTACGGCGATCCGGCGGGCGATGCGCGGTTGCGCGGGATGATTGCCGCGTATCTGCGTAGTTCTCGGGGAATGCAGTGCACCGCTGAGCAAATAGTGATCACCAGTGGCGCGCAGCAGGGAATTAGCCTTTGTGCACAGCTGCTGGTGGAGCCCGGGGACGGAGTGGCCCTGGAAAATCCGGGGTATCGGGCGGCGGGGCATGCGTTCGCTGTTGCCGGTGCCCGATTGCATGGGGTGGCGGTGGACAGTGAGGGTATCGACTGCAACCAGCTGGCCAGCCTTGACGATTGCCGCCTCGCTTACGTGACGCCTTCGCATCAATACCCCACCGGGGTGGTGATGAGCCTGGCGCGCCGCCTCGAGTTGCTGGCTTGGGCTGAGCGCAACCAAGGCTGGATCGTCGAGGACGACTATGACGGCGAATACCGTTACAGCGGCGCGCCACTCGCGCCGCTGGCCGCGCTCGATCGACAGGGGCGAGTCTTGTATGTCGGGACTTTTGGCAAAGTTGCCTTTCCGGCGCTGCGCCTGGGATACCTGGTGTTACCACCGGGGCTGGTGCAGGCATTTTCCCGGCGTCGGGCGGTGGACGTGCGACATTCCGAGGTCAGCACTCAGGCGGTCATGGCCGAGTTCATGGCCGCCGGGCATTTCCAGCGGCACATCCGCCGCATGCGCCGCGCCGCGCTAAACCGACGTAATGCAGTGCTGGCTGGTTGGCCGCAGGCGATTGCCGGCATCGGCAGTCTGCCCAGCGTGGCGGCCGGGTTGCACCTGACGGTGGCGGTCGACTCCCAGCATCGCGAGGAAGAGCTCATAGAGCAGGCCGCCAGCGTCGATGTGGAGATCAATCCGCTGAGCAGCTATTGGTTGCCGGATTCGTCAACGCCTCTGGACCAGCGTGCCGGGCTGGTCCTGGGCTTCGCGGCGGTTCCAGAGGAAGCTATCCACGCTGCACTGGGCCGCCTTGAAAAGGTTTGGCGCCCGTAGCCTCTAAGAGGCGGCTTGTACCGTGGTTTCCAGGTCCAGAAAGAGCTTGCGCAGTGCCGGCTCGTTGATTTTGCGGAACACGCCATCGATAGGCTCGAAGGTGCCAAGAACCTTCTGCAGGTCTTGCGAGAGGGTTTTCAGGTACGTCTCCGACACCTTCAAATGGGCCGCTGTGGGCGTGGTTGCCGGACTCGTCAGGGTTTCGTAATGGAAATGAGCCACCCATAAGGGTTCATTACGAGCCTTGTTCATAATCAGGTACTCCTGAAAATAGTCGCCGAGCCCTTTGGTCTGGATTCGCCCTCGTTGATCGCGGCTGATCTCGATCTGACCGTGGTCATGCATCCATTTGAAAATGCTCTGTGTTGGTTTGCGCCTTATGTACAAATCAGCGCGAACACCGACACCTTCCTTGCGCAAGCGCGTGGCGCCAGCGCGTAGTTCGGCACTCAGACTGCCTACCGGGAGGTCGGTGCCCTCGTTCCTTTTAATGTTGATCACGGCTTGGTCCACGTTATCGGCGGCTTGCTCCAACTTCAGTGCCTGTTGATCGAATACATCCTGAATATCGGCGGGGATGCGCCTTGGCAGCAATGCATCCTTGCGGGTACGTTCGATGAACTTGCCGGTGTCCAGGTTCAGCTCGATTCCGGCTTCTATCGTCTCCTGATCATTCAGGCTCGATATCGGATGCTGGTAGATGGCGGGCTCAAAGGATTTGAGCGGTTCCTCCGGGGTTCTTTCCGGTTCATTGTTTATCGGATCCCGTGGCCGCGTCTTGCGCACTTTGATCGGTTGACGTGACGGCGCGGGCTGCCCCCGGTCGACAGATGTTTGCGGCGCCACGGGCTCCGGCTCCGGCAGCAGGGCTTCCAAGCGGCTTTGCGCCAACTGCGCGAATTCGTGGATCAGATTTCGCAACTCAATGAGCTTGGGCAGCTTGACGAGGTCGGGGTACGTTTGCGCAAGTTCGTTGATGCGCTGATCGGCATCGGCAAAGGTCTCTGCCAGGGCGCTCAGATTCTCAATGTGCGAGTGCAGGTCGGCTGGCACGCCTCGGATTTTCACCAGCTCAGCCATCACAATGGCCGCCTTCGCCGCGCTGACCACAATTTTGCCTACCGCAACGCGAGCCTCCTGCATCAGGGGGCTGGCCTGCTCATTGATGCATAACTCCTGGGCCATGCCGATCTCATTGGCCTTGAGATCCAGTTCGGTGAACGAGGGGGTCAGTTTGCGGATCTTGATCGCGCTTTCGATGCCGAACTTTCCGGCGGCGCGCATGCCCTCAAGTGTCGATTGCGCCAAGCCGAGCCTGTCCATCATCTCTTGGCCGAGTGTGGTCGCTTTTTGCACATTGTCGATGTAGGTTTGTCTGGGAATCGCTTCTGTCTTCCCCGCTTTGGTCATGACACTGATGGCCTGGCCGTACTCGGTGCCCTTGATGACAAACCACAAAGACAGGTGCCTGTGCAGCGTAATGCTCAGGCGCAGCAGATCTTGCTGGTAGTTTTCAGTTCCACCGAGGGTGCGCCATTCGCTCAGTTGTTGCAGTGCCTGGCGGTACTCGTCGATCGTCGAGTCGAGCTTTTCGACATAGGCCGCCGCTTTTTCATCGTACTCTCCGGTACCGGCCTGCTGGAGATCGTCATGCAATTCGCGCAGTTGAGCTTCTTTGGTGCTTTCCAAAATCCTGAACGATTGCAGGAGGTCATCCAAATGGTTTCTGCGCTGCTCGTCAGCGGCTTCCTGATGCCGACTCATTGCATTACCCGAACCCCCGCGCAGGCGCAGGCGCAGGTCGAGCACCCATTGGCCCTTGCCACTGTCCATGAGTCGCGGCCCCGTGTGCCCAGGTTCGTTCGGGTACAGGATGTAAACCTCGTCATCGCCTCGTAACTCGACTTGAAACCAACGATCGCCGACCTGGGCGTAGTTTCGATCGGCGTGTTGATAGATCGACGGCGGCACGGCCTTCAGCTTTGTCACACTGGTATTGGAAATGTCCGGCGCTGCAACCTTTAGCGTGTCCAGATAAGCGCCCAGCGCCGTCGGTGTACGACGCACAATCGAGCCGTCCAGGTCCAGAGCATTCAGGTGGCTGGATGGCAAGTCCGGTGCCAGTACTTGCGAGTTGAGCTTGGTGACCACAGGACCGATGCTCGGCCCGGGCGCATGCTCCCTTGGGAGTCGTTCGATGGGCGGTTTGCTGGAGACTTTCTGACGCCGCAGCACCGCGTGATGACTGAGAATGATGCCGAGCGCCAGCAGAATATCCGACACGGAAGTCCACTCGATGAAGCTGTCACCCTGCTCATGGGCGTCCAGCGCCTGTTGAATCTGGTTGATGGTCTGCCAGACCCAGACGGCGGTACCCACTGCACCGCTGAGGAAATTGGAGGCCACGTCGAACAGTGCCCAGCCACTGTCTTTCAAGACACTCCAGCGCTGTTCGGCATTCGATTGCGATTGCCGGTCCGCAAGGTCGACCAAAGCCCGCGCGTTACTTTTGAACAGTGCTGACAGCAGGTTGCCAGTGGTCTCGACGCTTTGAATCGCAACGCGGCCGAACGTGGCTGCACGCTGGAACGGGTTGACCAGTTGTTGCGCAATCAGCCACGGAGATGGCAGCCCGGTGGGGAAAACGTACTGGGCGTATTCGAAGCTCAGCGCTTTGTCAGGTAGCCACGCCAGTACCGAATCCCGGAGATCACCGGGCTGGTGCAAGGCGTACAGGAGATTTTGTCTCGAGGGATATTGCAGAAGGGGTTCATCGAACATGGGCCGATACAGCAGACAAGGTGCGTTGTGGGTGTTTCGAGGGCTGATGATGAACATGTTGTCCACGGTATCGCTGGTTTTGAAGAGTCGATGTTGCGGGGTCAATGTCAGTGGATACAGGGCGATGGGGCTGGTGCCAGGGGCCGGTTTGATCAGGTCGCAGATAAATTGATAGCCGCGTTCATCGACACCGGTGTCGGGGCGCAGCCTTGCTTCCAGGGCCTGGAGCGGCAGCAACCAGCGTAGCTGGCTGCAATAGAAATCTTCCTGGCGCCGCGAGGTTACCGGGTCGCCCATTAGTTTGGGCTTAATCAAGTCGGGGTAGTTTTTACCGATGTCCACTTGCGCTGAAAGGGTCGTGAGAAATTCTGCGGTGAGCCACGACGGGACTGTCTCGCCGCCCTTGAAAAACACCGTGGCCTGATAGGGCGCCACATTCTCCAGGGCGAAGTCGGCCAGTGTGACGACATGCTGGTCGAGCGGGTTGGGCAGGGTCAAATTGCCGGTGGTCATGCTGTTGGTGATTTTGATTCGCAGGTCGTCCAGGGGAAGATTCGCCGCGTCGAGCGCCCGCGGATCAGCCTGGATCGCTTCACTCATCTGCCGTTGCGCATAGTCAGTGATGGACGGTATCTCGGCCCGGGCCAGTTGGCTGGCAGGTTGACGATACAACAGGCCCAGCGAGCTGACGTAATGACCGTAGTCCTCAATATCTCTGACCGAGGCGTTGCGCAGCCACGGGGGAATAGCTGCGTTCAATTGCAGGAATCGCGCGGTTGCCTTGAGATCGGGTCCGGCGTCGGGTGCTAATTCTTCCTCTGCCGGCGTCTCTTGAAATCGCAAGGCACCAATGGCGTCCAGTTGTGACGACACCAAGGCCCACGCCATATGGTCAAAGATGTTGCCCTCGGGTTCGTAGAGCCGCCATTTCAAAGTGCGCTCGTCGGCGAGGTCATCCAGGCGACCGGGGAGCGAGTTACCTAATGCTTCCATCGAGCGGAACGACTCGTACGCCCGCTCGATGGTGTACATCACCAGTAACTGACGGCCGCGATGGGTGGCCTTGAGGACAACGCCACAGCCGATCAGCAGATGATCATTGGCGCTGGCCCCCTCGATATCGATATCAATGAGGCAGGCCTGGATGGCGGAAAAATCGCTGTTCAGATTTCTACGGGTGCTGCGGTCCGGGTCGCGAAACACCTCCCGGGCCATCTCGCATTCAACCGCGTCCCAGCCCTTGACTCTCTGCACATTCAACATTTTGCGCAACGTGTCCGAGAACTCCTGCCAGCGGGCAATCTTGTGCCCCTTGGTATTCCAGAAATTCAGTTGTCGAGCCTGCATCTCGATGAACAGTTGCGCTGCCAGCGCGTTCAGGATCCTGGCAATTTGCTCGATGCTGACGTTGAGGTGCACTGGATTAAGGGCGTCAGGTTCAGAGGTCAAAAAATGCTCCCCTTCGAGAAAATTTGCCTTTGTTCCATATAGGCCCTGGCGTACGAGCACAGTGGTTAACAATTCGAAAGTGATAGGGCCTACCTCGACCCGGTCTTCCACAATCAGCCATTGAGGTGTGGCCAGCGTGGTTATTTCCGGGTCGATGTGCAGTTGTGGGTACGCCTCGTCCAACGCCTGACGTAGCAGTTGCGAAGCGACTTCGTGCAGTACTGGACCGTGGCCGATCTGGTTCACCAGCTCATTGGTGTGCACCAAGGGTGTCGAATTATTTGCGGGTGGTACGGGGTTATTGCTCATGACGAAGACCTCGGGGCAGGGGGGAGGCATGGAAAGCCTCTTGATGCGCCGACGGTAATGGGGGGGCGAACCCGCTGGGTGGTAGATGTTTACGGCAGGCAAAAAAAGACCCGCTGCCTGGCGGGTCTTGGTCTCAATGGTGACTCAGGTACCTGACTTGATTTTGGTCCAGGCCCGGGTCCGCGCCCGTTCCGCATCGCGCGGCAGGGGCTGCAGGGTGTACAGCGTACTCATCGCCGAATCGGTCGGGTACAGGTTGGGGTTATTGCGGATCGCCGGGTCAACCAGTTCCGTCGCGTCCTTGTTCGGGTTGGGGTAACCGACGAAGTCGCTCACCGGCGCAATCACCTGCGGTTGCAGCAGGTAATTGATGAAGGTGTAAGCGTCTTCGGTGTTCTTCGCGCCCTTTGGAATGGCGAGCATGTCGAACCAGATCGGTGCACCTTCCTTGGGCAGGTGCATGTCGACGGTCACACCGTTTTTGGCTTCCTTGGCGCGGTTGGCGGCCTGGGAGAAGCTGCCCGAGTAACCGACGGCAACGCAGATGTCACCATTGGCGATGTCAGCCATGTACTTGGAGGAGTGAAAGTAGGTGACATAGGGCCGGATTTTCATCAGCAGTGCCTCTGCCTTGGCGTAGTCCGCCGGCTGCTTGCTGTTGGGGTCCAGGCCGAGGTGTTGCAGGGCCAGAGGCAGGATCTCCGATGGCGAGTCCAGCAGGGCGACTCCGCACTGCTTGAGCTTGCTGATGTTTTCTTCCTTGAAGATCAGGTCCCAGCTGTCCACCGGTGCCTTGTCGCCCAGGGCGGCCTTGACCTTGTCCGGGTTGAAACCGATCAGGATGGTGCCGTACATGTAGGGCACCGCGAACTTGTTGCCCGGGTCGTTGGCTTCGATCAGCTTCATCAACTTGGGATCGAGGTGGTTCCAATTCGGCAGCTTGCTGCGGTCCAGTGGCTGGAATACGCCCGCTTCGATTTGCTTGGCGAGGAACACGTTGGACGGCACCACCACGTCGTAGCCGGAGTTACCGGTCAGCAACTTGGCTTCGAGTGCTTCATTAGTGTCGAAGATGTCGTAGACCAGTTTGGTCTGGGTGTTCTGCGCCTTGAAGTCTTCCAGGGCCTTGGGGGTGATGTAGTCGAACCAGTTGTAGACGCGCAACGTTCGCTCTTGGGCGTGAGCGGCCCCACCGAGCACCGTGGCGCACAACGCTGGCGCGATAAGACGCTTGAGTCTGTTCATTGTTATTGTTTCCTCATTGAGCGCGTTCGAAGCCTTCAAGAACGTTCACCGCATTGATGCCGATTTCCTCCACTGCATACCCGCCTTCCATCACGAACAGGGTCGGCAGCCCCAGCCTGGCGATGCGCTCGCCCATCGCCAGGTAGTCCGGGCTATCGAGCTTGAATTGCGAGATCGGATCGTCCTTGAACGTATCGACGCCCAGGGACACCACGACGATGCCGGCACCGTATGTTTCGATCTCTTTGCAGGCTTGTTCCAGTGCAGCGCTCCAGGCATCCCAGCCGCTGCCGGCGGGTAGCGGGTAATTGAAGTTGAAGCCTTCGCCTGCGCCTTCACCCAGTTCATCGTCGTAGCCGAGGAAGAACGGAAACTCGGCTTCCGGATGGCCGTGAATCGAGGTGAACAGTACGTCGCTGCGCTCGTAGAAAATCGACTGAGTGCCGTTGCCGTGATGGTAGTCGACGTCGAGGATGGCGACTTTGCTGTGGCCTTGGTCGAGGAAAGCTTGGGCGGCGATGGCGGCGTTATTGAGGTAGCAATATCCACCCATCAAGTCGCTGGCCGCGTGGTGCCCCGGTGGTCGGCATAGGGCAAAGGCACTGTGAGCACCGCCCTGAATCTGTGCCTGTGCGGTCAGGGCTACTTGCGCAGCACTGTAAGCCGCTTGCCAGGTGCCGGCGGTAATCGGGGCTCCGCCGTCGAAGCTGTAGTAGCCGAGTTGACCGTGCAGGCTGGTGGGTCTGATCGCACGCAATGTCCGCGCCGGCCAGGTGTAGGGGAGCAAGTCGCCGTCAGTATTGAATTCAGTCCAGCGTGCCCAGGCGCCTTTGAAGAAGTCCAGGTAGTCGCGGCTGTGGATGCGTGCGATCGGGTCGAGGCCGAAATCTTTCGGCGCTTGCACGGGACCGAGGTCCTGGTGCTGCACTCGTTGCAGCACGTGGTCGGCACGCGAGGGCATTTCAAAGCAGGGCTTGAGTTGCCCGTCGATCAATTCGCAGCGACCGTGGTGCAGATGATGGTCGTCAGAGTAGATGGTCAGCATTTCTTGTTCTCCGCAGGCTGATTCGGTTGAACACAGTCTTGCTCGCGCAGGGCGAGTCGGAGAACGGCAGGAAAGGCCAAAAGGGGATCGATGTGGCCAAAATAATTGACCGAAATTCGCCCCTCTGTGGCGAGGTAGCTTGCTCCCGCTGGTCTGCGCAGCAGACCCAAACCGAGTATCGCGTTCCTCCATTCAGACAGTGGGTGCAGTTTTACGACTGCTGCGCAGCCGAGCGGGAGCAAGCTCCCTCGCCACAGGGGGAGGACTCATGGTCTGAACTGACTTGGCGCTACGCCGCTCCAGCGCACAAACGCATGGCGGAAACTGGCGGTCTCGCTGAAGCCCAGTGCTTCAGCGATCCTGTAGATCGGCATCTGGTCTTCGCACAGCAGGTGTTTGGCTTGCTCGAAGCGTAACTCGTCGAGCAGTTCCTGATAGCTGCATCCCAATTCCCTGAGGTGGCGACGCAACGTTCGCGCAGAACAATTCATCTGCTGCGCCAGGCCTTCGAGGCCCGGCGCGGCATTGAGTTGCGCACGAAGCAACTGCCGGATGCGCCCCAGCCACGCCTGCCGTCCAGTGAACTCGAGGTTCTGCTTGCGGCAACGCTCGGCCATTGCCTGATGGGTGATGGTGTCGGCCAGTGGCAGGGGGTGATCCAGCCAGCGCTTGCCGAAGGCGAAAGCGTTGTCCCGCGCGTTGAATTGCACTGGGCAGTCGAAGTGTTCGGCGTAGGTCGCTTGATAGTCCGGTCCCGCATGCTCCAGGCGCGCCGCCAGTAAAGGCAGAGGGTGTCCGAGCAGGTCATCGCAAATGACTTTGAGCGACACCAGGCAGAACTCTGCGTTGAATACTGCCAGTGCCGGGTTTTCCCGGTAATCGGCGGCGACGAACCAGATTCGCTCACCGTCGTCTTCCAGGCTCAACTCGAAAAGTGTTCCCAGCAGCGCCGGATAGCGCATCGCCAGGCGCAAAGCGTCACCGAAGGTGGCACTGGTGAGGAGGGCATAACCGAGCATGCCGTAGGATGAAACGTGCATTCGCCGGCCCAGTTCCAGGCCGATATCACGCTTGAGCGCGACCGCGTTGGCGCAGACCTGCATCTCTTGATTGGTCGTGATGCGCGTATCCGCCCGGTTCAGATCCGCCGCACTGATACCGCTGCCGGCGAGCAAGGCGTCGCTGGACAAGCCTTTGGCCTTGAAGGCGTCGAGCACCAGAGAGACAGCGTTGAGGGTGGTGAGGTGGGAGTGGAGCATGTTGGCTTCCAGCCTTGGGATTGACTGGAAGACAGCAATTTATATGCCGCGATTAAAACTGTAGGAGCGAGCTTGCTCGTGATGGCGGTTGATCATTCAACACTGGCGTTGGCTGATACTCCGCTTTCGCGAGCAAGCTCGCTCCCACAGGTCGTGTGGTGTATCAGCTGAGCTCGCCACACAGGTCCAGCTCGACCAGCCGCCGCACTTCAGCGGTGTCCAGCCCCCCACCCAGCAGCGCATGCAGCTTGCCGAACGCCGCTTCACGGGTCATACCGCCACCCGAAAGCACGCCAGCGCCGCGCAAACGGCTACCGGCCTCATACACATCCAGCTCAACGCCACCTTCATGGCACTGCGTCACCGCGACGACGACCACGTCGTTATCCCGGGCCCGCGACAGCGCGGCGAGAAACTCGGGGTTGTCGCTCGGCCCGGTGCCGCTGCCGTAGCACTCCAGCACCAGGCCTTGAATGCCGCTGTTGAGCACGCCGTCCAGTTGCTCGGCACCAATCCCAGGGAACAGTGGCAACACTGCAACTTTCGCCAAGTGTCTTTGTTGCTGGTAGCCAAGCTGCATCGGCAAAACAGCGGCTTTCGCACCGCCACCCTGCCGCTCCAGGCGCTTGAATGGATGCCGACCGAAACTGCGCACTTTCGCGCAACGAGTCGGGTCCAGCAGTTCGCCGTGGAAGTACAAATGCACACCGGGGGCCAAGCCATGACCCAGCGCTACCAGCGCACCGCCGAGATTTTCCCAGGCATCGCTGTCAGCTGCGCCGGCCGGCAGCATCGAACCGGTGAAGCATACCCGGGCCTGCAAGCCGAGCAGCTGAAAGCTCATCGCCGCCGCGCTGTAGGCGAGGGTGTCGGTGCCATGAAGGATCAGCACACTGTCGCAGCCCTGGACATCGACGGCGTCAACCACTGCTTCACGCAATTGCTGCCAGTACGCGGGGCTCATGTTAGCGCTGTCGATCAGTGGCGACATCTCGCGAAAACGCCACTGGGGGACCACCAACTCAGGCTGGCTGTGCAGGTATTCGCGCATTCGCGCTTCGAAACCCGACGCCGGAGCCAGGCCGTTGATGCTGGCCTGCATGCCGATGGTGCCACCGGTGTAGAGCACCATGACGAGCTGGGCGGCAGGGTAGGTCGAGGAATTCATGGAGGATCTCCGGAGAACGATGACTTCCTGTGGGAGCGGGCTTGCTCGCGAAAGCGGTGTATCAGTCGACATCAATGCCGCCTGACACTCCCTGTTCGCGAGCAAGTCGAACCGCCGCTCCTACATGGGGTTTCGCACTTTAACCGATCAGCGTTGCGCTGCGGGTACGCCTTGCGACTCAGCTTCAGCCTGGGTGGCTGCGGCTGGCGGATTGGCTGGCCAGGCTTTCAGGTCGAGGTCCAGGTCCAGGAACTTGCTGGAGTCGAATACCGGGGTCTTGATGCCGGCAGCGCGTTGGTCGTCGTAGTCGCGCAGGATACGCATGCCGATGTTAAACAGCAGGAACAGCGCGATCAGGTTGACGAAGGCCAGCATGGTCATGGTGATGTCGGCAAATGCGAACACCGTACCGAGGTCTTCTATCGCACCCCAGAAGATCAACACCAGCACCAGCGCACGGTAACCAATCAGCGCCTTGCGGTTTTCACCAATCAGGAAGCGCAGGTTGCTCTCGCCCAGGTAGTAGTTGTAGAGGATCGAAGTGAACACGAACAGCGACAGCGCCACGGAAATGAACATCCGGCCCCAGTCACCCACTACGGCTGCCAGCGCGTTCTGGGTCAAGGCAATGCCATCGCCTTCGAAGCCGGGGGTATAGAAACCCGACAGCAGGATCAGCAGTGCGGTACAGGTGCAGATCACGAATGTATCGAGGAACACGCTGAACGCCTGCACCACGCCTTGCGCCACCGGATGCTCGACCGACGCCACCGCGGCCACGTTAGGCGCACTGCCCAGGCCTGCCTCGTTGGCGAACACGCCGCGCTTCACGCCCATGATAATCGCACTGCCAATCAGGCCGCCAAACGCCTGATCGAGGCCGAAAGCGCTCTTGACGATGGTCATCAACATGCCTGGCACCTGATCGAATTGCAGCGCGATCACGTAGATGGTCACGCCGATGTACACCAGCGTTTTCACCGGCACCAGCAGGTCGGCGACCTTGGCGATACGATTGATGCCACCGATGAACACCAGGCCCAGCAGCACTGCCAGACCGATACCGGTGTAGGTCGTGTCGAGCCCGAAGGCGTTGTTCAGCGAGTGAGTGACAGCGTGAGACTGCAAACCGTTGAAAGCAAAGCCGAAGGTGATCAGCAGCAGGAATGCCATGATCATGCCCAGCCAGCGTTTCTGCAGGCCATGTTGGATGTAGTAGGACGGGCCGCCACGGTACTGGCCTTCGGAATCGCAGCGCTTATAGAGCTGGCCGAGAGAGCATTCGAAGAAGCTGCTGGACATGCCCACCAGAGCGGTCACCCACATCCAGAACACCGCGCCCGGGCCACCCAGGGTCACGGCGATGCCGACCCCGGCGATGTTGCCTGCACCGACGCGGCCGGCGAGGCTGAGCATCAGGGCCTGGAACGAGCTAAGTTGCCCGGCGCTGCTTTTGAGGCTGTCGCGGAACACCGCAAACATGTGGAAGAAGTGGCGCAGTTGTACGAAACGCGAGCGGATCGTGAAGTAGCTACCGAGCCCGACAATGAGCACGATCAGTACTTTTCCTGAGAGGAAGTCGTTAATGACTTCGAGCATGGATTATTCCTCGCTGTTTTTTGTGTAGGCAAATGCTGGGCGGGACAGAAACATCGCGTTACACCAGTTTGCGCGCAGCAAAACGGGCGAGGCGAAGGTTTCGTCCCGGTTCCAAATCGCGGGTTTGTTATTAGTTCGGGTTTCGCATGGGTTTAGGCCTCGTTACCAACGGCCGCTCACGCGAAGAGGGGCGGCACTATACCCATGCTTTTCTGTGGGAGCGAGCCTGCTCGCGAAAGCGGTTTATCAGTCACATCTATTCCGGGTTGTCACCGCCATCGCGAGCAGGCTCGCGGCCACTGGTTTTTCGGTAAAAAAAAGGGCCTGGGGAGTACATCCCCAAGCCCTCAAAAGGTGAGAGGTGTCTAGTCCCTCGACCTGGTGAGCGGTGCTGCCAATAGCGCGTCGGGTCAGGCTTTAAGCGGGACCAGACGCGGAGCGATCATGTTTTCCGGGCGCAGGATGTCAGCGAGCATTTCGTCGTCGAGCAAGCCTTCTTCGCGCACCAGTTCCAGCACGCCACGGCCGCTTTCAAGAGCGATACGGGCGATACGGGTGGCGTTTTCATAGCCGATGTACGGGTTCAGTGCGGTGACCAGGCCGATCGAGTGTTCGACCAGTTCGCGGCAGCGTTCTTCGTTGGCGGTGATGCCGACGATGCAGTGCTCGCGCAGCATGTCCATGGCGCGTTGCAGCAAGCGGATCGAGTCGAAGATCTTGAACGCGATCAGCGGCTCCATCACGTTCAGCTGCAGTTGGCCGCCTTCGGCCGCGATGGTCAGGGCCAGGTCATTGCCGATGATCTGAAATGCGACCTGATTCACTGCTTCCGGGATAACCGGGTTGACCTTGCCGGGCATGATCGAGCTGCCTGGCTGACGGGCCGGCAGGTTGATTTCGTTGATGCCGGTGCGTGGGCCACTGGACAGCAGGCGCAGATCGTTGCAGATCTTGGAGAGCTTAACGGCGGTGCGCTTGAGCATGCCGGAGAACAATACGAAGGCGCCCATGTCGGAAGTGGCTTCGATCAGGTCGGCAGCCGGCACCAGCGGTTGACCGCTGATCAGGGCCAGGCGCTGAACGGCCAGGTGCTGGTAGCGCGGGTCGGCGTTGATGCCGGTACCGATTGCAGTGCCGCCCAGGTTCACTTCAGTCAGCAGCTCGGGAGCCAGGGTCTTCAGGCGTGCCAGGTCTTCACTCAGGGTGGTGGCGAAAGCCCGGAATTCCTGGCCGAGAGTCATAGGCACGGCGTCTTGCAGTTGGGTACGACCCATCTTCAATACGTGGCTGAATTCTTCACCCTTGGCGGCGAACGACTGGATCAGGCTGTCGAGGCTGGCCAGCAGCGCGTCGTGACCCAGCAGCAGACCCAGGCGAATTGCCGTTGGGTAGGCGTCGTTGGTCGACTGCGCCATGTTCACGTCGTTGTTCGGGTGCAGGTATTGGTATTCGCCTTTCTGGTGACCCATGGCCTCCAGGGCGATGTTGGCGATGACTTCGTTGGCATTCATGTTGGTCGAAGTACCAGCGCCGCCTTGAATCATGTCCACTACGAATTCTTCGTGGAAATCACCGCGGATCAATCGTGCACAGGCTTCGCTGATGGCAGCGTGCTTTGCTTCGCTCAGGTGACCGAGTTCGCGGTTGGCGTCAGCGGCGGCCTGTTTGACCATTGCCAAGCCGACAACCAGCTTCGGGTAATGCGAAATCGGAACGCCGGAGAGACGGAAGTTGTTCACCGCTCGTAGGGTCTGGATGCCGTAATACGCTTGAGCCGGTACTTCGAGTACGCCAAGCAGGTCTTTTTCTGTGCGGAAAGATGCAGCGGAGGACATGATAGAAATCATCTCAATATGGACCCGGGCTGTGCCGGAACACTGCAAATGCTAGGCTTCTAGAGTGTTTTCGGCCAATGCTGTTAAACACTAACCTATGCAAATTCGGCATAATGCGAATGTGACGCCGTATTCGCGACGAGCGTGTGACCTAATTTGGTGCGTGTCCGGGAGGACTTGATGAATCTGGAAAGTAAATGGCTTGAGGACTTCAGCGCCCTGGCCGCTACCCGAAGTTTCTCCCAGGCCGCCGAACGCCGTTTTGTGACGCAACCGGCCTTCAGCCGGCGCATCCGCAGCCTGGAAACAGCGCTGGGACTGCAGTTGGTCAACCGCTCGCGCACGCCGATTGAACTGACGGCGGCAGGGCAACTATTCCTGGTCACTGCGCGAACCGTGGTCGAACAACTCGGTGAAGTACTGCGTCACCTGCATCACCTGGAAGGCGGGCAGGGCGAGGTCATGCAAGTCGCTGCGGCGCACTCGTTGGCCTTGGGTTTCTTTCCGCGCTGGATCGCCCAACTGCGCAACGAAGGCCTGAACATCGCCACTCGACTGGTCGCCACCAACGTCGGCGACGCGGTGCATGCGCTTCGCGAAGGAGGTTGCGATCTAATGCTGGCGTTCTACGACCCTGACGCTGCGCTGCAGATGGATCCTGAGATTTTCCCCTCTTTGCACTTGGGCCAGACCGAAATGCTCCCGGTGTGCGCCGCCGATGCCAATGGAAAGCCACTGTTCGATCTCGAAGGCGAAGGCAGTGTGCCGCTGCTGGCCTACAGCGCCGGGGCATTCCTCGGGCGTTCGGTGAATATGCTGCTGCGCCAGCGGGCACTGCGATTTACCACCATCTATGAGACGGCAATGGCCGACAGCCTAAAGAGCATGGCACTGGAAGGCCTGGGGATAGCGTGGGTGCCGCAACTGAGTGTGCGCGCCGAGTTGGCGCGCGGGGAACTGGTGGTGTGCGGCGGCCCGCAGTGGCATGTGCCGCTGGAAATTCGTCTGTATCGCTGTGCGCTGGTGCGTAAGGCGAACGTACGGTTGTTGTGGCGCAAACTGGAAGGCGGTGCGGCGGCCGGAGCTTGATGAGCCCTGTGCTCGAGCATTACGGAAAATTTTCCAGGTATTCGCGCATGTTTTGCCGATTTTTCTCACTGAATTTATAACTGTTCCCGCGGAACGGAGAGGCGGGGTCCGCTAACATTACGGAGTCCTGCCACCAGCCTGCAAAGTGCACTTCGCTATCTTCATGGGTTGCACCAAGCATATGTCCTATTTCATGCGCAGGCGCATTGCGAGAAGTGATTGCAGCGATAGCGGCGTAGCTCCTCATAAAGGTTACGCCCGCCACACCCCCCAGCAAACCCCATAAGGTTTCATCAATGTTATATCGGGTCAGTAAAAGAATTTTAACTAAGCCGCTGTGAAAGCTTTGTTGTTTATATATCGAGCGATACAGTTCTTCTGTTTTTTGTTTCCAGCCCATCACCGCGGCGCCTGGGTCGTCATTCCTGTAGTTGTAATCGGAGAGCTCAGTCACATCTTCCTTGTCGGACATATGAATAAACACAGGGCGTCCAGAAATGTCCTCCAACTCAGTCTTGAGCCAGCCGAAGTAATCTTCGTATAGTTTTTCCCGGGGGTAGTCTTGCAGGTCATTATGAATGACCACCATGATTGCGATGGGTTTTTTCATGGTTTATTCCTCGTTAAATTTAGGGTGCTTTTAAATTACCTTGGGTTGCTTTTGTCATCGAGGTTTAAACTGTTTCAGCATTATTGTTGTTGAAGTATCACTGAGCTAAAGAACCATAAAACTGCTTGTTGCTTGAACTTAAATAGTTGCATGGAATAGCCGTTGGCAGGCCATAGCTTTTTGACTGCATAGTCAACAAATGGCGCTTTTCGCGCTTCCATGACAGATGGTCGCGACAGGGGCTGTTTATCTGCTTGAGTGAGGTATACTGCGCGGCCTTCGGCCGGCTTGACTGGCCATAATTCATACAATCGAGCCACGCATTTTTGCGTGGCTTGTTGTTTTTTGACGCGCCTGCGGGCGCCCAGAGAGAAGAGGCACGACGATGAGTGCACTGGTTGGCGTGATCATGGGCTCCAAGTCCGATTGGTCCACCCTTAGCCACACCGCCGATATGCTGGAAAAGCTCGGCATTCCCTACGAGGTGAAAGTGGTCTCTGCCCACCGCACCCCGGACCTGCTGTTCCAGTATGCCGAAGAGGCCGAGGCGCGTGGCATTGAGGTGATTATCGCCGGTGCTGGCGGCGCGGCGCATTTGCCTGGCATGTGTGCGGCCAAAACCCACCTGCCGGTACTCGGCGTGCCCGTGCAGTCGTCCATGCTCTCGGGCGTCGACTCGCTGCTGTCCATAGTGCAGATGCCGGCAGGCATTCCGGTTGCCACCCTGGCCATCGGCAAAGCCGGTGCGATCAACGCAGCCCTGCTCTCGGCGAGCATCCTGGGCGCCAAGCACCCGCAGTTTCACGCGGTGCTGAAAACATTCCGTGCTGAGCAGACAGACAGCGTCCTGGAAAATCCAGACCCACGCATCGC
Organism: Pseudomonas violetae; assembly: GCF_023072615.1. Classification (GTDB taxonomy): domain Bacteria; phylum Pseudomonadota; class Gammaproteobacteria; order Pseudomonadales; family Pseudomonadaceae; genus Aquipseudomonas; species Aquipseudomonas violetae. The sequence goes on from NZ_JAKNRW010000004.1 coordinate 215,107, forward strand.
CTGAGGTTGTTGACGATGAAGATCGGTGTAATCGGTGGCGGCCAGTTGGGTCGCATGTTGGCGTTGGCGGGCACCCCGCTGGGCATGAACTTCGCTTTCCTGGACCCTGCGCCGGATGCTTGTGCAGCCGCATTGGGCGAACACCTGCGGGCCGATTATGGCGATCAGGATCACCTGCGCCAGCTGGCGGATGAAGTCGATCTGGTGACCTTCGAATTCGAAAGCGTGCCGGCTGAAACCGTCGCGTTTCTCTCGCAGTTCGTTCCGGTCTACCCAAGCGCCGAGGCGCTGCGCATTGCTCGTGATCGCTGGTTCGAGAAGAGCATGTTCAAGGACCTGGGAATCCCGACGCCAGCGTTCGCCGACATCCAGTCGCAAGCTGACCTGGATGCCGCAGTGGCTTCCATCGGCCTGCCTGCCGTGCTGAAAACCCGCACTCTGGGCTATGACGGCAAGGGCCAGAAAGTCCTGCGCAAACCCGAAGATGTCGTTGGTACGTTTGCCGAACTGGGCAGCGTGGCCTGTCTGCTGGAAGGTTTTGTGCCATTCACCGGTGAAGTTTCACTGATTGCCGTGCGCGCTCGCGATGGCGAAACCCGATTCTACCCGTTGGTACACAACACCCATGACAGCGGCATCCTCAAGCTTTCCGTGGCCAGTACCGATCACCCGCTGCAAGCCCTGGCCGAAGATTACTCCAGCCGAGTCCTCAAGCAGCTGGATTATGTCGGCGTGATGGCGTTCGAGTTCTTTGAGGTTGATGGTGGTCTCAAGGCCAACGAAATCGCCCCCCGCGTTCACAACTCCGGACACTGGACGACTGAAGGCGCCGAGTGTAGCCAGTTCGAAAACCATCTGCGCGCTGTTGCCGGTCTGCCGCTGGGCTCGACTGCCAAGGTCGGTGAGAGCGCAATGCTGAACTTCATCGGCGTCGTGCCGCCGGTTGAGAGAGTGATCGCCATCGCCGACTGCCACCTGCATCACTATGGCAAGGCATTCAAGGCCGGTCGCAAGGTCGGTCATGCCAACCTGCGCTGTGTCGACAAGGCCACGCTGGAGCAGCAGATCATCAAGGTTGAAGCGCTCATCGCCGAATAGTTTCACCTGGCAGCGGCGGAACCATTCAAGGCCCGCCGTTCTCTGATGGCAGTATGCGAAAGTCTGACTAGTCTTGCGCATAGCCATTCAATCAGAGGGAAATGTCATGGGAATTATTGGAACCATCTTTATCGGCCTGATCGTCGGCCTGCTGGCGCGTTTCCTGAAACCGGGCGATGACAGCATGGGCTGGATCATGACCATCCTGCTCGGTATCGGCGGTTCGCTGGCTGCCACGTATGGCGGCCAGGCGTTGGGCTTCTACCAGGCCGGCGAGGGCGCAGGTTTCCTCGGCGCGCTGGTCGGTGCGGTGATTTTGCTGGTGATCTACGGCTTGATCAAAAAGAACTGATTCAAGTGATAAAGCCCTCTCTGCGCGGCGTGCAGAGAGGGCTAGAATGCTCGGCGTTCTAACGTCTTTCCAAACCCGAGCACTTCCATGCGCCGTATTTTGTTGACCGTACTTTTGCTGGGCGCCAGCATCGCCCATGGCAGTGAGCTGCCGGAAACCGACTGGCTGGAACTGATGCCCAAGTCCGACCAGAAGGCCCTTGAGGCCATGCCGGAAATCGATCACAACTCTCCCGAAGGCGATGGCACCTTTACCGAAAAGGGTGGCATGAAGCAAAGTAAAGGCTTGCCTGCGGTGATGTATTCGACCAAGACCGTAGCGTCGATGAACGACAAAAACATCCGTATCGGTGGTTATCCGGTGCCGCTGGAAAGCGATGCCAGGGGCCGCAGTACGCTGTTCTTCCTGGTGCCCTATCCAGGCGCCTGCATCCACGTGCCACCACCGCCGCCCAACCAACTGGTGCTGGTGCGTTACCCAAAGGGCTTGAAACTGGATGATATCTACACGCCGCTATGGGTAACGGGCACGCTGAAAGTTGAGAAGGTCAACAATGACCTGGCCGATGCGGCGTACGCGCTGGATGCGGCGAAAGTCAGAGTGGTGGAAGAGTCTGATCTGTAGATAATCACACTGTGAGAAGGGGGCCGCGGGGCTTATGATGGTACGCTGGCGATGCTCACACCGAGCGTGTGACTCGCCCCCGGCGCCAGCACTACCGCATCATTCATCACATTCGCCGTCTCGATGCACAGCATGCGTTGCCAGCCATCATCCGCCATGTCGCTGAATGCTGCCGCGCGCTCAGTCCATGGGTTCCAGATCACCGCCGAGCGTGAGCCGCTGCTGCTAAGCTCAATCCGTCGTTTCCACGCCGGGTCAACAATGCTCAGCTTTTGGGGAGCATCGAGATAAATGCGATCAGTCTCGCCGGTGAATTGCAGGTCACCGATCTGCTTCACGGTTTTCCAGTCATCCAGCGTCTCGATGTAGTCCAAGCCATTCAGGCCCTCGACATGCACTGTACGCACATCGCTGACCGCGAAATAGCTGTGCAATGCCTGGCTGATCGTGACGCTTGAACTGCCGCGATTATGACTGCACAGGCCGATATGCAGTTGCTCATCCAGGAGAATGCTCAGCTTCAGGTCCACTTCATGGGGCCAGCCTGGAAAGCCGCCATCGGGGTAGGGCAGGACGAACTCCACCTTCAGGCTTTCACCCTCGATCTGGATGCCGGCCAGCTCCCAGTCCATCGCCCGGACAAACCCGTGGGCCGTCGGCTGCTCCTTGCTGACTCGCATGGCCTGCACACTCTGCGGGTTGCGCGACAGATTGCCGAACCATGGCCAGCAGACCGGCACGCCTGCACGAATGCTCTTACCGGCCTCGAACACGGCCTCATCGTTAAGCCAGATCAGCGGCGGTTGGCCGGCCAATTGATAGCTGAGGATTTGCGCGCCTTGCTGGGCCACCAGCAATTCGGCCTGACCGTGGCGGATGCGCCAGCAGTTCAGTTCATCCAGTTTCATGGCTTCAACGTTGGGCGTGCTCATGGGGCGACTCTCAATATGGAGCAGGGCTGCAGTGGCCCTGCTTTTGACGCTTTCGGTTATCGAGCTCTGGACGGCACCGAGCGGGTGCGCCCACTGCCGTCGATGGCAACGAATACGAACACCGCTTCGGTGACCTTGCGCCATTCGCTGGACAGCGGATCGTCGCTCCACACCTCGACCATCATCTGGATCGAGCTACGGCCGATTTCCAGGGCCTGGGTATAGAAGGAGAGCTGGGCGCCTACCGCTACCGGTACCAGGAACGCCATGCGATCGATCGCCACGGTCGCTACGCGACCGCCAGCGACCTTGCTGGCCATCGCGGTGCCAGCCAAATCCATTTGCGCAACCAGCCAACCGCCAAAAATATCGCCGAAACCGTTGGTTTCACGCGGCAGTGCGGTGATTTGCAGGGCAAGGTCGCCTTGCGGGATTGGATCTTCTTGTTCGAGCTCTATCATGCCGGGGGTGCCTCTGACCCGTGACTCTTTATTAGTACTTCAGGTGAATAGCCGTCCTAAGAAAAAACGATTCAGCCTCGAACATACTACGTTCGTCACGTTTTTCGTAAGGCGCCTAAAGGGAAACTCTGCGAAATCGCCTATGTACCCCGGCAGGCGTTTTCGCACAGCAACCCAGTCAAATCTTTGCAAGATTGCGAGTATATCGGTCGGTAGACTCCGAGACGACCGTCCGGTTCTCATTTCGACCGTCAAAAATGCACATCCATGTGCTTTTTCGAACAATTTGCTATCGTGCCGGACCTGCCCAAGCCTCGGCCAGAGCTGTTGAGGTTGCAGATCCGACTATAAGAGAAGCCCTTGCCATGACCACAGCGCCCTCGAGCACCGCGCAGCCAGCCCAACCCGCACGTCCGCTAACCCGTAATGACTACAAGACTCTATCGCTGTCGGCTCTCGGCGGTGCGCTGGAATTCTACGACTTCATCATTTTCGTATTCTTCGCCACGGTGGTGGGCAAACTGTTCTTCCCGGCCGACATGCCCGAGTGGCTGCGGTTGATGCAGACCTTCGGCATCTTCGCTGCCGGTTATCTGGCACGCCCATTGGGCGGGATTGTCATGGCGCACTTCGGCGACCTGCTGGGTCGCAAGAAAATGTTCACCCTGAGCATTTTCATGATGGCGGTGCCGACCCTGATCATGGGGCTGTTGCCGACCTACGCGCAGATCGGCATGTGGGCGCCCATTTTGCTGCTGCTGATGCGAGTCATCCAGGGCGCGGCCATCGGCGGGGAAGTACCCGGTGCTTGGGTCTTCGTTTCCGAGCACGTGCCACAACGTCACATCGGTTATGCGTGCGGCACCCTGACCAGCGGCCTGACGGCTGGCATCTTGCTAGGCTCATTGGTCGCAACCGCGATCAACAGCATTTACACCCCGACAGAAGTCTCTGATTACGCCTGGCGCATCCCGTTCCTGCTAGGAGGTGTGTTTGGCCTGTTCTCGGTCTACCTGCGTCGCTGGCTGCACGAGACGCCGGTATTTGCCGAGTTGCAACTGCGCAAGGCGCTGGCCGAAGAGGTGCCGCTGAAGGCCGTGTTGCGTGACCATCGCGGCGCAATCCTGATTTCCATGCTGCTGACCTGGTTGTTGTCCGCCGGCATCATCGTGGTCATTCTCATGACCCCGACCGTGCTGCAAACCGTTTACCATTTCGCACCCACTGTCGCCTTACAGGCCAATAGCCTGGCAATCGTATTCCTGAGCATGGGCTGTGTCGCTTCCGGCGCATTGGCTGACCGCTTCGGCGCGGGTAGGGTATTCGTGTTCGGCAGCGCCGCGTTGCTGATCAGCTCGTGGACGTTCTATCACAGCCTATTCAACCATCCGGACTGGCTATTCCCGATGTATGCCTTGACCGGCTTGCTGGTAGGCACCATCGGTGCGGTGCCATACGTGATGGTTAAAGCCTTCCCGGCGGTGGTGCGCTTCAGCGGGCTATCATTCTCCTACAACCTGGCCTACGCCATTTTCGGCGGCCTGACGCCGATGGTAGTGACCCTGCTGCTCAAGGAAAGCCCGATGGGGCCGGCCTACTACGTCGCGATTATTTGTGTTGTCGGGATTGTGGTGGGTGGGTATCTCTGGAAGAAGGGGCGCTAGCCCGCAATCTTCTTCAGCCTTCCCGGCCCCATCGCGAGCAGGCTCGCTCCCACATTGATTCTGTCGTCACTTCAGAGTCCCGTGGGCGCGAGCCTGCTCGCGATGCGGGCAACGCGACTGTCCCCTTTGGCATCGAATGCTGGCCTTTCATCCAATTGTCATATTTCAGCCATAGAGTGTTCACACGGCCTGCTGATACTTGGCCCCGACTTAACACATCCAATCTGCTAGGAGTAAGGCATGAAACTGAAGCGTTTGATGGCGGCAATGACTTTTGTCGCTGCTGGCGTTGCGACTGCCAACGCGGTTGCCGCTGTTGACCCTGCTATCCCGAGCTACACCAAGACCACTGGTGTGTCGGGCAACCTGTCCAGCGTCGGCTCCGATACCCTGGCCAACCTCATGACTCTGTGGGCTGAGAACTACAAAAAAGAATACCCGAACGTAAACATCCAGATTCAGGCCGCTGGTTCCTCTACCGCGCCACCTGCGTTGACTGAAGGCACCGCTAACCTGGGCCCGATGAGCCGCAAGATGAAGGACAACGAGCTGCAAGCTTTCGAAACCAAGTACGGCTACAAGCCAACCGCCATTCCGGTTGCCGTGGACGCCCTGGCTGTATTCGTCCACAAGGACAACCCGATTCAGCACATGACCATGGAGCAAGTCGACGCCGTCTTCTCGTCCACTCGTCTGTGCGGTGGCAAAGCCGACGTGAAAACCTGGGGCGACCTGGGTGTGACTGGCGACCTGGCGAACAAGCCGGTTCAACTGTTCGGTCGTAACTCGGTATCGGGCACCTACGGCTACTTCAAAGAAGAAGCCCTGTGCAAAGGCGACTACAAGCCGAACGTTAACGAGCAGCCTGGCTCGGCTTCGGTTGTGCAGTCGATCAGCTCCTCGCTGAACGGCATTGGTTATTCGGGCATCGGCTACAAGACTGCCAGCGTGAAGACCGTGGCACTGGCCAAGAAGGGCAGCGCCGAATTCATCGAAGACAGCGAAGAAAACGCCCTGAACGGCAAGTATCCGCTGTCGCGCTTCCTCTACGTTTACGTCAACAAAGCGCCGAACAAGCCTCTGGCCCCACTGGAAGCCGAGTTCGTGAAACTGATTCTGTCCAAACAGGGCCAGGAAGTTGTAGTGAAAGACGGCTACATCCCACTGCCAGCCAAAGTTGCCGCAAAAGCACTGGCTGACCTGGGTCTGGCCGAAGGCGCCAACGTAGCAAAGAAGTGACACCCTGAGCCCGGGGTAACCCCGGGCTCTGTAGGAGCTGTCGAGTGAAGCGAGGCTCCTACACCCCCCAAATTCTCGCTCCGCTGCCAGTCTCCATAGGCGGCGGATTTGTTGCGTCACTGCACTGTCATCTTTCTGTCATACAGGATCGCTAGGGTGTGCGAATGAATGATCTGGCCAATTCCACAATGACTACAAATCCCCCCAAGCGAATTGATTTCAATACGCCTGAGTTGCAACGCAAGCGCCGTATGCGCGCGCTCAAAGACCGCCTGACGCGTTGGTACGTCCTCATTGGCGGCCTTGCCGTGCTCGGGGCGATCACGCTGATTTTCTTCTTCCTGGGCTACGTTGTCGCGCCGCTGTTCCAAGGTGCCGACTTGACGGCCAAGGACTCGATCACGCCCGCCTGGATACAGGACGCCGGCAAGCCGCTGATGATCTCCCTGGAAGAACAGAACCAGGTGGCCATGCGGGTTTCCGACAAGGGTCAGGCGCTGTTTTTCGACATTGACAGTGGCGCCGAGCTGCGGCGCGTCGATCTGCCAGTTCCGGCTGGTAGCCAGGTGACTTCCATCGGCGAAGACCAGCCGGGTTCCCCATTGGTCGCGGTAGGCTTTTCCAATGGCCAGGCCCTGGTATTCCGCCACACTTACAAAGTGACCTATCCCGACGGCAAGAAAACTATCTCGCCGGCCATTGAATACCCGTATGGCGAGACCCCGATCGCGCTGAACGAAGCGGGCGGGGCTCTGGAGCATGTCAGCCTCAACGCAACGGATTCGACTCTCATGCTGGTGGGCTCCACCGGCTCGCAGCTCAACGTGTTGTCGCTGACCAGCGAAGAAAACATGATGACCGGCGAAATTACCAAAGAGCAGAAGCGTATCGATCTGCCACAGATGACCGAGTCGGTGAAAAACATCTTCGTCGACCCGCGTCAGCAGTGGCTGTACGTGATCAACGGGCGTGCCCAGGCCGACGTTTTCAGCCTGCGCGACAAGAGCCTCAACGGTCGTTACAAGCTACTTGAAGATGGCGAAGCGCAGATTACCGCCAGCACTCAGTTGGTGGGCGGCATCTCGCTGATCCTTGGCGATTCCAAGGGCGGCCTGGCCCAGTGGTTCATGGCTCGCGACCCGGATGGCGAGCAGCGTCTGAAGCAGATTCGCACCTTCCAGATGGGCACCGCTCCAATCGTTGAGATCACTGCCGAAGAACGTCGCAAAGGCTTCATCGCCCTGGATGCGTCTGGCAAACTCGGTGTGTTCCACAGCACCGCGCACCGCACCCTGCTGGTGGACCAGGTTGTCGATGGCCAGGGCATTTTTGGGCTGTCACCGCGGGCCAACCGGGTGATCGTCGAGGTGGACGGCAAGATTCAACCGCTGCTGCTCGATAACCCGCACCCGGAAGTTTCCTGGAGCGCGCTGTGGAGCAAGGTCTGGTACGAAAACTACGACGAGCCTAAATACGTCTGGCAATCGACCGCCGCCAACACCGATTTCGAACCCAAGCTGAGCCTGTCCCCACTGACGTTCGGTACCCTGAAAGCGGCGTTCTACGCCATGCTGCTGGCCGCGCCATTGGCTATTGCGGCCGCGATCTACACCGCCTACTTCATGGCGCCGACCCTGCGCCGCAAGGTCAAGCCGGTGATCGAGCTGATGGAAGCAATGCCGACGGTGATCCTCGGCTTCTTCGCCGGCCTGTTCCTCGCTCCCTACGTGGAAGGACACTTGCCAGGCATTTTCAGTCTGTTGATGCTGCTGCCCATCGGCATTCTGGTAGCAGGCTTCGTCTTCAGTCGCCTGCCTGAATCCGTACGCCTGAAAGTGCCGGATGGCTGGGAGAGCGCGATTCTGATTCCGGTGATCCTGTTCGTGGGCTGGCTGTCGTTGTACATGAGCCCGTACATGGAAAACTGGTTCTTCGGCGGCGACATGCGCATGTGGATCTCCCACGACTTGGGTATTACCTACGACCAGCGCAACGCCCTGGTGGTTGGCTTGGCCATGGGGTTTGCGGTCATCCCGAACATCTATTCCATCGCCGAAGACGCCGTATTCAGCGTACCTCGTGGTCTGACCCTGGGGTCCCTGGCTCTTGGCGCCACGCCTTGGCAGACCATGACTCGCGTGGTGATCCTGACCGCCAGCCCGGGAATTTTCTCGGCGCTGATGATCGGCATGGGGCGTGCGGTCGGTGAAACGATGATCGTGCTGATGGCCACCGGTAACACCCCGGTCATGGAATTGAACCTGTTCGAAGGCCTGCGCACACTGGCCGCCAACGTCGCGGTGGAAATGCCCGAATCGGAAGTTGGCGGCAGCCACTACCGCGTGCTGTTCCTCTCGGCCTTGGTGCTGCTGTTGTTCACCTTCGTCATGAACACCCTCGCGGAACTGATTCGTCAGCGTCTGCGCAAGAAATACTCGTCGCTTTAAGAAAGGTAGAAGTCTGTGAAACAGAACTCCCTGAATGGATGGTTCAAGAGCGGCGCCCCAGGCGTCTGGATCAGCGGTGGCGCGGTGTCCATCGCGGTCATCATGACGATCGGCTTGCTTGCTGTGATTGCTGTGCGCGGTCTTGGCCACTTCTGGCCGGCGGACCTGATCCACGCCAGCTACGACGTGCCTGGCCAGGCCAATCACCTGGTCGTCGGCGAAGTGGTGCAAAAAGAAGAAGTGCCCCGTGAGCGCCTGAAGAGCGCTGGCCTGCCAGTGCCCGATCAGGGTCCGGAGTTCATGACTCGGGAGCTGATCAAGGTCGGCAACCGAGACTTGAACGGCAATGACTTCATCTGGATCGTTGGCGAGTGGCTGACTAACCAGAAGACGCCGCCGGAGCTGATGGCGATCGAACGCCGCGAGTGGGGCAACTTCTACGGCTACCTGGTCAACGTCAAGCAGGATGGCAAAGTCATCGCCGAAGGCGAGGCGGCATGGCCTGAGTTGCAGGCACGAGTCGACCGAGTCAACAAGCTGGCGGCCGAGCTCAAGACTCTGGAGAAGTCCGACATCGGCGCGATCAACGCCGGGCTGGAACGCATCCGCCTGCACAGCCGTAAACTGGAACTGGACGGCAAGCTGGACGCTACCGCGCAAGCGGACATGGAGTCTGAGCGCGCCGAACTCAACGCCCGCTACCAGGGCATTGAGGCGCGTCTGGCCGAACTGCATGCCCAGTTCAATCGCGACAGCCTGACGGCCCGCGATGCGAACGGCAAAGAGATCGAAATCGGTATTGGCAAAGTGGTTCGTGCCTATCAGCCGAACGCCATGGGCACCATGACCAAGATCGGCTTTTACTTCAGCAAGGTCTGGGAATTCCTGAGCGACGACCCGCGTGAAGCGAACACCGAAGGCGGGATCTTCCCGGCGATTTTCGGCACCGTGATGATGACGTTGATCATGGCGATGATCGTGACTCCGTTTGGCGTACTGGCCGCAGTGTACCTGCGTGAATATGCCAAGCAGAACACCATGACTCGCCTGATCCGCATCGCCGTGAATAACCTGGCAGGTGTCCCGGCCATCGTTTACGGCGTGTTCGGCCTGGGCTTCTTTGTTTATGTACTGGGTGGCTCGGTTGACCGGTTGTTCTTCCCTGAGGCCCTGCCGGCGCCGACCTTTGGTACTCCGGGGTTGCTCTGGGCGTCCCTGACCCTGGCGCTGTTGGCGGTGCCGGTGGTGATTGTGGCCACTGAAGAAGGCCTGGCGCGGATTCCTCGCACCGTGCGCGAAGGATCGTTGGCCCTCGGCGCGACCAAGGCGGAAACGCTGTGGAAGATCGTACTGCCAATGGCCAGCCCGGCGATGATGACCGGCATGATCCTCGCCGTGGCCCGTGCCGCTGGTGAAGTGGCGCCGCTGATGCTGGTGGGTGTGGTGAAACTGGCACCTTCGCTGCCGCTGGACGGAAACTACCCCTACCTTCACCTTGATCAGAAAATCATGCACTTGGGCTTCCATATCTACGACGTCGGCTTCCAGAGCCCGAACGTCGAAGCCGCACGCCCATTGGTCTACGCCACGGCGTTGCTGCTGGTGCTGGTGATCGCGACCTTGAACCTGTCGGCCGTCTATATCCGTAACCACCTGCGCGAAAAATACAAAGCTTTAGACAGTTAAGACCAACCCTGTGGGAGCTGGCTTGCCAGCGATGGCATTACCGATGTGTAACTGATACACCGCATCGCCTGCATCGCTGGCAAGCCAGCTCCCACAAGGATCGGCACAAGCCACAGAACTTCAGTAACCCATTGGCAAGGCCAGTGGTTCAACGAACCGAATTTGTTAGCACAGGGAGCCTCCCATGCAGCACGAACCACATACCCACGGCATCAACATGTCGGCCTTGGGTCGCGACAAACAGAGTCTGACCCTCGAGCATGAAACCGTGGCCATCGAAGTGCCCGGCCTGAGCCTGTTCTACGGTGACAAGCAGGCGCTGTACGACGTCAGCATGAACATCCCGAAACAGCGTGTTACCGCCTTTATCGGCCCGTCCGGCTGCGGCAAATCCACGCTGCTGCGCACCTTCAATCGCATGAACGACCTGGTCGACGGTTGTCGTGTGGAAGGCGCCATCAACCTGTACGGCAACAACATCTACCGAAAAGGCGAAGACGTTGCAGAGCTGCGTCGGCGCGTTGGCATGGTGTTCCAGAAGCCGAACCCGTTCCCGAAGACCATCTACGAAAACGTGGTCTATGGCTTGCGCATCCAGGGCATCAACAAGAAGCGCGTACTCGATGAAGCCGTGGAGTGGGCGCTCAAAGGTGCGGCCTTGTGGGACGAGGTAAAAGACCGTCTGCACGAGTCGGCACTGGGTCTTTCCGGCGGTCAACAGCAGCGTCTGGTGATCGCCCGTACCATCGCCGTGGAACCGGAAGTGCTGCTGCTCGATGAGCCGTGCTCGGCCCTAGACCCAATCTCCACGCTGAAGGTCGAAGAGCTGATCTACGAATTGAAATCGAAGTTCACGATTGTCATCGTGACCCACAACATGCAACAGGCCGCTCGGGTGTCCGACTACACGGCGTTCATGTACATGGGCAAACTGGTGGAATTCGGCGACACCGATACCCTGTTCACCAATCCGGCGAAGAAACAGACCGAAGATTACATTACCGGGCGGTACGGTTAGTAGCAGTTGCGAGCCGCACGCTTCAAGCGGCAAGTAAGAGCGGTTCGAGTACGACACAATCCAGCTTGCAACTTGTAGCTTGCAGCTCACAGCTTATGCGGAGCAGACACAATGATTTCTAAGGAAGGCCTTACCCACCACATTTCCGCGCAGTTCAACGCCGAGCTCGAGGAAGTGCGCAGCCACCTCCTGGCCATGGGCGGACTGGTGGAGAAACAGGTAAACGACGCGGTTACCGCGCTGATCGAAGCGGATTCCGGCCTGGCCCAGCAGGTTCGCGAGATCGATGACCAGATCAACCAGATGGAACGCAACATCGACGAAGAGTGCCTGCGCATTCTGGCTCGTCGTCAGCCTGCGGCGTCCGACCTGCGTTTGATCATCAGCATCTCCAAGTCGGTGATCGACCTGGAGCGGATCGGTGACGAAGCGACCAAGATCGCCCGCCGGGCCATACAATTGTGTGAGGAAGGTGAAGCGCCGCGCGGTTATGTCGAAGTGCGTCACATTGGCGACCAAGTGCGCAACATGGTTCGCGACGCCCTGGACGCCTTTGCTCGCTTCGACGCCGACCTGGCGTTGTCGGTGGCCCAGTACGACAAGATCATCGACCGTGAATACAAGACTGCCCTGCGTGAACTGGCGACCTACATGATGGAAGACCCGCGTTCTATCACGCGTGTCTTGAGCATCATTTGGGTGCTGCGGTCCCTGGAGCGGATTGGCGATCACGCGCGCAATATTTCCGAACTGGTGATCTACCTGGTGCGCGGCACCGACGTGCGTCACATGGGTTTGAAGCGCATGAAAGAAGAAGTTGAAGGCACAAGTAGCGAAACCGCTAATGTTCCGGGTGTAACTGACGATAAGTAAGTTTGCCCAAGAGAAACGCCCGGCCTTTTGGTCGGGCGTTTTTGTTTGTGGTGTACGAATTCGAAGCAGCACCCGTGAACGAAAAGTCCCGGCGTGACTGAGGGTTTATGGCAGTGTGCTATCAGCAGAGCGCTATGCTTGCCGGGTTTTTGGAAGGGGTGATGGATGAGTAAGGTCAGTGTATTGGTCGTGGACGATGCGTCATTCATTCGTGACCTGGTGAAGAAATGCCTGCGCAACTACTTTCCGGGTATCCGGATCGAGGACGCAGTCAACGGCAAGAAGGCTCAGGTCTTGCTGGCCAGGGAAACGTTCGACCTGGTCCTGTGTGACTGGGAGATGCCGGAAATGTCCGGCCTGGAGCTGCTGACCTGGTGCCGCGAGCAGGACCGACTCAAAACCATGCCGTTCGTGATGGTGACCAGCCGTGGCGACAAAGAGAACGTCGTCCAGGCGATCCAGGCGGGTGTTTCCGGCTATGTCAGCAAGCCCTTCAACAACGAGCAGTTACTAACCAAGGTCAAGCAGGCCCTGAACAAGATCGGCAAGCTCGACGCATTGTTGAACAGCGCGCCGGCCAAAATGACCTCAGCATTCGGCAACGACTCCCTCAACGCCTTGACCGGCGGCCAGGCGACAGTCGTAACTGCGCCTGCGGCCCCCGCGCCATCACGTGGCCTGCTCAATAATCCGCCGCCAAGGGCCGTTGCGGCAGCGTCTGCTTCTGCTTCTGCAGGTCGTGGCCAAGGGCAGTTGCGCCTGTCGAGCGGTAACCAGCAATGCGTGATCAAGGCTTTGAGCCTCAAGGAAGCCTTGTTGGTGGTGAAGCGTACTGACACGTTGCCGCAGGTGCTCGATAGCGCCGTGCTCGACCTGGAGCAGGGCGACAACGCCGAGATCGCCCGTCTCAACGGCTACCTGCATGCCATCGTCGCCTACGAACCCAAGCCTGATAGCGAGTGGTTGCAGCTGACCTTCCGTTTCGTTGATCAGGACGCTCAGAAGCTCGATTACATATCGCGGTTAATAGCACGTGGTACGGTACAGAAGCATTTTGTGCCAGGTGCTTAAATCCTTGATGAACTGAAAGCCGCCATCGCGAGCAGGCTCGCGATGGCGTCATCAGATTCACCACGCATCCATTGATCCGCCGGTTTTGAAACATCTGCGACCTACCCAGGTCCATTGCAGCTGCTAGGCTCCCTCCCAGGCCTTCCCTCGACAGAACCTTTGCCCATGCTCGCGCGCCTGCTGTTTTTCTGTGGTCTTTTCCTGGCCTCCACCTCGGTCGTGGCCATGACTATCTACAAGTCCAAGGACGCCAATGGCGTGGTCTCCTACAGCGACCACCCCTCAAAAGGGGCCAAGGTGTTTGTTTTTCGTGATCGCATGGTCGAGCGCCTTGAAGGCCAGGTGTACCTCGACATCAAGAAGCAGCAGGGTGCAGACAGCGTATTTGTGCGAAATGACTTGTACGCACCGGTGGAGATCGAATTGAGCTTCGCCGGCCTGAAGAACGTCAGCGGTGCGCCGAGCCGACCGATTCGCCGTGTACTGCCTGCACGCAGCAACCTGCGCCTGGCGCTGCTCACGACCACCCGGGCAGGAAAGCCGCTGGTGTATACCCCGGCGTTCAAATACTCCTTGGGCGACCCTGCAGGCGCTGCCATGGCTTATCGTTACCCATTGCCCTGGCGGGGCGGGCCATTTCGTCTGAGCCAGGGTGCGAATGGCCAATACAGCCACTTCGGCGCCAAAAGCCGCTATGCCATGGACATTGCCATGCCTGAGGGCACGCCGATCATTGCGGCCAGGGGTGGGATGGTGGTGAATACCGAGAATAACCAGACCGGCCGCGGTACTGATCCATCAGGCAACTTCGTGCGGGTGCTGCACGACGACGGGACCATGGGTGTATACCTGCACCTGATGCAAGGTTCGGTCAGCGTTCGGGAAGGTCAGCGGGTCGGCGTGGGCACTGCGTTGGCGCTGTCGGGCAATACCGGCAACAGCAGTGGGCCGCATTTGCACTTTGTGGTGCAGCGCAATACCGGAATGGGGTTGGTGTCGATACCGTACCAGTTCAATCAACCGGTAGGCGCGTTGCCCAACTTTGCGTTGGGTAAACAGTGAGGCTCTGAAAGCAAAAGATCGCAGGCTGCGGCAGCTCCTACAGGAAATTGCGATCCTTTGTAGGAGCTGCCGAAGGCTGCGATCTTTTGGGGTCAATGCAAATTAATCGAGCATCAACACCTTGGCCAAGACAATCTTCGGCCCTTTCATCTTCTTGATGATGATCCGCAGGCCTTCGACTTCCAGGACTTCTTCCTCCTCCGGCACCCGTTTCAGACTGTCATACACCAGCCCGGCTAGAGTTTCGGCTTCAACGTGGTCCAGGTCGATGCCTAGCAGTCGTTCCACCTTGAACAGCGGTGTATCGCCGCGCACCAGCAGTTTGCCCGGTTGATACGCGAGGATGCCGCGTTCAGCCTTGCGGTGTTCGTCCTGGATATCACCCACCAGCACTTCCAGCACATCTTCCATGGTCAGGTAGCCGATGATGTTGCCGTCAGCCTCCTCAACCAGGGCGAAGTGCGAGCCGCCTTTACGGAACTGCTCCAGCAACTGCGACAGCGGCATGTGGCGCGATACGCGTTCCAGCGGGCGGGTCAGCTCGGCGAGGTTGAACGACTCGGGTATGTGGTCCAGTGCCGCCAGTTCCAGCAGCAGGTCCTTGATGTGCAGCAGGCCGACGAACTCCTGGCTGTCACTGTCGTACACCGGATAACGGCTGAACTTGTGGCGACGGAACATCGCCAGGATTTCCTTGAGTGGCGCATTGAACTCCAGCGTCACCAGGTCTTCCCGGGAGTTGGCCCAGTCGACCACTTCCAGCTCGCCCATTTCCACCGCCGAAGCCAGCACGCGCATGCCCTGGTCGCTCGGGTCCTGGCCGCGGCTGGAGTGGAGGATCAGCTTCAGTTCTTCACGGCTGTAATGGTGCTCGTGATGAGGGCCGGGCTCACCCTGGCCGGCGATGCGCAGGATGGTGTTGGCGCTGGCGTTCAGCAGGTAGATGGCCGGGTACATGGCCCAATAGAACAGGTACAGCGGCACCGCGGTCCACAGCGACAACAACTCGGGTTTGCGGATGGCCCAGGATTTCGGCGCCAGTTCACCGACCACGATGTGCAGGTAGGAGATGATGAAGAACGCGGTGAAGAACGACACGCCCTTGACCACTTCGGCGGACTCCACGCCTACAGCGCTAAGGACTGGCTCGAGGATATGCGCGAACGCCGGCTCACCGACCCAGCCGAGGCCGAGGGAGGCCAGGGTGATACCCAATTGGCAGGCCGATAGGTACGCGTCGAGCTGATTGTGAACGGTGCGCAGGATATGTCCGCGCCAGCCGTTCTTTTCTGCAATGGCTTCGACCCGGGTCGAGCGTAATTTGACCATGGCGAACTCCGCAGCAACGAAAAAGCCGTTGAGCAAAACCAGGATCAGAGCAAAAAGAATCATGCCGAAATCGGCGAAGAGTGTCGCGAGGGTCAAGCCAGGGGATGGGTCCATGATGGAGTTTTGCGGGTTCCGTGTATTCGAAAGAAAGGACAACTGTGCACCTGAAAGGCAGGCACAAGTCAGCCAATGTAGCGGCTGACTGGGCGATTGCCTAGTGGCGCGTGCCGGCCGGTATCAGTCAGCGGCGTTAAGGAGCAGGGATTTGCTGACCTGAGCCGGGGCGAAATGGCAGGTAAACGTACTGCCGTGGCCGGGCACGCTACTGATTTCCATCCGTGCGCGGTGGCGCAACAGCACGTGTTTGACGATAGCTAGCCCGAGGCCGGTACCGCCGGTATTGGAGTTGCGGCTGGAGTCGACTCGATAGAAACGTTCGGTCAGGCGCGGCAGGTGCTTGCTGTCGATACCGATGCCAGAGTCCTGCACGCTCAAGTGTGCACCCTGTTCGTCGCCCCACCAGCGAATGCGGATCTTGCCTTCGGCCGGGGTGTATTTCACTGCGTTGAACACCAGGTTCGAAAATGCACTGCGTAGTTCCGCTTCACTGCCCTTGAGCAGAATCTGCGGGTCGGCTTCGAGCGTGATGTGCTGGTTTTTGTGGCCGGACAGCTGCTTTGCGTCACTTTTGATCGATTGCAGCAAGCCGTCGATAGCCACCGGCGCGTTGTCCGAGGGGTAATCCGTGGCCTCCAGCTTTGCCAGCAACAGCAGGTCATTGAGCAAAGTCTGCATACGCCCCCCTTGCTGTTGCATCTGCTGCAAGGCACGGGACCAGCGCGGGTTCACTTCTTCGACGTTATCCAGCAGCGTTTCCAGATAGCCGCAGATCACTGTCAGCGGCGTGCGCAGTTCGTGGGAGACATTGGCGATGAAGTCTTTGCGCATCTGCTCCAGCTGATGAATACGCGTGACGTCGCGCACCAGCATCAAGTGTTCGTTATTGCCGTAGCGGGTGATGTACAACTGGATGCGCACCCGATCATTAGTTGGCGACGGGATTTCCAGCGGCTCGGCATAACTGTCCTGCTCGAAATATTCCTTGAAGCGTGGATGGCGCACCAGGTTGGTGACTGGCTGGCCGCTGTCCTGTGGAGTCTTGAGGCCCAGCAGGGTTTCGGCGGCGCGGTTCCACCACTCCAGGTTGCCGTCGGTGTCGAGCATGATCACCGCATCCTTGAGTGCTGCTGTGGACTCCTGGACCCGGTCGATCACCGCTTGCAGGCGCCCGCGCACACGTTGGTCGCGGCGTTGCAGGTGGTAGATGCTGTCGAACACTTCACCCCACAGGCCATAGCCGTCGGGTGGAGCCTCATCGGATTTTTGCAGGCGCAGCCACTCGTGCAGGCGCAGCAATTGCTTGAGGGTCCAGGCCAGGTACAGGCCCAGGCCTGCGGCCAGGCTCCAGCCGTAGTAGCCGGTAATCAGGCCGATCACCAGGCAAGCGGTGACCAGCAGAAGCATGTGGCGAATCAGGGTGCCATGCCAGTTTTGATTCACGGAGCGTCCTTAGCGCAGCTTCAAGTTTCAAGCCGCAAGCTTCAAGTAGGGGATCGGCTGTGCTTCTGCTGGCCGCTTGTAGCTTAATGCCTGCCGCTGCTTTTATGCCTTGGTGGAGAACCGGTACCCGGTGCCACGCACGGTTTGTACCAGATTTTCGTAGGCATCGCCGAGGGCTTTGCGCAGGCGACGGATGTGCACGTCGACGGTGCGCTCTTCGACATAGACGTTGCCGCCCCAGACTTGATCCAGCAACTGGCCGCGGGTGTAGGCGCGCTCCTGGTGGGTCATGAAGAATTGCAGCAGGCGATATTCGGTGGGCCCCATCTCGGCTGGCTTGCCGTCGATGGTCACGCGGTGGCTGATCGGGTCCAGCAGCAGGCCACCGACTTCGATCGGCGTCTCGCCATCGGTCGGGCCGGCGCGGCGCAGCACGGCCTTGAGCCGCGCCACCAGCTCGCGAGGGGAGAAAGGTTTAGTGATGTAGTCATCGGCGCCAACCTCAAGACCCTGGATCTTGTTGTCCTCTTCACCTTTGGCGGTAAGCATGATGATCGGGATGTCCCCGGTCAGCTCGTCGCGCTTGAGGCGGCGGGCCAATTCAATGCCGGATGTGCCTGGCAGCATCCAGTCGAGCAGGATCAGGTCCGGCTTACGGTCGACGATGATGGCATGGGCCTGCTGGGAGTTCTCAGCCTCCAGGCAGTCGTAGCCGGCCATTTCCAACGCCACGGCGATCATTTCGCGAATGGGCGCTTCGTCGTCGACGATCAGAATGCTCCTGCCAACCATGCCTAAATCCTCTTGTCATTTAACTGTCTTGCGCCGCATTAGATAACGGAATTATTGCAGTCGTGTGACAGTATTTTAGTCGCCCGGCGATTGCGGGGATACTGAACTAAGCTCTAGGTCCGAATCCTGACAACCACAAAAGGAAGGTTTCCATGAAGCACATCGCGCAATCCTGGAAGGCTCTAATAGTTACTGTGGCGCTAACGCTGCCGACAATGGCCTTCGCCGCAGGCCCGGGCATGGTTAAAGATGGCATGTTGACCGATCACAAAGGCATGACGTTGTACACCTTCGATAACGACACGGGCGGCAAATCGGCCTGTACCGGCCAGTGCGCAGAAAACTGGCCGCCGCTGAAAGCCCCTGCCGATGAGAAGGCTGAAGGCAAATGGACCATCATTCAGCGTGACGATGGCACGATGCAATGGGCGTTCGATGGCAAGCCGCTGTACTACTTTGTGCAAGACAAGAAGCCAGGAGACATGACTGGCGACAAGAAAATGGACAAGTGGCACGTCCTTCAAGGCCCGAAAATGTAACCTGGTGCCGCGATCCTGTGGCGAGTGAGCTTGCTCGCGCTCGAGTGCGTAGCGCTCGTAAAATGGGGGCTGCTTCGCAGCCCCGCGGGAGTAAACTCTCTCGCCACAGTTCTCAGTAGCGTCAAACAATCACTCGCCATCAGCGCAACGCGTAATCCAGCACGATCCCCACAAAAATTGCCAAACCGGCCCAGTGGTTGTGCAGGAACGCCTCGAAGCAACGCATCCGGTCCTTATCTCGGGTGTACCAGAACTCCCAGGCAAAACAGCCCGCCGCCGCCAGCAATCCCAGGTGGAACCAGCCGCCCAACTCGAATTTCGACCCGGCCAGTAGCAGGCAGCCCAACGCCAGGCACTGCAGCGTCAGGATGATTGCCCGGTCCGCCTCGCCAAACAGAATAGCAGTGGATTTCACGCCGATCTTCAGGTCGTCATCACGATCAGTCATGGCGTAGTAGGTGTCATAACCCACGGTCCACAGCAGATTGGCGATCCACAGCAGCCAGGCCGCTGCCGGCAAATCGCCGGTTTCGGCGGTGAACGCCATCGGCATCCCCCAGGAAAACGCCGCACCCAGCACCACTTGCGGGTAATAGGTGTAACGCTTCATGAACGGATAGGTAAAGGCCAGCGCCAAGCCGCCCAACGATAGCCAGATAGTCGGTGCATTGGTGCACAGCACCAGTAGAAAACTCAGGCCCATCAGCAGCGCAAAGAACACCAGCGCCTCTTTGGAGCTGATCCTGCCGGCGGCCAACGGGCGTTGTGCGGTGCGTTTGACGTGGCCATCGACCTTGCGATCCGCCCAGTCGTTGATCACGCAACCACCCGCCCGCGTCAGCACCACCCCGAGGACAAAAATCACGATGTTGGCCAGCGACGGCGAGCCCTTGCCGGCTATCCACAACGCCCACAGGGTCGGCCACAGCAGCAGATATATGCCAATGGGCTTGTCCATGCGGGTCAGCTGAATGAAATCCCAGGCCCTCGGATTCAGGCGGTTCAGGGACTTGAGCAGGCTCTGGTACATCAGCAGTTCTCCGGATTGGCGCGGGCGGCGGTCCACAGGGTCGGCAGGAAAATCTCGGCCACCAGCACGCTCAGGGCCTCTCGGTCGAAGCGCGAGCGTCGGCCCCATAAATGTGCTGCCCGGCAATCCACAGGCAGCCATTGCTCAGGATAGTGACAAACTTCGATGGCACGGCGCTCAAACGCCTGGTCACAAAACAGCAACTCACCCAGGGAGCGGCTGCCCAGTTCGTCCATGTGCAATCCATCGCCCTGCAACGCACTGCGCGACGCCACGCTGCGGGCAAACACCCAGGCCTCGCCGTGTCCGCGCAAATACACCTCGCGCACCCAGCCTTCGCTGCCTGCGGCCAGGTCCAGCGCGGCGCATTCATCGGCGCGCAGCATTTGCCAGCCTTCGAACAGCGGCGTAACGCTGAAACCGTCATTCGACAGGCGGGTCAGGCGACGGGTCAAGGAGCCTTCGTCGAACAGCCAGTCCAGGGAAAATGCATCGGGGAGGGAAGCGAGCTGGCTTTGAGGGAGCCAGAGCGGGGCCGGGAGAGGGGTAATAGAGTGCGGCACAGTGAGTCATTATTGGCAGCAAATGAGGTGGCGAGCTTACCATGTCGGTCGACGATTTTGATTGATCGGGTAGGCCGCTGAGTCGAACAGGCTTGCATCTGCCGGGCTCGATCAGTACAAAACGCCCTGAGCCGGATGGCAGTGCGGCAACTATCGACCGTTCGTGCCGGCAAAAGCCTGAAACCTGAGGAAATACCTGAATGAAAAAGTGGCAATGTGTGGTCTGCGGCCTGATCTATAACGAAGCCGACGGCTGGCCGGACGACGGCATTGCGCCGGGCACCCTGTGGCAGGATGTGCCGGAAGACTGGCTGTGCCCGGACTGCGGTGTGGGCAAGATGGATTTCGAAATGATCGAAATCAACTAAGACATTAAAGGAGTAAAGAATGAACGCACCTGTCGTGATCGTAGGCACCGGGCTGGCTGGTTACAACCTGGCCCGGGAGTTTCGCAAACTCGATGGCGAAACCCCGCTGCTGCTGATTACTGCAGATGACGGACGTTCCTACTCCAAGCCAATGCTCTCCACCGGCTTTGGCAAAAACAAGGACGCCGATGGCCTGAGCATGTCCGAACCGGGCGCCATGGCCGAGCAGTTAAAGGCAGAAGTACGCACCCATACGCGCATCAGCGGCATCGACCCAGGCCATAAGCGCCTGTGGATCGGCGAAGAATCGGTGATCTACCGCGATTTGGTGCTGGCCTGGGGCGCAGAAACGGTGCGCGTGCCCATCGAAGGCGATGCGGCGGACTGTGTGTTCCCGATCAACGACCTGGAAGAATACGCGCGCTTTCGTGCGGCAGCTGCCGGTAAGCGCCGGGTATTGCTGCTGGGCGCCGGGTTGATTGGCTGCGAATTTGCCAACGACTTGATGCTCGGTGGCTACGAGGTGCAACTGGTCGCCCCCTGTGAACAGGTCATGCCTGCCTTGCTGCATCCGGCCGCCGCCGCGGCGGTTCAGGCCGGCCTGGAAAGCCTCGGCGCACGCTTTCACCTCGGTCCTGTGCTCAACCGCTTGCAACGCGTGGCGGATGGGCTGGAAGCGCACCTGTCCGATGGCCAGGTGATTCCCTGCGACCTGGTGGTCTCGGCCATCGGCTTGCGCCCGCGCATCGACCTGGCCGCCGCTGCCGGCGTGCAGGTCAATCGGGGCGTCGTGGTCAACCGTCATCTGCAGACCTCGCACGCCAATATCTACGCCCTGGGCGACTGTGCCGAGGTCGATGGGCTGAATCTGCTGTATGTAATGCCCCTCATGAACTGTGCGAGGGCGCTGGCGCAGACCCTCGCCGGCAACCCGACAACGGTGAACTACGGCGCGATGCCGATCACCGTCAAAACACCCGTCTGCCCACTGGTCGTTTCCCCGCCACCGCGTGGTGTGGAAGGCGTCTGGACCGTGGAAGGGCAGGGCGCAGACATCAAGGCACTGTGCCGCGATGCCAGCGGCAAACTGCTCGGTTACGCCCTCACCGGTGCGGCAGTCATGGAAAAACTGGCACTGAACAAAGAGCTTCCCGCACTGCTGGCGTAAATACTGGTCGTTCTGTCGGAATCACCCCGCTTTTGCCCCCACAAACGTCGCGCCGAGACTGGCGCGGCACCCCGCTGCGTGCCATTCTCACTCCCGTCTGCCGCAGAGTAGAGCACCTGCGGCGCTTTTGGCGCTGTTCCAACGAGAACAGCACGGACATAACAACAAAAAACCGTCAAAGGGGCTTCACTAATGCGTAAACCAGACCTCGCCGCCGCAATCGCTGAAAAAGCAGATCTCACCAAAGAGCAGGCCAACCGCGTCCTCAACGCCGTTCTCGAAGAAATCACCGGGGCCCTGCACCGCAAGGACAGCGTCACGCTGGTGGGCTTCGGCACCTTCCTGCAACGCCACCGCGGCGCCCGCACCGGCAAAAACCCGCAAACCGGTGAGCCCGTCAAAATCAAGGCCAGTAACACTGTTGCGTTCAAGCCGGGCAAGTCGTTGAAGGACAGTGTTAATCCGTAATCCGCTTCCTGATCCCGCATAGCGGGGGTGCGGAATAAAGAATGGGTACGCCAACCTGGTTGGGTGCCCATTCGGGTTTTTCTTGTCGCGCATGAGTTGTAGGGACGTCCCGCTCGAAATGTCTTCAGTGCTGCTTGGGCAAGCGATTTGGCCGAAACGCGAACCGCCGATTTGAATTGGCGGAGTAGCGAGAACCGCAGCGGTCTCAGAGGTCGGGAAAACTGTAGGGTTGAAGTTCGGCGATTTGGGACAGAATTGTAAGGTGCACCACTGCGTCTAATTTTTCCAGATGATCGAGGGTTTCCGGGCCGCCGAGCATCAGTGCGGGGACAAAGCCGTACATCTCGTCGTGGCGGAGAACACCGAGCTTCTTCTTGGCAGGTTGAAACAGATCGTCAAAATCGTTGTACTCAATTTCTGCCGATAAAAGGAAATTTTTTAGTTCCTGGTCCATGTCGTCCGCCGTGATCGCATAGTCTTCGACAACACAACGAGCAATGCAGGTGTCAATTTTAAGTGAGAAACCTGTTTTTTCTCCCCATAAGTACAAGTCGCCGAAGGCACTTCGAGCAATCAGGTGGTAGGTGTCACGTTCCTCAAATTCCGTCCCCTCCAACCAAGACGCTACCACCCCTTCGTACTCTTGCGGATTAACAATCCAGAAGATCCCCTCGCCGTATCCGCACCAGCCGTGTTCAGCCCAGTATTGCAGCAACAAATTCGGCACCTTTCCTTTGTAGCGCTCGATACTGGAAAGAGGTACTTCCCTTCGGTCGATCGGGGCGCCAAATGTTTTTGAAAATTCAGCAAAAACTTCATCCATGCGATGTTTCCTTATCGGCTAGGTTTTGAGCATTTGTGAAACGGCATTAGGCATTTTGTCGTTTCCTTAGAGGTCGGGAAAATTGTAGGGCCGAAGTTCAGCGATTTGCGATAATATTGTCAGATGCTCTACAGCTTTTACTTTATCCAGATGATCTAAAGTGTCGGGGCCACCGAATATTAGTGCTGGGACGAAGCCGTACATTTCGTCGTGGCGTAGGGTGCCGAGTTTTTTCTTTGCGGGTTTGAACATGTCACCGTAGTTGTTTGTACTAATTTCCCGCGTCAACATAAAATTTCGCAATCCCTTGTCCATCTGTTCACCAATAAAGATGGATTTATGCGTTGTATAGCGGGATAGAATGCTGGTGATTTTGAGAGACGCTCCAGACTGTTCGCCCCATAGGTATAAGTCGCCAAAGGCGCTGCGTGCAATCAAGTGATAACTGTCGAGCGTTTCAAATTCTGTGCATTCAAGCCAAGAGGCTACAACACCCTCGTACTCCTGAGGATTCACTATCCAAAAAATGCCGTCTCCGTAACCGCTCCAGCCGTGTTCATCCCAATACTCCAAAAGCTGATCGGGCAGCTTACCTCTGTAGCGGTCGATACTTGATGGGGGCACTTCCTCCCGACCAATAGGTCCGCCAAATTTTTCTATGAATCTAGCGAATACTTTGTCCATGCGATTGTTACATGATTCAGTATTGGATAAACCGGTTGGACGACCTCAGTCGTCCGAGAAACTGTAAGGCTGAAGCTCGGCGATTTGCGATAATATCGTCAGATGTTCTACCGCTTTTACTTTCTCCAAGTGATTGAGGGTGTCCGGGCCACCGAGCATTAGTGCGGGGACGAAGCCGTACATTTCGTCGTGGCACAGGGTGCCGAGTTTTTTCTTGGCGGGTTTGAATAGGTCGCCGTAGTCGTTTAAATCTGCGTCGATTGACAGTAGAAAGGATTGAAATCCCTTGTTCATCTGATCGCCAGTGTATATTGACTCGTGTACAGCATATCGGGAAAGTTGACTTGTAATATACAAGGATGCTCCCGTTCTTTCCCCCCATAAGTACAAATTGCCAAAAGCACCACGGCCAATTAAGTGATAAGTGTCAGCGGGTTGCAAGTTTGTTTCTTCAAGCCAAGATGCTACTACTCCCTCATATTCCTGAGGATTAACTGTCCAAAATACCCCGTCGCCATATCCGCTCCAGCCGTGCTCAGACCAGTAGTCCAATAATTGGCTTGGTAACTTTCCTTTATATCGCTCAATACTTGAGGGCGGAACTTCCATGCGGGCGAATGGCTCACCGACTTTTTCTATAAATCTGGCAAAAACTCTGTCCATTAAATTTTCCTTTAACTCAGCATTTATGAAGTTTTACATTGAGGAAGGTCGAGTCCCGTTCTGATTTTGGAACGTTCTCAGCAGCGACTTTCAAATTGGCTATCTTGTTTTTCCATTGTGGTCCGATACTTGAGTTAACCTGTCTGTCACCAAAATCAGCGATGGCATCTCTGCCGCCAGCGATCAAATCTGGATTATGCAGCCCTGCGAGACTTGCCATGATTTCCTTCGCTTTTTTTATCGCGGCCGCATCAGCATCGAGTATATCCATGGTCCGTGAAAATTCTTGGCTAAATCGGTTTTCCAAAGTCGCTTTTAAAAATTTGCGAGCATCAACTGCAGCCGCAGGACTTCGTTTGACAGGATTGGCAATATTTTCCAAGTATTCCCCAACCGTGAGCAGATTGAGGCCATCTTCCTGTCCCTGCAATTGTCGCTTGAACTCTCCGATTTTAGACGCTGGCATTTTGTCTGCCTTGAAACACTCGACTTTATGAAGCGGCATGGCGTTCGGTTTGTCACGTGCGCCATCTTTTTCTTTGCCTGAAGGGCGGTTTCCTGGTGGCGAGGGCTCTTGGTGGCCTAGCGCTCCTTTACTTGGTCCTGAGGTTTGCAGGTCGGCTCGGTTTTTCAGAGCATCCTCATGCTTCAGCATCCACGCGCCCAGCCTCGCACCCTTGGGACTTGCTCGCATTTCCTGAGCGAGGACGCTGGCGTTTCCTCTGCCACGGGTGATGTGAGCGACGATGGCTCCCAGCAGCAGGACAACTACCTCCACATGCCCTTGAGCGATGTGATGCGAGGCTCTGCCTTGGGCGGACGGGTCGTCATGGCTGAACGGGCTTAGGCCATCTTCGCCGCGCGGGCCTTCCCAGGCGATGTCGATGCCGGTCAGGTAGTACTCGCCAATGCGTGGCAAGCCTTCGACGAAAAATTCGGCGATGGACGTCAGGCCGAGGATTCCCAGTATCCATGTACTGACCTGCAGACCCATCGCGGCGCCAGCGGCTCCCATGGGGATGGCGCCAGCCCCTCCAAGAAACGCGCCGGCGGCCGCTCCGATTGTTCCTCCGGTCAGTACGCTGCCGGCAACGATCATTGCCATTTGGCTGACAGTGTCGATCAGCTCATTGAGGATGCTAGAGATGTCGAGGTCGGAGAAGCGTTGCCTCAATAAGTGGCCGGCCTCCCACTCGGCATGGATGAACGCTGTCCGGACGCTGTTGATACGGCGGATGTTGAGCGCGAGGGATGGCACTTGTTGGTTGAAGTGCGTGCGGTAGCTGGCTCCCCCTTGGTAGCCCATCTGGTGCGATATACGCTCTTCTATCTCGTGCCACGTGGGCACGATGTTCCATAAGAACATTCGAGAGTCTCCCTGACAATTCGCTTGCTGGTGGACCTGTTACTTGCGGTGTCCAATGCCGAAGTACGCTAGCAAGTTATTGAAAGGGGATATGTAGGACGTTTCGCTTTGTAAAGTAGGAAGTTTCCTTTATTTGTTATTTGTCATGGTGCGGGAATACTGACTATAACTTCCGTGATACGAGCTGATGTTTTACCTGGAATAGTAGAAGCAACTTGGCTCCTACTATGGCCCGATCTATTTTATGTAGTGGCTGGTTGCTGGGGTGGAGTTGGTAAGTCGATGTGATCCAGCGCTCGCTCTACCAGAAGATGCACGCCGTCGGCCATTCTGCTGATTGCCAGCGAGACTGAGCGACTTCGGCCTTCTACGTGATCGGCGAGGTCTGCGGCGATGGCGCTGATGGATAGCAGGTCTTCGAAGGCGTTGGCCAAGAGGGATTCTGTGTGGATGTCGGGGGATACGGTGAAGAGTTGGCCGTTGCGGATTGTGGATCTGGGGGGATTTGGTATTGGTTTGATCATGGTTCTAACTCCGTAATGAAGGAGCCTGCACCAGTTCGCTTGCACTTCGAAAAAGGTGGCGGCTGCGTATAGGTGTGCAAGACCGGTGGAGTTAAACCGGCAGACCCGAAGTTCTCCCATACACAGCAGCCATAACGATCCGCGAGCATAGGAAAATGCTCGATGAATTGCCATAACCGATTGTGCGCTCCACCGGACTTGCACGTCCGTGTCACCGGTTTTTAGGTGACGGCCAAAGGTTATCGACGAATGCAATAAGTGGGTAGTTCAAGGACGGCACTGCGTATTGCAGGAAATTTCCGAAAGGGTTGAGGGGATTAAGATCAAAAGATCGCAGCCTTCGGCAGCTCCTACAGGGGTATCTGACTTCAGATTGTCGTTGGTGACTTGGTAGTCATTGGCGTCAAAAACAATGGCATCTTCCGCTAACGCTACGTGATGGTGGCGTTCCTGTGCGGAGTCGCTACACTGCGCCGGCCGTTCATTTTTCTCTTGAGGCTGTGCGCATGAAATTTCGTTTTCTGCTGTGGATGCTGGGTTTATTGATGGCTAAGGCCAGTAGGAAAAATCCTGCGTTTCAACAGCAATTGGGTGACAAGGATCTGGTCTTTCAGCTACAGACTCTGGACGGCAAAGTGGCACGGCACTTTCGGGTGAAGGATCAGCGGATTACCAGCAAGTCCGGTGTTTACGCCGAGCCGGCATTCGCGATTGCGTTTAAAGACCCCGCGTACGGCTTCGCCACGATGCAGGCAAAGAACAAGCAGTTGGCGTTCATGACGGGGATTCAGGACAAGTCGATCCAGATCAAGGGCAACCCGGCGCTGGTGATCTGGTTCCAGGGGTTGACCAAGTATTTGAAACCGAAGAAAGCGAAGCCTAAGTCTTGAGTTTTTCTAGGCGGTTTGCAGAGATCGCGAGCACGTTAGCCTCTTCAGTCACCTGACTCAGGAGTCGGCGGGTCTGGATACTGCCCCCTGTATGTATTATAGATCTGCTGGACTTCTGGGTCGTCAAGGCTCTCATACGTGATGCCTTCCTTGTCCAGACCATCCAGCCCTTTGATGCCGCCGATGGTTGCTGGCCACTCGTTACGGCTGGATATTTCGACTACGAACGGTTTCAGGTAATTATCAAGATATGCTCCGCGAGGCTCCCTGATTTCATCACTGAGTGCCCGAAGGTAGTCGTCTTTATTAGTCTTTGACCAGTCGAGGGCGAATTTGGCCCTGTAGCAGAGCTCCATGAAGACTATGAGGATCGTGCGTCTGTTGCCGTCCAGGAAAGGGTGTGCAAAAGCTAGCTGGCCCATCACTCGCCCAGGACGGTCTCGAAAATATGCTTTGTCTGCCGCCAACTTAAGCGCGTAGTCGACCGACATCTTGATGGAGTTCGGGTGCTCGAAAACAGTGGTTCGGGGATCGTCGCGAGAGCCCTTGAACACTGCCAGATGAGGTACAAGCTCATTTCGATCTTTCCCCGCCCAGTGGTAAAAGCCGGAGAATAGGATTTCATGGACTTTGAGGACGGCCTTGTAGTCGATTGGCTGCTTTTCAGCCAAATAGACCAAGGCATCCTCGATACTCGATTCGAACGAAAGATGCTCTGATTCTTTTACTTCAGTGGGGTCTTTCAATTGCAGCGAATTTTGCAGATATCCTGCAGTTTCGAAGTCGCCGAATGGATCAAATGTCATGCGCTGCGTTTCTTTGAGCGCCTTTCCTGAAGGTAGCGTCCTTGAAGGGCCAAGATCTCAGACTTGCTTAGGATGCCTTTTTTCTTGAGATTGACGAGCAACTGCTCGACGCTATCGAGCCTGACGACATCGCCAGCCAAACGGGTGATGTTCGCGGCCATACGGCTCATGTTGTCAGGGGCAGCAGTGACATCGTGGTCCTTCGCAAGCTTGCGCACCTGACTTGCGACACTGACAGCGGCTGTTTGGGTCATCGGAAAGCCCTCTCTTAACAGTCAAATCGTAGCAGCGCGCATGCGCCCTGTCTTTGCTGGCTCGTTGAGTAGAAGAGTGGATTGGCTTCATCGCGGTCAATCCCCACAGGATTGAAATCATCCCCTGTGGGAGCAAAGCTTGCTCGCGATCGCTTTCAGGGCTGACCGAATTGCGAAGCCAATTCGCGCAACAACACTTCCGCATCCAGCACTTTGCTGGTCACGTCATTGGCCTTCTCGCGGCTCAAACCCAGGCGCTCCAGCAGGGCGTCCGGTATGTCTTCGACCGGGCCTGAGCCAATGCCGCGGCTGCGCAGCAGGCGCACGGCCAGGCACACCAAGTTCGGGTACTCGGCGTAGACGCCGTCGTAGCTTGGGTCATGCTGGAAGCGCAGGGCGGTGGCGAGTTCGTCGGGCATGTCCCAGTAGCGCATCAGCCAGGCGCCGATCTGCTCGCGGCTGATGCCCAGCAGGTGTTGCTCGATGTAGCTGTGGCACAGGTGCGGGTTGACTTCCAGGTGGCGGCAGATCAGCGAGAAGTGCGGCGGGAATACGTGCGCCAGCAGCAGATAGCCGAAGTTGTGTAGCAGGCCGGCCAGATAGGTCAGGCCGGCTTCCGGGCGCTGGGCGCGGGGCATGGCGCGGGTCAGGCCTTCGATGACGGCAGCGGTGTAGATAGATTGTTGCCAATAGGGTGTTGTGTGTTGCGGGTGGTCTTTGGGCAGGCTCAAGGTTTTACCCAGGGCCAGGCCAAGCGCGAGGTTGATCACCAGGTCGAACCCCAGCACCCGCACGATTGCGTCTTCCACTGAGCGAATTTTGCCCGGCGAGGCGTAGTACGGTGACGCTGCCCAGCTGACGACTTGGGCGGCCAGGGCCGGGTCGGTCTCTACGACACTGGTGATGTCATCGATGGTGGCGTTGGGGTCGACCCGCAATTTGATGATTTTTTGTGCAGTCGAGGCCAGTGGCGGGATCTCGATGGTGGCTTCCAGTCGTTGCTGGATGCGTCTAGCTGTGAAGGCCTGGACGGCCTGGGTGATTTCCTCGCGGTCGTCGTCCGGACGGTCGAGGTTCGGGCGGATGCTGGTCAGCGCTTCACCGAAGCGAGCGGCGCTGGCCTTGCTCAGCAAGATCTTGAAATCGTCGCAGGCGATTTCCAGTAGCACGCCTGGTACGCCCGAGTTGATCAGCAACTTGGGTTCGCGCAGCAGGCTGTCTTCGTAAAGGCACGGTGCAGTGGTCAGCGCAGGCAGGCCCGGCAACAGGCTCAGGTTGTGTTTGCCGAGCATGCGCTCCAGGCGATCAGGCGAAACCGCGGCGAGGCGGCGGCCGGTAAGCTCAGCGAGGCGATTGAGGTCCAGCAGCTGGCTTTGCGGGAACAGCACCATGAGCGAGCCAACGGCGTCGTCCAGCAGCACTGCCTGCACTTTGCGCGCAGCATTCAAGCCGTGGTGGTCGAGGACTTCATCAAAGGCAATGTCCAGCTTGCCCAGCAGCAGCCGAACTGCAGACGGAGCGTGCGGGGTTTCGGGAGCGAGGGCAGCGTCGGTCATGGTTTGGATCCGTTCTCAAACAGTTGCAAGAGTATAACCATCATGTTTAACACGGTGGTCCGGAAACTGCGACGGTGCTCACACTTGGCCGTATTGCTGCCCATGCCGTAGCCAGCGGTCGAGCAGCGGGCTGACGTGATCCGGCCAACGCTCAAGCAACGCCTGCGCCGCGTCGCGCACGGCTGGGAGCAGGTCGGCATCGCGCATCAAATCAGCGACCTTGAACTGCAGCAGGCCGGTCTGGCGGGTGCCGAGCATTTCACCGGGGCCGCGCAGCTCCAGATCTTTTTCGGCAATGACAAAACCGTCGTTGGTTTCGCGCATGATGCCCAGGCGCTGGCGGCCGATCTGCGACAGCGGCGGATGATAAAGCAGCACGCAGTGGCTGGCGGCGCTGCCTCGGCCTACTCGACCGCGCAACTGATGGAGTTGTGCGAGGCCCAGACGTTCGGGGTTTTCGATGATCATCAGGCTGGCGTTTGGCACGTCGACGCCCACTTCAATCACTGTGGTCGCCACGAGCAACTGCAAGTTGCCGGCCTTGAATTCGGCCATGACCGCCGCTTTTTCCGCAGGCTTCATGCGGCCGTGGATCAGCCCGACCTTGAGCTCGCCGAGGGCGGCGGTGAGGTCTTCATAAGTGGTTTCGGCGGCCTGGCAAGTCAGCTCTTCCGATTCCTCGATCAGGGTGCAGACCCAATAGGCCTGGCGACCTTCGGCGCAGGCACCACGCACCCGCTCGATCACTTCAACGCGCCGGGTGTCAGTGATCAACACAGTGTTTACCGGAGTGCGCCCGGGCGGCAGTTCGTCTAGGATCGAGGTATCAAGGTCGGCGTAGGCGCTCATGGCCAAAGTGCGCGGGATCGGCGTGGCGGTCATGATCAGCTGGTGCGGGCACATGCGCCCGCCGACGCCTTTCTGCCGCAGCGCCAGGCGTTGCTGCACGCCGAAGCGATGCTGTTCGTCGATGATTACCAGTGCCAGGTTCTTGAACTGCACTTCTTCCTGAAACAGCGCGTGCGTGCCCACGACCATGGGGGTGCCGCTGGCGATCTGCTCCAGCGCGGCCACGCGGTTTTTGCCCTTGAGCTTGCCGGCCAGCCACGCCACCTCGATGCCCAGCGGTTCGAGCCAGCGTTTGAAGGTGATGAAGTGTTGCTCGGCGAGTATCTCGGTGGGCGCCATCAGTGCGACCTGATAACCAGCTTCCAGTGCTTGCAAGGCAGCCAGGGCTGCGACCACGGTTTTACCCGCGCCCACATCGCCCTGGATCAGACGCAGCATGGGCTCGTGCTGGCAGAGGTCGTAGGCGATTTCATTGCCGACCCGTTGCTGGGCGCCGGTCGGTGCGAAGCCGAGATTGGCCAGGTACTTGGCTGGCAGTTTTGTAGCCTTGGGCATAGCCGGTGCGCGCAGTGAGCGCATGCTCTCGCGCAGGCGTTGCTGGGACAGTTGATGGGTCAGCAGTTCTTCGAAGGCCAGCCGGTGCTGGGCCCAGTGATGACCGAGGGCGAGTTCGTCGACATCGGCATCGGCGGGCGGGTGATGCAAGTAGCGGATGGCGTCGGCCAGCGGGGCGAGTTGATAGTCCCGGGCCAGTTCGGTCGGCAGCCAGTCGGGCAGGCTGCTGGGCCCCAGTAGCGTCAGGGTCTGCATGCACAGTTGACGCAGGCGCTGCTGGGTCAGGCCTTCGGTGAGCGGGTAGACCGGGGTCAGGGTTTCATCCACCGGCGGCGGTTCATCACCAGTGATGGCGCGATATTCCGGGTGGTAGATCTCCAGCCCCGACGCCCCGGGCCGCGCTTCGCCGTAGCAGCGGATCCGCGTGCCGCGCTTGAGACCTTCTTTCTGGGCGTTGCTGAAATGGTAGAAGCGCAGGCTGAGCCCGCCCGTTCCATCCTGCAGGCGCACGACCAGGCTGCGGCGGCGGCCCATGACCACATCGGCACCGCTGACGGTGCCTTCGATTACTGCGTCCTGACCCGGTCGCAAGTGGCCGATCGGGACGACGCGAGTACGGTCCTGATAACGCAGCGGCAGGTGAAACAGCACGTCCTGGAGGTTCTCCAGGCCAACCTTGGCCAGCTTCTCGGCCATGGCTTCGCCGACACCCTTGAGTGCTGTCACCGACACTTGCGACAACTCGGTCATGGCAGCGGCTTAGCCGGCAACGACCGGCGCTGGCGGCTTGGCTACCGAGCACAGGCGAATCGAGTCAGCGAGGATTTCAATTGCTTTGGGGCGCGGGAAGCTGGCGCGCCAGGCGATGGCCACCGTGCGGAAAGGCACGGGTGGCGTCAGTGGGCGCACTTCAAGTACGCCGGGAGCGTAGTGATGACTGTCCACGGCCGAGAGCGGCAGGATTGAAATACCCAGGCCGGAGGCGACCATATGGCGGATGGTTTCCAGGGAGCTGGACTCCACGGTGGTGTGCTTGGCGCCGTCCTTGCCGTTGCCCAGGGTCGGGCAGGCTTCCAGCACCTGGTCGCGGAAGCAGTGACCTTCGCCAAGCAGTAGCAGGCTCTTGTCGTTAAGCAGGTCGGCGTCGATGGATTCTTTTTGCGTCCACGGGTGCTGGGCCGGCATCAGGACGTAGAACGGCTCGTCGTAGAGTTGCAGGGTCAGCACGTCGGCTTCGTTGAACGGCAGAGCGATGATGATCGCGTCGAGCTCACCATTGCGCAGCTTGTCCCGCAGGATATGGGTAAAGTTTTCTTCGATATACAACGGCATCTGCGGGGCGACCCGGTGCAGTTGTGGAATCAGGTGTGGGAACAGGTACGGGCCGACGGTGTAGATGGCGCCAACTTTTAGTGGTGCAGTCAGCTGGTTCTTGCCAGCCTGGGCCAGTTCACGGATGCCTTGTGCCTGCTCCAGCACTTTCTGCGCCTGGGCGACAATGCCTTCGCCGACGGGCGTCAGGCGCACGGCGCTTTTGCTGCGCTCGAAAATCAGCACACCGAGTTCGTCTTCAAGCTTTTTCACGCCCACCGACAGGGTCGGTTGACTGACGTGGCAACGCTCGGCCGCATGGCCGAAGTGCTGCTCTTGGGCGAGGGTAACGATGTAGCGTAATTCTGTGAGGGTCATAGCGGGCGTCCATGAAGTTGCGCGCCAAGCATACCGGCTGCAATCGATAGACGCACGTTATGTAGGAGCGAGCTTGCTCGCGAAAAACCTGAGACCGCTGTGGGGTGTCAGTCTTCAAGCGTTATCGTTCGATTCCATCGCGAGCCAGCTCGCTCCTACAAAGGTTCGGCGGTGTTTAACGGCGGCGTTTTTCCAGGGAGTAGACAAAAGGTGCGTAGAGTTCGATCGGGCCGTTTTTCACCATGTCGGCGGGTGGCTTGGGTAGCGGTTGGGCGCGGCGGATCATTTCCAGGGTGGCGCGATCCAGGTCGGCATTGCCTGAAGCACCCACCAGTTCGAACGACAACACATTGCCTTCAGCATCTACCACGAACCGCAGGCGGTTAACGCCGGTCTTGCCCCTGGCCTGAGCGCTGGCCGGGTACTTTTTGTACTTGGCCAGGTGAGCGAGCAGGGTGTTTTGCCAACTGGCCTTGGCCGCTTGCTGTGCCGGCGATGGGCCAGGTGCTGGTTGGGCGGATTTCTCCGTGGGTGCCTGGGTCGGTTGAGTGTCGGCCGGTTTTTCCTCGGAAGGCTTCTCCTTCGGCGGCTCCGGTTTTTTCTCCACAGGCTTGGGCGGTTGCGGCTTGGGCCTGGGCTTTACCGGCTTGGGTACGGCTATCTCGGCCTTTGGCGCTTCAGCCAGTTTCGGGATCGGCAGTTCTTCAACCGGTGCCGGTGGTTGTGGCGGCGTTATCACCTTCGGCGGGGCCGGTGGCGGCGGGGCAGGGGCTGGCGCCAGCTCGACCACCATTGCCTGCGGCGGCAATTCGATCGGGGGGCGGGAGGTCCAGTTCAGAGCCAGCGCGATGGCCAGCGCGTGCACGCCCAGCACTACGGCCAGGCTCCCGCTGTAACGCGTCAGCTTATGGCGCGTCGTGATCATTTTTTGGCTGCCGTCTCAAGTCCGACCAGACCCACCTTCAGGTAACCGGCAGCGCGCAGGGCATCCATCACGCTCATCAAGTCGCCGTAGTCCACGCCCTTGTCGGCCTGGAAGAAGATTGTCGTGTCTTTTTTACCCAGGGTCCTGGCATCCAGAGTGGCGCCCAGTGTTTCGGCCTTCACTTCGTCTTCGCCAAGGAACAGACGTTGATCAGCCTTCACGCTGAGGAACACTGGTTTTTCCGGCCGCGGCGCCGGTTTGGCGCTGGAGGCAGGCAGGTCGACCTTGATGTCGACGGTAGCCAATGGAGCGGCCACCATGAAGATGATCAGCAACACCAGCATTACGTCGATAAACGGCGTGACGTTGATTTCGTGGTTCTCGGCCAGATCGTCGTCCGCGCCTTCTTTCAAATGCAAGCCCATGCTGATTACCCTACTTTGACCACGTGGGGTTGAGCGGTGCGCTCGGTGGTCGGCAGGTGATCGAGGTCGCGGCTGACCAGCAGCAGGACTTCAGCCGAGGCATCGGAGACTTGTGCCTTGTAACCGGCGATGGAGCGGGCGAAGACGTTGTAGATAACGACTGCCGGAATCGCTGCCACCAGGCCCAGTGCCGTGGCCAGCAGGGCTTCGGCGATGCCGGGTGCCACTACCGCAAGGTTGGTGGTCTGGGTTTTAGCGATACCGATGAAGCTGTTCATGATGCCCCATACGGTGCCGAACAGGCCGACGAATGGCGCGGTGGAACCGATAGTAGCGAGCACGCCGGTACCGCTGCTCATGTTGCGGCCGCAGGCCGCGACCAGGCGCTCAAGGCGAAATGCGACGCGCTCCTTGATGCCTTCTTTTTCGCGGCTGTTGACCGAGAGGCGCATCTCTTCCAGTGCGTCATGCACCAGTACATTGGCGAGGGTGCCTGGCTTGGTCGCCGTGGCGCTGGCTTCCCTGAGGGTGGTGGCCTTTTTCAGGTGGATGATTTCGCTGCGCAGACGACGCTTGGCGCCCATCAGCTCGAAACCCTTGGCGATCCAGATGGTCCAGGTGATTATCGAAGCGATGGCCAGGCCGATCATCACGATTTTCACGATGATGTCGGCGTTCTGGTACATGCCCCATGGCGACAGGTCGTGGGCCATGCCCAGGGTATTGTCGGCTTCGAGCACTTCAGGAGCGTCTGCGGCTGTGGCGTCTACTGCCTGGGCCGGGTCAGTGGCGGCGGGCGTGGTGGCTGGGGTAGCGGGGGCCGGCGCGGCTGCAGGTGCCTCGGCGGCGGCTGGGCTTGCAGGTGCTTGGGCGTCGGCGAAAGCGGCATTCGGTGCCAGTATTATGCTGAGCAGGAGGGCGGCCATTGCGCTCCATGCGCGAGGTCGTTTGGTTGGCGAAGCGGGGAATTGATTGCGTGTCATGCTGGCCGGACCTGAGAGAAAAAGACGGTAAATGTTCTTCCAGACCTCGCAAGGCCGAGAACAAAAGTGGCATGCATTATTGCAAATAATTCTTGTTAGCAGAAGTAATAGAGTATCTTTTTTCCGGCATGACTAGCCGCTCGTCCTCTGCCGACGATAGTCTGTGCCTTTGCCAGAGGAGTTTTCTGATGTCCGCGCCTTCTGTTTTGATTGCCGGTTGCGGCGATGTAGGTAGCCGTCTGGCCACGCAGTTACTGGCTCGCGGCTGGGAAGTTCATGGCCTGCGTCGGGATATTTCGCGATTGCCGGAGGGTGTGATTGGCGTGGCCGGCGACTTGTTTAATGAAGACTGCCCGGCGACCTGGCCGATCGGAGCGGTGGATTACCTGGTGTATTGCGCCGCAGCTACTGATCACGATGAAGCGGGTTACCGCGCCGCTTATGTGCAGGGTTTACAGAATGTACTGAGTTGGTTGGGCGACTACGGGCAGGTGCCTGATCGACTGCTGTTTGTTTCCAGTAGCAGCGTTTATGGTCAGCAGGGCGGTGAGTGGGTCGACGAAACGTCGCCGACCGTGGCTGGCGGTTATTCCGGCCGGCTGATGCTGGAGGCCGAGCAAGTGGCGCTCCAGAGCGGCATCCCCGCCAGCATCGTGCGCCTGACCGGTATCTATGGGCCGGGGCGTGAGTGGCTGCTGACTCAGGTTCGTCGCGGCTATCGTGTGGCGATCGACCCACCGTTGTACGGCAACCGCATCCACGCGGACGATGCGGCGGGGTTGCTGGCTTTTCTGCTGGAGAAGGATCAGCAGGGGGCGGTGCTCGATGACATCTATATCGGTGTCGATGATGCGCCTGCGCCACTGGCTGAGGTGGTGGGCTGGTTGCGCGAATATCTGGGCGTGACCGAATGGGCTGACGATGCGAGCGTGCGTCGGGCGGGGAGCAAGCAGTGCAGTAATGCGCGAGCGAAGGCCTTGGGCTGGGAGCCGAAGTACCCCAGTTATCGGGAAGGGTATGCAGCGATTCTTGAGGGCCACTGCTGACTTTGTGGGAGCCGGCTTGCTGGCGAATGCGGTGAACCAGGCAATAGATTCATTGGCTGGACGGACGCTATCGCCAGCAAGCCGTCTCCTACAGGAACCGCGTTGGGTTACTGCTTCTCCAGCAACCACCTGCGCTCGCCGGGGGTGAACTGAGGCATTTCGTCCTCCCGGGCGGTGTTGGTGGCCTGGAAGATCTCCATTTCTTTGCCCTTGCGCGCAAAAATCCAGGTGTTGCCCTGGCCATTCTGTTGCAACCACATATTGTCGTTGCCGCCACTCATCGACGCACAATCGCCCGCCAGGCAAAGGGCGTAGCGGTCGGCGCCGGGCAGGCCGGCAACCTGGCCATCAGCCTGGAACTGCACGGTATTACCTTCACCGGGGCCAGTGACGACTTGCCAGCTGCCACCCATGTAGGCCGTATACAACGCACGCTCGAAACTGGCGCCCAGCGGTGCGCCTTCCGGCACGGGGATCACCGCGCGATCAAAGACCTGCTCGGGTTCATTGTCGCTGGCGGCTTGGCTCAGTTGCTTGCCGTCGCGCTTGAGTTCGCTGGCGGAACTGCCATAAAAGTCGACTTTCCAGGCGCCGGACTCTTCCCCTAGCAACTTGCCGTCGACGTTTTCGAAACCGTTGGTGTAGCGAGCCTGTGCGGCCTTGGTATTGACGTCCCATTCCAGATTCGGGCCATAAGCCTGAAGCGCTTCACGCAATGGGGTGCCTTTGGCGGCTGCATCGATTGCCACCTGATTGATCCAGGTGCCGCTGATGTCGCGATCGGCAGGGTTGCTGGCACATCCGCCCAAGAACAGGGCGACCAGCGAGAGGGCTAGCGCATGGCGCATGGTGGAATCCTTTCAGAACGCTATCTTTACGACATCAGCGGCGCAGCCTTGAGGGGCTGCGCCAGATGCATTACTCGATGACCAGAATGGCATCCATTTCAACCTGCGAACCCTTTGGCAGGGCTGCTACGCCGATGGCGGCGCGGGCAGGGTAAGGCTGGTCAAAGTACTTGCCCATGATCTCGTTGACCTTGGCGAAGTGGCTCAAGTCGGTGAGGAAGATGTTCAATTTGACGATGTCCTTGAACGAACCACCGGCTGCTTCGGCCACCGCTTTGAGGTTCTCGAACACCTGGACGGTCTGGGCTTCGAAGCCTTCAACCAGTTCCATGGTTTTTGGGTCCAGAGGAATTTGACCCGACATGTAAACGGTGTTGCCAGCCTTGATCGCCTGGGAGTAAGTACCGATGGCGGCCGGGGCCTTGTCGCTGGTGATAACAGTCTTGGTCATGAATGACTCCTTGTAATGGTGGACTTAGGCGCGCATGCGGGTGATGCGAATCACCCCAGTCAGTGCGCGCAGTTTCTTGATCACGCGGGCCAGGTGTACGCGGTCGTGCACGCTGACCACCAGTTGGACAACGCTGATGCGACCATCGCGTTCGTCCATGCTGATTTTTTCGATATTGCCGTCGGCCGCGTTGACACTGCTGGCCAGCAGGGCGATCAAGCCACGCTGGTGTTCCAGTTCGACGCGAAGTTCGACGTTGAATTCGCCGGTGACATCCTTGGCCCAAGAGAGCTGGATGCATTTTTCCGGGTTGTGGCGGATTTCGCTGATGTTGCGACAGTTGTCCAGGTGCACGACCATGCCCTTGCCTGCGGACAGGTGGCCAACAATCGGGTCGCCCGGGATCGGTGTGCAGCACTTGGCGTAGCTGAGCACCAGGCCTTCAGTGCCGCGAATCGCCAGTGGACCTTCAGCGCTCGGCAGTTGTTCGCCCTCGCCCAGCAAGCGGCGGGCGACCACATACGCCATGCGATTACCCAGGCCAATGTCTTCGAGCAGGTCTTCGATCAGTTCGAGGCGGTACTCGGCGAGCATCGCCTTGACGCGCTCGGCCGGGACTTTTTCCAGGGAGCTGTCGAAACCGTTGAGGACCTTGTTCAGCAGGCGTTCGCCGAGGCTGATGGATTCGGAGCGGCGTTGCAGTTTCAGTGCATGGCGGATGTGGGTTCGCGCCTTGCCGGTGACCACGAAGTTGAGCCACGCCGGGTTCGGTCGTGCGCCGGGGGCGCTGACGATCTCGACCGTGGAGCCGCTTTGCAGCGGTTCAGACAGCGGCGCGAGTCGGCGATTGATCCGGCAGGCAATGCAGCTGTTACCCACGTCGGTGTGCACCGCGTAAGCGAAGTCGACCGCCGTGGAGCCTTTGGGCAGCTCCATGATCCGGCCTTTGGGCGTAAACACGTAAACCTCGTCCGGGAACAGGTCGATCTTCACGCTTTCGATGAATTCCAGCGAGTTGCCAGCACGTTGCTGCATCTCCAGCACGCCTTTGACCCACTGGCGGGCGCGAGCGTGCGTGCCTTTGGGCTGTTCGTCGCCACTGGATTTGTACAGCCAATGGGCAGCGATGCCGTTGTTGGCCATCTCTTCCATTTCGCGGGTGCGAATCTGGATCTCGATCGGAACACCGTGCATGCCGAACAGCGTGGTGTGCAGCGACTGATAGCCGTTGGCCTTGGGGATCGCGATGTAGTCCTTGAAGCGTCCAGGCAGCGGTTTGTACAAATTGTGAACAGCGCCCAGCACGCGGTAGCAGGTATCGACCTTGTCGACGATGATCCGGAACGCATAGACGTCCATGATCTCGTTGAAGGCCCGACGCTTGCCGCGCATTTTCTTGTAGATGCCGTAGAGGTGTTTCTGACGGCCGCTGACTTCGCCCTGAATCTCGTCGATCGCCAGGCAATGGCTAAGCGACTCTTCGATCTTGTTGACGATTTCCTTGCGGTTGCCCCGGGCGCGCTTGACCGCCTGGTAGATCCGCGCAGAACGCATCGGGTGCATTGCCTTGAAGCCGAGGTCTTCGAATTCTATGCGAATGGCGTGCATGCCCAGCCGATTGGCAATGGGTGCATAGATTTCCAGGGTTTCCTTGGCGATGCGCCGGCGTTTTTCGCCGGACAGCACTTCCAGCGTGCGCATGTTGTGCAAGCGGTCGGCCAGCTTGACCAGGATCACACGGATGTCCCGGGCCATGGCCATGGCCATTTTCTGGAAGTTTTCCGCTTGGGCTTCAGCTTTGGTCTCGAAGTTCATCTGGGTCAGTTTGCTGACCCCGTCGACCAGTTCGGCCACGGTTTCGCCGAACTGCGCTTGCAGGGCTTCTTTGGCAATACCGGTGTCTTCGATCACGTCATGCAGCATGGCCGCCATCAGGCTCTGATGGTCCATATGCATGTCGGCAAGAATATTCGCCACCGCGAGGGGATGCGTGACGTACGCCTCGCCACTGCGGCGGCGCTGGCCGTCGTGGGCTTGTTCGGCGTAGAAGTACGCTCGGCGGACCAGGTTAACCTGGTCCTTGCCGAGGTAGGTCGATAAGCGATCGGCGAGGGCGTCTATGCTCGGCATGATGACTCCTGCCGCTCGCTGTGACCCCGCGCCGTGCTACGTCGACCAGGCATAGGCTTAGACGGCCTCGTTGGACTCGTCCTCGAACGCTGCGAACAGCGGTTCGTCTTCGACGATTTCAGCATTGGCGATGAACTCGTAGCTCATCAGGCCTTCTGCGATTTCGCGCAGGGCTACAACGGTAGGCTTGTCGTTTTCCCACTGGACCAGTGGCTCTTTGCCGCCGGTGGCCAGTTGACGGGCACGCTTGGTGGACAGCATGACCAGCTCAAAGCGGTTTTCCACGTGGTTCAGGCAGTCTTCAACGGTTACGCGGGCCATGGTATTCCTCGGAGCGAATGCAATATGCGCGCTGCCCGGTTGGGCGAGCGGACTCAACAGTTTAAAAAATCACCAGCGTTTAGGGAAGCGCTGATTTTTTGACCATGCCCTTCAACGCGCTGCAAGTGCCAATGTAAAGCCCCCGCAGCGGTTTTGGGAAGAGCTGTTTAACCGAGCAATTCGGCCAAAAGTTTTCCATTGCGCTGCTGCTGACGCTTCTGATGCAGTTGGTTGGCACGAAAAATCGCTTTCAGATCGTCCAGCGCATGGGCGAAATTGTCGTTAATGATCAGGTAGTCGTAGTCGACGTAGTGGCTCATCTCGCTGACGGCTTCACGCATCCGGCCATCAATGATCTCGTCACTGTCCTGGCCGCGATTGGTCAGGCGCTGGTGCAAGGCCTGCAGGGATGGCGGCAGGATGAATATCGAGCGTGCCTGGGGCATCAGCTTGCGCACCTGCTCGGCGCCTTGCCAGTCGATCTCCAGGATCAGGTCGTGACCCGCGTCCAGGGTTTGCTGCAGATGGCTCTGGGAGGTGCCGTAGAGATTGCCGAACACTTCCGCGCGCTCCAGAAAGTCACCATGTTCGCCCATCTTCACGAATGCTTCGCGCGAGACAAAGTGATAGTTCACGCCGTCGACTTCACCCGGGCGCATGGCGCGTGTGGTGTGGGAGACGGAGACGCGGATTTCCTGGTCGGCGTCGGTGAGAGCCTTGACCAGGCTGCTCTTGCCCGCGCCCGAAGGGGCGGAAATGATGTACAGGGTGCCGGTGCTGTGGGTCATGTCAGGGATAGCCTTACTCAATATTCTGCACTTGTTCGCGCATCTGCTCGATCAACACTTTGAGGTTGACCGCAGCCTGCGTGCTGCGCGGGTCGAAGGCCTTGGAGCCTAGTGTGTTGGCCTCGCGGTTGAGCTCCTGCATCAGGAAGTCCAGGCGCCGACCGGCCGCGCCACCGGATTTGAGTACCCGGCGAACTTCGATGATGTGGGTGCTCAGGCGGTCCAGTTCTTCGGCGACGTCGCTTTTCTGGGCGAGCATGACCATTTCCTGCTCCAGGCGCTGCGGGTCCATCTCGGCTTTCATGTCGGCAAAGCGATCGAGGACTTTCTGGCGCTGGGTGGCGAGCATCTGCGGGACCAGTTCGTGCAAGGTCACCACGTCGCCTTCAATCGCGCTCAGGCGATCGTTGATCAATCGGGCCAGTTCCGCTCCTTCGCGCTCACGCCCGGCCTTGAGTTCTTTGAGGCCTTCGTTGAACAGCGCTAGTGCCTCGGCATTCAAAGCTTGCGGGTCGGTCGCATCGCCCACCAGCACGCCGGGCCAGGCCAGGACTTCCAGCGGGTTGAGCGCTGCGGGATTCTTGATCAGGCCGGCGATGGTCTCGGCGGCTGCAACCAGTTGTGCGGCTCGCTCACGATCCACTTGCAGGGGTTTATCGGTGTTCTCTTCGGTGAAGCGCAGGGTGCACTCCAGCTTGCCCCGGGACAGGCCCTGGCGCAGCGCTTCGCGGACCGCGCCTTCGAGGTCGCGTAATGACTCAGGCAGGCGCAGATGCGGTTCCAGGTAGCGGCTGTTGACCGAGCGCAGCTCCCAGCTCAGGGTGCCCTGGGTGCCGGCTTTTTCGACGCGGGCGAAAGCGGTCATGCTGTGCACCATGGAGGTACCTCGCAATGCAGATCCCAGCGTTAACCAAGACCCGCTATCTATGAATTTAAGCCGACAGGCAGCAAAGGCGCAGGATTGTAGCGCAGTGGGGCGGATGCGCCCAAACACACGGCGTGACAAAGAGCTGCAGGCCGTCGGTAAAGCGCTGCTCCAAGCGCCAGCCAGACCCTCAATCGTCGGGCAGATTTTTTAGAAGTGCCCACTCCCGGCGCGCGGCTCTATAATGCTCGGCAGATTTCCGTCCCCAGTACAGGTATTCCCTATGAAACGTCCAAGTGGTCGCGCTGCCGATCAGCTCCGCTCGATCCGCATTACTCGCAACTACACCAAGCACGCCGAGGGTTCTGTGCTGGTCGAGTTTGGTGATACCAAGGTCATCTGCACCGTCAGCGTCGAAAACGGCGTGCCGCGCTTCCTCAAGGGCCAGGGTCAAGGCTGGCTGACTGCCGAGTACGGCATGCTGCCACGGGCTACTGGCGAGCGTAACCAGCGTGAAGCGAGCCGCGGTAAACAAGGCGGCCGCACCCTGGAAATCCAGCGCCTGATCGGTCGCTCACTGCGTGCTTCGCTGGACATGTCCAAGCTGGGCGACGTGACCCTGTACGTCGATTGCGACGTAATCCAGGCTGACGGCGGCACCCGCACTGCGTCCATTACCGGTGCCATGGTCGCGCTGGTCGATGCCCTGAAAGTGATCAAGAAACGCGGCGGCCTGAAAGGCGGCGACCCGCTCAAGCAGATGATCGCTGCCGTATCGGTTGGCATGTACCAGGGCGAGCCTGTGCTCGACCTCGATTACCTGGAAGACTCGGCTGCCGAGACCGACCTGAACGTGGTGATGACCAGCACCGGTGGCTTCATCGAGGTGCAGGGCACTGCTGAAGGCGCGCCATTCCAGCCAGAAGAGTTGAACGCTATGCTGGAACTGGCGAAGAAAGGCATGGCCGAAATCTTCGAACTGCAGAAAGCTGCATTGGCCGACTGATCGGCCCCGTTCCCAGCAAGGAGGACGCTATGAGCGACGAACAAGAGCTGCTTCCCATCCCGAGCAAGGAAGTTCGGCAGTGGGCGATGTTTTGTCACCTTTCCGCCCTGCTGGGGATATGGATTCCGTTTGGCACGCTGATCGGCCCGCTGATTCTTTGGCAGATGAAGCGTGAAATGGACCCCTTCGTCGATGCGCAAGGCAAGGAGGCGCTGAACTTTCAGATTACCGTCGCCATTGCCTCGGCTATTTGTTTCCTGTTGATGGTGGTAATCGTGGGGTTCTTCCTGCTAGGGCTGGTGGCAATTGGTGCACTAGTGCTGACGATCATTGCTGGTGTTAAAGCCAATGAGGGGGTGCCTTACCGGTATCCGTTTACCTGGCGGTTGATCAAATAACGATCAGCCTCATGTCATGGTCGGGTGCGCCCGGTTACATGCGCGCCGATTAAATCTGAATGCCCCGACTCGTCGGGGTATTTTTTGATCTGAATAAAGTCTTCGTGGCAATACAGGGCAGGCGACATGCAAATTATATAATTTGAAACAGTTTAGTTATTAAACTTTTTGTCACAACTGCGGGCGCTCAATTCCACCCTGCTATTGGTAATCGCACTTGGCGGTTGATAAAATTGTGACAAGTAATATTTACAAAAAATATTACGATCTGTTCACACCATTGACGGTCCCTGAATCAAAGCAAATCAGTGTTGAAATGTTTCAACCTGTTCAACAGGCGTGTCCGGGTAAAAAGTTCGCCTCTGAATGTACATGCAAGATTCCCTTCCAATGATTCAGCTCGATTTTTATGGAACACTTGTCGCCGCCTCCCTAGTGTTGTTGCTAGGACGGGGGCTTGTCGGGCGCGTCGGTTTCTTGCGCGCCTACAACATCCCCGAGCCTGTAGCCGGTGGCTTGGTCGTTGCCTTGCTGCTTTTGGCATTGCGCGCACTTGATGTTGAAGTTCGTTTTGACACTTCCCTGCAGGCTCCCCTGATGTTGGCATTTTTTGCCACCATCGGCTTGAGTGCAGACTTTGCCAGCCTGAGGAAAGGCGGGCGTGTAGTGGGGATTTTCCTGCTGGCGGTCACCGGGCTTCTGATCGTCCAGAATGCCATGGGCATTGGTCTCGCCACACTGTTGGGGCTCGATCCATTGATGGGCCTGCTGGCAGGCTCAATTACCCTGGCCGGTGGTCACGGCACGGGCGCCGCGTGGGGAGCGACCTTCAGTGAGAAATTTGGCCTGGCTTCGGCTTCAGAACTGGCGATGGCTTCAGCGACGTTTGGCTTGGTGCTGGGAGGCTTGATTGGTGGCCCGGTTGCACGTCTGCTCATCAAGCGGGTGCAGACACCCGGTCTCGAGCAAGAAAAGCCAAGGTTGCCTAGGGGTTTTGAGCAACCGAACAAAGAGCGATCGATTACTCCCTTCTCATTCATCGAGACGCTCGCCCTGATTGCCGTCAGTCTGCTGGCGGGTAATCTTCTTAATGGCTTTTTACATGGAACAGCATTCGAATTGCCGACGTTCGTTTGTGTGTTGTTCGTGGGAGTAATTTTACGCAACGGGCTTTCAGCGTTGGGCCTGTATCAGGTGTTTGAGCGCGAAGTGTCGGTACTTGGAAATGTCAGTTTGTCACTGTTTCTGGCGATCGCCCTAATGTCGCTCAAATTGTGGGATCTGGCCGCATTGGCTTTGCCGTTCTTCTTTATCCTGAGTGTGCAAACGCTGGTAATGGCGCTATTTGCGATTTTCGTCACGTTCAGAGTTATGGGCAAGAACTACGATGCGGCAGTCCTGGCGGCAGGGCATTGCGGTTTCGGGCTGGGTGCTACGCCAACGGCCATTGCCAATATGCAGGCGGTGACTCAGCGTTTCGGGCCTTCTCACATAGCTTTTCTGGTGGTGCCAATGGTGGGGGCGTTCTTCATCGACATCATTAACGTCATCGTGATCAAGTTGTACCTTGGACTGCCGTTTTTTGTCCCAGGCTGAAATTCAGATCGACGGGATGTTGAACTTCCGTCACTGAGGCGTCCAATAAAAATGCCCATATCTTGCGATGTGGGCATTTTTTTGTCCGAGCGCTCTAACGTCTGGCGCTACAGGCTAGATAGTCAGCGTCCAGTCGTAGTCCACGATCAGCGGTGCATG
Source organism: Pseudomonas violetae (assembly GCF_023072615.1). Classification (GTDB taxonomy): domain Bacteria; phylum Pseudomonadota; class Gammaproteobacteria; order Pseudomonadales; family Pseudomonadaceae; genus Aquipseudomonas; species Aquipseudomonas violetae. Next base: position 260,051 of record NZ_JAKNRW010000004.1, read on the forward strand.
CTGCGAGAACCGTGGCTGACGCGGCAGGCGTGCGCTTCGTACAAAGCGGCGTAGCCCTGGAGTCAGCAGCTGGTAGTCGAAGCGCCAGCCGAGGTTGAGCATTTCAGCCTGTTCGTTGTCCGGCCACCAGCTGTACTGGTCGCCTTCGCGGCTGACTTCGCGCAGAGCGTCGACGTATCCCATGTTGCCGACAATCTCGTCCATCCAGGCACGCTCAGGCGCCAGGAATCCCGGGGATTGCTGGCTGTCGCGCCAGTTCTTGATATCCAGCTTTTGTTGCGCCACGTACAGCGAGCCACAGTAAATGTACTCGCGACGTTTGCGCCGCTGTTTATCCAGGTAACGGGCGAAATCGTCCATTAGCTTGAACTTCTGGTTCAAGTCTTCATCGCCGTTCTGCCCCGAAGGGAGCAGCAAGGTCGCGATGCTGACCTTATCGAAATCGGCTTGCAGGTAGCGCCCGTAGCGGTCGGCCGTCTCGAAGCCGAGACCGCTGATGACTGCCTTCGGCTGCAACCGCGAATACAAAGCCACGCCACCCTGGGCGGGAACTTCAGCTTCGCAGGCATAAAGGAAGTAGCCATCCAGTTGGAAGGCTGGATCGTCCAGTTCAAAGGCGGAGGCGCGGGTGTCCTGCAGGCAGATGACGTCGGCATTCTGTGCTTGCAGCCAACTGAGCAACCCTCGCTCCACTGCAGCCTGAATACCATTGACGTTCACACTGATGATCCGCATAAATGGCCCCAAAAATCGCGTGCGTGTATGATACACGGCGTCAACCTAATTAGCTAAATCCGTGGTATCTGGGGTTTTTTCATGCAAGCGTATCAGCGCGATTTCATTCGTTTTGCCATCGATCGCGGCGTTTTGCGCTTCGGCGAGTTCACCCTGAAGTCCGGGCGCACCAGCCCTTACTTCTTTAATGCCGGCCTTTTCAATTCCGGCTCCGCCTTGGCACAGCTGGGTCGTTTCTATGCGGCGGCCATTATCGAGAGCGGCATTTCGTTCGACGTGCTGTTCGGTCCGGCCTACAAGGGCATACCGTTGGCAGCCACCACTGCCGTGGCCCTGGCCGAGCACCATGATCGTGACTTGCCATGGTGCTTCAACCGCAAGGAAGCCAAGGCCCACGGCGAAGGCGGCAGCCTGGTCGGCGCGCCATTGACCGGCGAAGTGCTGATCATCGACGACGTGATCACCGCCGGCACCGCGATCCGCGAAGTGATGCAGATCATCGCTTCCCAGGACGGCGCCAAGGCGGCCGGTGTATTGATTGCGTTGAACCGTCAGGAGCGTGGCAATGGCGAGTTGTCAGCGATTCAGGAAGTAGAGCGTGACTTCGGTATTGCGGTAATCAGCATCGTTTCGCTGAACCAGGTGCTGGAATTTTTGGCCGACGACCCGCAGCTCAAGCAGTATTTGCCGGCCGTGGAAGCCTACCGCGCCCAATTCGGCGTGTAACGCCAAACCCCTGTAGGAGCGAGCTTGCTCGTGATGGACGAGAGAGCGCCGTTGGGTGCCAGATATCCAGCGTCATCGTTAACGACCATCGCGAGCGAGCTCGCTCCTACAGGGGGTGAGCAAAAAAAGACCCCGCTCAGCCAGGCCGAGCGGGGTCTTTGTGTGTGGGCTATCGCTTACGGACGCTTGCGATTGCTGATCAGCGTACCCACGCCCGTATCGGTGAAGATTTCCAGCAGGATGGCATTTGGCACCCGGCCGTCGATGATCAGCGAGCTGCCGACCCCGCCCTGGACCGCTTCCAGCGCGCACCGAATCTTCGGCAGCATGCCGCCGTAGATCGTTCCATCTGCGATCAGCTCGTCGACCTGTTGGGTGGTCAGGCCGGTGAGGACCGTGCCCGATTTGTCCATCAGGCCAGCGATGTTGGTCAGCAGCATCAGCTTCTCAGCTTTCAGCGCTTCGGCAACCTTGCCGGCCACCAGGTCGGCGTTGATGTTGTATGACTCGCCGTTGGCACCGACGCCGATGGGGGCGATCACCGGAATGAAATCGCCTTTGACCAGCAGGTTCAGCAAGTCGGTGTTGATCCCGACTACTTCGCCTACCTGGCCGATGTCGATGATTTCCGGTTGGGTCATCTCCGGCGTTTGGCGGGTCACGGTGAGTTTCTTCGCACGAATCAGCTCGGCGTCTTTACCGGTCAGGCCGATGGCGCTGCCGCCATGACGGTTGATCAGGTTGACGATGTCCTTGTTGACCTGGCCACCGAGGACCATCTCCACTACGTCCATGGTTTGTGCATCGGTCACGCGCATGCCGTCGATAAAGTGGCTCTCGATCGACAGGCGCTTGAGCAGGTCGCCGATTTGCGGGCCGCCGCCATGAACGACTACCGGGTTGATACCCACAGCTTTCATCAGCACGATGTCGCGAGCGAAGCCGGTTTTCAGCTCCTCGCTTTCCATCGCGTTGCCGCCGTATTTGATCACCAGCGTCTTGCCGACATAGCGGCGGATGTAAGGCAGCGCTTCGGACAGGACCTTGGCGGTGTTGGCGGCGGCTTCGCGTTCGAGGGTCATTCAGGGCTCCGGCACTTCGATAAATGGCGCTTCAATAGATCAAAACGGTAGTTGGAGATCAGGTGCAACACGCTTCAACTGGACTTTGAACACGTCCTTGATGCGCTGCAGTTCAGCCTCGTCATCGGCCTCGAAACGCAGCACCAGCACCGGTGTGGTGTTGGATGCGCGCACCAGGCCCCAGCCTTTGGCGTAGTCGACTCGCACGCCATCGATGGTGGTCAGGTCGGCACCTTCACCCCATTTCGCGTCGTGCAATGCATCAATGATGCTGAATTTGCTCTCTTCGGTCACATGGATATTGATTTCTGGCGTAGAAATATCGTTCGGGAAGGTCGCGAACAGCTCTTCTGCCGTGGATTTTTCCTTGCTGAGGATCTCCAGCAGACGCGCAGCGCTGTAAATGCCGTCGTCAAAACCGAACCAGCGCTCCTTGAAAAAGATGTGCCCGCTCATTTCGCCGGCCAAGAGGGCGCCGGTTTGTTTCATTTTCTTTTTGATCAGCGAGTGACCGGTCTTCCACATTAGCGGACGACCGCCGTATTCCTTGATCAGTGGCGTCAGGCGGCGGGTGCATTTGACGTCGAAAATGATCTCGGCGTCCGGATTCCGCTCCAGCACGTCACGGGCAAAAAGCATCAGTAGGCGGTCCGGATAGACGATGCTGCCGGTGTTGGTCACTACGCCAACGCGGTCACCGTCGCCATCGAAAGCCAGGCCCAGGTCGGCGTTGGTTTCCTTGACCTTGGCAATCAAGTCGACGAGGTTTTCAGGTTTGCCTGGATCCGGGTGATGGTTCGGGAAATGGCCGTCTACTTCGCAGAACAGCGGGATGACTTCGCAGTTCAATGCTTCGATCAGTTGCGGGGCGATCACGCCAGCGGCACCGTTACCGCAGTCGACTACAACTTTCAGGCGTCTGGCCAGCTTGATGTCCTGGACGATTTCGGTGTTGTAGCGCTCGAGAATCTCGACCTGGGTGATGCTGCCGTTGCCGCTGCTCAGGTTGTTGGTCTTGAGGCGGTCATGCAGGGCCTGGATCTGCTCGTTGGCCAGGGTATCGCCGGCAATGACGATCTTGAAGCCGTTGTAGTTCGACGGGTTATGGCTACCGGTCAACATTACTCCCGATTTGCCGGCCAGTACGTTGGCTGCGTAGTACAGCGCAGGCGTTGGTACCAGGCCTACGTCGCTAACGTGGCAGCCGCTTTCGGCCAGGCCCTTGATCAACTGTTCGACCAGCTCCGGGCCCGACAGGCGCCCGTCGCGGCCTACCGAAACGTTGGGTTCGTTTTGCGCCAGGCTTTGGGCGCCGATGGCGCGCCCGAGCCAATAAGCGGTCTCCGCATTGAGAAATTCCGGGACGGTGCCGCGAATGTCGTAGGCGCGGAAAATACTGTCGGGAAATTTCGGTGCGACTTGGGCTGGGGTGCTCATCTGTAGGAATGCTCCATCTCGAAAGTGGCTGGACTGGCCTGCGAAATATTCGTTGGCCGGTTCAAACTGAAGGGTATGACGGCGTTTTCCACAGAGAGTTCGTGGTGCGAAAAGGCCATGCCACCGGTTTCAGTGAGCATTTGGCCGTCCATTGCCTTGGTTTTCTGGGCTAGCTCTTGCGCCGATACTGGCGCAACTCTTGTCGCAAGACCGCTGTGCTGCGGGAGCTGCCGCAGGCTGCGATCTTTTGATTTTGGTCTTTAAGATCAAGCGATCGCAGCCCTTGGCAGCTCCTGCAAGGGTGGGCGTCTTTCGATCAACGGGTGCCGGTATGGCCGAATCCACCAGCGCCACGTTCGGTTTCCACGAACTCCTGGACCATCTCGAAGTGCGCCTGCACCACTGGTACCAGCACCAACTGGGCCAGGCGTTCGCCTACCACCATATTAAAATCGGTCTGGCTGCGGTTCCAGCAGGACACCATCAGCGGGCCCTGGTAGTCGGAGTCTATCAGGCCGACCAGGTTGCCCAGCACGATGCCGTGCTTATGGCCCAGGCCGGAGCGCGGCAGAATCAGTGCCGCAAGGCCCGGATCGCCGATGTATACGGAAAGGCCAGTAGGGATCAGCAGGGTTTCGCCCGGCTTGATGACGGTGTCCTGTTCCAGCATGGCGCGCAGGTCCAGGCCGGCGGAGCCTGGCGTGGCGTACTGCGGCAGCGGGAATTCGGTACCGATGCGGGGGTCGAGGATCTTGGCTTGCAAAGCGTGCATGTAGATTAAACCTGGTTCAGACGTTCGGCGATAAAAGTGATCAGCTGGCGGGCAATCTTGCTCTTGCTGGTCTGGGCGAAAAGTGTGGCGTGGAGCTCGCGATCGATCACGCTGCAGGCGTTTTCTTCGCTGTTGAAGCCGATGCTCGGGTTGGCAACGTCGTTGGCGACGATCAAATCGAGGTTCTTGTCTTTCAGCTTGCGCGCAGCGTAATCAAGCAGGTGTTCGGTCTCGGCGGCGAAACCGACACTGAAAGGCCGGTCGGGGCGGGTGGCGATCGAGGCCAGAATGTCTGGATTGCGCACCATTTGGAGCAATAAGCCGTCGCCGCTCGTAGGATCTTTCTTGAGTTTTTGTGGTGCGACTACCTCGGGCCGGTAGTCGGCAACGGCCGCAGAGGCAATGAACAGGTCGCAGGGGATCGCCGCTTCACAGGCAGCGAGCATGTCGCGGGCGCTGACTACATCGATCCGGGTGACGCGATCGGGGGTTGGCAGGTGCACCGGGCCGGTGATCAGGGTCACTCGAGCGCCTGCTTCGACGGCGGCTTCAGCCAGTGCGAAGCCCATTTTGCCCGAGCTATGGTTGGTGATGTAGCGCACCGGGTCGATGTTTTCCTGAGTTGGGCCAGCGGTAATCAGCACGTGCTTGCCGGTCAGTGCCTGGCGCTGGAAGCAGTCTGCGGCGCACTGTACCAGGTCGTTGGCTTCGAGCATCCGCCCCATGCCGACGTCGCCGCAGGCCTGGCTGCCGGAAGCCGGGCCGAAGACTTTCAGGTCGCGACTTTGAAGGAGTTGCAGGTTGCTCTGGGTCGCTGCGTCGCGCCACATGGCCTGGTTCATTGCCGGGGCAACGGCCACCACGGCGTCGGTGGCCAGCACCAGTGTGGTCAACAGGTCATCAGCAATTCCCTGGGACAGGCGCGCGATCAGGTCTGCGGTGGCAGGAGCGATCAGTACCAGGTCGGCCCATTTGGCCAGCTCGATGTGGCCCATCGCCGCTTCGGCTGCAGGGTCCAGTAGATCCAGGTGCACTGGATGGCCGGACAAGGCCTGCATGGTCAACGGCGTGATGAACTCACTGCCACCACGGGTCATGACCACGCGCACTTCGGCACCCTGGTCGATCAGTCGGCGAACCAGCTCGGCGCTCTTGTAGGCAGCGATGCCGCCGCCGACGCCCAGAACAATGCGTTTCCGATACAGCCGCTGCATAGGTCAGCCTTTCAATTCGTTGGTGACTGCATGACGAAACCCCCTCCCCAGGGATGAATTCGTCCGCAAAAAAGATGGGCTAAGATATCACAGCGACCGCTATGGAACAGCGGCGCCCACAGACAGGGAGGTGCTATGAGTATTCGCAATTGGCCGACGGCCGAGCGACCCCGGGAAAAGCTGCTTGTGCAAGGCTCTGCGAGCCTGTCGGATGCAGAGCTTCTGGCAATATTTCTACGAACAGGCTCAGCCGGCAAAAGTGCGGTGGACCTGGCGCGTCACTTGTTGAGCAAATTCGGCAGCCTGCGGGCGTTACTGGAAGCCGATCAGTCGACGTTCAGTGCGGAGCTGGGGCTTGGTCCAGCGAAATTTGCGCAACTGCAGGCGGTGCAGGAAATGAACCGGCGCCATCTGGCGGAGCGTCTGCGCGTGCGATCGGCGCTGGAAAATCCCCAGGCGGTTCGCGATTATCTGAAATCGATGCTGCGCCACGAGCAGCAGGAAGTGTTCGGCTGCCTGTTTCTGGATTCGCGGCACCAGGTGCTGACCTTCGAAGCCATGTTTCGCGGCTCCATCGACAGTACTAGCGTTCATCCCCGTGAGGTGGTGAAGCGCGCACTGGTCAACAACGCCGCTGCGCTGATCCTGTGTCACAACCATCCCTCGGGCAACGCCACCCCCAGCCAGGCGGACCGCATGTTGACCAGGCGGCTGAAAGAGGCTCTGCAGCTGATTGATGTGCGAGTACTCGATCATTTCATCGTGGGCGATGGAGACCCGTTGTCGATGGCCGAGTATGGGTGGATGTAAGTGATGGGGTTCGCAGATGAGTGAAATCTGGTGGGAGCGAGCCAGCTCGCTCCCACAGATTTTCCCACGCGCGGTTATTTGAAGCTGACGTTCGAATAATCCTGGCGACCAAACGGGCTCACCGAATATCCCTCGACGTCCTTGCGTAGCAAGGCAAAGGCGGTCGGGTGCGCCAGTGGCAGCCACAGCGCCTGCTGCTGGATTTGCGCCTGGGCCTGCTCATAAAGCTTGGTGCGTACACCTTGCTCGGACGTGGTCTTGCCGGCGCTGATCAGCTTGTCCAGATCCTGGTTGCAGTAACGGGCGAAATTGGTGCCGGACTTCACCGCAGCACAGGAAAATTGCGGCGTCAGGAAATTGTCCGGATCGCCGTTGTCACCCGCCCAACCCATGAACAGCAGGTCGTGCTCGCCAGCCTTGGCGCGGCGGATCACCTCGCCCCATTCGATTACGCGAATTTCTGCCTGGATGCCAATTTCCGCCAGGTCCGACTGCAGCATCTGCGCGCCGAGACTTGGGTTGGGGTTCAGCAGGCTACCGGACGGGCGCGTCCAGATGGTGGTTTGGAAGCCGTCCTTGAGCCCGGCCTTGGCCATCAGCGCCTTGGCCTTTGCAATGTCATGGGCGTAGCCCGGCAAGCCTTTGGCGTAACTCCAGGTATTAGGCGGGTACGGTCCGGCGGCAGGCTCGGCCGTGTCCTCGAATACCGCCTTGACGTAGTTGGCTTTGTCGAAGGCGAGATTGATCGCCTGGCGCACTTCCGGCTTGTCCAGCGGTGGATGCTGAGTATTGATGGCGACAAACGCAGTCATGAAAGCGTCGGTCTTTTCCACTTTCAGGGTCGGCTCTTTCAGCGCTGCCTCTACGTCCAGAGGTTTGGGCGACAGGGCGATCTGGCACTCATTGCGGCGCAGTTTCTGCAGGCGCACGTTGGCGTCGGGGGTGATGGCAAATATCAGAGGATCAACCGAAGGCTTGCCGCGGAAGTAATCCGGGTTGGCCTTGTAGCGAATCGAGGCGTCTTTCTGGAAGCGCGTGAAGATGAACGGGCCGCTGCCAATAGGCTGGCTATTGAGCTTCTCCGGGGTGCCGGCTTTCATCAGCTTGTCCGCGTATTCGGCGGAATAGATCGAAGCGAACCCCATGCTCAAGGTGGGCAGGAAGGTCGAGTCGGGGTGATCGAGGGTGAAGCGCACGGTCAGCGGGTCCAGCGCATCGATTTTCTTGATCAGCGCGGGGAGTTGCATCGACTGTGCGTGCGGGAAGCCGCTCTGCGCCACTTTGTGCCAAGGGTTTGCTGGATCCAGCATGCGGTCGAAACTGAACTTCACATCTTCAGCTGTCAGCTCACGGGTTGGCGTGAAATAGCCGGTGCGATGGAATTTCACCTGTGGATGCAATTTGAAGACATAGGTCAGGCCGTCCGCAGAGACTTCCCAGCTGTCGGCAAGGCCTGCGACCACTTTGCCGCTGGCCGTATCGAAGTCCACCAGGCGATTCATCAGCACATCGGCTGACGCGTTGGTGGTGGTCAGCGAGTTGTATTGCACCACGTCGAACCCTTCAGGGCTGGCCTCGGTGCAGACGCTCAGGGCCGCAGCCATGGCTTGCGGGCTCAGCAGGAAAGGGGCGAGCAACAGCGGTAGGGCAGCGAGGCGCATGGTCGGATTCCTTTACAGATCGAAGGCCCATCTGCAAGTGCAGTCTGGAAAAGGGTTACCCTAGATGGCTCCTTTGCAAATGACTATCCCCATTTTCATTTTAGGGGGACTATGTGCGATCGATTTTCGCGTGCGGTGATCTCAAGAACCCCGAAATGGTCTGTCGGCTGATTCTCTGCGACGAGCGGTAAATATCGGCCACAGCCTTTGTACAAGGCGCTCAAAGCCTGAAAAACGCGGTTTTTATCGACTCAACGCACACGGAATGTTGTTGCTCTGCGGTCTTTCTGGTATAAAGCAGCGCTCTTTTCTAGGGGCCCGGTTCCTTCACTTGTAGGTGTAGCCGGTAAGACCCTTAAAGAAACGCGGCGCCTGGCGCCAAATGACTGAGAGATTAAGCGGCCAACCCATGCCGGGTTGGGCATGTGGTTTTAGAGGGCTGAGGCATGTCGAGAGTCTGTCAAGTTACCGGTAAGGGTCCGGTGACTGGGAATAACATTTCCCACGCAAATAACAAAACCCGTCGTCGTTTCCTGCCGAACCTGCAGCATCACCGCTTCTGGGTTGAAGAAGAGAAACGTTTCGTGCGTCTGCGCGTATCTGCCAAAGGCATGCGCATCATCGACAAGCGTGGCATCACTGTCGTGCTGGCCGAAATCCGCGCCGCTGGCAAGATCTAAGGGAGCTAATCATGCGTGAATTGATTCGTTTGATTTCGAGCGCCGGTACTGGTCACTTTTACACTACCGACAAGAACAAGCGCACTACTCCGGACAAAATCGAGATCAAGAAATTTGATCCGGTTGTTCGCAAGCACGTGATCTACAAAGAAGGCAAAATCAAGTAATTGATTTTTTCTCTCTTACGAAAAAGGCCCCTATCGCGAGATACGGGCCTTTTTTGTTGCCTGCGATTATGTGTTGCCTGCCATGACCCCTTCGCGAGCAGGCCCGCTCCCACATTTGATTTTCAGTGAGCACACAATTTGTGTCCGACGATGATTCACTGTGGAAGCGGGCTTGCTCGCGAAGAGGCCGGCCGAGCCAAACACAATCCTCAGGCCTTCTGTTCGAACGCTACGTAGATCTTGCGGCACGGCTCCAGCACCTCCCAGGTGCCTTTGAAGCCCGCTGGAATGACAAAACGATCTGCCGCGCGCACAGTTTTGCTGTTGCCGTCATTGTCGCGCAGTACTGAAACACCTTGAACGATTTCGCAGTATTCGTGCTCGGTGAAGTTCACCATCCACTGGCCAACAGCGCCTTCCCAGACACCTGCACTCAGCTGGCCGCAAGGGCTGTTGTAGTGGTTGTATACTGCTTGCTCTGGATCGCCCTTGAGGATTTTTGCGTCGTCTGGCCGATAGCGATCGGGCTGGATGTCGGCCTGGTTGAAATCGGCGATGTCCTGGATGTTCATTGTTGTAATCCCCAGTGATTGCGTTGGAAAGCCCGAAGTCTATGTTTATTAAAATGAACATCGCAAGGCCGTTTGCCGGCCTTATGTCAAATATATTGAAACTTCACCTGCCGCTGGTTTAGGGTGGCGGTTGCCTTTGGCCGAACACATGCGGGATGGCCGGGCGGAATTCCTGAGAACGTCCGCGAAGAACGCAGGGCGCTCGTATTCAACAAGAGGAGGACACTCGTATGACCACCCTGACTCGTGCCGATTGGGAACAACGGGCTCGCGATCTGCAGATCGAAGGCCGTGCCTACATCAATGGTGAATACACCGATGCTGTCTCTGCCGAGACCTTCGAGTGCATCAGCCCGGTAGATGGCCGCCTGCTGGGCAAGATCGCCAGCTGTGACGCCGCCGATGCCCAGCGCGCTGTTGAAAACGCCCGCGCCACCTTCAATTCCGGTGCGTGGTCGCGCCTGGCGCCGACTAAACGCAAAGCCACCATGATTCGTTTCGCCGGCCTGCTGAAACAGCACGCCGAAGAGTTGGCCCTGCTTGAAACCCTGGACATGGGCAAACCGATCAGCGATTCCCTGTACATCGACGTGCCAGGCGCGGCGCAAGCCCTGAGCTGGAGCGGTGAAGCCATCGACAAGATCTACGACGAAGTCGCTGCCACCCCGCACGATCAGCTGGGTCTGGTGACTCGCGAACCGGTGGGCGTTGTCGGTGCCATCGTACCTTGGAACTTCCCCCTGATGATGGCCTGCTGGAAACTCGGCCCGGCGTTGTCCACCGGTAACTCGGTGATTCTCAAGCCGTCCGAAAAATCGCCGCTGACCGCCATCCGAATCGCGGCGCTGGCCGTTGAAGCCGGTATTCCCAAAGGCGTGCTGAACGTCCTCCCGGGCTACGGTCATACCGTCGGCAAGGCGCTGGCCCTGCACAACGATGTCGACACACTGGTGTTCACCGGTTCGACCAAAATTGCCAAGCAATTGCTGATCTACTCCGGCGAATCGAACATGAAGCGCGTGTGGCTGGAGGCTGGCGGCAAGAGCCCGAATATCGTGTTCGCCGATGCTCCGGACCTGCAGGCCGCTGCCGAATCGGCTGCTGGCGCCATCGCTTTCAACCAGGGAGAAGTCTGCACCGCGGGTTCGCGCCTGCTGGTCGAGCGTTCGATCAAGGACAAGTTCCTGCCGCTGGTGATCGAAGCGCTGAAGACCTGGAAGCCCGGCAACCCGCTGGACCCTGCGACCAACGTCGGCGCACTGGTGGATACCCAGCAAATGAACACCGTGCTGTCCTACATCGAATCCGGTCATGCTGACGGCGCGAAACTGGTGGCGGGCGGCAAACGGATCCTCCAGGAAACCGGTGGTACCTACGTTGAGCCGACGATTTTCGACGGCGTGAGCAATGCGATGAAAATCGCCCAGGAAGAGATCTTCGGCCCGGTGTTGTCGGTCATCACCTTCGACAGCGCCGAGGAAGCGGTGCAGATCGCCAATGACACGCCTTACGGTCTGGCGGCAGCGGTATGGACTGCGGACATCTCCAAGGCCCACCTGACCGCCAAAGCGTTGCGCGCCGGTAGCGTCTGGGTCAACCAATATGACGGCGGCGACATGACCGCGCCATTCGGCGGCTTCAAGCAGTCGGGTAATGGTCGCGACAAATCCCTGCATGCGTTCGACAAGTACACCGAGCTGAAGGCGACCTGGATCAAGTTGTAATCCGTTAAGGGGGCCTGACTAAAACCAGGCGCTCGAAACAACAAGAGTCCTGTGGGAGCGGGCTTGCTCGCGAAGTCGGTGTAACAGTCAACATTGATGTTGAATGTGCTGGCCTCTTCGCGAGCAAGCCCGCTCCCACAGTGTTTTGTGTGGTGGTGAAAATAATATCCACAGGAGCGTGGCGCATGCGTTGGGCGACGTATTTCGCCGTGTTGGCGTCTGTGTTGAGTGTTGGCCTGGCCCTGGGCGTCAGCATGCCGCTGGTGTCGTTTCGCCTGGAAGGCTGGGGATACGGCTCCTTTGCAATCGGTGTGATGGCGGCGATGCCGGCCATCGGCGTGTTGCTGGGGGCGAAAATTTCCAGTCACCTGGCGGCGCGCCTGGGCACGGCCTATCTGATGCGCCTTTGCCTGTGGGCGGGGGCGCTGTCCATTGGCTTGCTGGCGTTGTTGCCGAGCTATCCGGTGTGGCTGGCGTTGCGGCTGATGATCGGGGTGATCCTGACCCTGGTCTTTATCCTCGGTGAAAGCTGGATCAATCAGTTGGTCATCGAACAATGGCGCGGACGCTTGGTGGCGCTGTATGGCAGCGCTTATGCATTGAGCCAACTGGCTGGCCCGTTGCTGCTGGGCGCCGTAGGCACCGACCATGATTACGGATTCTGGGTCGGCGCCGCCCTGCTGATGATCGCACCGTTGCTGTTGCTGGGCCGTAGCGGAGCACCCAGCAGCGAAGCGTGCAGCGTGACCTTCAGGGATTTGTGGGGTTTTTGCCGGGGGTTGCCGGCGATCGCCTGGGCGGTTTCGCTGTTCGCGGCGTTCGAAGCAATGATTCTGACGTTGCTGCCGGTCTACTGCCTGCGCCAGGGCTTCACCACGGAAATCGCCTTGGCGATGGTCAGTACGGTGGTGGTGGGGGATGCGTTACTGCAGTTGCCGATTGGTGCACTGGCTGATCGCTTATCCAGGCGCACGCTATTTACCGGTTGTGCGGTGATTCTGCTGGTGTCGAGCCTGGCGATTCCGTTGCTGATCGACACGCTACTGATCTGGCCATTGTGGGTGCTGTTTGGCGCGAGCGCGGGCGGCTTGTTCACCTTGTCGCTGATCCTCATTGGCGAGCGCTATCGGGACGACGCGCTGGTGCGCGCGAATGCGCATATTGCTCAGCTGTGGGGAATCGGCTGCCTGATCGGGCCTCTGGTGGCGGGTGCGGGCAGCCAGTGGGTCAGTGGCCATGCGTTGCCGCTGTTGATGGCAGCGGGGGCGTTGGGATTGGTGATCCTGTTGTCGCGGCAGGGGGCGTTCGGCAGCGTCGCCGAACCGGCCTGAGCACACACAACACCTGTGAATTACAACATCCGTTCCAGGCCTACCGCCGTGCTGAACCATGCGTTGAACCGGCGCCACCAGCTGCCAGGTTCATCGGTCAGCACGTGCATCTTGCCGTCATCTTCGGTGACCCAGACGATCTGCTCGTCCTGCAGCTTCACCTGGTAACTCAAGGGCGGCGCCATGCCCTCCAATGCCGATTTGCGCACATGCGCAGCGAGTTCGGGGCTGTCGACCAGCACCCCGACTTCGGTATTCCACAGGACCGAGCGTGGGTCGAAGTTGAAGGAACCGATGAACGACTTCTGCTGATCGAAAATGATCGCCTTGCTGTGCAGGCTGGAGTCGGAGCCTCGGTAGGACTTGCTGGAGAAAATGTGCGGGCCACTGCCGCCGCCTTCGCCCGGTTGCCGGCGCAACTCGAACAACTTCACGCCGTGTTCAAGCAATGCCCTGCGATAAGGCGCGTAGCCGCCGTGCACTGCGGGCACATCGGTGGCTTCCAGTGAGTTGGTCAGCAAGGTTACCGAGACGCCTGCGTCTGCCCGGCCGGTCAGATACACCAAGCCCGGCTTGCCCGGCACGAAGTAAGCCGAGATTAAAATCAGTTCTTTGCTCACCCCGTTCAATTCAGGCGCCAACTGGGTGGTCAGCAGCAGCTGCGGATCGGGCTCGCCCTTTGCCAGTACTTTGCTAGGCGCATCCCACAGTGCCTGGTTCCAGGCCCAGATCAGCTCTCGACGCCACAGGTCCATGCGCGGGTTGGTTTTGTAGGTCATTAATTGCTGATAGAGCGCGTGATTCTGCTTGCGGGTTTCTTCAAGGGATCGTTCAAGCTGGGTCCGGGTGTCTTGCAGGTCTTTCTGTGTCGGCCTGCTCGACAGAAACTGGTCGATCGGTTTGCTCAGCGCGCTGTTCCAGTACTGATCGAAGCTATGCCCCAGCTGTTCGGCAACCGGGCCGACGCTGAGCATGTCGATGTCGGTGAAATTCAGGTTGGGCTCGACGTCGAAGTATTCATCGCCCAAGTTGCGTCCGCCGACGATAGCCACGCTGTTGTCCGCCAGCCACAGCTTGTTGTGCATACGTCGGTGTTGTTGCGACAGGTTGAACAGGCGGCCCATGTTGCGCGTAACGCCCGTGGAGCGGCCCAGGTGCAGCGGGTTGAACAGGCGGATCTGAATGTGCGGGTGCGCCGCCAGGGTCGCGATGATCCAGTCCAAGCCGTCACTGGTGGTGTCATCAAGGAGGATTCTAACCCGCACACCACGGTCGGCCGCCTTGAGCAGCTCTTCGACCAGCATTCGGGTGCTGATACCGTCGTGGACGATGTAGTACTGCAGGTCGAGGCTGCTCTGGGCATTGCGGATCAGTTCGGCGCGCGCCATGAAGGCTTCACTGCTGTTGGAGAGCAGCCGAAAACCGGACTTGCCTTCGTGAGGCGCGGCCTGGGCCTGGATCGACCGGCCAAATGCAGAATCACCGGCGGGTAGGGCCTGGCTGGGTTCGCGTGTCACATCAAGGTTGGCGCAGCCACCAAGGAGCGTGAAGAGCAGAAGTGCGGGCAGGGGATGTCTGACTCTCACGTAGGATCGTTCCGATTGGCGGCTGGGGTCGACATATGGACGCTGTTTTGCGTAGAAAGGTCAGTCGTGAATGTGATCAGTTTCCGCCAGCAGCTTGATAGCTGCCGCGCCCACCTTGCGCACCGCTTCTTCGATTAGCGGTGTTGGTTTGGCAGCGTAGTTCATCCGCAGGCAATTGCGGTACTTGCCGGAGGCGGAAAAAATGCTACCCACGGCAATCTGTACGCCCTGATCGTGCAAGGCCCGATTCAGTTTTAGGGTATCGAATCCGTCCGGTAACTCGACCCATAACATGAAACTGCCTTGGGGCCGACTGGCGCGGGTGCCTGCGGGGAAATAACGCGTAACCCAGTCGATCATCAGGTCGCGGTTGCGTTGGTATTGGGTGCGCATACGTCGCAGGTGCGGTTCGAAGTGCCCGGACTTGAGGAATTCGGCAATTGCGATCTGCGGCTGCGGCGCCGTGGAGCCGGTGCTGATGTATTTCATGTGCAGCACCCTTTCCAGATATCGCCCGGGCGCAACCCAGCCAATGCGCAGACCCGGCGCCAGGGTCTTGGAAAATGAACTGCACAGCAGGACACGGCCGTCTTCATCGAAAGACTTGATCGTGCGCGGTCGTGGGTAGGTGTAGGACAATTCGCCATACACATCGTCCTCGACGATCGCCACGTCGAAACGCTGAGCAAGTGTCAACAATGAGCGTTTGCGCGACTCCGGCATGATATAGCCCAGCGGGTTATTGCAGTTGGGGGTCAACTGTATGACCTTGATCGGCCACTGCTCCAATGCCAGCTCCAGTGCATCCAGGCTGATGCCAGTGATCGGATCAGTGGGGATTTCCAGGGCCTTCATGCCCAGGCCCTTGAGGGTCTGCATGGCGCCGTGAAAACTCGGCGAATCCACCGCCACAATATCGCCCGGCTGGCAAATCGACCGGATGCTGGTGGACAACGCTTCATGGCAGCCGGTGGTGACTACCAGATCGCTGGCGCTCAACTGACAGCCGGAGTCGAGCATCAGGCGCGCGATCTGTTCGCGCAGTTCGAGTGTGCCGTGGATGTTGTCGTAATACAGGCCGGGCATGTCCTGGCGCCGGCTGATCCGCGCGAGGTTGCGCAGCAAGGGTTTCATGGTCGGCGTGGTGATGTCGGGCATACCACGTCCCAGTTGCACCACATCCTTGCGCGGCACTGCACGAATCAACTCCAGCACTTGGTCCCATTGGGAAATGTCCACCGGCCGTTGCGCCGGCCGGCCTACCGCAGGCAGATCCGGAAGCTCGCGGCTGGCGGGCACGAAGTAGCCGGACTTGGGCTTGGGCATCGCCAGGCCGTTGTCTTCCAGCACTCGATAAGCCTGCTGAACCGTACTCAAGCTGACCCCGTGTTCGACACTTAGCGCCCGCACCGACGGCAGCCGATCGCCGGGGCGATAGAAGCCCTGTTCAATGCGCGTGCCGAGTAATTCGGCAAGGTTGACGTAGAGGGTCATGGCGCAGTCTCGGTGGGGGGGCAGGCGACCAGTACAGATTAGCTGAATTTCGGCAATTCAGAGCCCATAACAATGCATCTGTATGGATTTAATACCAAATGGTTGAATCTGTCACGGTTTTGCTCGTCCGCGCATCATGAAACCTCTTGCTACCCAAGTAAACAGGAGTCACCAAGATGAACGGCTTGAGCGATGTGCGGCTGACGTTACACAGTCAGGAACTGGCGAAAGGGCAGGACAACGGCACGCGCGCGGCGAACATGCGCAACGCGCCGTCCGGCCTGGGTCGCTGGGGTCTGTTCTGGCATCGTCTGCACACGCGCAAGGCGTTGCTGGTGCTCTCGCCTGAGCAACTGCAGGATATTGGGTTGAGCCGGGAGCAGGCGCGGGAGGAGGGGCTTAAGCCGTTTTGGCGGATCTGAGTTGTGCAGTGTTCTCACTGCCCTCATCGCGAGCCTGCTCGCGATGAGGGCATTAACAACACAGAAAAATGATCAGACCAACTCTTTCAGCCGATGCCACAACATCCCCAACGCCAGCAGCGGCGAGCGCAAGTGCTTGCCGCCAGGGAAAGTGATGTGCGGCACCTTGGCAAACAGATCGAACCCACCCCCTTGTTGGCCGCTGATGGCCTCCGCGAGCAGTTTGCCCGCCAGATGGGTAGCGTTCACCCCATGCCCCGAATAGGCCTGGGCGTAATACACGTTCGGCTGATCCTTGAGCCGGCCGATCTGCGGCAGGCGGTTGGCACCGATTCCAATCATCCCGCCCCATTGATAGTCGATCTTCACGTTCCCCAGTTGCGGGAAAACCTCGAGCATCTTCGGCCGCATGTAAGCCGCGATGTCGCTTGGATCTCGCCCCGAGTAATGGCAGGCACCGCCAAACAGCAGGCGCCGGTCCGCTGAGAGTCGGTAGTAGTCCAGCGCCACCCGTTGATCACACACCGCCATGTTCTGCGGCAGCAGCGAATGAGCCTGCGCTTCGCTCAGGGGCTCGGTGGCGATGATGTAGCTGCCCGCTGGCAGCACTTTGCCGCTGAGTTCAGGGTTGAGTTGGTTGAGGTAGGCGTTGCATCCCAGCACCAGCGTCTTGGCGCGGACCAAGCCATGGGCGGTGTGGACTTTGACTTGCGGGCCATAATCGATGCGGGTCACCGCCGACTGTTCAAACAACCGGGCACCCAAATGCTGCGCGGCACCGGCTTCGCCAAGTGCCAGGTTGAGCGGGTGCAGGTGTCCGGAGCCCATGTCGATCAGGCCGCCGACATACCGATCCGACCCGACCACCTCATGCATTTCATTAGCCTGCAGCAGCCGGGTTTGGTAGCGATAACCCAGGGTGCGCAACTCGGCGGCATCTTCGGCGAAACCTTGCAGATCGCCCGGCTTGTTAGCGAGGTCGCAATAACCCCAGGTCAGGTCGCACGGGATCTGGAAACGCTCGACCCGCTGGCGGACGATCTCGACCGCTTCCAGGCCCATGAGCTTCATCTGGCGCACGCCGTCGGCGCCGATCACATTGGCGAACTGGTCGAGCCCATGGCCAACTCCGCGAATCAGCTGCCCGCCGTTGCGGCCGCTGGCACCCCAGCCAATCTTATGGGCTTCGAGCAACGCCACGTTGAAGCCGCGCTCGGCCAATTCCAGTGCCGTGTTCAGTCCGGAGAAACCTCCGCCCACCACGCAGATGTCGGCCACCACTTCGCCCTGCAGCAGCGGATAATCAGGTTGCGGCAGGCTGCTGGCGGCGTAGTAAGAGCGCGTGTGCTGGTGGCTCGCGAGCGGTTGCTGAGCACGGGCATTCATGTGCGTGTTCCTGATTCGGGTGTCTGGAAAATTTGACCGAGCATAAGCCGGACCTTCAAGGCCGGGCAACACTGGTCGGCTGGCGCTGTCTGGATTGGCGCTTATGCTGCACAATTGCGCTCTATTCAGCTGCTTTGGTCAGTGTTCCGATGAGTTGCAACAGTCAGAAAATTCGCGCGCTGCGCCAGCAGATACCCTCTTTCGAGTGCGTGCCGGGCTGCCATGACTGCTGTGGGCCGGTGACCACCTCGCCGGAAGAAATGTCCCGCCTGCCGCGCAAGACCCGCGCCGAACAGGATGCGGCAATGGATGAGCTCAACTGTGTGCATCTGGGCCCCAATGGTTGCACGGTGTATGGCGAGAGGCCGCTGATCTGCCGGCTGTTTGGCACCACCAAGACCTTGCCGTGTCCCAATGGGCGCGGGCCGGTAGAGCTGATTCATCCACGGGTGGAGAAGCAGATTCATGAGTACATGGCGTCGACCCGGCAAGTACTCGTTTAAGCGCCGTCAGCAAAGGATCTTCCAGTTTCAATCCGGAATCGGCAAACACAAACTCTCCTTCACCTCTTCCATCACGATATAGCTCTTGGATTCGCGCACATGGGGCAGCTTG
Source organism: Pseudomonas violetae (assembly GCF_023072615.1). Taxonomy (GTDB): domain Bacteria; phylum Pseudomonadota; class Gammaproteobacteria; order Pseudomonadales; family Pseudomonadaceae; genus Aquipseudomonas; species Aquipseudomonas violetae. Next base: position 278,465 of record NZ_JAKNRW010000004.1, read on the forward strand.
AGCAGGATATCGCCCAGCAATTTGCGGTACGAAGCCATCTCGGAAATCCGCGCTTTCACCAGGTAGTCGAAATCCCCTGACACCAAGTGACACTCCAGCACGTGAGGCAGCTTGAGCACCGCACGTCGGAACTCTTCGAAAGTATCTCCGGATTTGTAGTCGAGGCTGATCTCGACAAAGACCAACAGGCTACCCTTGAGGTGCTGCGGATTCAGGCGGGCGTTGTAGCCCATGATGATCCCTTCGCGCTCCAGTCGTCGCACACGTTCGGTGCAGGGCGTGGTCGAGAGCCCGACCTTTTCCCCAAGTTCGGTAAATGAGATACGCCCGTCCGCTTGCAGGATCCGCAGGATGTTGCGGTCGATCTTGTCCAGCTCACGTTTGGTCTGAGTGTTGGTACGCATAGGGGATGCGCCTCCGTGAAAAGGGTTTTTGCCGAGAATTGTCGCCAAATATAGGCACTTATATAGTGAAAAGCACTGCCTAATCTTTTTTACACTGCGTACATCATTGCTCGAACACAACAAACGTCAGCGGCACGCCGCGATGAGGGATATGAAAATGCGCGTCATGGTCTTGGGTAGCGGCGTCATCGGTACCGTCAGTGCTTATTATCTGGCTCGAGCCGGGTTTGAAGTGGTGGTCGTGGATCGTCAGCCGGCCGCTGCCATGGAGACCAGTTTCGCCAACGCCGGCCAGGTGTCGCCGGGCTATGCCTCGCCGTGGGCAGCGCCGGGCGTACCGCTCAAGGCCATCAAGTGGCTGCTGCAGCGCCACGCCCCGCTGGCAATCAAGGCGACGGCCGACATCGACCAGTACCTGTGGATGGCGCAAATGCTGCGCAACTGCACCGCCAGCCGTTATGCGGTGAACAAGGAGCGCATGGTCCGCCTGTCCGAGTACAGCCGTGACTGCCTCGATGAATTGCGCGCCGAAACCGGCATTGCCTACGAAGGCCGTAGCCTCGGTACCACCCAGTTGTTTCGCACCCAGGCGCAACTGGATGGCGCGGCGAAAGATATCGCCGTCCTGAAAGAGTCCGGTGTGCCGTTCGAACTGCTCGATCGTGCCGGCATTGCCCGGGTCGAACCGGCCCTGGCCAGCGTGACCGACATCCTCGCCGGCGCCCTGCGCCTGCCGAATGACCAGACCGGTGACTGCCAGATTTTCACCACCCGTCTTGCCGAAATGGCGGTGAAACTGGGTGTTGAATTCCGCTTTGGCCAGGACATCCAGAAGCTCGACTACGCCGGCGACCGGGTTAATGGCGTGTGGATCGACGGCAAGCTGGAAACCGCTGACCGCTACGTACTCGCACTCGGCAGCTACTCGCCGCAGTTGCTCAAGCCGCTGGGCATCAAGGCCCCGGTGTATCCGCTCAAGGGTTACTCCCTGACCGTGCCGATCACCAATCCGGCGATGGCGCCTACTTCGACCATCCTCGACGAGACCTACAAGGTCGCGATTACCCGTTTCGACAACCGCATCCGCGTCGGCGGCATGGCGGAGATCGCCGGTTTTGACCTGTCGCTGAACCCGCGTCGGCGTGAAACCCTGGAGATGATCGTCAACGACCTCTATCCTCAAGGCGGCGACCTGGCCCAGGCGAGTTTCTGGACCGGCCTGCGTCCAACGACCCCGGACGGTACGCCGATCGTTGGCGCGACCCCGTTCAGCAATCTGTTTTTGAACACCGGTCACGGCACGCTGGGTTGGACCATGGCGTGCGGTTCCGGTCGCTTGCTGGCTGACCTGATGGCGAAGAAAACGCCGCAGATCAGTGCCGAAGGCCTCGATATTTCCCGTTACGGCCACAAAATTCAGGAGTCTGCAAAACATGTCAATCCAGCGCCAGCTCACCAATGAGCGCATGAGCCAGATCGTCGTCCATAGCAATACCGTGTACCTGGCAGGGCAAGTCGGCGATGATTTGAGCGCCGGGATTGAACAGCAGACCCGCGAAACATTGGCCAATATCGAGCGTTTGCTGGACCTGGCCGGGACCGACAAGACTCGCCTGTTGTCTGTCACGGTTTACCTGAAAGACATCGACGCGCACTTTGCCGGCATGAATTCGGTCTGGGACAAGTGGCTACCCAAAGGCGTCGCCCCAGCCCGCGCAGCGGTCGAGTCGAAGCTGTGCGAACCGGAAATTCTGGTTGAGCTGTCGGTAGTAGCCGCTCTGCCTTAAGCACGATCTCTCTCCCGGTGCTACTGGCGGTCCACGCCGCCAGCAGTGCTGGTTTTTCTTCCAATGACCGACCAGAAGTCTGCCGCCATGCGTCCTGCCCGTGCCCTGATCGACCTTCAAGCCCTGCGCCACAACTACCAACTTGCCCGTGAAATCACGGGAGCCAAGGCCCTCGCGGTGATCAAGGCCGATGCCTACGGTCACGGCGCGGTACCTTGTGCCCAGGCCCTTGAAGCCGAGGCGGACGGTTTTGCCGTGGCTTGCATCGAAGAAGCCCTGGAACTGCGCGCTGCAGGCATTCGCGCGCCGGTGTTGTTACTGGAGGGTTTTTTCGAGGCAGATGAGTTGTCGCTGATCGTCGAGCATGATTTCTGGTGTGTGGTGCATTCGCTGTGGCAACTCGAAGCGATCGAAAAAGCCGCAGTGAGTAAGCCGATTACGGTATGGCTCAAGCTTGACTCGGGCATGCACCGGGTCGGCCTCCATCCGGCGGATTACCAGGCGGCTTATCAGCGGCTGCTGGCCAGCGGCAAGGTCGCAAAGATTGTACTGATGAGCCACTTTGCCCGCGCCGATGAACTGCAGGATCAATCGAGTGCCGAGCAGGTCGCAGTGTTCGAAGCGGCACGCCAGGGTTTGTCGGCTGAAATCAGCCTGCGCAACTCGCCGGCAGTGATGGGCTGGCCTCAGATTCCCAGCGACTGGGTTCGTCCCGGCATTATGTTGTACGGAGCGACGCCGTTCGAAGAAGCCAACACCGTGGCCTCGCGCCTGCAGCCGGTGATGACCCTCGAATCGAAAGTGATTTGTGTGCGGGAGCTTCCGGCCGGCGAGCCGATTGGCTATGGCGCCCGTTTTGTTACCCCGAGGCCGATGCGCGTTGGCGTGGTGGCCATGGGTTATGCCGATGGTTATCCGCGCCAGGCACCTACCGGCACGCCGGTCATGGTCGCCGGGCAGCGCAGCCAGTTGATCGGCCGGGTATCGATGGACATGTTGTGCATCGACCTGACCGACGTGCCCCAAGCGGGCCTCGGTTCAACCGTCGAGCTGTGGGGCAAGAACGTGCTCGCCAGCGACGTGGCGGCCGCCGCCGACACGATTCCTTACCAGATATTCTGCAACCTGCGTCGGGTGCCAAAGCTCTATTCCGGGGTTTGAAGCAAGGCCCGGTGTGCGAAAAGTCGCCCCGTCCAACAGGATTCAGGGTCAAGTGTTGTAAATACTGAACGCTGTCGCCATGATAACGCTCAATATTCCAACAACCTGAATGCCTGGAGGCTCCTGCATTGGACGTCGGTGAACGACTGCAATCCATCCGTAAGCTCAAGGGGCTTTCCCAGCGTGAGCTCGCCAAGCGCGCGGGTGTTACTAACAGCACTATTTCGATGATCGAGAAGAACAGCGTCAGCCCCTCGATCAGTTCGCTGCGCAAGGTGTTGGGCGGAATTCCCATGTCCATGGTCGAGTTCTTTTCCGAAGAAATCCTGCAGGAAAAACCGACTCAGATCGTCTACAAAGCTAACGAGCTGATTGATATTTCCGATGGTGCAGTGACCATGAAGCTGGTCGGCCGGGCTCACCCGAGCCGCGCCATTGCATTCCTCAATGAAATCTACCCGCCAGGCGCCGACACCGGAGACGAGATGCTCACCCATGAAGGGGAAGAGACCGGGATTCTGCTTGAGGGTCGACTGGAACTGGTGGTCGGGCTTGAAACATTTGTGCTCGAAGCTGGCGATAGCTACTACTTTGAAAGTACCAAGCCGCACCGTTTCCGTAATCCGTTCGATACGCCAGCGCGACTAATCAGCGCAGCGACACCGGCGAATTTCTAAGAGAAGAGGCGTCCTGCCAGTACCGCCAAGGCGGCTGAACCGTTTTAACGCCGTGGAGCAAGACCCCTTCGACTTTGGGGTTGTTTCAGTGTGGCGGGCTTACCGTTATACTTGCGCCCGCCTGCGAACCGTGGCCGTGGGCGTGACTAGCCACCATTGAGGGTGAACGCGTGAACCTAATTATGAAAATGCTGGCTGTACCAGCAACCGTACTGGCCCTTTGGGCTGTCAGCGCTCAAGCTGCGACGAATGACGATATTGCCAAACGACTTGAACCTGTGGGCAAGGTCTGTGTAACAGGTCAAGAGTGCAAGGGTATGGAAGTCGCTGCTTCTGCCGGCGGCGGTGATGCCAAGACCCCTGACTCGATCATTGCAAAACATTGCAACGCTTGCCACGGTACCGGCCTGCTGGGTGCGCCAAAAATTGGTGACACTGCCGCCTGGAAAGAACGTGCGGATCACCAGGGCGGCCTCGACGGCATCCTGGCCAAAGCGATCACCGGGATCAACGCAATGCCGCCAAAAGGCACTTGTGCTGATTGCTCTGATGAAGAGCTCAAAGGCGCCATCCAGAAAATGTCCGGCTTGAAATAAGCACTCGTTTTCAGCAAAAAGCCGCTTTCGGGCGGCTTTTTTGTGCCTGTTGGAGCGAGCTTGCTCGCGATGATCGTCAACGATGCCGCTGCGAACCTGACACCCCGCAACGTTCTCAGGTTTTTCGCGAGCAAGCTCGCTCCTACAAGTGTTGGGGCAATTTCCCACCGTTCGTGACTGTTCAATGCAGCAAAGAGCGGGCAAGCTCGGTCCAACCCCAATTCACGGAATGTAAGGGAGGGTCAGATGGTTCAGCTATGTTCAATTGAGCAAGCGGTCGATGATGTCCTGGCACGGTTGCCGGTGCACATTCACATGGGCCTGCCCTTGGGCCTCGGCAAGCCCAACCAGTTCGTCAACGCGTTGTATCACCGCGTGGCGCAGCTTCCCGAACGCCAGCTGACCGTCTACACCGCGTTGTGCCTGGGGCGACCGGTGTTGGGGGACGGCTTGCAACGGCGCTTCCTCAAGCCGTTCATCGAGCGTGTGTTCGGCGACTATCCGGAACTGGATTTTCTGGCGGACCTGCTCAAAGACAGCCTGCCGGCCAACGTGCATGTGCAGCAATTCTTCATGCAGCCAGGCAGCCTGCTCCACAGCGAGTCTGCGCAGCAGGATTACGTCAGCAGCAACTACAGCCACGCTGCCCGGGACATCAATGCAGCCGGCTTGAACCTGATCGCGCAGATGGTGGCCAGCCACAGCGAGCACCCCGATCGCCTGAGCCTGAGCTGCAATCCGGACATCACCCTCGACCTGTTGCCCATGGTCGAAAAACGCCGGGCGGCGGGGGAGACGATCCTGATGGTAGGGCAGGTGCATAACGATTTGCCCTATATGCCGGGCGACGCGGAAATTGGCATCGATACCTTCGACCTGTTGATCGATGCCAAGGACGACACCACGCTGTTTTCCACGCCGAACATGCCGGTCGGTTTCCAGGACCATTTCATCGGGCTGCACGCCAGTTCACTGGTGCGTGACGGCGGTACGTTGCAGATCGGCATCGGTTCCATGGGCGATGCATTGACCGCTGCATTGCTCGCGCGTCAGGCCGACAGTGACGGATACAAGGCGTTGCTGGCAGACATCAATCTCAGCCAGTGGGCGCAACTGATCGAGCGCGAAGGCGGTGTCGAACCGTTCGCCAGAGGTTTGTACGGCTGCAGCGAAATGTTCGTCAACGGTCTGCTGGTGCTGGCGGATGCCGGGATCGTGCGGCGCAAGGTCTATCCGGATGTTTTGACGCAGCAACAGGCCAATGCCGGTACGCTTGATGAGGCCGCGCAGACTGATGGCATCTCGGTGCATGGCGGGTTTTTCCTCGGGCCGCGCAGCTTCTACGAGCGCCTGCGCGAGTTGCCGCAAAGCAAACGGCTCGAATTCAATATGACCCGCATCAGCTACATCAACGAGCTCTTCGGTCAGGAGGAGCTCAAGCGCCTGCAACGCCTGGATGCTCGCTTTATCAACACGGTGTTCATCATGACGCTGCTGGGTGCCGGCGTAGCCGACCAGCTGGAGGACGGGCGCGTGCTCAGCGGAGTGGGCGGCCAATACAACTTTGTCGCCCAGGGTCATGCGCTGGAAGGCGCGCGCTCGGTGCTGATATTGCGCAGCTGGCGCGAGGCGGGTGGGGAGGTCAGTTCGAACATCGTCTGGGAATACGGCCATTGCACCATCCCGCGGCACCTGCGCGATATCGTCGTCACCGAGTATGGCATTGCCGACCTGCGTGGCAAAACCGATGCGGCGGTGATTGAGGCGTTGCTGAATATCAGCGACTCGCGCTTTCAGCCAGGGCTGATCGAGCAGGCGCAGAAGGTTGGCAAGTTGCCGAAAGATTTCCGCATGGATCCGCGTTTTGCCGACAACAGCCCGCAACGGCTGCAGGCCATTCAGGCACGGCATCCGCATTTGTTTCCGGAGTATCCGTTGGGGTGCGATTTCACTGAGGTGGAGCGGGATCTATTGCGGGCGTTGAACTGGTTGAAGAGCAAGTTCAAGCTGGCGGAGATTCTGGAGTTGGGCAAGGCGGCGCTGGATGCGCCAGAGGCGTCGCAGTTTCCGGTGCATCTGGAGCGGATGCAGCTGACAAACCCGGACGGGTTGAAAGAGGATCTGTTCCAGCGGCTGTTGCTCACTGGCCTCAAGGCCACCTCGCAATAACAGCCAACAAAAAACCTGTGGGAGCTGGGCAAGCCCGGCTCCCACAGGGTCGGTGGTGTAACTGGGTTACTCGATGAAGGTTACAACGCCATCCTTCAGCGACTGCACGCGCGCCAGCGACTCAACCCGATAACCTTGGGAATCCAACTCGGCACGACCACCCTGGAACGACTTCTCGATCACAATCCCCAAACCGGCCACGGTCGCGCCGGCCTGCTTGATGATCGAGATCAGCGCCTGCGACGCCTTGCCGTTGGCCAGGAAGTCATCAATGATCAGCACGCGGTCGCTGCTGGTCAGGTGGCGCGGGGAGATCGCCACGGTGCTTTCGGTCTGCTTGGTGAAGGAGTAAACGGTCGCCGACAGCAGGTTTTCAGTCAGGGTCAGGGACTGGTGCTTGCGGGCGAAGATCACCGGCACGCCAAGGTTCAGGCCCGTCATGATCGCCGGGGCAATGCCCGAGGCTTCGATGGTGACGATCTTGGTGATGCCCGAGTCCTTGAACAGCGCGGCGAACTCGTCGCCGATCAGCTTCATCAGGGCTGGGTCGATCTGGTGGTTCAGAAAGGCGTCAACCTTCAGGACCTGATCGGAAAGCACGATGCCTTCTTCGCGAATTTTCTTGTGCAGTGCTTCCATGAAGCTTTCCTCTACTGGCGCGATATGCGCCTAGCTTGTCAAAAAGTGTTCGGTTAAAAAGTATTCGATTCTAGCGCTTTAGCATCGCCCGTATATCTGCCAATGCGGTATTGCCGCGAACGGCTTTGACTTCAACGGGGGTGTCGTCATTGCCTTCCCAGGCCAGGTCGTCCGGCGGCAGTTCATCGAGGAAGCGGCTTGGCGCACAGTCGATGATCTCGCCATATTGCTTGCGCTTGGCGGCGAAGGTGAAGGCCAGGGTTTGGCGTGCGCGGGTAATACCGACGTAGGCCAGGCGGCGTTCTTCCTCGATGGTGTCGGCTTCGATGCTGGAACGGTGCGGGAGGATTTCCTCTTCCATGCCCATGATGAACACGTAAGGGAATTCCAGGCCCTTGGAGGCGTGCAAGGTCATCATCTGCACACCTTCGGCACCGTCCTCCTCTTCCTGCTGGCGTTCCAGCATATCGCGCAAGACGAGTTTGCCGATGGCGTCTTCGACAGTCATTTCGCCTTCTTCGTCCTTCTCGAGCGTGTTTTTCAGTGCTTCGATCAGGAACCAGACGTTGCCCATACGGTAATCGGCCGCCTTGTCGCTGGAGCTGTTGGTGCGCAGCCAGTTCTCATAGTCGATGTCCATGACCATGCTGCGCAGCGCCGAAATCGGATCTTCGCCGGCGCACTGCTCGCGGATCTTGTCCATGAAACGTTTGAAGCGCGACAGACGATCGGTGAAGCGCGTGTCCAGGTGCTCGCCCAGGCCGATTTCGTCAGTGGCCGCGTACATCGAAATCTTGCGCTCGGTGGCGTAGTTACCGAGTTTTTCCAGGGTAGTCGAGCCGATCTCCCGGCGCGGGACGTTGATCACTCGCAGGAAGGCGTTGTCGTCGTCCGGGTTCACGATCAGGCGGAAATAGGCCATCAAGTCCTTCACTTCCTGGCGCCCGAAGAAGCTGTTGCCGCCAGACAGTCGATACGGAATCTGGTGGTGCTGCAGCTTCAACTCGATCAGCTTGGCCTGGTAGTTACCGCGGTACAGGATCGCGAAATCGCTGTAGGGCCGGTCAGTGCGCAAGTGCAGGGTCAACAATTCCACGGCCACGCGCTCGGCTTCGGCGTCTTCGTTGCGGCAGCGGATCACGCGGATCTCGTCGCCGTGGCCCATCTCGCTCCACAGTTGCTTTTCGAACTCGTGGGGATTGTTCGCGATCAGCACGTTGGCGCAGCGCAGGATGCGGCTGGTGGAGCGGTAGTTCTGTTCAAGCATGACCACTTTCAGGGACGGATAGTCGTCCTTGAGCAGCATCAGGTTTTCCGGGCGCGCGCCCCGCCAGGCGTAGATCGACTGGTCGTCGTCACCCACCACGGTGAACTGGTTGCGCGTGCCAATCAGCAGCTTCACCAGCAAATACTGGCTGGCGTTGGTGTCCTGGTATTCGTCCACCAGCAGGTAGCGGACCTTGTTCTGCCACTTTTCGAGGATGTCGGCGTGCTCCTGGAATAGCTTTACCGGCAGCAGGATCAGGTCGTCGAAATCCACCGCGTTGAACGCCTTGAGCGTACGTTGATAGTGGGTGTAGACGATGGCAGCGGTCTGCTCCTTGGGGTTGCGTGCGTTTTCCAGGGCCTCGGCGGGCAGGATGAGGTCGTTCTTCCACGAGCCGATCATGTTCTTGATCTCGTCGACGCCGTCGTCGCCCGAGTATTCCTTCTGCATGATGTCGGTCATCAGGGATTTGACGTCGGTTTCGTCAAAGATCGAGAAGCCGGGCTTGTAGCCCAGGCGAACATGTTCCTTGCGGATGATGTTCAGGCCCAGGTTGTGGAAGGTGCACACCGTCAGGCCGCGGCCTTCGCCGCCTTTGAGCAGGGTGCCGACCCGTTCCTTCATCTCGCGCGCGGCCTTGTTGGTGAAGGTCATGGCGACGATGTACTGGGCGCGGATGCCGCAGTTCTGGATCAGGTGCGCAATTTTGCGCGTGATCACGCTGGTCTTGCCGGAGCCTGCGCCGGCGAGCACCAAAAGAGGGCCGCCGACGTAGCTCACGGCTTCTTGCTGCCGGGGATTGAGTCGGGACATACGGAATCAGGGAGTCGTTTGCGAAATGGGCCGGCATTTTAACAGGCTCAGCAATTTGTGCTGCTCTCTCCGACTTGTGACGTACCACGCTAACTGCATTTGCCGGTTTTGTTACTTTCACGCAGGATGCATGAGGTATTTGCGCCTAATGTTCGTAATTCCTGATACAAAAGGCACGTCTGATAACTGATGTCATTTGGTCATTGGTTAGCGGCCCGGCATAATGCCCGTCGCCTACATCACTGCAGAGTCTAGGGAGCTAGCTTGTCTACGCCTGTCGAACCCTTGCGTTTGCTGCTACTGGCCGAAGAGCCAGCGTGGACAGCGTTGTTGCGCGAGTGTCTGGCTCCGATCGGGAGCTTGGCCGTGCTCATCAGCGCTCCGAGTTGGGAGTCTGTCAGTAGTCTGTTCGATGACAACCGCAGTGCGGTGTTGTTGACGACCCCTGCTCTGCAGCCACTTCCCGGCCGTTGCACCTTGCCAGCGGTATTGCTGCTCGAACACGAACCGGCGTCGCCGCCCGATGGTGTGAGCGACTGGTTGGTGCGCGATCAGCTTGATCCCGGCATGTTGCGTCGCTGCCTGCGCCACGTGCGTGAACGGGGTCTGCTGGAGACCACTTTGCAGCGCCTGGCCGAGCAGGACCCGTTGACCGGCATCGCCAATCGTCAGGGTTTTCAGACCCTGCTGGCGGCGCGGCTGGTGGAAAACGACGGCCGTGGCCTGGCACTCGGGCATCTGGACCTCGACAACTTCCGCCACGCCAACGACGCCCTGGGACATCAGGCCGGTGATCGGCTGATCCTGCAAGTGGTCGCCAGGCTGAAAAGCCAGCTTGAGGTCGGCGATCAGCTGGCGCGCTTGGGCAGCGACGAATTCGCGCTGCTGATCGACACCCGCCGGGCTCCCCAGCGCGCCGAGTGGATGGCCGAAAGAATCACCGAAGCACTCGCCGAACCCTATTGGGTTGACGGCGAAAGCCTGTTGATCGGTTCCAGTCTGGGCATCGCCCACGCTCGTGCCCAGGCCGGCGCCGACCCGCTGATGTGGCACGCGCACATTGCCATGCAGCAAGCCAAGAGCACCCAGGGCTGCACCTTTCACATCTTCAACGAACGTATCAACCGCAATGCGCGCAGCATGGCCGACCTGGAAAGCGAGCTGCGTCGGGCACTGCGCCGCGATGAGCTGGAACTGCATTACCAGCCGCGGCTGAACCTCGACGACGGGCAGATTGTCGGCCTCGAGGCGCTGGTGCGCTGGCGCCACGCCGAGCGAGGTTTGCTGCCGCCAAGCGAATTTGTACCGCTGGCCGAGCAGAGCGGCTTGATCGTGCCCCTGGGGTACTGGGTGATTTCCCGTGCCCTGCGTGACATGCAGGCCCTGCGCGAGCGCGGGCTACCGGCGTTGCACATGGCGATCAACCTGTCGTTCCGGCAGTTCCAGGACAGCCAGTTATTGCCGACGCTGAGCCGCCTGATCATCGAGCGCGGGGTCGAGGCGCAGTGGCTGGAGTTTGAACTGACCGAAACCGCAGTGATGCGCCGCAGCGATCTGGTCAAGCAGACCATGGATGCGCTCGGGCGCCTGGGGGTGCGTTTCTCCCTGGATGACTTCGGTACCGGCTTCTCGTCATTCGTCCACCTCAACAGCCTGCCAATCGCCTTGCTGAAGGTCGACAAGAGTTTTGTCGGCGGCATGGAAGAGCGCGAGGAGAATCGCAAGCTGGTGCACGCGATGATCAACCTGGCGCACAACCTCAATCTCGAAGTGGTGGCCGAAGGCGTGGAAACTCCGGAGCAGCTGGAACTGTTGCGCGGGTTTGGCTGTGATCAGGTGCAGGGTTACCTGATCAGCAAGCCGTTGCCGTTGGTGGAACTGGTGGAGTATTTGACGTTTGGTAGCAGTCAGCAGCCAATGATCGAATTCGTGATCTGAACACAGACAAACTGCGGAGCTTTTGTGGCGAGGGAGCATGCTCCCGCTGGGGCGCGAAGCGGCCCTAAATGCTTTACGACTGCTTCGCAGCCTAGCGGGAGCAAGCTCCCTCGCCACACAGGCTGGCCCCTACGGGAAATCTCAGTCAGGCTGGGCGATCTGGAAACTGGCTGCAGAAGCAGGCTCGCGCCGAATCATGCGCTTCATCTTCCACTCAAACGCTAGCGTCAGGCTCACCGCCGCGCATGCCAGGCCCAGCGCCAGGCCCCACCAGACCCCCGTTGGGCCCCAGTCGAGATGGAAGGCCATCCACCAGGCGGCCGGCGCACCAATCAGCCAGTAGCAGCCCAGCCCGACCAGGAACGTGGTCTTGGCATCCTTGAGCCCGCGAATGCAGCCCATGGCGATGGTCTGCGTGCCGTCGAACAACTCGAACCAGGCGGCGACCGCCAGCAGGCTTACCGCCAGTTCGATGACAGGGCGGAACGCCGGGTCGTTGTGGTCCAGGAACAAGCCGATCAACTGATGCGGCAACAGCCAGAAAACCATCGCGAAGCCGAGCATCGCCGCCGCTCCGAACGCAATTCCGACCCGTCCCGCCAGTCGTGCATCCAGCAGTTGTCCTGCACCGTAGTGCTGGCCGATGCGCATGGTAATCGCATAGGACATACCGGCCGGCACCATGAACGCCACCGAAACGATCTGCAGGGCGATCTGGTGCGCACCCAGTTGTGTGCTGCCCATGGTGCCCATGCACAGCGCCGCGAAGGCAAACAGCCCGACTTCCACGGCATAGGTGCCGCCGATGGGCAGGCCCAGGCGCCATAGCTCCTTCAGGTACTGGCGGTTGGGCCGTGACAGGCCCTCGCGCAACGGATAAGCGTCATACGCCGAATGCCGCCGGATATGCAGAGCCAGCGCCAATGCCATCAGGTTGGCGACGATGGCCGTGACCAGCCCGATCCCCACCAGACCCATTTTGGGCAGGCCGAACATACCGGTGATCAATGCATAGTTGAGCAGGAAGTTCGCCACCGTGCCGACGAGGCTGATCACCATCACCGGTGTCGCCCGGCCGATCGCACTGGTGAAGCCGCGCAGGGCCATGAAGCTCAAGTAACCGGGCAGGGCAAATGGCAGGATCATCAGGAATTGCCCAGCCATGTGGACGTTGCTTTCGGTCTGGCCGAACAGCAGCAGCACGGGCTTGAGGTTCCACAGCAGCAGGCCTGCGGCCAGCGCCATCAGCCACGCCAGCCACAAACCTGCCTGGGTCAGCTTGGCGGCGCCAACGATATCGCCCGCACCCTGACGAATCGCCACCAGGGTCCCGACTGCCGCGATCACCCCGATGCAAAAAATCGACACAAAAGAGTAGGTGGCCGCGCCCAGGCCTCCGCCCGCGAGCGCCTCGGGGCTGATGCGCGCCATCATCAAGGTATCGGTGAGGACCATCAGCATGTGCGCCAACTGCGAGGCAATCAGCGGCCCCGCCAGCCGCAGGATGGCCCAGAGTTCAGTACGCGCTGGATGCTTCATGATCATCACGCTCGATTTTCAGAGGGAACAGTAGACCGTCGATTTTCGGCGCTTTGAAGGATTTTCACAAAGGGATAAAAAGGATGGGTGGCATGACTAAAACTCATTCTGGAGAGTTTCTGCTAAGTTGTTGCCATCACGCTGTAGGAGCTTTCTGAATGTCACGTCGTCTTCCTCCGTTGTATGCCCTGCGAGCCTTCGAAGCGGCGGCCCGACACAGTTCGTTTACCCGCGCGGCTGAAGAGCTGTCGATCACCCAGAGTGCGGTCAGTCGGCATATCCGTACGCTCGAAGAGCACTTTGCCTGCCGATTGTTTCACCGCAGTGGCCGCAACCTGCAACTGACCGAATCGGCCCGGTTGCTGCTCCCGGGTGTCCGCGAAGGCTTCACCGCGCTGGAGCGAGCGTGTAATACCCTGCGCGCCGAAGATGACATCCTGCGCATGAAGGCGCCTTCTACCCTGACCATGCGCTGGCTGTTGGCGCGCCTCAGCCGCTTCCGTCACCTGCAACCGGGCAACGAGGTGCAACTGACCAGCGCCTGGATGGACGTCGACTCTGTGGACTTCAACGACGAGCCCTTCGACTGTGCGGTGTTGTTGAGCAACGGACATTTCCCACCCGATTGGGAGGCAAGTTACCTGTTTCCCGAAGAGCTGATCCCGGTAGGAGCGCCGAACCTGCTGAACGAGCAGCCTTGGGACGTAACGCGTCTGGCCAATACCGAACTGCTACACCCCACACCGGACCGCCGCGACTGGCGCAACTGGCTGGTGCGCATGGGCCTGGCCGAGCAGGTGTCACTCAAAGGTGGGCAGGTGTTCGATACGCTGGAGCTGGGCATGATCGCCGCAGCCCGGGGCTACGGCGTGTCGATGGGTGACTTGCTGATGGTGGCCGAAGATGTCGCTCAGGGGCGTCTGAGCCTGCCGTGGCCGACGGCCGTTGCCAGTGGTGAGAATTATTACCTGGTATGGCCGAAAACCCGTCCCGGCGGTGAACGGATGCGTCGGCTCAGTGACTTCCTACAGGGTGAGGCCAGGGCCATGGAGTTGCCAGACGTCGAGCACCTGAGCTGAATCGATATAGCCGCTGCAGAGAAAGGCTCCAGGCCAACTGCGAGTAGCGCGAGGTCGTGTCGCACCTGGCCGTGACGGCCAAGGAGCTGCAGAGCCTCGCGGCGGAGTTGCGGCAGGAGGTTGACCGTTTCCGTTGAGGAATCCGTATCAAGGCCGGGGGTTGATTCTTTGCTTTTAAGCTTGATGAATCGTTTCAGCCAGTCTATAAAAATGGCACAACTCCAAGAAAGGCTCCTGCCATGACTTCGCTCAAACTCATCGTTGCCCTCGGCGCGCTGTCCGCTGCTTCCCATGCCATGGCGTGGGATTACGTCCTGCTCGACGCCGACAAAGCGGCCGAAAACTGGACAATCACCAGCCAGCAACTTGGGGTGAAAACCGACAAACCCTTCTCCGTGACCCTGCGCAACTTGCACGGCGGTCGGCAGGAGGGCGTCAGCATCGTTGACATCGATAATGGCACTCTCAAGCTGTCGGTAGTGCCGACCCGCGGGATGAACGTGCTGCAGGCCTCGGTGGGCGCTGTGCGCATGGGCTGGGATTCGCCGGTGAAAGAGGTGGTCAATCCGGCCTTCATCGAACTCAACGGCCGGGGTGGGTTGGGTTGGCTGGAAGGTTTCAACGAACTGGTCACTCGCTGCGGTTATGAATGGGTCGGCCATCCTGGCTTGGACAACGGCGAGCTGCTGACCCTGCACGGTCGCGCCGCTAACATTCCGGCCAGCAAAGTCACCCTGCACATCGACGAAAAACCGCCTTACGCCATCAGCCTGCGTGGTGAGTTGAAAGAGCAGGCGTTCAAGAAAGTGGACTTCTCCGTCGCTACCGAACTGGTCACCGAACCCGGCAGCATGCAGTTCAGCCTCAACGACATCCTGACCAACAATGGCGACTACCCGAAGGAATACCAGGCGCTCTACCACAGCAACTTCAGTACACCATTCCTGGAACAGGGCGCTCAATTCGCCGCGCCGGTGAAACAGGTGTCGCCGTTCAACGACAAGGCCAAAACAGATCTGGCGGACTGGCAGACCTACCGCGGGCCCACCAGGGACTATGACGAAACGGTCTACAACGTAGTGCCGTATGCCGATGCGAAAGGCGATACGTTGACGGTGCTGCACAACAAGGCCGGCAGCCTGGGCGTCTCGGTAGGTTTCAACACGCAAACCCTGCCCGTATTCTCCCTGTGGAAAAACACCGATACCCAAGGGCAGGGCTATGTCACCGGACTGGAGCCAGGCACGAGCTTTTCCTACAACCGCCGGTATCAACGGCCATTGGGCCTGGTGCCGACGATTGCGCCGAAAGAGCAGAAGCAATTCCTGATCAGCTACAGCTTGTTGGCGGATAAAGGTGCGGTGGATCAGGCGTTGAAGCGGGTGAGCGAGATTCAGGCCGGGCGGGAAACCGAGGTGCGGCAGATGCCGTTGGTGGATCTCACCAAGGATTAAATCCATCAGTTCGTAGCCGGCCGATACTGTAGTGCTTCAGCCAAATGCTCGCGCGTGATGGCATCGACTTGCTCAAGGTCCGCCAGGGTGCGCGCTACCTTGAGCAGCCGATGGGCCGAGCGTAGTGACAGGGTCAAGCGTTCGCAGGCGGACTCCAGCCAAGTTTCATCGGCTGTGGATAGATTGCAGTGCTTGCGCAGGCCTGGCAGGTCCAGGAAGGCATTGGCGCAGCCTTGGCGCTTGTGTTGCCGCTCCCTGGCGTCTGCCACCAGTACGGCTGCGCTGGCACTGTCATCGCCGGGTTTCGCTGCGGGATTCAGGGCTGTTGCTTCCCGTGCAACGGTCAGGTGCAGGTCGATGCGATCCAGCAGCGGCCCGGACAGTTTGTTGCGGTAGCGCTGAACCATGTCCGGGGTGCATGAGCATTTGCCCGTCGGTTCGCCAAGATATCCACAGGGGCAGGGATTCATTGCCGCAACCAGTTGAAATCGTGCCGGGAAGCGCACGCGATCCCTGGCGCGGGAAATCACGATATGGCCGGACTCCATCGGCTCGCGCAACACCTCCAGTACCCTGCGATCAAACTCCGGTAGTTCATCAAGGAACAGCACGCCATGGTGGGCGAGGGTGATTTCACCGGGTTGTGGTTTTGAGCCGCCACCCACCAGCGCCGGGCCCGACGCTGAGTGGTGAGGTTGGCGAAACGGTCGCTGTGGCCAGTGACTCAGGGGCGCGCAACTGGCCACCGACTGAATAGCGGCGACCTCCAGCGCCTCGCTTTCGGCCAGGGGTGGCAGCAAGCCCGGCAGCCGACTCGCCAGCAGCGTTTTGCCTGTTCCCGGTGGCCCGCAGAACAGCAGGTTGTGGGCGCCCGCCGCGGCAATCAGCAACGCCCGTTTGGCCGCGAACTGGCCCTGTACTTCACTCAAGTCCGGATAGGGTTTGATGGCGTGCATCAACCCGTCCGAAACGTAAGGCGCGATGGGGGTGTGGCCGTTGAAATGAGCCACGGCCTCCAGCAAATGATCCACGGCAATCACCTGCAGGCCCGAGGCCAGGCATGCCTCTTCGGCATTCGCCC
Source organism: Pseudomonas violetae (assembly GCF_023072615.1). Lineage (GTDB taxonomy): Bacteria > Pseudomonadota > Gammaproteobacteria > Pseudomonadales > Pseudomonadaceae > Aquipseudomonas > Aquipseudomonas violetae. Next base: position 295,069 of record NZ_JAKNRW010000004.1, read on the forward strand.
TCGGCACCACTAACGTCCGACCCGCCTTGCGCGCTGCCAGGGCGGCCGGCAACACGCCGCGCACGGCCCGCACCGCGCCCGACAGCGCCAATTCCCCCAGGCATTCCACGTGATCCAACGTCAATGTGGGCACCTGAACGCTGGCCGACAGAATCCCCAAGGCAATCGCCAAATCAAACCGTCCACCATCCTTGGGCAAATCCGCCGGGGCGAGATTGAGCGTGATGCGTCGCGCAGGAAACTGCAGCCCGGAATTGATAATCGCACTGCGCACCCGGTCTTTGCTTTCCTTCACGGCGGTTTCGGGCAAGCCGACCATTGTCAGGGAGGGCAAGCCATTGGCGAGATGGACTTCCACGGTGACGGCGGGCGCATCCACACCAATCTGGGCGCGGCTGTGGACGATGGAGAGGGACATGGTCGTTCCTTGAGCTGACGGAGGCCGCTTCCTGCGGTGGTTTCAAGGGTAGACGGGGATTCTTTTTCCGGGGGAAGGGAAGCTTCGCAGGATGTTGCTGGAGCCCGCTACCGGCCCGCGCAGGTGTCTAGTTCAACTTCACGCTGTGCGATGGGTCGCTCCCTGGATCTGGCCGATGAAGTTAGCGGAGCAAAACGAGGGGCGAAATCAGCTGCATCACGGAGTTTTTGTAGGACTGTTCTGAAATGTTTGAAGGACGATGCCTGAATGGCCGGGGCGCTCTTGTTTGCTGGGGGGGGCTGCTTATGATCACTGCAGATCAAGCCAGCCGGAGACGGGAAGATGGACAGTAATGGAATGCGCTCGATTCATTCCGGAGAAACTCTTGAGCAGGATTCTCTTGAACCATTGGGCGCCACGGGGGCTGATCTTGCAGGCCAGCATCCAGATTATGAGGTTGAACTGACAAAACTTGTCGCGCAAAGCACAGGCGTCAGTCCGGACCTTGCGAGGAAGCTGGCCGTTCACTTCAATACCACGCCCGACTTCTGGCTGAATCTGCAATCGCATTACGAGGCGCGCAGCGACGATATCGAGCGTGGTTAGGTATTTATAGCGACTGCAATGCTCGCGAGGCCTTTTTCCACCACGGCACGTTGATGGCGTGTTGTGCTGGTTCTTCGTTCGGCATCAGGTGCGGCACATCCTGCAGCCGAATCCACGGCTGGTTGTTCCAGTGCAGCAGGTTCAGAGACATCTCTGGCCAGTTCAGTGGCCCGCTCCCACAGGGATTCGCGGTGTTTATTCGGTGGGTGGATTGAATTTCGCTTCCATCTCGGCCACTTTCGCTTCGAGGCTTTCCAGGCGTGCCCGGGTCCGTGCCAGCACAACCATCTGGCTATCGAATTCTTCCCGGCTTACCAGGTCCAGCTTGCTGAACCCGCTCTGCAGCAGCGCCTTGAACTGGCTTTCGATTTCGCTTTTCGGCAATGGCGTGTCGCCGCTGAAAAGGCGGGAGGCAGTGCCCGTGAGGGCGTCGAGGAAGTCTTTTGGCGCGAGCATGGGAAAGGTCCTGGAAACGATAGCGGGCAGTGTATCACGCAGTGTCTATAGTCAATCTCGACCACAGGGATGCACGGTTTTCGCGCATGCAGACGAACGGCATCGCACCGTTGTTGTGCGTATACGCCGCAGGTTTTTCGCCCATCCGGATGCGAACCCGGCCAAGGGATTGAATTCAGGCACTTTTCAAGAGATGGCAAGCTTTCTGCTTAGAGCCAAGTAACCCATGCACTGATGCAGTCGCTGTGACGAATGCAGTGCGCCGGGCGGAACGGGGAAGTGTTTCGCCAGGAGCGGTTAACTGGCGTCGGACGGGCAGGTAGGGCCGACGATGCGTTACAAAGCCAGGCACTGCGCTTAGACTTGAGTCGGGTTTGTTTTCCTGGGGCAAGTCCACCAATTCGGGAGAGAGTTTTCATGAAGCTAGTCACTGCCATCATCAAGCCGTTCAAACTGGACGACGTGCGCGAGTCTTTGTCCGAGATCGGCGTGCAGGGCATTACCGTTACTGAGGTCAAAGGCTTCGGTCGGCAGAAGGGTCACACCGAGCTGTATCGCGGCGCGGAATACGTGGTCGATTTCCTGCCAAAGGTGAAGATCGATGTCGCCATTGACGATAAGGATCTTGATCGGGTTATCGAGGCGATAACCAAGGCAGCCAACACCGGCAAGATCGGTGACGGCAAGATCTTCGTGGTCAATCTGGAACAGGCGATTCGCATCCGTACCGGCGAAACCGATACCGACGCAATCTAAGCCGCCACAACCCCAACGCCCCAGGAGAAAACAATATGACTCTGCGTAAATTCGCAGGGCTAGGAGCCCTGTTGTCCCTCGTAATGCCCAGCCTGGCCATGGCGGCAGACGAAGTGGCGGCCCCAGTCCTCAATTCCGGCGACACCGCCTGGATGCTGACCTCGACAGCCCTCGTGCTGTTCATGACCATTCCCGGCCTCGCGCTGTTCTACGGCGGCATGGTCCGCTCCAAAAACATTCTTTCCGTGATGATGCAGTGCTTCGCCATTACCGGTCTGATCAGCATCCTGTGGGTCATTTATGGCTACAGCATTGCATTCGACACCACCGGCATGGAGCAGGGCGTCGTCAACTTCAACTCGTTCTTCGGCGGCATGGGCAAGGCGTTCCTCGCCGGCGTCACGCCATCGAGCCTGACCGGCCCTGCGGCACTGTTCCCTGAGGCGGTGTTTATCACCTTCCAGATGACGTTCGCCATCATCACCCCTGCGTTGATCGTCGGTGCATTCGCCGAGCGGATGAAATTTTCCGCCATGCTGATCTTCATGGGCATCTGGTTCACCCTGGTGTATGCACCTATTGCGCACATGGTCTGGTCCGGCAACGGCGGCCTGATGTGGGACTGGGGCGTGCTCGACTTCGCGGGCGGCACCGTGGTGCACATCAACGCCGGTGTGGCTGGCCTGATTTGCTGCCTCGTGCTGGGCAAGCGCAAAGGTTTCCCGACCACGCCAATGGCGCCACACAACCTCGGCTATACCCTGATGGGCGCCGCAATGCTGTGGGTCGGCTGGTTCGGCTTCAACGCCGGTTCGGCTGCTGCTGCCAACGGCACTGCCGGCATGGCGATGCTGGTTACCCAGATCGCTACCGCCGCCGCTGCCCTGGGCTGGATGTTTGCCGAGTGGATGACCCACGGCAAGCCTAGCGCACTGGGTATTGCTTCGGGTGTCGTGGCCGGTCTGGTTGCGATTACTCCGGCCGCTGGCACCGTGGGCCCGATGGGTGCCCTGGTGATCGGTCTGGCGGCAGGCGTGGTGTGCTTCTTCTGCGCCACCACCCTGAAACGCAAACTTGGCTACGACGACTCCCTGGACGCCTTCGGTGTGCACGGTATCGGCGGTATCCTCGGCGCGATCCTCACCGGTGTGTTCGCAGCACCGGCCCTGGGTGGTTTCGGCACCGTTACCGATATCGGCGCACAGGTCTGGATCCAGGTCAAAGGTGTAGGTTTCACGGTGATCTACACCGCGATCGTCACCTACATCATTCTCAAGGTCCTGGACGCCGTCATGGGTCTGCGTGTGACTGAGGAAGAAGAGGCGGTGGGTCTCGACCTGGCACTGCACAACGAGCGTGGCTACAACTTGTAAGTCAGCGTAAAAATAATGCCCGGTTCGCCGGGCATTTTTTTGCCCGGGATTTGTCATTGGAAGTGAAGCTGAAAGGTTTTTTCATCGAGCTTTGGCTACCTTTGTAACGAGCGATTTTGTGCGGTCGATGGCTTACAACAACGAAGGAATATTAGGGACTTTGTTTTTTCCCAGAGCGCGCTAGAATGCGCCCCGAACGTGCGGAGAACTGTATGTGGCAACAGACTCTGATTACCTTGCGGGCGAGGCCCCGGGGCTTTCATCTGGTAACGGACGAGTTACTCGCCGGTTTGCCTGAACTCAGGGCATGTCGGGTCGGTTTGTTGCACTTGTGGCTGCAGCATACCTCGGCGTCGTTGACTATCAACGAGAACGCCGATCCGGCGGTACGTCGCGACTTCGAACGATTTTTCAATCGTCTGATCCCACAAGGAACGGACGGCTTTGAGCACAACGACGAAGGCCTGGACGACCTCCCGGCGCACTTCAAGGCCAGCGTACTCGGCTGTCAGCTCAGTTTGCCGATTTCGGCAGGCCGACTGGCGCTGGGAACCTGGCAAGGCGTTTATCTGGGCGAGCACCGTGATCATGGCGGTGCTCGTAAAGTCCTCGCCACCTTGCACGGTGAAGGGGCATAAGCCATTGGTCATCAATGGCGGCTGAATTTTTTCTGGCACCCGTCGACAGGCGGCGCAGCTGGGCTATAACTAATCTGCTTTTCGCAAGTCATGAGGTAGAACATGAGCGACGATGATCTGGAAAACGACGACCTCGAAGTAGGCGACGACGAAACCGAAGAAGGTCTGGAAGCAGCGGCGGAAGACGTCGCTGAAGAAGATGATGGCGGTGATGCGCCGGTTCCGACCGCAAAAGGCAAGGCCAAGGCGGCGGTTTCGGTCGATGAACTGCCGAGCGTCGAAGCGAAAAATAAAGAGCGCGATGCGCTTGCCAAAGCTATGGAAGAGTTCCTGGCCAAAGGCGGCAAGGTGCAGGAAGTGGAGGCCAATGTGGTCGCCGATCCTCCCAAGAAGCCTGACAACAAGTACGGCAGCCGGCCTATCTAGGCGTCTGTCCTTGCTTGCTGAAAAAGCCCGCCGTCGCTGCGGGCTTTTTTATGCCTGAAACAAAAGCCTGAAGACGTGCGGTGATCCCCTGTGGGAGCGGTGGTGTTTTCAGGATCAGTGCCGGGGGTTCCACCGCGCCAGCAACGCCGGCAATTCGGTGAGGCTGCGGATTTCGGCGTCCGGGCCACGCTGGGCTTCCCACAATTTACCCTGCGGGTTAAACCAGATCGCCCGCAGCCCCGCTTGTTGCGCCCCGGCAATGTCATCGCCCGGATGATCGCCTACATGCACCGCGGTCTGTGCAGTGGCACCACCCCGTTGCAGCGCTTCATGAAACAGGCGCGCATCGGGCTTGGCGATGCCGATGTCTTCGGCACACAAGGCGAACTTGAAGTAATCCGCCAGCCCCAACCGTCGCACATCAGCATTACCATTGGTCACTACCCCGAGGGCGTAGTGCTTGGCCAGCGTCTCCAGTGTCGGCGCTACTTCGGGGAAAATTTCCAGTTGGTGGCGCGCATGCAGAAACACTTCAAAACTCTGGTCAGCCAGATCTGATGCTTCGCCGTGGGTGTAGCCTGCTTCTTCCAGCGCATGGAAAAGCACGCGGCGGCGCAGGGCGCTGATGCGGTGTTTGAGAGCGGGTTCGCTGCCAAGGATGCGCTCGCGAATCGCCCACAAATGCTCGACCGGCACGGAACCCAGATTCGGGGCGTGCTCGGTAAGCCATTCACGCAACACCGCCTCGGCGCTGACAATCACCGGCGCGGTGTCCCACAGGGTGTCGTCGAGGTCGAAAGTGATCAATTGGATCGTCATGAATCGTCGCCCTTAATGCGTTTGGCCCGTGGGTGGGCACTGTCGTAGACCGTCGCCAGGTGCTGGAAGTCCAGGTGGGTGTAGATCTGGGTGGTCTTGATGTCCGAGTGGCCGAGTAATTCCTGCACGGCGCGCAGGTCTTGGGAGGATTCCAGCAGATGGCTGGCGAAGGAATGCCGCAGCATGTGCGGGTGCAGGTTCTGCCCCAGCTCGCGTTCACCCGCGGCTTTTACCCGAACCTGGATCGCCCGGGGACCGAGGCGCCGCCCCTGTTGGCTGACAAACACCGCCTCATCTGCCGGATTGGCCATGGCGCGCAATGGCAGCCACAACTCCAGCGCTTCACGGGCTTTTGCGCCGACGGGCAACAGTCGGGTCTTGCTGCCTTTACCGAGCACCTGGACCATGCCGTCGGCAAGGTCCAACTGATCCAGATTGAGCCCGGTCAGCTCCGACAGGCGCAAGCCGGAGGAGTAGAACAGCTCCAGGATCGCCTGATCGCGGCGTGCCAGGAAATCATCTTCCACCCCACCTTCAAGCAGTTGCAATGCTCGATCGGTATCCAGGGTCTTGGGCAGGCGACGTTCACCCTTGGGCGGTGCCAGGCCATTGGCCGGGTCGTGATCGCACAACCCCTCGCGATTCAGGTAATGATAGAGCCCGCGTACGGCCGACAGCAGGCGTGCGAGGCTGCGGGACGACTGGCCCTGAGAATGCAGGCGGGCGATCAGGCCACGCAGGCGCTGGATATCCAGGGCCGTCCAGCTGCTGATGTTCTGTTTGATGCACCAGCCCAGGACTTTGTCGAGGTCGCGACGATAGGCTTGTAGCGTGTGAGGCGACACCTGCCGCTCACTGCGCAGGTGTTCGCAGTAAGCGTCCAGTTGTCGCTCCACGATCAGCGTACCGAGCGTAGCGAATTGTGGACCCGTGGCAGCACGCGGCCCATGACTTCGGCGATGTAGCTGAGGAACAGCGTTCCTACCGAACTCTTGTAGTGCTGCGGATCGCGGCTGGCGATGGCCAGCACGCCGTGGATGCCTTGATGACTGATGGCGACGACTGCGGTCGAACCGATCTGCTTGCGTTGCTCTTCGCCAAAAAGAAAGTCCAGCTCGTGCTCGCGCAGGCTGCCGGCGACGCTCTTGTCCTCGCAGAGCAAGCCGCCAATGGCGGTCTGTGCGTCGGCATGGGTCACCCAGCGGCCTACCGGCATCGGGTTGTCTCCCAGCAGGATCAGGCTGACGAAGGGCACCTGGAAGTCCTGGCGCAGACTGTCCTCGACGCTGATCACCACCTCCTCAAGACTGGCGGCATCCATCAGAGCAAGAATCAGGCGGCGGGTCTTGTCGAAGAGGCGATCGTTGTCCCTGGCCACGTCCATCAGGTGCGACAGGCGATGACGCAGCTCGATATTGCGGTCGCGCAGAATGGTCATCTGGCGTTCGACCAGCGAGATGGTGTCCCCGCGCTGATGCGGAATGCGCAAGGCCGGGAGCAGTTCTTCGTGCTCGATGAAGAAATCCGGATGAGCCTCCAGGTACGCGGCAACTGCCGCCGCCTCAAGGCTTTCGGAAGGGGATTCGTCGGGCTGTAGGGCGGGTAACTGGGGCTTGTCGGTCATCGGATTGACTCACTCAAAGACGTACTTGTCCTTCGTAAACACGGACTGCCGGGCCGGTCATCATCACCGGTTGGTCAGGGCCTGCCCATTCAATGGACAAACGCCCGCCGGGCAGGTCGATCAATAGGGGTGAATCCATCAACCCCTGGCTGATCGCGGCCACTGCTGCCGCGCAGGCGCCGGTACCGCAGGCCTGGGTTTCCCCGACGCCGCGCTCCCAGACGCGCAATTGTGCGCGGTTGCGGTCGATGACCTGGAGGAAGCCGACGTTGACCCGTGCCGGAAAGCGCGGGTGATGTTCGATCTTCGGTCCCAACTCATGCACCGGTGCATTGTTGATGTCGTTGACCCGCAGTACCGCATGGGGGTTACCCATGGATACGGCGGCCAGTTCGATCGCAGTACCGTCGACTTCGATCTGGTAGCTTACCGCCTGCTCCGGAGCTTCGAACGGGATGTCGGCCGGCACCAGGCGCGGCGCGCCCATGTTCACGCTGATCTGGCCGTCACTGCGGATATCCAGTTCGATGATGCCGCTCTTGGTCTCGACGCGGATCTGCCGTTTTGCGGTCAGGCGCTTATCGAGCACGAAGCGCGCGAAACAGCGCGCACCGTTGCCGCACTGTTCCACTTCAGAGCCGTCGGAGTTGAAGATCCGATAGCGGAAGTCCACATCCGGGTTGCTCGGCGCTTCGACGATCAGCAACTGGTCGAAACCGATACCGGTGTGTCGATCGCCCCATTGCTTGGCGTGCTTGGGCAAAATATGCGCGTGCTGGCTGACCAGGTCGAGGACCATGAAGTCGTTGCCCAGGCCGTGCATCTTGGTAAAACGCAGCAGCATGGTCTTACTCCGGCAGCAGGCTTTCGCCAGCGAACAACTCGGCTACCGTTTCACGGCGACGCACTTCAAATGCCTGATCACCGTCCACCAAGACTTCAGCGGCGCGGCCGCGAGTGTTGTAGTTGGAACTCATGACAAACCCATATGCGCCCGCCGAATGCACGGCCAGCAGATCACCTTCTTCCAGCGCCAGTTGACGATCCTTTGCCAGGAAGTCGCCGGTCTCGCAGATCGGTCCGACGATGTCGTAGGCACGGCCAGCGCAGGCGCGTGGGCGCACGGCAGTGACGTCCATCCAGGCCTGGTACAGCGCCGGACGGATCAGGTCGTTCATGGCGGCATCGACGATGGCAAAATCTTTGTGTTCGGTGTGCTTGAGGTACTCGACCTGGGTCAGTAACACGCCGGCGTTGGCCACGATGAAGCGGCCCGGTTCGAACACCAGCGCCAGGTCGCGACCGTCCAGGCGTTCGCGCACGGCCTTGATGTAGTCGGCCGCCAATGGCGGCTCTTCATCGCGATAACGTACACCCAGGCCACCACCCAGGTCGATATGACGCAGGTAGATGCCACAATCGCCGAGACGGTCGACCAGGCCCAGCAGGCGGTCGAGGGCATCGATGAAGGGCGGCAGGGTGGTCAGCTGGGAGCCAATGTGGCAATCGACGCCGAGCACTTCCAGGTTCGGCAGTTGAGCGGCGCGGACATACACGTCTTCGGCGTCGGCGATGGCGATGCCGAACTTGTTTTCCTTGAGTCCGGTGGAGATGTAGGGGTGAGTGCCCGCATCGACGTCCGGGTTGACGCGCAGCGAGATCGGCGCGCGAACGCCCAGCTCGGCGGCCACGACTTGCAGGCGTTCAAGCTCGTCGATGGATTCGACGTTGAAGCAGTGCACGCCGACTTCCAGGGCGCGACGCATGTCGTCACGGGTCTTGCCGACTCCGGAGAACACAATGTTGTCCGCGCTGCCACCAGCGGCCAGCACTCGCTCCAGTTCACCACGGGAGACGATGTCGAAACCGGCGCCGAGACGCGCCAGGACATTCAGAACACCCAGGTTGGAGTTGGCCTTGACCGCATAGCACACCAGGTGTGGCGTGCCGGCCAGCGCGTCGGCGTAAGCCAGGTACTGGGCCTCGATATGCGCGCGGGAGTAGACATAGGTTGGTGTGCCAAAGCGTTCGGCGATGGCGGACAGGGCAACACCTTCCGCGAACAGCTCACCGTCACGGTAGTTAAAAGCGTCCATGAGTTTCCCTTATTGGTAGACGTCGTGCTTGTGGGCTTTCGACGCAGGCTGCTGCTGAGACGACTTGGCCTGCTCGACAGGATCCTGGGTATCGTCAGGCAGGTACAGCGGGCCTTTTTGCCCACAGGCTGACAAAAGGCAGGCAACCGCAGCGAGCGCAGCAAGGGAAGAGATCAGGCGCTTCATGGCGAAATCCTTGAAAATGCTTTAATTGGGCCGGAGTATACCGGCCACCCGGCAGCTTGCCTATGCGACGGCCCTCCCGTCTGGCGGGGCTGTGCCCGATGCGGGCACCGCCGCTGCAAACCCTGTGGGAGCAAGCCCGCTCCTACAGATGTACCATATCGACCCTTGATCGTTATCCTTTGCAATCGCCGGGGCTCGCCCGTATCTTGCGGCGCTTGAGCGCGAGTAGACACTTTATGAGGTTGCCGTAATGAGTTTGACTGAAGCCCGTTTCCACGATCTGGTCGATGCCACCCAGCAAACGCTGGAGGATGTATTTGACGACAGCGACCTGGACATCGATCTGGAGAGTTCGGCTGGCGTGTTGACCGTGAAGTTCGAAAACGGCAGCCAGTTGATCTTCAGTCGCCAGGAACCGTTGCGTCAGCTGTGGCTGGCCGCGGTGTCCGGTGGTTTCCACTTCGACTACGACGAAGAGAGCGAGCGCTGGATGTGCGACAAGAGCGAAGAGCAACTCGGCGAGATGCTCGAGCGCATCGTCATGCAGCAAGCCGGTGCTGAATTCGATTTCGAAGGTTTGTAAGCGGTGGCCGAGCCTGCATCTGTTCGTCCGCCCAAGCCGCTCTACAGCAATGTCAGCCCAGCGGTGCCCTCGCCGTGCAGTGGTGTGTGTCGGCTGGACGAGCAGAAAGTTTGCCTGGGGTGTTTTCGCCATGTCGAAGACATTCGCGAATGGCGTTCGGCGGATGATGAGCGCAGGCGGGTGATCTGTGCGCAGGCCGCCAATCGCAAGCCGAAGCCACCGGCTTGTATATTTATTGAGCTGTGATAGTGTCCGGGTACGCCTCAACCCATCGAGGCTCGTGAAAACCCCGCCTTTTTCTGGCGGGGTTTTGCTTTTTTCGTGCAGAAGAAAGGAGTCTGCCCTGATCATGACCGCACCTTCCATCACCCTTACCCGTTTGGACGTGCAACGTCTGGAGCGCCTGATCGACAGCCTGGATGACACCCTGCCGGGCGTTATCGCGCTGCAAACCGAACTGGATCGCGCCGATACCCTGGTCGGACACGAAGATGTGCCTGCCGATGTCGTGACCATGAATTCCAAAGTGCATTGCCGAGAGGAAAGCAGCGGCAAGGACTATCACCTGACCCTGGTTTACCCCAAGGATGCCAACGCCGACGAAGGCAAGATTTCCATCCTGGCACCCGTCGGCAGCGCGCTGCTGGGCCTCAAGGTCGGTCAGCACATCGACTGGCCCGCGCCGGGTGGCAAGACCTTGAAGCTGACCCTGTTGGAAGTTGAATCCCAGCCTGCCAATGGCGGTGATTTCCCGGAATAAGATTCCTCAGACCTGCTCGAGCGCCTCGTTCAATGCGCGCTCCAGGTCGGCTTTGTAACCGAGGTATAAATTGCTTGAGCCCTGATCATCACCGGCCAGGCCCGACAGGTCCAGATCGGTGATGTAACATCGATAACGTTCGGTTTCCCGGCGTTGCTCGACAATTTCCCGGGCCACCACGCTGAACAGCTGATCGCCATGTTCCAATTCCGAAAACTCGCGCTGATTACAGTACAAAGTGACTTGCACCTTGCCGGCCAGGGCTTTGCCGACGATGGCCTGCACGTCGTAGAACGGCTGGTTGAGCGGAACCTCTGGCGCCGGTCGGCTTTCGACCCGGCGAGGGCGCGCCGGCCCTGACGGCAACACTTGGTAATATTGTATTTCCAGGCTCGATGGCTCTGCGCCACTCATCGGCAGCAAGGCTTCGCGTCGAAACTGGATTGACTGCAGGAAACGCTGCAGCGGCACCAGCAGGCTCTGTTCGTCGTGATAGGGCAGGCGCTGCTGCCACAAGGCGTTGAATTCATCCAGCACGTAGATATCTGCCTGGTCGTCATGCATCCGGTAGAACACCTGGATGCAGGCGGGCTGGCCCATGGGCAGGATCAGCGCCAGGTCGTGGTCGGCCAGTGCCATGGGGTCCAGGTGCAGCGGGCTGTAGCTCGTTTGTTCCTTGGCAAGGTAGTCGACCAGCTCAGTCAGTGTGCCCAAGGCAACATGTTTGACCTGGCCCGGCACGAGTTCCAACACGTGATAGTGCTGCTGGACCTGAAGCAGGTAGCGATGATTGAGGCGGCTCAGCAGAAGATCATGCGCACTGTCGATGATCTCTTCGACTCGCTGGGCGATGAACTGCGCGCGGTTGTGGCAGAAGCAGCGCACGCGCAACCTGGGTTGCTGCGGGACATTCGGCAAATGGTTGAGGTAATCGCACAGGCAGTCGAGCAGGGCGTGGGGGCCGTCGAAGCGGTTGACCAGCACTTCGTTCCAGCTGTTGAGCGTGACCTGATCCAGGGTCAGCACCAGGTTCTCGCGCACCCCGGCGTAGCTCAGGGAGTCCGTACGTTCGGTGGTCATCAGGATATTCAGGTCGCGATGATGCTTGAGTGGATCCACGCCAACGTTTATCAGCAGCAACACTTCGCTCGGCACGGCGGCGCGCAGCAGCGGTTCCTCGGCGACGGCGGTCAGGGGTAGGGCGATGCTCTGTTGCAGGCTGCCGAGCAGGTTGAACAGCTCGAACTCGCTCAGGTCGCTGGCGCCCGGGTGTAGCGCCAGGCGAGTGCTATTGTCGATCACACCATTACGATGGCACCAAGTGAGCAATTCCAGTAGATGGCGGCTGCGCTTGATCGGCGCGAAATGCTCACACTCATGTGCGGCCAGGCTGCCGTTGTACAGGCCCCACTGGGTTTGTCCCGTTTCCTTCTTGTTCGGTGCGAACACCAGCGTCAACGTGTCTTCGGCCAGGTCCGGGGCAATCCCCGGGTTGATGAACTCGACCTTATTCGATTTGCGCTCGAAGGCTGCATACAGCCGGCGCCCCAGCACACTGAGGTCACGTTTGTTGATCAAGCTGGCGGTTTGTTCATTGCGGGCAAAACGGGTCAGGAAGCGATAGCTGTAGTTGAGTTCGCTGACCAGGGCCCGGCGTTCAGTACCGACCTGGCGGACTTTCCATTGGCTGCGGCTGTCGAGCAGGGCGAGTTGCCGATCGTCCCAGTTCCACTCATGGGCCAGGCGTTCAAGCAGCGAACGTTGCCAGCTCTGGGTGCGGTTGCTGCTCGCGGTCAGCTTGCGGTTGACCTTCAGGTACAGCGCGCGACGCACCAGCTCCAGGCGCTCCGACTCTCCTCGGGCCTTGAGGTATTCCTCGATGCGCCGGTAGACCACGACGTAGGGGTCCAGATCGTCAAGGTCGAGCTGGTTGGCAAATACCGCTTGCTTGAAACGCAGGCTGAGGCAATTGACTCTCGGGTGTTCGCTGGCGTAAACCTCGATCAATAGCAGTTTGAGCACTGATTTGTACGGGGATTCGACGCCCTTGAACAATTGCCATAGCCCCGCCCCGATGAATTCGCCAGGCGGGATGTAGGCCATGTGTCCCAGGTCCAGGGTCTCGTCGGCGCGGATGAAGCGCTTGGAGATCAGGGCATGGGTATACCGGTCGTAGTTCGCCTCTTCGTACACCGGTACCAACCACCAAATGGGGGTTCGACCCGCCAGCCAGATAGCCGTGCGATAGAACTCGTCCAGCAACAGGTAGTGCTGGGTGGTGCCGCAGTCTTCGGAGCTGAGCTGGTTATCACGCTCTCCTCGAACAAAGCGCGCCGGGTCTATCAGGAAAAAGTGCGCCTCGGCACCCTGGCTTGCGGCCCAGGTTTCCAGCAGGTGGCATTTCTTGCGCAGTTCGGCGAGTTCGTTCTCGGCCAAATCCGTTGCGTGGCACACCCAGACGTCCATATCGCTCTGGTCAGCCTGGGCCAGGGTGCCAAGACTGCCCATCAGAAACAGACCATGGATGGGGCGTGGCGGATTGCTGCCGTGGCGCGGCTTGTAGGAAAACGAGCGGGTCAGGCGCTGGGCATCAGCGAGGGTTGTGGCGTCCGGCTCGTAATTCGACAGCCCGGCCGGTGTGTTGCCCGAGACATAACCGGGCAGCAACGGATGATTGACGTGAAAGAACAGTGGCAGCAGCGTCAGAACGGCTTGCTGCCGGCTCGACAGGCCTTCAAGCGCGCGGGCGATGCGGGCTTCGTTGAGCGTAAGAAAACGTGCGCGCAGCTGGCTGAGTACCTTGCGGTCTATGCCTTCGTCCAGGTCGGGGCGGATTTCATGGTTGCGGGTCATGTCAGCTCAAACCGGCCCGGCAGGTACGGGCGTAAGTGATCTCGGGATAAGCGCAGTTTAGCGCCTTGGCCCGGGCACATTTAAGCTGATTTTGTTTTTCTGGCGTCAGATTTTTATCGTGCTGTGACGGTGTGTGGCAGAGGGTGCCCCCGGAAATCCCGTAGCAGGGGTTTCCGGGGGGCGATACAGCTAAATTCAGGCTGTTTCTTGGACGTTCAGGATGGTCAGCAGCGTTTGGATGTTTTGTGCGGCGTCACGACCGAGGCTGGTCAGATAACCGCCGTCAGGCTGATCGATCAGCTCTTTCTCAAACAGGCGTTGGGCAGCGGCAATGGCTTTAGGGGCAGCGGTCTGATGAATTTTCAAACCTTCCTGGGAACTGTCCAGGTTGAAGAGTGCGAGGATTTCCAGTTCGGCAACCAACTCAGGGGTAAGCGACATAAGGACTCCGGACTTTCTAGGAATTGGACGACAGCGCCCCTAAGGTGATCCGAGTTGTGCGGCATGTCCAGTGCTTGCAGTGGGGTTTTTTCGTCGCGGATGCTTTTCTGTAGGAGCGAGCTTGCTCGCGAAGATCGTGAACGATAAATCAGGAAACCTGACACCCAGCGGCGCTCTCAGGTTTTTCGCGAGCGAGCAGGGGTTATTTCTTTTCCGGGGGAAGCTCGGGCAGGGCGCGCAGCGCCGTTTCGTACCATTCTGTGTTGAACGCGCGGTCTTCTTCGAGGATTGCGTCGATTTCTACCGCCAGGACATGGGCCATCAGGTTCAAAATCTCTTCGCGTTCGTAACCCACCAGCGTCAGTTTGTTGAAGGTTGCCATGGCGGCAGGCGGGTTGTCGCTTTCAATCTGGTTTTCGATCGCTTCGACCAGGGTGTTCTCGGCGAACTCTTCTTCGTCGATCTCAATATCTGTTGGCTCGCTCATGGCAGGCTCCTCAAGTTAAGAAGGGCAGTTTACCTGCATTCAGCGCTGCGATGCTGCTGGCAAGAAGTGCAAGGGCGTTCTATAACTGGCGCTGCCAACCCCTGCACGGCCTGGAGGCTTTGTGATGCTCAAGCTTTACGGATTTTCTGTCAGCAACTATTACAACATGGTCAAACTGGCACTGCTGGAAAAGGGACTGCCGTTCGAAGAAGTGCCATTTTATGCAGGCACCAGCTCCGAAGCTCTGACCATCAGCCCGCGCGGCAAAGTGCCGGTGCTGGGCGTCGAACAGGGTTTCGTCAATGAAACCGCTGTAATCCTTGATTACATAGAGCAAAGCCAGACGGGCAAGCCATTGCTGCCGAGCGATCCATTCGAGCGGGCCCAGGTGTTAGCGCTGGCCAAGGAAATCGAGCTGTACATCGAATTACCAGGCCGCGCTTGCTACCCCGAGGCATTTTTCGGCATGCCGGTAGCGGATGCGATCAAGGAGAAGACCAAGGCGGAGTTGCTGCTGGGGTTTGCCTCGCTGGCCAGGCACGCCAAGTTCGCCCCTTATGTGGCGGGTGATAGCCTGAGCGTGGCGGATCTGTATTTTCTGTACAGCGTACCGCTGGCGTGCGCAGTGGCGAAGAAGTTGTTCGACTTGGATTTGCTGGCTGAGCTGCCGGCGGCCAAGGCGCTGCTGGAGCGTCTGGAGCAGAACCCGCATGTGCAGCGGATTGCGAAGGACAAGGAGGCGGGAATGCCGGCGTTTATGGCGATGGTTGCGTCCAAGAGGTAGGTTTTGTAGCGCTCTGAAGTCAGTCATAGCGGGCAAGCCTGCTCCCACAAGGATCCCTGTTGGCCAACGATCTGTGGCAACCAGAGAAACCTGTGGGAGCGGGCTTGCCCGCGATGTTTCTAGCGGCTGGCGAGCAGTGTCTGGCCGCGAACCACAGCCTTTTTTACCTGAGCCGGCGCAGTCCCGCCGATATGGTCACGGGCATTCACCGAGCCTTCAAGTGTCAGCACCGCAAACACGTCCTGATCGATCTGGTCGCTGAACTTGCGCAGCTCTTCCAGGCTCATTTCCGCCAGATCCTTGCCGCTCTCCACGCCGTATTTCACGGCATGGCCAACAATTTCGTGGCAGTCACGGAACGGCAGCCCACGACGGACCAGGTAATCGGCCAGGTCAGTTGCAGTGGAAAACCCGCGCAGGGCTGCTTCGCGCATAATGGCGTGCTTGGGTTTGATCGCCGGGATCATGTCGGCGAAAGCCCGCAGCGAGTCGCGCAAAGTGTCGGCGGCGTCGAAGAGTGGTTCCTTGTCTTCCTGGTTGTCCTTGTTGTAGGCCAATGGCTGGCCTTTCATCAGGGTCAGCAGGCCCATCAATGCGCCGAACACTCGGCCGGTCTTGCCGCGAACCAGCTCTGGCACGTCCGGGTTTTTCTTTTGTGGCATGATCGAGCTGCCGGTGCAGAAACGGTCCGGCAGGTCGATGAATTGGAACTGCGCGCTGGTCCACAGCACCAGTTCTTCGGAGAAGCGCGACAGGTGCATCATTGCGATACTTGCGGCCGAACAGAATTCGATGGCGAAGTCGCGATCAGATACGTTGTCCAGTGAGTTGCCGCCGACGGCGTCGAAATTCAGCAATTGGGCGGTGTACTCGCGGTCGATCGGGTATGTGGTACCGGCCAGCGCAGCGCTACCCAAGGGCATGCGGTTGGTGCGCTTGCGGCAGTCGACCAGACGCTCGTAATCGCGGCTGAGCATTTCGAACCAGGCCAGCATGTGGTGCCCGAAAGTCACCGGCTGTGCGGTTTGCAGGTGGGTGAAGCCCGGCATGATACTGCCGGCTTCACGCTCGGCCTGTTCCAGTAGCCCTTGTTGCAGGCGGGTGATTTCGGCGAGGATCAGGTCGATCTCGTCACGCAGCCACAAGCGGATGTCGGTCGCGACCTGGTCGTTACGGCTGCGCCCGGTGTGCAGTTTTTTACCGGTCACGCCGATGCGATCGGTCAGGCGCGCCTCGATGTTCATGTGCACGTCTTCGAGGTCGATGCGCCAGTCAAATTGCCCGGCCTCGATTTCACGCTGGATGGTGTTCAGGCCATCGATGATGCTGTCACGCTCGGCATCAGTCAGTACGCCGACCTTGGCCAGCATGGTAGCGTGGGCGATTGAGCCCATGATGTCGTGACGATACAGGCGCTGGTCGAAGGTGACGGAGGCGGTGAAGCGGGCGACGAAGGCGTCGACGGGTTCACTGAAGCGGCCGCCCCAGGACTGATTGGTCTTGTCAGTGCTCATGAATTCGCTCGTATCGGGTGAAATAAAGTGACGTTGAAAGCTGTGACGGATAATAACAGGGTTGCAAAGCCTGTCGCTGACACTGGTCGACAGGAATAATTTCTGATGTCCTGAGCCATGGTCAGATCTGCGTTTCAACAATTTGCACAACGATATTTTTCGATTGAGCAATATCGTCCCGGCAACCGTCTACAGTTGGACAAAGGGATCAGCGCAATTCCGGGCGCTGCAACTGACTATAAAAAGAGGGGGTGTTCATATTGTGTATCAGCAAACCCTACGGAGATACCTCGCCAACGCGGGCCTGGGCTGACAATTGCCAGGAAGATGAAAATTTAGCCGTCGTTCCAGCGGCACTTTTTGGCCCTCGCGCTAGTCTTAGCGTGGATCGCGGTGACGGACGTCACTTCACCTGTCTACGCTATCCTTGTGCGAGACTCACGCAGGAATCCAGCGCAATATGAATGTCCTGATCGTTGATGACGAACCCTTGGCCCGCGAGCGCCTGAGCCGAATGGTTGGCGAACTCGAGGGATACAGCGTCCTGGAGCCTAGCGCCACGAACGGCGAAGAGGCGTTGGCACTGATCGACAGCCACAAGCCGGATATCGTGTTGCTCGATATCGGCATGCCAGGCCTTGATGGCCTGCAGGTGGCTGCAAGATTGTGCGAGCGCGAAACCCCGCCCGCCGTGGTGTTTTGCACAGGGCCCGATGAATTTGCCGTGGAAGCCTTACAGGCCAGCGCCGTAGGCTATCTGGTGAAACCTGTGCGCACCGAACACTTACAAGAAGCGTTAAAAAAAGCCGAGCGCCCCACTCGCGTCCAGTTGGCCGCACTGACCCGTCCCGCCGCCGAGACCGGCAGCGGTCCGCGAAGTCATATCAGCGCCAGAACCCGTAAGGGCATCGAGCTGATCCCGCTGGGGCAGGTGGTCTATTTTATCGCCGATCACAAATACGTGACCTTGCGCCACGAGGGCGGCGAAGTGCTGCTCGACGAGCCACTCAAGGCACTTGAGGATGAATTCGGCGATCGGTTCGTGCGTATCCATCGTAATGCTCTGGTGGCCCGCGAGCGCATTGAACGCCTTCAACGTACCCCTCTTGGCCATTTCCAGCTGTACCTCAAGGGCTTGAACGGTGATGCGCTGATCGTCAGTCGCCGTCACGTGGCGGGCGTGCGAAAAATGATGCAACAGCTTTAACTCGCGGTTCACAAGCGTTTTATCCGGCTGCTTGCAGGACATTCGAGGCCAGGGAGGCCACTACGCTTCTGATACAAGTCAAAGTGGATTTGACTGAGCTGTTATTATCCGCCGTATCTATTCAGTACGGATTGATCCATGTCCTCTCGCGAAATCCGCATCGCCACCCGTAAAAGTGCTCTCGCCCTGTGGCAGGCCGAATATGTCAAAGCCCGCCTGGAGCAGGCCCATCCGGGACTGCTTGTGACGCTGGTGCCAATGGTCAGTCGCGGCGACAAGCTGCTCGACTCGCCGCTCTCGAAAATCGGTGGCAAAGGCCTGTTCGTCAAGGAGCTGGAAACGGCGCTGCTGGAAAATGAAGCAGACATCGCCGTGCACTCAATGAAAGATGTGCCGATGGATTTCCCCGAAGGCCTGGGGTTGTTCTGTATCTGCGAGCGCGAAGATCCACGCGACGCTTTCGTCTCCAATACCTACGCCAGCCTGGATGAGCTGCCTGAGGGCAGCATCGTAGGCACCTCCAGCCTGCGTCGCCAGGCTCAGTTGCTGACTCGTCGCCCGGACTTGGAAATCCGCTTTCTGCGCGGCAACGTCAATACGCGCCTGGCCAAACTCGATGCCGGTGAATATGACGCGATCATCCTGGCGGCTGCCGGCCTGATTCGACTGGGCTTCGAAGACCGCATCACCTCTGCCATCAGTGTCGACGACAGCCTGCCTGCCGGCGGCCAGGGCGCAGTGGGCATCGAGTGCCGCAGCGTCGATACGAAAATCCAGGCCTTGCTGGCGCCATTGCACCACCAGGACACCGCGACTCGTGTCATCGCCGAGCGAGCCCTCAACAAGCATTTGAATGGCGGCTGCCAGGTGCCAATCGCCTGCTACGCCGTACTTGAAGGCGAGCAGATCTGGTTGCGCGGCCTGGTGGGTGACCCGAGCGGCGGCCTGCTGCTCAGCGCCGATGCGCGTGCTCCACGCAGCGAAGCCGAGTCCCTGGGTGTGCAAGTGGCCGAAGACCTCTTGAGCCAGGGTGCTGATGACATCCTGAAAGCGGTCTATGGCGAGGCAGGTCACGAGTGACTCGCTGGCGGCTGTTGCTGACGCGTCCCGCCGATGAGTCGCTGGCGCTGGCAAGCGTGTTGACTGAGGCGGGAATTTTCAGCAATAGCTTGCCGCTTTTGGATATAGAACCGCTTCCCGTTTCTGCCAACATGCGCGATGTGATCCAGGCTCTGGATCGCTTTGATGCTGTGATAGTGGTCAGCAAGCCAGCCGCCAGAATCGCCGTTGAATTGCTCAGCCAGCACTGGCCCGAGCCCCTTGCGTTGAAGTGGTTCAGCGTCGGCGCGGCTACGGCGCAGATCCTCTGCGAGCAGGGGCTGGATGTCAGCTTTCCCAAGGGTGGCGATGACAGCGAAGCACTGCTCCAGCATGGCGCGTTTTGCCAGGCAATCGCCAGACCTGCTTCGCGGGTACTGATCATGCGCGGAGAGGGCGGGCGCGAGCTGCTCGCTGAGCGTTTGCGCGAGCTTGGTGCTAGTGTCGAGTATCTGCAGTTGTACCGTCGCGAGCTGCCAGACTATCCGCCGGCGACGCTGCCTGAGCGGATCCGGGCGGAACGCTTGAACGGGCTGGTGGTCAGCAGTGGACAGGGTTTTGAGCACTTGCATCGATTGGCTGGCGATACCTGGCCGCAATTGGCGCAGTTGCCGTTGTTTGTACCGAGCCCCCGGGTCGCCGAAATGGCGCGTGCCGCTGGGGCGCAAATAGTTGTGGATTGTCGTGGCGCCAGTGCCGCGGCTTTGCTGACGGCGTTACGGGAGCATCCCGAACCCGTTCTCTAATGCAAAGGATGGATACGTGAGCGAAACAGCCTTGCCAAAAGATGACGTCCAGCCAGTGCTGCATGCCCCGGTTGAAGATCCGATTGATACCGTGCCACCTGCACCTGTGCAGCGCCGTGGCAATGGCCTGGCAATCGTCGCGCTGTTGCTGGGCGCGGCCGGTATCGCCGTCGGCGGTTGGGGTGTCTGGCAGGTGCGTCACCTGCAGGCCAATAACCAACAGCAACTGAACCAGGTGCAGGCGTTGAGCGATCAGGCGCAGAGCCTGAAACTCAATGAGCAGCGCCTGAGCGCCCGCCTGGAGCAACTGCCCCCCGCTGATGAACTGGAAGCTCGCAGTCGCCTGGTGGCTCAGTTGCAAGGTGATCAGCAGCGCCTGAACCAGCGCCTGGAAACCGTCCTCGGTGCCAGCCGCAAGGACTGGCGCCTGGCGGAGGCCGAGCATTTGTTGCGCCTCGCCAGCCTGCGTCTGTCTGCATTGCAGGACATCAGTAGCGCTCAGGCCCTGGTCCAGGGCGCCGACGAGATTCTGCGAGAGCAGAACGACCCGGGCTCCTTTGCTGCCCGCGAGCAGGTGGCCAAGACCCTGGTCGCGCTGCGCAGCACCGAGCAGCCGGACCGCACCGGGCTGTTCCTGCGATTGGGTGCATTGCGCGATCAGGTGATCAACCTCACCGAACTGGCGCCTGAGTACAAGGATCGTGGCGAGTCGTTGCTGGGCTTGACCGCCGATGGCGACGGCGCCAGCCGCTGGGCTGAGTGGTGGGATCAGATATCGCGCTACATCCGCATCGACTTCAATGCCGACAAGAACGTTCGCCCATTGCTGGCGGGCCAAAGCCTCAGCCAGGTGCGCCTGGCGTTGAGTCTGGCCCTGGAACAGGCGCAGTGGGCCGCGCTGAATGGTCAGGGCCCGGTCTACACCCAGGCCCTGGCCGAAGCGCGGGACGTGCTCAAGGGCAACTTCAACCCGGACAATCCGCAAAGCAAAGTGATGCTTGAGCAGGTGAGTGAGCTGAGCAAGCAGCCCGTGACCGTGGTCACACCAGACCTCACTGGCACGTTGAGCGCGGTGCAAGGGTATCTGGAGCGACGCAACATCAACGCCGAGGACTCCGTCAAGCCAATGGCCAAGCCTGCCGCTGACACCGCGCAGGAGGCCACGCCATGAAACGCCTGTATGTGATCGTGTTTCTGGTGATTGCCGCCGCTGCCGCGCTGGGCCTGGCGATTGCCGAGCATTCCGGCTACGTACTGGTCGCCTACAAGAGCTTCCGTTTCGAATCGAGCCTGTGGGCGACCCTCGCGCTGATAGCCGTTTTGTGGCTGGTAGTTTGGGGCATCAAGGCGCTGATCGAGCTGGTGATGACATCCAGTGGCGTGGTCAATCCCTGGTCGCGGCGCAATCGCAGTCGGCGCGTGCAGGTTGCAATCGAACATGGCCAGCTGGATCTGGCAGAGGGCCGTTGGGCCAGTGCACAGCGTCACCTGCACCGAGCTGCGGAAGCCGAGCGCCAACCGCTGCTCTACTATCTCGGGGCAGCCCGCGCGGCCAACGAACAAGGCAAGTACGAAGAGAGCGACAATCTGCTCGAGCGTGCGCTTGAGCGTCAGCCTCAGGCCGAGCTGGCCATTGCCTTGAGTCATGCGCAGCTTCAGACCGACCGAGGCGACACCGAGGGTGCCCTGGCGACGCTGCAAGCCATGCACGAGCGCCATCCGCACAACGTCCAGACGCTGCGTCAGTTGCAACGCCTGCATCAACAACGGGGCGATTGGTCGGCGGTGATCCGGCTGTTGCCAGAGCTGCGCAAGGACAAGGTGCTGCCATCTGCCGAACTGGCTGATCTGGAACGTCGAGCCTGGGGTGAGAACCTGTCCCTGGCAGCGCAGCGTGAAGAGGACGGCACCGTCGGCCTGCAGTCGCTCAATAGAGCCTGGCAGAAGCTGACGTCGGCCCAGCGCCAGGAGCCGCAACTGGTGCTGGCCTACGCTGAGCAGCTACGCCAACTGGGTGCCCAGGTGGAGGCGGAAGAGATTCTGCGCACGGCGCTCAAGCGTGATTACAACAGCCATCTTGCGCGCCTCTACGGGCTGGTCCGCGGCAGCGATCCGGTTCGGCAGTTGCAAACTGCCGAGGGCTGGCTCAAGGATCATCCGGCCGATCCGAGCCTGCTCCTGACACTGGGTCGCCTGTGCCTGCAAAGCAGTTTGTGGGGCAAGGCACGAGACTATCTGGAGAGCAGCCTGCGAGTGCAGCGTAATCCTGAAGCCTGCGCAGAGCTGGCGCGGTTGCTGGCGCAATTGGGTGATACCGAGCGCAGCAATCAGCTGTTCCAGGAAGGCTTGGGCTTGCTGGATGAACGCTTGCTGGCGGCACCGCTGCCGGTACCCGTCCACGGTTGATTTTGGGTGGGTGTTTGAGATGAGGGGGCTCGCTCCCTCATCGCAAAAAACGGCCTTGGCGGTGTCGGAATATTCCACTCAAAATGCTCAAACGGCTTAGTCCTACAGACGATTACATCAGATCCTAATAC
This sequence comes from Pseudomonas violetae, assembly GCF_023072615.1. GTDB lineage: Bacteria > Pseudomonadota > Gammaproteobacteria > Pseudomonadales > Pseudomonadaceae > Aquipseudomonas > Aquipseudomonas violetae. The sequence goes on from NZ_JAKNRW010000004.1 coordinate 317,477, forward strand.
TCCTGTCGGTATTTCCCTCCTTCACTGTAGAACTCTCCCTGCTGTAGTGCCTTGAAAGGTCTGCTCGCTTTCCTCTAACGTAATCGCCTGTCTCTTACTGTTACGGAAATGCCATGTCTTTGGCCCGCTCACGCTCCTTGTTCTTCATGGCTTTCGTCGCAGGTGCCCTGGCGTTGGGCATTTCCTATTACCTGGAATATGCGGTCGGCCTCAGGCTGTGCGGCCTGTGTATCCTGCAGCGAGGCTGTCTGTGGTTGCTCACGGGGCTGTGCCTGTCTGCTTCAGTGCATGGCCCTGAGCGTGCGGGTACGCTGGTGTATTGGTTGTTGGTGTTGATCTGCAGTCTGGCGGGAACGGTCATAGCATGGCGTCAAGTCTTGCTACAGAGCGATCCGCTGCATCACCTGGACGACTGCTCGACGACTCTGGCCGAGGCTTTTGCCAGCACAACCTGGCCGGGTGCAGTGAAACTGATGTTCGAAGGTACCTTCGATTGTGCCGAGATTTCCTGGACGCTGTTCGACCTGAGCATCCCGGAGTGGAGTCTGCTGTTCTTCTTTGCGGTGACAATTGTGGTTGTTTATCAACCACTCGGACTTCTGTGGACCACCTTACGGCGACCACTCGGCGGTGAGTCGTCGCAGCGAAGTCTGGTGCGCGATTAAACACTTGTATGAACTTTATCTCCTGCGTACCTTGAAGCCACAGTCGCGCGGGCATAATCTGGCCCGCACGTGTCATTGGAATTATGTTGCTCGAATGACGCTCTGCCTGATCGATCCTTGACCTTCAAGTGCGTGACAGGTGTAGAGCAGCATGACCCACAAGGGAAGAGAGATCACCATGCTCGAAAGTTGTCAGAATGCTCAAGAACGATGGGGTGGAGTGCATCTGCTGATCGATCGCTGGTTGCAGGAGCGTCACGAACTGGTGCGGGCTTATGATGGTCTCGGCGAAAAGCCCGAGGCGCTTAGCGAAAACCGCAAGCCTTTGCAGGAGTTCTGCGGTGTGCTGGTCGATTACGTTTCAGCCGGGCATTTCGAGATATACGAACAGCTGACAGGGGAGGCTAAGGCCTTCAATGACAAGCGTGGGCTGGAACTGGCCGAGACCCTTTACCCGCGAATCGACGTCATCACTGAAAAGCTGCTTGCGTTCAACGACCTGTGCGACGCTGGCAAATGCGTGGCAGAGAAGTTCAAGGAACTTGGTGGTTTGTTGCACGAGCGCTTCGAATTGGAAGACTGCCTGATCGAAGTGTTGCACACTGCGCACAAGGAAGAAGATCCGGTTCAGGCCTGAACCTCTTCGTGCAGGACTTGAAAAACGGTGCGCTCGGCGCGCCGTTTTTTGTGCCTGGAATTCAGCCTTTCGCGCCGCGTAATTCCACCTCGAATACCAGTGGCGTGAATGGCGCAATCAGGTCGCCAGCACCGTCGGCGCCATAGGCTTGCGCCGATGGAATCACCAGCCGCCATTTCGCGCCCACCGGCATATTCTGCAGCGCAGTACGCCAGCCTGAGATCACGCTGTCCAGGCTGAACCACTGCGGCTGTCTGTTCTGATCGAACACCGTGCCGTCGGGCAGGCGTCCGATGTACAGCACCTGTACCTTGCCGTTCGGACCGGCCTTTGCGCCGTCACCTGCCGCGAGTTCTGTCAGCAGGATGCCGTCGGCGATTTCACGAGCGCCTGGCCGAGCCTTTTCCTCGGTAAGAAAACGCTGTTCTTTGACGAGGGCAATTTCGCTGCGCGGCAGTGCCGGTGGCTCGGCAATTTGCGCTTCGTGTGCAGCCAGGATCTTCTCGATCTGCTCGTTTTTCAGTGCCAGGGTTTTACCCTGATAGGCCTGCTGCAAGCCGTCGAGCAGTGCCTGCAGTTGAAGCTCAGGCATCTCTTCGCGCAGGCGTTCCCCGAGGCTCGCACCCAGGCTGTAGGCAAGATCGTGAGCGTCGGTTTCGGTGGTTTCTTCCGCAGCCTGAGCCGCTGAAAAAAACACGCACAACGATAAAAAAAGATAACGCGACATGGGCACTCTCCGGCCTGAGATGCGGCCGATTATGCCAGTGTGAATGGCATGAACGGTGAACTGCTTTTACGCTGGAGAATAAGTTTTGCCGTCCGTTGCAACGCAACGCTTTCGATACTGTCAACATGCCCTAGCGGCGGTGTCTGCAGAGGTCTAGTATGAGCCGCACCCACGTCAGCCAGGAGGTAAACCATGTCGGCCACCAAGAAGCCTGTAAATACTCCGTTGCACTTACTCCAACAATTGTCGGGCAGTTTGCTCGAGCATTTGGAAACCGCTTGTTCGCAAGCCTTGGCTGATGCTGAAAAACTGCTCGCCAAACTGGAAAAACAGCGCGGAAAAGCGCAGGAAAAATTGCACAAATCCCGTACCAAATTGCAGGACGCTGCGGCGGCCGGCAAGGCGAAGGCGCAAGCCAAAGCCAAGAGTGGAGTGAAGGAACTTGAGGACCTGCTCGATGCCCTCAAGGATCGTCAGTCCGAGACCCGCAACTACATCCTGCAACTCAAGCGCGATGCTCAGGAAAGCCTGAAACTGGCCCAGGGTGTCGGTCGTGTTCAAGAGGCTGTCGGCAAGGTGTTGTCCCTGCGTTCGGCCAAGCCTGCTGCGGTACCTGCCAAGAAAGACGCAGCCAAATCGACTGGTGCAAAAGCACCGGCCAAGCCTGCTGCAAAACCCGCTGCAAAAGCACCGGTGAAAGCTGCCGTTAAAAAGCCTGTGGCTGCCAGTGCTGCCAAGCCGGCTGCTAAATCGGTCGCAGCCAAACCTGCTACCAAGCCAGCTGCCAAAACTGCTGCGGCAAAACCAGCAGCCAAGCCGGCGGCGAAAACCGCTGCTGCAAAAGCGCCTGCAAGACCTGCCGCGAAAACTGCCGCTGCCAAACCGGCTGCAGCAAAAACCGCAGCAGCCAAACCTGCTGCTAAAACGGCCGCTGCGAAACCTGCAGCTAAGCCAGCCGCAAAAACTGCGGCCAAACCTGCCGTTAAAACGGCCGCTGCAAAACCTGCAGTTGCCGCCAAACCGGCCTCCGCTGCGAAACCAGCCGCTGCAAAAACTGCCGCCAAACCAGCAGTGAAAAAACCCGCTGCTGCGAAGCCGGCTCCGACGCCTGCTGCCAAGCCGGCAGCGCCTGCATCATCGTCGACCTCGGCTTCGCCAACCACAGCCAGCACTTCGACCACCGCAGCGGCGCCAACGCCAGCGTCGGCGTCGAACCCAGGCACTACCCCAACCAGCGCTTCCTAAGTGCCGGTCACCGCGACGCGCAGCTGATGCAGCGCGTCGCGGCCAACGTTGGTGGTGTCCGCCGCGACACCTTCCAGCCAGGCCGTTGATCCGGCCTTGTCATTCTGCGGCCACTGCTGCGCGGTTTTTTCCAGTCGCAACAAAAGAACCCGCTCGCCTTCAAGTTCCAACGCCTTCACTTTTTCACGCAGGGAATTGAGATCGGTGTCGTCAGCTGCGCCGGCTTTCCATTGGCCGCGTAATGCACGAAGCGGCTGTATCACGCCTGCATCCCAGCGTTCGGCCACCTCCTGCAGTTGCCGCAATCGCGGTGCGTTACATACCACCCCTCGGTGCTCCAGCCACAACCCGCAAAGAAGCAGGCATACATTCGCACCTGCCGATTGCAGTTGCAGGCACGTCCGCTCGGCGCCAGGCCGGGCATATGCGTCAAGGGAAAAGCTCCACAGGTCAGAGGACATAGTGCTACTCGCGCCAGTTGCGAGCGAAGCTGGTAGACTCCGCCGCCATTATGATTCGACTTCAGAACCTGACTTTACAGCGTGGCCCGCAACGTCTGCTAGAAGACGCCGAGCTGACCCTGCACGCCGGCCACAAAGCCGGCCTCATCGGTGCCAACGGCGCCGGCAAATCGAGCCTGTTCGCCCTGCTTCGGGGTGAGCTGCACCCTGACTCGGGTGACTGCTTCCTGCCGGCCGACTGGCGCATCGCCCACATGCGCCAGGAAATCGAGACGCTCGAACGCATTGCGGTCGACTATGTGCTCGATGGCGACCTGCGCCTGCGTGAGGTGCAGCGTGACCTCGCGGCAGCGGAAGCGGCCCATGACGGTGCGGCTCAGGCCCGCCTGCACTCGGAGCTCGACAGTGCCGACGGCTACACCGCCGATGCCCGGGCTCGCAAGCTGCTGGCCGGCCTTGGGTTCACCAACGAACAGATGGATCGGCAGGTCGGGGATTTCTCCGGTGGTTGGCGGATGCGCCTGAACCTGGCGCAGGCACTAATGTGTCCCTCGGACCTGTTGCTGCTCGACGAACCCACCAACCACTTGGACCTTGACGCCATCATTTGGCTCGAGGAATGGCTAAAGAGTTATCCCGGCACCTTGTTGCTGATCTCCCACGACCGGGATTTCCTCGACGCCGTGGTCGACCACGTGGCCCATGTCGATCAGCGCAAGATCACCCTGTATCGCGGTGGCTACACCGCCTTCGAGCGTGCGCGCGCCGAACGCCTGGCCCAGCAACAGCAGGCCTACGAGAAGCAGCAGGCGCAGCGTGCGCACATGGAAAGCTACATCGCGCGCTTCAAGGCCCAGGCCACCAAGGCCCGTCAGGCCCAGAGCCGGATCAAGGCGCTGGAGCGGATGGAAGAGTTGTCGGCGGCCCATGTCGATTCGCCGTTCGACTTCGTTTTCCGTGAGTCGACGAAGATTTCCAGCCCGCTGATCGATCTGTCCGATGCCCGTCTGGGCTACGGCGAAAAAACCGTGCTGGAGAAGGTCAAGCTGCAACTGACCCCTGGCGCGCGCATCGGTTTGCTCGGGCCCAACGGCGCCGGTAAGTCGACCCTTATCAAGAACCTCGCGGGTGAGCTCGAACCCTTGGCCGGTCGACTGACCCGCGGTGAAAATACCGTCGTCGGTTACTTTGCCCAGCATCAGTTGGACTCCCTGGACGCCAAGGCCAGCCCGTTGCTGCACCTGCAGCGCCTGGCGCCCACCGAGCGCGAGCAGACGCTGCGGGACTTCCTCGGAGGTTTCGATTTTCGCGGTGCACGCATCGACGAGCCAGTGCTGAACTTTTCCGGCGGCGAGAAAGCTCGTCTTGCCCTGGCATTGATCGCATGGGATCGGCCGAACCTGCTGCTGCTCGACGAACCAACCAACCATCTTGACCTGGAAATGCGCCTGGCGTTGACCATGGCCCTGCAGGAATTCAGTGGTGCGGTATTGGTGGTCTCCCACGACCGCCATCTGCTCAAAAGCACCACCGACAATTTCTATCTGGTAGCCGATGGCAAGGTCGAGGAATTCGACGGCGATCTGGACGACTACACCCGTTGGCTGGTGGACTATCGCCAGCGCAACGCGCCGGTCAGCAACACGCCGGTCAATCCGGACAAGACCGACAAGAAAGCCCAGCGCCAGGCTGCCGCTGCATTGCGTCAGCAATTAGCGCCGCACAAGCGCGAGGCCGACAAGCTCGAAGCCGAACTGGGCAAGCTGCACGAAAAGTTGGCGAAGATCGACGTCAGCCTTGGCGACAGCGATATCTACGAACCCGCGCGCAAAAATGATTTGCGTGACCTGCTGGCTGAGCAGGCAAAGCTCAAAGTGCGTGAAGCCGAACTCGAGGAGTCCTGGATGGAAGCCCTCGAGTTGCTCGAAAGCATGCAGGCGGAGCTGGAGGCGTTGTCCTGATGGAGGCCTTCCGGCTGCCGCTGTCAGCCATGTGGATCGAGCCGTTGTGGCTTGTGTTGCAGATCCTGCTGATTCTGCTGGCGGGTTACTTCGCCCAGCGCTTTGTTGCCAAATGCCTGAATCGGCTGGGTGAGCGCTACCCGTTTCCCCCGCAGCTGTTGCTCCCGCTGCGGGGCGGCCTGCGCTGGCTGATCATGGGCAGTGCGCTGATTTTTGTGCTGGAGCGCCTGGGCGTGTCCGCCACTGTGCTGTGGACGGCATTGTCCGGTTTTGTTGCGGTCGCCGCCGTGGCGTTCTTTGCGATGTGGAGCGTGCTGTCCAACTTGCTGTGCGCGATTCTGATCTTCACCGTGGGGCCGTTTCGCATTGGCGACGTGGTTGAACTGGTCGATACCACCGACAAGCCTGGCGTGAAGGGGCGGGTGATCGCTATCAATCTGCTCTACACCACCTTGATCGAAGCCGAAGAACTGGGCACCGGTAGTGCCATGGTGCAAGTGCCCAACAGCCTGTTCTTCCAGCGTTCGGTTCGGCGGTGGCGGGGAAGTGACGTGTTTCCTTCGAGCGGGTTCGAGAAGTAAATCTTCGATTGTCTGAGCGCCCCATCGCGAGCAGGCTCACTCTCACCGGAATTGTGCAGTCCCTGTGGGAGCGAGCCTGGTCGCGATGGGGGCCGAAAACCTTACACATCCTGTAAAAATCTATGGCCAGCAGCCCAGAGCCGCATTAACTTAGACGTCTGTCACAAGGTTCTGAATCGAGGTGTGCGATGGAGCTTCAAACATGGCTGGCGTTCTTTGCGGCCTGCTGGGTGATTAGCCTGTCTCCCGGTGCCGGCGCCATTGCGTCGATGTCCAGTGGCCTGCAATACGGCTTCTGGCGCGGTTACTGGAACGCCCTCGGCCTGCAGATCGGCCTGGTGGTACAAATTGCCATCGTGGGTGCCGGTGTCGGCGCGATCCTCACTGCCTCGGCCACGGCGTTCTATGCGATCAAGTGGTTTGGCGTGGCCTACCTGGTTTTCCTTGCGGTCAAGCAATGGCGCGCACTGCCCAGTGACATGAGCGACGATGCAGCGGTTCGCCAGATCGGCAAGCCGATGGCCCTGGTGTTCCGTGGTTTCCTGGTGAACATCAGCAATCCCAAGGCCCTGGTGTTCATGCTGGCGGTGCTTCCGCAGTTCATTGACCCCCATGCGCCGCTGCTGATCCAGTATGCAGTGATCGGTGCCACCATGGTCTGCGTCGACTTGATCGTCATGGCCGGTTACACCGGTCTGGCGTCCAAGGTGTTGCGCATGCTGCGTACTCCGCAGCAGCAGAAGCGTATGAACCGTACGTTTGCCGGCTTGTTCATCGGCGCAGCAGCCTTCATGGCGACGTTGCGCAAAGCCGCAGCGTAAAACCCCTCGCAGCGAAGAAGGCGACCTCAGGGTCGCCTTCTTGTTAAGTTCTCCTATAGCAACTGCCGAAGGCCGCCTCCGACCCTGACGGCGTTCGGACGCAGCAGTTGTATGCCAGCAAACAATTGCTAACAAACCAGCTAACAAAGCTTGAGTGAATCTCATTCGAAGTGAACAATGTGTAACTTCGTATTTCCTACTGAGACTCATTCATGATTGCCCCGTCGCGATTCCTGGCTTGGCTGTTGATCCCCCTGGCAGTCCTTTGCAGCAGCCGATTGCTGGCCGACACCGTGGACGGTGCGCCACAGGCGCTGCATGGGCTCGATTACATCGCTGCGGATTACCCGCAAACGGTGCAGGCAGGCAAGGTCGTCAAAGAATCCAGATATCGTGATCAGCTTGATTCGATCAAGGCGGTGCAAGGCCTGATCGCCACAATGTCGGCCAAACCGGAGCAAGTCCCGTTGGTGCAGGGCGTCAGTTCGCTGCGCAATGCCATTATCGAGCGTCAGGATGGAGCCGATGTGGCTCGCCAGTCCCGGCAACTCGCGGCAAAACTGGCGGCGGCCTATGAAATTAGCCAGGCACCGATCATTACCCCGGATCCGACCCGTGGCGCGCCGTTGTACGTTCAGCATTGCTCGGTGTGCCATGGTGACGCGGGAGCCGGCGATGGCCCGGCAGGGGTCGGCCTGACGCCGCCACCGTCGAATCTGCGCGATAGCGCGCGCATGGATCACCTGAGCCTCTACGCGATCTACAGCACCCTGGGCCTTGGGATCGAAGGCACCGACATGCCGGCGTTCGCCGATCAACTGGATGATCGTCAGCGCTGGGACCTGGCAACCTACATTGCCGGCTTCAGCGCCGCCCCGGCTGCTGCCGCTGCTGAAAAGACCTACAACATTGCCGAACTGGCCCGTCAGACTCCCGCTGAAGTGCACGCCGCCGAAGGCTCGCAGGCGGCCGCAACCTACCGTGTGCAGCGCGCTCAGCCGCCGCAGGTCAAGCGCGGCCCGGCGCAACTGCTCGATTACACAGCGGCGACTCTGGATAAGAGCATCGCCGCCTACCGGGCGGGGGATCACGATCAGGCTTATGACTTGTCGGTAGCGGCATACCTGGAAGGTTTTGAGCTGGTCGAGAGTTCCCTGGACAATGTCGATGCCAACGTACGCAAAGACACCGAAAAATCCCTGATGGCCTACCGCCAATCCTTGCAGGATGGCTTGTCAGTGGCCCAGGCCCAGCAACGCCTGGAATCGGCGAAAGCCAAGTTGAAAGAGTCTGCCGGCCTGTTGGGCAGCGATGGCTTGAGCTGGTCCCTGAGCTATATTTCCGGGCTGTTGATTTTGCTGCGCGAAGGCCTCGAAGCGATCCTGGTGCTGGCGGCGATCCTCGCATTTCTGCGCAACACCGGCCAGCAATCAGCGGTACGCAGCGTCAACGTCGGCTGGGGCCTGGCGCTGCTGGCCGGTCTTGCCACCTGGGGCCTGGCCGCCTATGTCATCGACGTCAGCGGCTCGCAGCGCGAATTGCTCGAAGGAGCCACCGCGTTGTTCGCCAGTGTGATGGTGCTGTGGCTCGGCGTGTGGATGCACGATCGTCGTCACGCGGCTGCCTGGCAGGATTACATCAAGAGCAGTCTGGTGGGCGGCGGTGGACGATTCGGGTTTGCAATCCTGGCGTTCTTCTCGGTCTATCGCGAGTTGTTCGAAGTGATCCTGTTCTACGAAACCCTGTGGCTGCAGGCAGGGCCTGCCGGTCATAACGCCGTGCTCGCAGGCGGCGTCACGGCGCTGGTGTTGCTGGTAGGCCTGGCATGGGTGATCCTGCGCGGCTCGGCGAAATTGCCGCTGACGTTGTTCTTCAGCATCAATGCTGCGCTGTTGTGTGCCCTGTCAGTGGTTTTCGCGGGCCATGGCGTCAAGGCGCTGCAGGAGGCGGGGATTTTCGGCACGCGTCCGGTGCCATTCTTTGACTTCGACTGGCTGGGCATTCACGCTGATGCGTATTCATTGACTGCCCAGGCTGTGGCGATCATTGCGATTATCGTGCTGTATGGGCGTAGCTGGTTTGCGCAGAAACGTCGGGTTCTAGTCTCTTGAGAGCATTCGCTGCGCTCACTATAACGAGCAGGCCCGCTCCCACAGGAATGCGCCGCTCGCGATTTTTATGAAAGAGGTGAAAACTGATGCGCGTATGGATCGATGCGGATGCTTGCCCCCGGGCGGCCAAGGACCTGGTAGTGAAGTTCGCTCTCAAGCGCCAGTTTGAGGTGGTGCTGGTGGCTGGCCAGCCGCAAATCAAGCCGGGCCTGTCGCTGGTGAAATTGATCGTAGTGCCCAGCGGCCCGGATGCTGCGGACGACTACCTGGTGGAACACGCAGTGCCGGGCGAACTGGTGATCTGCAGCGACGTCCCGCTGGCCGACCGATTAGTGAAGAATGGCGTCACCGTGCTGGATCCGCGAGGCAAGGAGTTTGACGCGCAGAACATGGGCGACCGGCTGGCAGTGCGCAACCTGTTCACCGACCTGCGTGAACAAGGTCAGATGAGCGGCGGGCCAGCGCCCTTTGGCGAACGTGAGAAGCAAGCGTTCGCCAATGCGCTGGACCGGATCCTGACTCGACTTACCCGCCAGCCCTGAGCCCGCCTCGAACCTGACACTAACCCAGTGGGCGAACCCCTGTGGGAGCGAGCCTGCCCATACCCACACTTATGCCTGCGTTACACGTCGTTTTCGTGGGTCAGCTCAAGCACGCGATCTACCAATTTGTTAATGCCGGAAGCCACTTCACTGATCGACTGCGCCAGCATGTAGGCCGGAGTGCTCACCAGTTTGCGCGCCTTGTCTTCGACAATTTCGGTAACGGCGCACTCGGTATGGGTAGCACCCATTTTGTTCATGGCTGCGGCGGTATCGGCATCGTTGCCGATGGTACAGGTCACACCGGGGCCATAAATCTTCGCCGCCAGGGCGAGCGAGATGCAGATCAGGCCGACCGGCTTGCCAGCCTCGGCAAAGGCTTCAGTCAGCGCCAGAACGTCAGGTTGCACGGTACAGCCGGCACCTTCGATGGCGAAGTTCGACAGGTTCTTCGCTGCGCCGAATCCGCCTGGTACGATCAGCGCGTCGAAGTCCTCGACGCTGGCCTCGCGGATGTCCTTGATATTTCCGCGGGCGATCCGCGCCGATTCAACCAGCACGTTGCGTGACTCGGGCATTTCCTCGCCCGTGAGGTGATTGATCACGTGCAACTGTGAGATGTCGGGGGCGAAACACTGCACCTGAGCGCCACGCTGGTCCAGTCGCAACAGGGTGATCACACTCTCGTGGACCTCGGCGCCGTCGTAGACGCCACAGCCGGAAAGGATCACTGCAATTTTTTTGCTCATGGGCTTTTCTCCTTATTCATGGCGTTAAATGTCCACTAATTTTTCACTCGTTGCCATAGGGATAACTTGCGGTTACAACCAGGCACGCCGCCCAATTATCGGGCTTACCATGGGTAGAAGGGCTTCTACATGGATCGCAACGACACCAGGGTGTTCATTATTTGGAATCGTTTATGTAGCTCGTTCCAGGCAGTGGACGATAACGAGCCGGTGATCTTTGGGGTGCGAGTTGGAAACCGCTATGGGTCAACGTGCGGTTCTGCTCGCCATTGCGGGACGACGCGCGCAGGGCGCAGAGCAAGGGATACCGGCTGCGGATCGGTGTGCACAAGGGGTCACTACTTGTGCAGGGAGCGTTTCACTTGATGGGCGTCTTGGGGGCTGCAGACTTGGCCTGTTCAGCTTTCAGCGCCTGCTCGTCGGCGTAGACCTTCTTCGCCAATTGGGCATTCTTGAAGCGCCGGCGCAGCCATAGGCCCACGCCCAGTACCAACAGGGCGCCAAGCACCCACAGCTCATACTTCTTGACGCTGCCGAGCATACCTTCCAGCACTGCACCAAAATGATACGCGGCTGCCGCCAGTGCCGAAGCCCAGATCGCCGCGCCAATCCCGTTCAGCAGCAGATAGCGTGCCGGTGGATAGCCCGACAGGCCGATCGCCACGGGCATCACCGTGCGCAATCCATAGACGAAGCGGAAACTCAGGACCCAGATGTCCGGGTGCTTGCGGATATGCTCCAGCGCTCGATCGCCCATCATCTGCCAGCGCGGCTTGCGCGCCAGCAATTTGCGCCCGTGCTTGCGGCCGAGGAAATACCACAGCTGATCGCCCGCATAACTGCCACAGAATGCGACTATCGTAACGATCTTGATGTCCATGTATCCGCGGAACGCAAGGAAGCCCGCGAGCACCAAGATGGTTTCGCCTTCGAAAAACGTGCCGAGAAAAAGGGCGAAATACCCAAATTCCTGAAGAAATTGCTGGAGCATTGTCTGGGTGCTGGCGAAATGAACGCGCAGCCTAACCCTTCGAGCACATTCATGAAAGTGTCCAAATGTGTCTCGACGTGAAGATTTCCTACAAGGACAATGGAATGTGACTACCTGTCACAGGGGTGCACATAACTGTAATACGACGGTCATAATGGCAGCTTATAACTGTCACGCTCGCCCGCCAGCGCGGGCTCAGGAGTCTGCCGTGAGCTTTACCCCCGCCAACCGCCTGTTTCCAGCCACTCGCCTGCGACGCAATCGTCGTGATGATTTCTCGCGTCGGCTGGTTCGTGAAAACGTTCTGACCGTCGACGACCTGATCCTTCCGGTGTTTGTGCTGGACGGTGAGAATCGTCGCGAAGCGGTCGCGTCGATGCCGGGCGTCGAGCGCCTGACCATTGATCTGTTGCTTGAAGAAGCCGCCAAGTGGGTCGAGCTGGGTATTCCTGCGGTGGCACTGTTTCCGGTTACGCCCCCGGCGCTCAAATCCTTGGACGCGGCTGAAGCCTGGAACCCTGACGGCATTGCCCAGCGCGCCACTCGCGCGTTACGTGCGCAGTTTCCAGACCTGGGTGTCATCACCGACGTGGCCCTGGATCCGTTCACCACCCACGGCCAGGACGGCATTCTTGATGAAGAAGGCTACGTGCAGAACGACATTACCGTCGATGCATTGGTCCGCCAGGCGCTGTCCCATGCCGAAGCCGGCGCCCAGGTGGTCGCTCCATCCGATATGATGGACGGACGTATCCAGGCGATCCGCGAGGCGCTGGAACTGGCCGATCACGTTAACGTGCGGATCATGGCCTACTCGGCGAAATATGCCAGCGCCTACTACGGTCCCTTCCGCGATGCGGTGGGTTCCGCATTGAACCTGGGCAAGGCCAACAAGGCCTCCTACCAGATGGACCCGGCGAACAGCAACGAGGCCCTGCACGAAGTGGCGGCGGACTTGTCAGAAGGCGCAGACATGGTCATGGTCAAGCCGGGCATGCCGTATCTGGACATCCTGTTGCGGGTCAAAGAAGAATTCAAAGTGCCGACGTTTGTTTATCAAGTCAGCGGCGAATACGCCATGCATATGGCGGCGATCCAGAATGGCTGGTTGAGCGAGGGGGTAATACTCGAATCCCTGACCGCTTTTAAACGCGCAGGCGCCGATGGCATCCTCACCTACTTTGCCGTCCGTGCCGCTCAATTGTTACGAGAGCAAAAATAGCCCTCCCAGGAACATTCCATGAATACCGAAGGACTCACTGAAGTTGCCGTAAAAGATGCTCAACCCGTGGTGGAGCAAATCGCCGAGACACCGCCGGAGCTTGAGCCCGCTCCACCTGCAGTGGTGGTCGAAGCCGCTGTGGCGGCACCGGTGATTGCCATTCCCGGCCTGGATGACAGCAGCCTGTACATCCATCGCGAGCTTTCGCAGCTGCAGTTCAACATTCGCGTGCTGGAACAGGCGCTGGATGAGTCCTATCCGTTGCTGGAGCGGCTGAAATTCCTGCTGATATTCTCCAGCAACCTGGACGAGTTTTTCGAGATCCGTGTGGCCGGCCTGAAGAAGCAAATTACCTTCGCCCGTGAACAGGCGGGCGCCGATGGTTTGCAACCGCATCAGGCGCTGGCGCGCATCAGCGAGCTGGTGCATGGCCACGTCGACCGCCAGTACGCGATTCTCAACGATATTCTGTTGCCGGAGCTGGAGAAACATCAGGTCCGCTTCATTCGTCGCCGTCACTGGACCACCAAGATCAAGACCTGGGTGCGCCGATTCTTCCGCGACGAGATTGCGCCGATTATCACGCCGATCGGCCTCGACCCGACTCACCCGTTCCCGTTGCTGGTGAACAAGAGTCTGAACTTCATCGTCGAACTCGAAGGCATCGATGCGTTTGGCCGCGACTCTGGCCTGGCGATCATCCCTGCTCCGCGCCTGCTGCCGCGAGTGATCAAGGTGCCGGAGGAGGTTGGCGGTTCCGGCGACAACTACGTCTTCCTGTCGTCGATGATTCACGCGCATGCCGATGATCTGTTCCAGGGCATGAAGGTGAAGGGTTGCTACCAGTTTCGCCTGACCCGCAACGCCGACCTTGCGGTCGACACCGAAGACGTCGAAGACCTGGCCCGGGCGCTGCGCGGTGAGCTGTTCTCCCGTCGTTATGGTGATGCGGTGCGACTGGAAGTGGCCGACACTTGCCCCAAACACCTTTCAGACTACCTGCTCAAGCAGTTCAACCTGCACGAGACCGAGCTGTATCAGGTCAACGGGCCGGTCAACCTGACCCGTCTGTTCAGCATCACCGGCCTCGACAGCCAGCGCGCGCTGCAATATCTACCGTTCACGCCGCAGATCCCGAAATTGCTGCAGAACAGCGAGAACATCTTCAGCGTGATCAGCAAGCAGGACATCCTGTTGCTGCACCCGTTCGAGTCGTTCACTCCGGTGGTCGACCTGTTGCGCCAGGCGGCGAAAGACCCGCATGTATTGGCCGTACGCCAGACGCTGTACCGCTCCGGTGCCAACTCGGAAATCGTCGACGCGCTGGTGGATGCCGCTCGTAACGGCAAGGAAGTCACCGCGGTGATCGAGCTGCGGGCGCGGTTCGATGAAGAGTCCAATCTGCAGCTGGCCAGCCGCCTGCAAGCGGCCGGTGCGGTAGTGATCTATGGCGTGGTCGGATTCAAGACCCACGCCAAGATGATGCTGATCCTGCGTCGCGAGGCCGGGGAGATCGTGCGCTACGCCCACTTGGGCACGGGCAACTACCATGCGGCCAACGCCCGTCTTTACACCGACTACAGCCTGCTGACCTCCGACGATGCCCTGTGTGAAGACGTGGGCAAGCTGTTCAGTCAGCTGATCGGCATGGGCAAGACCCTGCGCATGAAGAAACTGCTGCATGCGCCGTTCACCCTAAAGAAGGGCATGCTCGACATGATTGCCCGGGAGACGCAGTTCGCCCTTGATGGCAAACCGGCGCATATCATTGCCAAATTCAACTCGCTGACTGATCCAAAGATCATTCGCGCGCTGTACAAGGCCAGTCAATCCGGGGTGCGCATCGACCTCGTGGTGCGCGGCATGTGCTGCCTGCGCCCGGGCATCGCCGGGGTTTCGCATAACATCCACGTGCGCTCGATCATCGGACGTTTCCTGGAGCACACCCGGGTTTTCTACTTCCTCAATGGCGGGGAAGAGCAGATGTTCCTCTCTAGCGCCGACTGGATGGAGCGCAACCTCGACAAGCGGGTCGAGACTTGCTTCCCGGTGGAAGGCAAGAAGCTGATCATGCGGGTCAAGAAAGAGCTGGAGCTTTACCTGACCGACAACACTCACAGCTGGAGCTTGCAGTCGGACGGCCGTTACATCCGCAACACGCCAACCGGCAACCAGAACCCGCGCAGTGCGCAGGCGACGTTGCTGGAGCGGTTGGGCAGTCCGATCCTGGCAGTGCGTTAACCCTCACGGGGTATAAAAAATGGCGATCCCTGGGGATCGCCATTTTTTTTGCTGCCATCACAATCACAGCAATCTGTAGGAGCGAGCTTGCTCGCGAAAAACCTGAGAGCGCCGCGGGGTGTTGTCAGGCTGCCAGCTTTATCGTTCACGTACATCGCGAGCAAGCTCGCTCCTACAGGGTATTACCGGACGTTGAGGGTGAAGCCCACCCGGGTCAGCCACTCCGCTTCCAGCGCAAAATCCGCCTGGGTCAGCTGGTTTTCATCCAGCCAGTCCGCCGGGAACAACACATCCAGGCTATCGCCATTGGCGCGCAGGACAACCTGGGGCATTTCCTGGGTACCGCGGATGTGATGGAACAGGATCGCGAAGCGCAGCAGCACGCACAAGCGGATCAGCTTGATGCCGTCATCACCGAATTCGGCAAACTTGTCCCGGGGAATGTTGCGCCGGTGGCCGCGCACCAACAGTGCGAGCATTTGCTGGTCTTCGCGGGAGAACCCGGCGAGGTCCGAGTGCTCGATCAGGTAGGCGCCGTGCTTGTGGTAATGGTAGTGGGCGATGTCCAGGCCCACTTCATGGACCTTGGCCGCCCAGCCCAGCAGTTCACGCCACACGCCGTCATCCAGGTCCCAGTCTGCGGCCACCTGGTCGAAAGCATGGAGCGCCTTGCGTTCTACCCGCGCCGCTTGTTCCAGGTCGACGTGGTAACGCTCCCTCAGAGAGCTGAGGGTGCGCTCACGGACGTCTTCGTGATGATGGCGGCCCAGCAGGTCATAGAGCACGCCTTCACGTAGTGCGCCTTCACAGTGGTCCATGCGTTGCAGTTCAAGGGCGTCGAATATTGCTTCGAGAATCGCCAGGCCTGCCGGGAAGATTGCGCGGCGGTCGGGCTTGATGCCTTCGAAATCGATTTTGTCGGCGTCGCCCAGCTTGAACAGCTTGCGCTTGAGCCAGGCCAGGCCTTCGGCGTTGACTTCGCCGGTGCCATGTCCACCGGCCTTCAGCGCCAGGCCGATGGCGCGAATAGTGCCCGAGGAGCCGATGGCTTCGTCCCAGGTCAGGCGGTGCAGGGCGTGTTCAATGCTCATGATCTCCAGTCGCGCCGCCGTGTAAGCCTGGGCATAGCGTGCCGGCGTGACCTTGCCGTCCTTGAAATAGCGCTGGGTAAAGCTGACGCAGCCCATTTGCAGGCTTTCGCGCAGCAATGGTTCGAAGCGCTGGCCGATGATGAATTCGGTACTGCCGCCGCCGATGTCGGCCACCAGGCGCTTGCCCGGGGTGTCGGCGAGGGTGTGGGACACGCCAAGGTAGATCAGGCGCGCTTCTTCACGGCCGGAAATGACTTCCACCGGGTGACCAAGGATTTCCTCGGCGCGACGGATGAATTCATTGCGATTGCGCGCTTCGCGCAGGGCGTTGGTACCCACGATCCGCACGGCGCCCGGGGGCATGCCGTTGATCAGTTGGGCAAAGCGTTTCAGGCAGTCTAGCCCACGCTGCATGGACTCTTCGTTGAGCTGGCGCTCTTCGTTGATGCCTGCGGCGAGCTGCACCTTCTCCCCGAGACGCTCGAGAATACGGATTTCGCCGTTCTGGGCTTTGGCCACGACCATGTGAAAGCTGTTGGAGCCCAGGTCGATTGCGGCGATCAGGGACAGATTCTTGGCTTGGGATTGCGGCATGGTCTGGGAGTCTCGGTCGATAACCTCGACATCCTGCCACGATCAAAGCCTGACGCCAACGCGTAGGAGCCATCGAAGACTGCGATCTTTTGGCGCGGGGGCTTGCGGCGTGGCGGATGGCTTGCTCGCGAAGGCAGTCTGCCAGACGCTAAAGAACCGTCAGGCTGTCGCCTCGACGTTCCCAATAAAATTCGCCAGCTCCGCCGTCTGAGGGTTGGCAAACAATACTTTCGGGTCCCCCACTTCATGCACCTTGCCCAAATGCATGAAAACCAACTTATCTCCAACCTCCCGGGCAAAACGCATCTCATGGGTAACCATGATCAGTGTCATGCCTTCCTTGGCCAGTTGCCGCACTACGCTGAGCACCTCATTCACCAGTTCCGGATCCAGCGCCGAAGTGATTTCGTCACACAGCAACACCTTCGGCGACATCGCCAAGGCCCGGGCGATCGCTACGCGCTGTTGCTGCCCGCCGGACAAACGATCAGGAAATGCATCAAATTTCTCCCCAAGGCCGACCCGTTCCAGCATCTCGCGCGCCAGCTCCAGGGCCCTGGCCTTCGCTACCTTCTGCACGACTTGCGGGGCGAGCATCACGTTTTCACCCACGGTCAGGTGTGGGAACAGGTTGAACTGCTGAAATACCATCCCAACCTTCTGCCGCAGGCTGCGCAAGTCTGCACGGGCGGCGTCGAGGTATTCGCCGTCAACTTCGATCACGCCATCGTTGATGGACTCCAGGCCATTGAGGGTGCGCAGCAAGGTCGACTTGCCAGAGCCACTGCGACCGATGATTGCCACCACCTGGCCTTCCTCAACACTCAGGTCGATGCCTTTGAGCACGTGGTGATCGCCGTAGTATTTATGCAGGGCGGAAATTCTAAGCAGAGGCATGCAGTTTCCTTTCCAGGTAGCGCGCGCTAAGTGACAGGGAATAGCAGAGCAGGAAATAACCGAGGGCGACCAGGCCGTAGACCATGAATGGCTCGAAGGTCGCGTTGGCGAGCATGCCGCCGGTCTTGGTCAGCTCTGTGAAGCCGATGATCGAGGTGACCGCGGTCCCTTTGACCACTTGTACCGAGAACCCCACCGTGGGTGCGACGGCAATGCGTAGTGCCTGCGGCAGGATCACGTAGCGCAGTTGCTCCAGCGGGTTGAGCGCCAGGCTCGACGAGGCTTCCCACTGGCCATTGGGGATCGAATCCACGCAGCCACGCCAGATCTCTGCCAGGTAAGCGCTGGTAAACAGCGTCAGGGCGACGGCCGCAGCCATCCACGCAGAGATTTCCACCCCCGCCAGCGCCACGCCGAAAAATACCAGGAACAGCTGCATCAGTAGCGGTGTGCCCTGGAAGAGTTCGATGTAGGTGCGCGCAATGTTGCGCGGCAGGGGTTTCTTCGAGATGCGCATGACCATGACCAGCAGGCCGACCACCCCGCCGCCAATGAACGCCACCAGTGACAGCGCCAGTGTCCATTGCAGTCCCGTGAGCAGGTTGCGCACGATGTCCCAGAGGGTGAAATCGCTCATTGGCTGCTCCTCGAAATAAAGCGACGACCGATCCAGTTCAGCAATTGGCGGATCATCAGCGCCATACACAGGTAGATCAGCGTGGTCAGGGCGTAGGTTTCGAAGGCGCGGAAGTTACGCGATTGAATGAAGTTGGCGGCAAAACTCAGCTCTTCCGTGGCGATCTGCGAGCAAACCGCCGAGCCGAGCATGACAATAATGATCTGGCTGCTGAGGGCCGGCCAGACCTTGCCCAGGGCAGGCAGCAGGACCACATGGCGAAACGCTTCGAACCGGCTCATCGCCAGCGCTGCGGCGGCTTCCAGTTGTCCCCGTGGAATTGCCTGGATGCCGGCGCGGATGATTTCGGTGGAATACGCCCCCAAATTGATCACCATTGCCAGCACCGCAGCCTGCCATTCGGAAATCTGCAGGCCCAGGGATGGCAGCCCGAAGAAGATGAAAAACAGCTGCACAAGAAACGGCGTATTGCGGATCAGCTCGACGTAGACCCCGAAAATCGCCGAAAACGGCCGGATGTTCCACGCCCGCACCAGCGCTCCGACAATGCCAAGGCCGACGCCGAGCACTGCGCCAATGGCCGTCAGCTCAAGGGTGAACAGCGCCCCGCGCAACAGCAGATCGGTGTTGTGCACCACCGGCAGAAAGTCGAACTGATAAGCCATATTAAAGCTCCCGGGCGACGATCAGAGGTCGGCTGGCAGGGGCTCTTTCAGCCAGGTCTGGGCATTTTTTTCCAGCGCACCGTCAGTCTTCGCGGTCGCCAGAATCTGGTTGACCTTGCCCAGCAAGGCGGGCTCGTTCTTGTTCACCCCGACGTAGACTGGCGAATCCTTGAGCTTCACTTTCAGTGCAGGCACGCGTTTGGGGTTTTTCTCGCTGATCGCCACCATCACCACATTGCCGCTGGCGATCAGATCGACCTGGCCGGCTAGGTAGGCGGCAATGGTCGAGTTGTTGTCCTCGAAGCGTTTGATCGTCACGCCTGCGGGGACCACCTGGCTCAGCTCGATATCTTCGATGGCGCCACGGGTGACGCTGATCGTCTTGCCTTTGAGGTCGCCCAGGTCCTTGATGTCGGCCTCCGGCGGGCCGAACACTGCCAAGTAGAACGGCGCATAGGCGCTGGAGAAATCGATCACTTTCTCGCGCTCGGGATTCTTGCCGAGGCTGGAAATCACCAGGTCGACCTTGCCGGTGGTGAGGAAAGGGATGCGGTTGGTGCTGTTGACCGGTGTCAGTTCAAGCTTGACCTTGAGCTGGTCGGCCAGCAGTTTCGCGGTATCGATATCCAGGCCACGGGGTTTCATGTCCGGTCCCACCGAGCCGAACGGCGGGAAGTCCTGGGGCACGGCCACCTTGAGGACGCCGCGTTTGACTACATCCTCCAGGCCGTCGGCGCGGGCGGGCGCCTGGCTCAGCATCAGGCTGGCAAACAGGGCGGCGAGGAGGGCGCTGTAGCGCTTGGTCATGGTAAGACTCCGAATCGGCTGAAATATTTTCTGCGATTCGATAGAGCACGGCCTGTGCCAACACACCTTTTTATCGGTTGCAGGCCACGTTTTTTCAGGGTCTTGCAGGAAATGAGATGTGCGCGGATACGCACCGCGATGGTGCAAGCTGCAGGCGAATACTCCCGAGGTGCACGAATTGAGCTATACCCAAACTCATGCGCCACCATAGCGAGACTCAATCATCTGCAGCTTCCTGAACGGGGGAAGGGCAGCTATGATGGGCCACGTTTTTTTGCTTACAACCTGGAGACTTCCATGAGCAGCGATCTTATCAAACACGTTAGCGACGCTAGCTTCGAGGCCGATGTACTGAAGGCCGAAGGCGCTGTGCTGGTCGACTACTGGGCTGAATGGTGCGGCCCTTGCAAAATGATCGCTCCTGTCCTGGACGAGATTGCAGAAACCTACAAAGGCAAGCTGACCGTTGCCAAGCTGAACATCGACGAGAACCAGGAAACCCCGGCCAAGCATGGCGTGCGCGGTATCCCGACCCTGATGCTGTTCAAGAACGGCAACGTTGAAGCGACCAAGGTCGGCGCACTGTCGAAGTCGCAGTTGGCTGCTTTCCTCGACGCCAACATCTAAGCATCGTAATAAAGTGTCTGAAAAAAGGCCCCGCTATCTGCGGGGCTTTTTCGTTGTCGAGGGCTAGACGCTCCGAAACTCAGGTGGTACATTCGGCCCCGCACTGGTTTCTCCTTTGCCCCCTGCTAGCCGTCGCCGACGCACTCCTTTTCGAATAAGTACGCGATCCTGTCGCCTTCTCTGCGGCGCGGCCTCATTAAGCCAAAAGCTTAATTTCCCCCCCTCCATAAATGATTACGTCATTCCTATATGAATCTGACTGAACTCAAGCAAAAGCCGATTACCGAACTGCTCGAATTGGCCGAACAGATGGGCATAGAAAATATGGCCCGTTCGCGCAAGCAGGATGTGATTTTCTCCCTGCTCAAAAAGCACGCGAAAAGCGGCGAGGAAATCTCCGGTGATGGCGTGCTGGAGATTCTCCAGGACGGCTTCGGCTTCCTTCGCTCCGCTGACGCTTCCTATCTCGCGGGCCCAGACGATATCTACGTCTCGCCAAGCCAGATTCGTCGTTTCAACTTGCGCACCGGTGACACCATCGTTGGCAAGATCCGCCCTCCAAAGGAAGGTGAGCGTTATTTCGCGCTGCTCAAGGTCGATACGATCAACTACGATCGTCCCGAGAATGCGAAAAACAAGATTCTCTTCGAGAACCTGACCCCGCTGTTCCCGACTGTGCGCATGAAGATGGAAGCCGGCAACGGTTCCACCGAAGACCTGACTGGTCGGGTCATCGATTTGTGCGCCCCGATCGGTAAGGGCCAGCGCGGTCTGATCGTTGCACCGCCGAAAGCCGGTAAGACCATCATGCTGCAGAACATCGCAGCGAACATCGCGCGTAACAATCCTGAAGTTCATCTGATCGTATTGCTGATCGACGAACGTCCGGAAGAAGTGACCGAAATGCAGCGTACTGTGCGCGGCGAAGTGGTTGCCTCGACGTTCGATGAGCCGCCAACCCGCCACGTGCAGGTTGCCGAAATGGTGATCGAGAAGGCCAAACGCCTGGTCGAACACAAGAAGGACGTGGTGATCCTGCTCGACTCCATTACCCGTCTGGCTCGCGCCTACAACACGGTGATCCCGAGTTCCGGCAAGGTCCTGACCGGTGGTGTCGATGCCCACGCCCTGGAGAAACCGAAACGTTTCTTCGGCGCCGCGCGGAACATCGAAGAAGGCGGCTCGCTGACCATCATCGCCACCGCGCTGGTTGAAACCGGCTCGAAGATGGACGAAGTGATCTACGAGGAATTCAAAGGCACCGGCAACATGGAACTGCCTCTGGATCGCCGTATCGCTGAAAAACGCGTCTTCCCGGCCATCAACATCAACCGCTCCGGCACCCGCCGCGAAGAGTTGCTGACGGCCGACGACGAGTTGCAGCGCATGTGGATCCTGCGCAAGCTGCTGCACCCGATGGACGAAATCGCTGCCATCGAGTTCCTGGTCGACAAGCTGAAAACGACCAAGACCAACGATGAGTTCTTCCTGTCGATGAAACGCAAGTAA
Organism: Pseudomonas violetae; assembly: GCF_023072615.1. Lineage (GTDB taxonomy): Bacteria > Pseudomonadota > Gammaproteobacteria > Pseudomonadales > Pseudomonadaceae > Aquipseudomonas > Aquipseudomonas violetae. The sequence continues at coordinate 339,258 of NZ_JAKNRW010000004.1, forward strand.
GTCGAACGGGCCAAAAAGCCGGGGAAACCCGGCTTTTTGCTATCTGATTTTTGATGAACGGCAGTTCGTGGTTCTGAACAGCAGGGTTCGGCGCTAAACTGCCACCCCCGAACGCCACGGCCAAAACGAGGCTCACGCATGCAGTATCGCGACTTGCGCGACTTTATCAGCGGTCTGGAACAGCGCGGCGAGCTCAAGCGCATCCAGATTCCGGTGTCACCTGTGCTGGAAATGACCGAGGTGTGCGATCGCACCTTGCGCGCCAAGGGGCCCGCGCTGCTCTTCGAAAACCCGACGGGTTATGACATCCCGGTGCTCGGCAACCTGTTCGGCACGCCCGAGCGCGTGGCGCTCGGGATGGGGGCGGAGGCCGTCAGCGAGTTGCGCGAGATCGGCAAGCTGCTGGCGTTCCTCAAGGAGCCGGAGCCGCCCAAGGGGCTGAAAGACGCCTGGTCCAAGCTGCCGATTTTCCGCAAGATCATCGCGATGGCACCAAAAGTCGTCAAAGATGCGGCCTGTCAGGAAGTGGTCATCGAAGGCGACGACGTCGACCTCGCGATGCTACCAGTGCAGACCTGCTGGCCAGGCGACGTCGGCCCCCTGATTACCTGGGGCCTGACCGTCACCAAAGGCCCGAACAAGGATCGCCAGAACCTCGGCATCTACCGTCAACAAGTGATCGGCCGCAACAAGGTCATCATGCGCTGGCTCAGTCACCGTGGCGGCGCCTTGGATTACCGCGAGTGGTGCGAGAAGCATCCCGGCCAACCGTTCCCAGTGTCCGTGGCGCTGGGCGCCGACCCAGCGACCATTCTTGGCGCCGTGACTCCGGTGCCAGACAGCTTGTCCGAGTATGCCTTCGCTGGCCTGCTGCGCGGCAATCGCACCGAGCTGGTCAAGTGCCGTGGCAACGACCTGCAAGTGCCGGCCACCGCTGAGATCATCCTCGAAGGTGTGATCCACCCTGGTGAGATGGCTGCCGAAGGCCCTTACGGCGACCACACCGGTTACTACAACGAAGTCGACAGCTTTCCGGTGTTTACGGTCGAGCGTATCACTCACCGAATCAAGCCGATCTACCACAGCACCTACACCGGCCGTCCGCCGGATGAGCCGGCGATTCTCGGCGTGGCCCTGAACGAAGTGTTCGTGCCGATCCTGCAAAAGCAGTTTCCGGAAATCACCGACTTCTACCTGCCGCCCGAAGGTTGCTCGTACCGCATGGCCATCGTGACCATGAAGAAGTCGTATCCGGGCCACGCCAAGCGGGTAATGCTCGGTGTCTGGTCGTTTTTGCGACAGTTCATGTACACCAAGTTCGTTATCGTCACGGACGACGATATCAATGCGCGGGACTGGAACGACGTGATCTGGGCCATCACCACGCGCATGGACCCCAAGCGCGACACGGTGATGATCGACAACACGCCGATTGACTACCTGGACTTCGCTTCGCCGGTGTCCGGTCTGGGTTCGAAGATGGGGCTCGATGCCACGCATAAATGGCCCGGTGAAACCACTCGCGAGTGGGGCCGGGTGATCGTCAAGGACGAAGCCGTAACCCAACGGATCGATGCCATCTGGAATCAGTTAGGAATAGATTGATGCGTGTAACCTTGCAGCCTTCCGGAGCGGTGCTACAGATTCTGCCCGGCGAGCGGATTCTCGATGGGGCGCGGCGCCTGGGCTACGACTGTCCGCAAAGCTGTCGCAACGGTAACTGTCACGTGTGCGCCGCGCTGCTGGTCGAAGGCCGAGTCGAGCAGAGCGGAGATGTGCGCGATCACGGCGAGTTCTACACTTGCATTGCAGAGCCGCTGGAAGACTGCGTCGTGCTGTGGGATGGCGTGCTCTCTATTGGAGAATTGCCGGTGCGCAGCTTGGCGTGTCAGGTCATCGAGTGCCGGGACGTGGGTGGCGACACCTGGCGCGTCAGTCTGCGAGCGCCAGCCGGCAAGCCGCCGCGCTATCACGCCGGGCAGTATTTGATGATCGAGCGAGAGAATGGCGAGAAGTCGGCCTTTTCCCTGGCCTCGGCACCCCATGCTGGCCGGGACCTGCAAATACATGTGCTGGCGCGCGAAAGCAGTGCGCTAAGCCTGATTGATCAGTTGCAACGCAATGCGATGGTGCGCATTGAGATGCCGTTCGGCGACACCCACCTTGCGGAGTTGCCGGACGGCCCGCTGGTGCTGATCGCTGCGGGAACCGGAATGGGCCAGATTCATAGCCTGATCGAGCACTGTCGGGCCGCGGGTTTCAAGCATCCGGTCCACCTGTATTGGGGCGTGCGCCGGCCTGAAGACTTCTATGAGATCGAACACTGGAACGAGTGGCTGAAGCTGCCCAATCTGTTCCTGCATAAAGTCGTCAGCGATCAGTGCGGCTGGAAAGGGCGCTGTGGCATGTTGCACGAGGCGGTGTGTGAGGATTTCCCCGATCTGAAGGCACTGCATGTGTACGCGAGCGGCTCGCCAGCGATGGTCTACGGCACGCTGGACGCTCTGGTGGAAGCCGGGATGGACGCCCATCAGATGCGTGCGGATGTATTCGCATATGCGCCGCGATCTTGATCCGCGATCTTGATCCGCGTTGATTAGTTATAACTCCCTATATAGCTGAACGGTATTTATAGAAAATTATAAATACCGGTAGGTTATAACTCATCCAGGCAATTATTTAAGATTGGTTCCATGGCACTTAAATTGCCTTAAAACATATGTGCCTTATTGTTACAGCGGTGCGTTCTATTAAGTAATTCTTCACCCGCGGGGAGCTGAACGCTAATCGCCATGAGCGCCATTGAATCTGCTTTTTTGAATCTGGCTTATCCGCCGCAGCTCGATCTGGGGCCGCAGCTCACTCACGAACAATTGCTCAGCTCGATGCAGACCACCATGGCGCGCCACAAGGGTGGGCCCGTATGGCTGTTCGCTTACGGTTCATTGATCTGGCGGCCCGAGTGCCCGGCTGTAGAAAGGGTGCGGGGTCGGGTGCATGGCTATCATCGCGGTTTGTACCTGTGGTCCCACGAGCATCGTGGCACGCCGGAGGTGCCTGGGCTGGTGTTTGGTCTGGATCGGGGTGGCTCCTGCAGCGGGTTCGCCTATCGCCTGCCTGAAGAACAGCTCGATGCGTCGCTGTATGCACTTTGGCAGCGCGAAATGCCATTCCCTTCCTATCGCCCACACTGGCTCAACTGCCGTCTCGAAGACGGAAGCCAGGTTCAGGCGTTGGGGTTCGTGTTGGAGCGACACCTGCCCAGTTACGCCGGCAACTTGCCAGACCATGTGCTGAGCCAGGTGTTCGAAAGTGCTTGCGGGCGCTACGGCACCACTCGCGATTATGTCGAGCAGACCGCTCACGCCCTGCGTAGCCACGCCATGCCAGACCGAAATCTGGAGGCGCGGCTCAAACGCTGCAAGTTCTCAGTGGATCAGGCGACCGCTTCGCGGCTTTGACTGGCCACTTGCTTGTGCCACAGCGTGGGTGCGAGGAAGGCCATGGCCAGCAGGCACGCGCCGATCAGTAGCACGAAGCCGCCATCCCAGCCGAAGTGATCCACGGTGTAGCCCATCGCCGCACTGGCCGCGACCGATCCACCCAAATAGCCGAACAGGCCGGTGAAGCCCGCTGCCGTACCGGCGGCCTTTTTCGGGGCCAGTTCCAGTGCCTGCAGGCCGATCAGCATGACTGGGCCATAGATCAGGAAGCCGATCGAAACCAGCGCGATCATGTCGACGGTCGGGTTGCCAGCCGGGTTCAGCCAGTACACCAGTGTTGCCACGGTCACCAGGGCCATGAACACCATGCCGGTCAGGCCCCGGTTGCCGCGGAAGATTTTGTCCGACATCCAGCCGCACAACAGCGTGCCCGGGATACCGGCCCACTCGTAGAAGAAGTACGCCCACGAGGTTTTATCCACGGTGAAACCCTTGGCTTCCTTGAGGTAGGTCGGTGCCCAGTCCAGTACGCCGTAGCGCAGCAGGTAGACGAAGACGTTGGCCAGGGCTATGTACCAGAGCATTTTGTTGCGCAGCACGTACTTGACGAAGATTTCCTTGGCGCTGAATTCTTCTTCATGGCTGGCGTCGTAGCCTTCCGGATAATCGTTCTTGTACTTCTCGATGGGTGGCAGGCCGAGCGATTGTGGGGTATCGCGCATGGTTGCAAAGGCAAACACCGCCACGGCCAGGGCTACTGCCGCAGGCACATAGAATGCCGCATGCCAGTCATTGAACAGGCCCATACCCAGCAGGAACAGCGGGCCGATCAAACCCCCGCCAACGTTGTGCGCCACGTTCCACAGTGATACCACGGCGCCGCGTTCCTTTTGTGACCACCAGTGCACCATGGTCCGGCCACTCGGTGGCCAACCCATGCCCTGGGCCCAGCCGTTGATGAACAGCAGGATGAACATGATGGTCACGCTGGACGTCGCCCACGGCGCGAAACCGAAAATGAACATGACCCCTGCCGATACCAGCAGCCCGAACGGCAGGAAGAAGCGCGGGTTCGAGCGGTCGGAAACGATGCCCATCAGGAACTTCGACAGCCCGTAGGCAATGGCGATGGCAGACAGCGCCAGGCCCAGCTCACCGCGGGTGTAACCCTCTTCGATCAGATAGGGCATGGCCAGGGAAAAGTTTTTGCGCAGCAGGTAGTAACCGGCGTAGCCGATGAAAATCCCGGCAAAGATCTGCCAGCGATGGCGTCGGTAGGTACTGTCTATTTTATCGTCAGGCAAAGGAGCCTGATGTGCGGCAGGACGAAAGAAAGCAAACATTCAAGAGCTCCAGATTCTTGTTTTGACTGCGAATGCGAATGTTACAGTTTCGTTACCGAAAATAGCACCGGTTACCATTGACCAAATAGCGGAAATGTTCGAGATCGCATGTTCTTTTGCGAACATGTCGCTCAGATGTAAGTGAAGGACGCTGTAGGAAAGATTACTTTGGCCGCATTCAGGCCTTCGGGCGCCCGTTTTAGGCAGCTGTTTTAGGAAGCGTCCTTCGCGCATACCGGATGTCATCACGTTCTTTTTAGGGTTTTTGGCCCGTAGCCTATGCAGGATGCAGTTTGGTAATCGAGTCATGGAGGAGGGGGGATGCGGTGGATTTCATTTTTGCTGTTGTTGGTGATTTCGGTCGATGCGCGGGCGGGGGAAGTATTTCTGATACCGGAGGACAATCCGAAGCCGGTTTATCCCAGGTACCTTCAGCGTATCGGAGTCACCGGTGATGTTCGTATCAGCTTCTATGTGAATGCGGATGGTTCGGTCGACAGGGTGAAGGTTCTTGAATCGGATAACCCGGACATGTCCGAGGCTGCCATGGTTGCTATCGAGAAGTGGCGGTTCAAGCCGTGGATGCCAGGGGGTGAGTTGCCAACTGAGCAGCAAGTCATAGCCTCGTTGGCGTTTCGTCTTGAGCTGGACTCGCCGATCCACACCAACCAATGGATCAAGCAGTTGAAGTGCCGGGAGGTCAACGAGGCGCTGCGCGACACCCCGGAATATGCGTGGGTCGATTCCCCGCCGTTTCATTACACACGGGCTTATTTATCGAACACCTTCCATGTCACCCAGTTGCCGGATGAGCAGCGCCTGGCTTGGATCGCCCTGTTGAACAGGAAGGTGCCAACCATCGTTCGGCAATGCCGGTCCAGCCCAGTGATCAAGTTCATGAACCTGCTGCCAACAGACATTCGCAACTTACTGTGAAGCCTTGCTGAAGAGGCGATCTGGACGGGTTTCATCCAACCCAGACCGCTCCAGAGCTTTAGCGAACTTGCACCACCACCTTCCCGACCGCCTTGCGCTGTCCAAGGTCATTGATTGCCTGTGACGCATTGCCCAGTGGATACACCTGCGACACCAGTGGCTTCAATTTCCCTTCGGCGAACCAGCCAAACAACTGCTGGAAGTTCGCCGCATTATCCTGCGGCTGGCGCTGGGCAAACGAGCCCCAGAATACCCCGACTACCGCTGAGCCTTTTAGCAACGCCAGGTTCACCGGCAGTTCCGGAATGCGCCCGCTGGCGAAGCCGACCACCAGCAGTCGGCCGTTCCAGGCGATGGCGCGGATGGCCTGGTCGAACAGGTCGCCGCCGACCGGGTCGTAGATGACGTCGGCGCCCTGGCCATCGGTCAGGCGTTTGATCTCATCCTTGAGGCTGGTTTCGCTGTAGTTGATCAGCTCATCAGCGCCAGCCGCCTTGGCCACAGCGAGTTTTTCCGCGCTACTGGCGGCGGCGATCACCCGTGCGCCCATGGCTTTGCCGATTTCCACGGCTGCCAGGCCAACCCCGCCGGAAGCGCCCAGCACCAGCAAGGTTTCCCCTGGCTGCAAGTTGCCCCTTTGCTTGAGAGCGTGCATCGAGGTGCCGTAGGTCATGCTGAAGGCGGCGGCGGTGTTGAAGTCCATCGACGGCGGGATCGGCAGCACGTTGTAGCCTGGCACTGCCACCTGCTCGGCGAAACTGCCCCAGCCGGTCAGTGCCATGACTCGGTCACCGATTTTCAGGTGGCTGACTTTTTCCCCCACCGCACTCACTACGCCAGCCGCTTCGCCACCCGGAGAAAACGGGAAGGGCGGCTTGAACTGGTATTTGCCCTCGATGATCAGCGTGTCGGGAAAGTTGACCCCGGCGGCGTGCACGTCCAGCAGGATTTCATTCTTCTTGGCGACAGGACTGGCGACGTCTTCCAGCACCAGCGATTCGGCAGGGCCGAAGGCTTTGCACAGCACGGCTTTCATCAGGGCTATTCCTTTGGGAGTGATGGCCGATAAGTGTAGGTGTGTGAGTGAACGGGTCAACGAGCATGCCTCGCCCTGATAGTCAGCCATAAGCTTGTGCTGGCGCAGCGGGTCGTTATGCTAGGCCGCAAATCGGATAAGGAGCGAATTGTGAAAGCGTGGATCGTATTGATGCTGGCCCTGTCTCTGCCCGTGGCAGCGATGGCCGAAGAAGCCAAGGAAGAAGCAGCGCCTAAGGTCAACTACATCACCTTGACCCCGCCATTCGTGGGCAACTACGGGCTGGACGGCACCCCCAAGCTCAAGGTCTACAAGGCGGATGTCGCCTTGCGCGTCACAGGGGATGAGGCGACCAAGCTGGTCAAGGCCAACGAGCCGTTGATTCGCAATCAACTGGTGGCGTTGTTCGCACAGCAGACGACTGAGGCGATGAATAATGTGGAAGCCAAGGAGAAGCTGCGTCAGGAGGCCTTGAAGCAGACCCAGCAAATCATGAATGACGAGACTGGTAAACCGGTGGTTGAGGATCTGTTGTTCAACAACCTCATTATCCAGTAAGCCTTTCTTTGCCTGATTGAAAATCAAAAGATCGCGGCCTGCGGCAGCTCCTACAGAAGTTAGCGTTCACATGTAGGAGCTGGCGCAGGCTGCGATCTTTTTTGCATTAGCGCAAAGCAATCACCGCCGCCCACTGCTCTGCCGTAACCGGCATTACCGACAGCCGCGAGCCTTTCTGCACCAGCGGCATCTCGGCCAGCGCAGTCTGTTGCTTCAGATAATCCAGTTTCAAGACCCTGGCAAAGGTCTCCACATGCGCGACATCGATCGCGCTCCAGGCGTTTTTATCGGGAGTGGCCTTTGGGTCGTAGTAATGGCTTTCTGGCTCGAGCGCTGTCGGGTCCGGGTACGCCGCCTCGATGATCTTGCCGATCCCGGCAATCCCCGGTTCCGGGCAGCTGGAATGGTAGAAGAAAAACTCATCGCCCACCGCCATGGACCGCAAGAAATTGCGTGCCTGATAGTTGCGAACCCCGTCCCAGCGCGCTTTGCTCAGCTTTGCCAGGTCCTTAATGGAAAACTCGTCGGGCTCGGATTTCATCAGCCAATAGGCCATGGTTTTTTGCTCTTTGCGAAGTGAGTGGGCAAGTTGTTGGGCAATATTATGACAAACCGACAGTCGGTTGACGCCAGCGTTTGCGTGTAGGGTCACGTTGTCGCAAAATGCCGGCCTTCTTAGCTTGACGCTGCTGCACGGCCTACAACGGAAACCGCTGCTGTCATCGTGTTGATATGCCTTTGGGGGGCAATCGATGAAACGCAAACCGGATTTACTATGGATTTTGGTTATTTTGTTCGGCCTAGGCGTCGTGACTACCGGTTATGCCCAAAGTCTGTGGAGCAACAAGACTGACGCTCCGATCGAGTTAACCCAGCAACAGTCGTCGGCCTTCAAGCGCTAAGCTGTGCTCTTCGACGCCGCTGAGTCCGGTGGCGTCTACCCTGCGTAATACCAGGCCTTGTCTGTCACCGTTCCCTGCAACGGCACATCCCAGCTCGCTTGAGCCAGCCGCTCGACTTTTTGACATTCGTGAGCCAGCCCCAGCAACGTCGGCTTGCGCCAGCTTTTGCGGCGCGCCAGATACGCCAGGCTCCTGTCATAAAAGCCGCCACCCATGCCCAGGCGTCCACCGACGTCGTCGAATCCTACCAATGGCAACAGGACCAGATCCAGCGTCCAGATTTTGCGTTGCAAGGCGAGATTGGGTCGGGGTTCGAGGATGCGGAACCGGTTGGGCTTGAGCTTTTCGCCGGGGCGAATTCGCTGGAACACCATGCGAGTGCGCGGCCAGGCACTGAGTACTGGCAGGTAGGTCACCTTGCCCCGGCGCTGTGCGGCACGCAGCAGCTGGCTCGGATCGATTTCACCGTCGGTGGGCAGGTACAGCGAGATGTGTTTTGCGCGGCGAAATAGCGGGTGCTGGGCCAATTGCGTGTACAGCCCGCGAGCGGCCTGGCGCTGTTGACTGTGTGTCAGTGCGCGGCGGGCCTTGCGCAGCATGCGTCGAAGTTGCGGGCGGGGCAGCAGCGCAGGTTCGGTCATGGATTCGTGCTTCGGCAGTGCGGGTGACTTAAGCGTACCCGTAAAAAAGCCGATGCCGGTAATGAAACCGGCATCGGACTGGAATCAGGCTCCCCGGATGAACCGCTGCTGACTTAGCCCTTGAACCCGAAAGTTCAAGGTGGAAGATGCAGTAGGCTTTAAGGCTTTCCGTCTAGCGGACATGCACACCAGCCCAACGTGCAACCTCCAGGGTAGTGCGAATCGGCTCAGGGACGTGGTCAACTGGCAAGCACCCCAGGGAGTGATGCGAGTATACCCCAAGCGGTCGCACGAATCAGCCCTTGGTGACGTCCGGATCGGTAGCGAGCACCAGATCGACGCGATCCAGCAGGTCGCGAACCTGCTCCCGGGTCGAGCCGCTGGCCTGCACATCAGGGCGTTCTTCCTTGTGCAGGAGGTCGTGCGTGATGTTCAGCGCGGCCATTACGGCAATGCGATCGGCACCGATGACTTTGCCGCTGCTACGGATCTCGCGCATCTTGCCGTCCAGATAACGGGCGGCGCTCACCAGGTTGCTGCGCTCTTCCTGGGGGCAGATGATCGAATATTCTTTATCGAGGATCTGCACGGTAACGCTATTGCTTGAACTCATGAGTCTTGCTCCAGGGCCTTGAGGCGCGAAATCATCGACTCGACCTTACGCCGGGCGATTTCATTTTTTTCAATGAGGTGCGCGCGTTCCTCGCGCCAGGTCTTTTCCTGAGCTAATAGGAGTCCGTTTTGGCTCTTTAGTTGCTCGACTCGGTCAATTAACAACTCGAGTCTGGCCATCAGCGCTTGCAGGTCGGTGTCTTCCATTGTCTTCACTGTCTGATGGGTGTCGGACTGTAGGAGCGAGCTTGCTCGCGATGAACCCGAGAACGCTGCGGGGTGTCAGGTACCCTGCGTTATCGTTTGCGACCATCGCGAGCAAGCTCGCTCCTACAGAGGAGTCGATGTAGGATACAAGGCCTTCATTCTAGACATAGCGCCGTCTGGCGCCTAGCTGCCCATGCCCATTCAGAATTCCCCGTACAAAGCCTTCGCCACCCTGCTGACTTCCAGCGGTCATAACGTCTCGCCCGCTGAACTGCACGGGCTGTTGCTCGGCCGTAGTTGCGCTGGTGCCGGCTTCAGCGCCGAAGAGTGGCTGATCGACGCCGCCGAGCTGCTGGAGAGCGAGCCTCAAGACAACGTTCGCAACGCCTTGATCGGCTTGCAGGAGATGGTCAAGGGCGAGCTCACCGGCGACGACGTCACCGTCGTCCTGCTGTTGCCGACCGATGACGAGCCACTGGCGGACCGCGCTGCCGCACTGGGCCAATGGTGCCAGGGTTTCCTCAGCGGTTTTGGCCTGAACTGCCGTGACAGCAGTATGCTGAGCACCGAAGCAACTGAAGTGTTGCAGGATCTGGCGGCCATTTCCCAGGTGCAAGACGCCCTGGAAGAGTCCGACGATGGCGAAAGCGACTACATGGAAGTGATGGAGTACCTGCGCGTAGCACCGCTGCTGCTGTTCTCCGAAACCAGGAAGCCGCAAGCACCGGCTGCCGCCAAGCCGTCACTGCATTAATCGTTTGCCAGGGAAAGCCATCTGCCCATGATCCATATCCCGAAATCGGAATACAGCCGTCGCCGCAAGGCCCTGATGGCGCAGATGGAGCCCAACAGCATCGCCATTCTGCCCGCTGCAGCGGTGGCCATTCGCAATCGTGACGTCGAGCACGTCTACCGTCAGGACAGCGACTTCCAGTACCTGAGTGGCTTTCCCGAGCCCCAGGCCGTGCTGGTGCTGATGCCTGGGCGTTTACACGGCGAGTACATCCTGTTCTGCCGTGAACGCAATGCCGAGCGCGAGCTGTGGGACGGCCTGCGCGCGGGTCAGGAAGGCGCGATCCGCGAGTATGGCGCCGATGATGCGTTTCCCATTACGGACATCGACGACATCCTCCCAGGCCTTATCGAAGGGCGTGACCGGGTGTATTCGGCCATGGGCAGCCACCCTGAATTCGATCGGCACCTGATGGACTGGATCAACGTGATCCGCTCCAAGGCCCATCTTGGCGCCCAGCCGCCGAACGAATTCGTTGCCCTGGATCATCTGCTGCACGACATGCGCCTGTATAAATCGTCTGCAGAAGTGAAAGTAATGCGCGAGGCTGCACGGATTTCCGCCCAGGCGCATATCCGTGCGATGCAGGCCAGTCGCCCCGGGCTGTACGAGTACAGCCTGGAAGCCGAACTGGACTACGAATTCCGCAAGGGTGGGGCGAAGATGCCAGCTTATGGCTCGATCGTCGCCGCTGGGCGCAACACCTGCATCCTGCACTACCAGCAGAATGACGCGCTGCTCAAAGATGGCGACCTGGTGCTGATCGACGCCGCTTGCGAAATCGACTGCTACGCCAGCGACATCACCCGCACCTGGCCGGTGAACGGCAAGTATTCAGCAGAACAGAAAGCGATTTATGAATTGGTGCTGGCTTCCCAGGAGGCCGCATTCGCCGAGATCGCCCCGAACAAACACTGGAATCAGGCTCACGAAGCTACGGTCCGGGTGATCACCTCGGGCTTGGTGAAGCTGGGTCTGCTGCAGGGCGACGTCGATGAACTGATTGCCAGCGAGGCCTACAAGGCTTTCTACATGCATCGCGCCGGTCACTGGCTGGGCATGGATGTGCATGATGTCGGCGAGTACAAGGTTGGCGGTGAATGGCGGGTGCTTGAAGTCGGCATGGCACTGACGGTGGAACCGGGCATCTACATTGCTGCGGACAATCAGAAAGTTGCGAAAAAATGGCGCGGCATTGGCGTGCGCATCGAGGACGACGTGGTGGTGACCAAGACCGGTTGTGAAATTCTGACCAAAGGCGTGCCCAAAACGGTCGCCGAGATCGAGGCCTTGATGGCTGCCGCACGGGCACAGGCGGCATGAGTCGAGTAAACCTGGCAATCATCGGAGGCGGCCTGGTCGGTGCCAGTCTTGCCTTGGCTTTGCAGGCCGGGGCCAAGGTCCGTGGCTGGAAAATCGTGCTGATCGAGCCCTTTGCGCCTGGCGACACCTACCAGCCTAGCTACGATGCACGTTCCTCGGCACTGTCCTACGGCGCCCGCCAGATTTATCAACGGCTGGGCGTTTGGCAGGAAATTACCCGCCGCGCCGAACCGATCAAACAGATTCACGTCTCTGACCGAGGCCGCTTCTCTACCGCGCGCCTTTCGGCGATGGAGGAGGGCGTGCCAGCGCTGGGTTACGTGGTGGAAAATGCCTGGCTCGGGCAGTGCCTGTGGCAAGCGTTGGACAAGGAAGTGATCACCTGGCGTTGCCCGGCGGAAGTCACTCGCATGGAGCCGCTGACCGATGGCTATCGCCTGACCCTCAACGATGAAACCACCCTGGAATGCGATCTCGCCGTGCTGGCTGATGGTGGTCGCTCCGGGCTGCGCGAACAATTGGGCGTCGGCATCCGCAAGCGCCCGTATAACCAGAGCGCGTTGATTGCCAACATCACCCCGAGTGAATCCCATAACGGCGTGGCCTTCGAGCGTTTTACCGACGACGGCCCGATGGCATTGCTGCCATTGCCGGACAACCGCTGCGCGTTGGTCTGGACTCGCCTGGGCATGGACGCACAGCGCCTGGCGGCGCTGGACGAACGTGCTTTTCTCAGCGAATTGCAGGGTGTCTTCGGTTATCGCCTTGGCACCCTGAAGCAGGTCGGTGCGCGACATTTGTACCCTCTGGCGCTGATCGAGGCCGAGGAGCAGGTGCGTGCACACCTGGCAATTCTCGGCAACGCGGCCCATAGCCTGCACCCGATTGCCGGGCAGGGTTTCAACCTGTCGCTGCGTGATGCCCAGGCCCTAGCCGATGCGCTGCTGGCGAGCGAAAAAGCGCCCGGCGATTTCGCGATCTTGCAGGCTTACCGCGAGCGTCAGCGCCTGGATCAGAATCTGACGGTAGGCTTCTCGGACCAGGTCACTCGCCTGTTCGGTAGCACCCAGCCGCTGGTTTCCCTGGGGCGCAACCTCGGCCTGCTTGGCCTGGACCTGCTGCCGCCGGCCAAGCGCTGGTTCGCCCGGCAGGCCATGGGACTGGGTACCCGTCCCGATGCTTAACTGGTTGAGCAAAAAATTTGGCAAGGCACGGCTGATGCGTTGGGCGATGACCTTCTACCCGCCGTACTTGGGCGCCGGGGTGCGGGTGCAGCACATCAGCGACGACTTCCGTGACGTGCGGGTGCGCATGGGGCTGGGCTGGTACAACCGCAATTATGTTGGCACCCAGTTTGGCGGCAGCCTGTATTCGATGGTCGATCCGTTCTTCATGTTGATGCTGATGGAGAACCTCGGTCACCGCTATATCGTCTGGGACAAGGCCGCCGATATCGATTTCATTGTGCCAGGCAAGGGCCCGGTGTTCGCCCGCTTCACCATTGACGATACCTTGCTCGATGAGATCCGCCGCCAGACGGCCGATGGCAAAAAATACCTGCCGCAGTTGCAGGTCGATATTCATGACGGCGCCGGCCAGTTGGTGGCGCGGGTCGGCAAAACCCTTTACGTGCGGCTCAAGCCGCAAGCGAGACAGGCATAAGCATGGAAATGCGCGCAGATCTGCTGATTGTCGGGGCCGGAATGGTCGGCAGTGCCTTGGCGCTGGCGTTACAGGACAGCGGGCTGGAAGTGCTGCTGCTGGACGGCAGCCCCATGAGCGTCAAGCCCTTCGACAGCCAGGCGCCGTTCGAGCCGCGAGTGAGCGCACTGTCGGCCGCCAGCCAGCGGATTCTCGAACGTCTGGGCGTCTGGGAGGGCATTGCCGGGCGGCGCAGCAGTCCCTACACCGACATGCATGTGTGGGACGGCAGTGGCACCGGGCAGATTCACTTCTCGGCGGCGAGTGTCCATGCCGAAGTGCTGGGGCACATTGTCGAAAACCGGGTGGTTCAGGATGCCTTGCTTGATCGCCTGCACGACTGTGACCTCGGGATGCTGGCCAATGCACGCCTGGAGCGGATGCGTCGTTCCGGGGATGACTGGCTGCTGACCCTGGCCGACGGCCGCACGTTGCGCGCGCCGCTGGTCATCGCGGCCGATGGTGCCAATTCTGCGGTGCGGCGCCTGACCGGCGTCGCCACGCGCGAGTGGGATTACCTGCACCACGCGATCGTTACCAGCGTGCGCAGCTCGAATTCACATCAGATGACCGCCTGGCAACGCTTTACCGACCACGGCCCCCTGGCCTTCCTGCCGTTGGATCGGGACGGTCAGCAGGATTGGTGCTCGATTGTCTGGTCGACAACCCCGAGCGAAGCCGAACGGCTGATGGCGCTGGACGAACAAGGTTTCTGTCTTGAGCTGGAGCGGGCATTCGAAGGTCGACTCGGCACTGTACTGTTGGCCGATCCGCGAGTTTGCGTGCCGTTGCGTCAGCGCCATGCCAAGCGCTATGTGGCTGAAGGCCTGGCATTGATTGGCGACGCAGCCCATACCATTCACCCGCTGGCCGGGCAGGGTGTGAACCTGGGGTTCCTCGATGCGGCGGTGCTGGCCGAGGTACTGCTGCAAGCCCTGGAGCGCGGCGAGCGCTTGGCGGACCCGAAGGTGCTGAGCCGCTACGAGCGTCGGCGTATGCCGCACAACCTGGCGTTGATGGCGGCGATGGAGGGGTTTGAACGACTGTTCCAGGCGGATCCGTTGCCGGTGCGCTGGTTGCGTAATGCCGGGTTGAAACTGGTGGACCAGATGCCTGAGGCGAAGGCGCTGTTTGTGCGTGAGGCGTTGGGGTTGACTGGGGATTTGCCGGCGTTGGCCAAGGCCTGAGATTGGCGCTGGGGCTGATGGCAGGGTTAAGACAGTTGCTCCCACATTGGTTTTGGGGTTTTACCTCATCTTCTGAACACTGAAGATCCCCTGTGGGAGCGGGCTTGCTCGCGAAGGCGTCGGCCCATTCACCCCAAATCGCAAACTGTGCAACATCTGGTAACTCCTCCGCCCACTCATCGATTGAGAAGGTAAATGTGAGTCCTTATCATTTGCCCTCACATTTTTAATCGAGAGACCGCTCCCATGCTGGCACCGAAGCGTCTACTGACCGCACTCGCCCTGACCTTGATCGGCAGCACCGTCGCCCAGGCCGCCGATGAGGTAGTGGTTTACTCCTCGCGTATCGATGAACTGATCAAGCCCGTGTTTGATGCCTACACCGCAAAAACCGGGGTCCAGGTTAAATTCATCACCGACAAGGAAGCGCCGCTGATGCAGCGGATCAAGGCCGAGGGCGAGAATGCCACGGCTGACCTGCTGCTCACCGTCGATGCCGGCAACCTCTGGCAAGCGGAGCAGATGGGCATCCTGCAACCGTTCACTTCCAAAGTGATCGACGCCAACATCCCGCTGCAATACCGATCATCGGCCCACGCCTGGACCGGCCTGAGCCTGCGCGCGCGAACCATTGCCTTTTCGACTGAGCGAGTGAAACCCGGCGAGTTGACCACCTATGAAGGCTTGGCCGACAAGAACTGGGAAGGACGTCTGTGTCTGCGCACCGCGAAAAAGGTCTACAACCAGTCGCTGACGGCCACCATGATCGAAGTCCATGGCGCCGATAAAACCGAGCAGATCCTCAAGGGCTGGGTGAACAACCTATCCACCGACGTTTTCTCCGATGACATCGCCGTGCTGGAAGCGATCAATGCAGGCCAGTGCGATGTGGGCATCGTCAACACCTACTACTACGGTCGCCTGCACAAGCAAAAGCCCGACCTGGCGGTCAAGCTGTTCTGGCCCAACCAGGCTGATCGTGGAGTGCACGTCAACCTGTCGGGTATCGGCCTGACCAAACATGCGCCACACCCGGAAGCCGCCAAGGCGTTTGTGGAATGGATGACCACTCCTGAAGCGCAAAAAATCTTCGCCGACGTGAATCAGGAGTTCCCGGCAAATCCGGCTGTTCCGCCGTCCGCTGAAGTGGCGAGCTGGGGTAAGTTTGTCGCCGATACCCTGCCGGTGGAAATCGCCGGCAAGCGTCAGGCGGAAGCGATCCGGATGATGGATCGGGCTGGCTGGAACTGAGTTTGCAAGTTTAGAGATCAAAAAATCGCAGCCTCGTTTCACTCGACAGCTCCTACATTGGGATGATGTACACCCTGTAGGCGCTGCCGGAGCTGCGATCGTTTTGGGTTTTCCCTACACTGCACGATTTCCCCGCGAGAGCGCTTCCTTGGCCCACCCCGCCCAACGCCGCTGGTATCCCCTGGTCTTCGCCATCGCTGCGCTGGTCCTGCTGCCCCTCAGCGTCATGTTGCTGTCATGGCAAACCATCGATCAGCAGATTTGGTCGCACCTCTGGGATACCCAGATGCCGCGACTGCTGAGCAATACGCTGACCCTGGTGCTCGGGGTCGGGATCGGTGTGACGTTATTGGGCGTCAGCCTGGCCTGGCTCACCAGCCTCTGTGAGTTTCCCGGCCGCCGCTGGCTGGATTGGGCGCTGATGCTGCCGTTCGCGATCCCTGCGTACGTGCTGGCCTTTGTCTTCGTAGGGTTGCTTGATTTCGCCGGTCCCGTGCAAACGTTGATGCGTGAATGGTTCGGCACGGGGCTACGGCTGCCGCGAATACGCTCCACCGGTGGGGTTATCCTGGTTCTGGTGCTGGTGTTTTATCCCTACGTTTATCTATTGGCGCGCACGGCGTTTCTAGCCCAGGGCAAAGGCTTGATGGAGGCCGCGCGAGTCCTTGGCCAGTCCCCGTGGCAGGCGTTCTGGAGAGTGGCACTACCGATGGCTCGCCCGGCGATCGGTGCCGGCGTGGCGTTGGCCTTGATGGAGACCCTGGCGGATTTCGGCGCCGTGTCGGTGTTCAACTTCGATACGTTCACGACGGCCATCTACAAGACCTGGTACGGATTCTTCAGCCTGTCTACTGCGGCTCAGTTGGCCAGCCTGTTGTTGCTGGTGGTCATGGTGGTGCTGTACGGCGAGCGGCGGGCCCGTGGCGCCAACCGGGCGAGCAATGAGCGGCCGCGGGTCAAGGCGCTGTATCAACTGCGCGGCTTCAAGGCTGTGGCAGCCATGGGCTGGTGCGGCTTGGTGTTCGCTTGTGCCTTCGTCATCCCCATGCTGCAACTGGTCGTGTGGTTCTGGCAACGTGGGCGCTTCGACCTCGACGAGCGCTACGCCGGGCTGATCGTCCATACCCTTTATCTGGGCGCCATAGCGGCGTTGATCACCGTCAGCGTGGCGCTGGTGCTCGCATTTGCCCGCCGCCTGGCGCCGACCCGGGCGATTAGTTCCGGCGTAAGTCTGGCCAATCTGGGTTACGCCTTGCCCGGGTCGGTTCTGGCGGTATCGATCATGCTGGCGTTCAGTTATCTGGATCGCGAACTGGTGGTTCCGCTATCCGGTTGGTTGGGCGGGGCTGGCAAGCCGTTGCTGCTGGGCAGCCTGTGCGCGTTGTTGCTGGCCTACCTGGTGCGATTCATTGCAGTGGCCTACGGGCCACTGGAAAACAGCCTGGCGCGTATACGGCCATCTTTGCCCGAAGTGGCACGTAGCCTCGGCGTCAGTGGACCTCGACTGTTTTTCAAGGTGTATCTGCCGTTATTGCTACCGGGGACCTTGAGCGCTGCATTGCTGGTATTCGTCGACGTGCTCAAGGAAATGCCCGCGACCCTGCTGATGCGCCCGTTTGGCTGGGATACGCTGGCCGTGCGGATCTTTGAAATGACCAGCGAAGGAGAGTGGGCAAGGGCATCCTTGCCGGCACTGACGCTCGTTCTGGTGGGGCTGTTACCGGTCATCGGATTGATCAGACGCTCAGCGCATCGAAACGCCTAGGTGTCAGTCCTACACCTTGCAGCTACAATGCGCGGCATTCGGTGCGGCATGTCCTACATATCAGGTCACTGAAACCGGCTGGAAGCCCTCTAATTCAAGGCCTCCAGTCCGTGCAGAACTCGCCCGCACCTTCGCCACGCCCGGAAGGAGAAACCCATGGGACAGCGTACGCCTCTGTATGACCTTCATCTCGCCCTCGGTGCGAAGATGGTCGATTTTGGCGGTTGGGATATGCCCCTGCATTACGGCTCGCAGGTCGAGGAGCACCACCAGGTGCGCCGCGATTGCGGGGTTTTCGATGTATCCCACATGACCGTGATCGATGTCAGCGGCCCCCAGGCCAAGGCCTGGCTCCAGTATCTGCTGGCCAATGATGTTGAGCGATTGCACAGCCCCGGCTGTGCCCTGTATAGCACCATGCTCAACGAGCGGGGCGGCATCGTCGATGACATGTTGGTCTACCGACTCGAGGACAGTTATCGGCTGGTGGTCAATGCGTCCACTCGCGACCAGGATCTGGCCTGGATGCAGGTGCATCTTGACGGGTTCGACGTGCAGTTGGTTGAGCGCTCGGAACTGGCCATGCTGGCCATCCAGGGCCCCCAGGCTCGACACAAGATCTGCGAACTCGTCTCCCAGTCCCGTGGCAACCTGATCCAGCTGCTCAAGCCGTTCGAAGGTCGGTCCGACGGTGACTGGTTCATCGCCCGTACCGGCTATACCGGTGAAGACGGCCTGGAAATTGTCCTGCCCGCCAGTCAGGCGCCGGGTTTCTTCAACGATCTGGTCGGCGCGGGCATCTCGCCGATCGGGCTGGGTGCACGGGATACGTTGCGGGTCGAAGCCGGTATGAATCTTTACGGCCAGGACATCGATCAAGATGTTTCCCCCTTGGCTTCGAACATGGCCTGGAGCATTGCCTGGGAGCCGGCCAATCGCCAGTTCATCGGCCGTGCGGCCCTGGAGGCCGAGCGGGCCGGTGGCGTCCAGCACAAACTGGTCGGCCTGGTGCTGGAAGAGCGTGGGGTACTTCGCGCTCATCAGGTGGTTCGGATAGCCGATGTTGGCGAAGGAGAGATCACCAGTGGTAGTTTCTCTCCTACGCTTAGCAAGTCGATTGCACTGGCGCGCGTGCCAATGGCAACTGCCGACCGCGCCGAAGTGGAAATCCGTGGCAAGTGGTACCCGGTCCGAGTGGTCAAACCGACCTTCGTACGCCATGGCAAAACCTTGATCTAACCCTTTTTTGGCGGACTACGACCGCTGACATTTATTCTTGAGGACACAGAAATGAGCGATATCCCTGCCGACCTGCGCTTTGCCGAAAGTCACGAATGGGCTCGCCTTGAAGCCGATGGCACCGTCACCGTGGGTATCAGTGACCACGCTCAGGAAGCCCTGGGTGACGTGGTGTTCGTCGAGTTGACCGAAGTCGGTAAAGTCTTCGCCGCCGAAGATCAGGCCGGCGTAGTCGAGTCGGTGAAGGCCGCCTCTGACATCTATGCCCCGGTTGCGGGTGAAGTGATTGCAATCAACGAAGAGCTGGGCGGTTCGCCTGAGTTGCTCAACACCGACCCGTACGGTGCCTGGATCTTCAAGCTGAAGCCAAGCAACGCTGCTGACTTGGACAAGCTGCTCGATGCAGCCGCCTACAAAGCCGCTATCGGCGAGTAAGCGCTCAGCGTCACCCCAAAGCCCCGACCTGTCGGGGCTTTTTATTATTTGATGGATTTTACCTGGGGGAGCGATCCTGAATGGCGTTCGGCAGTGCCTGCTATGCTGGTTTGACCGTGTTACATCGACGTCGAGAGAGCCCGTCATGTCCCAGTTGCCGTCCCTGAGCCAGTTACGCGACCCTAACACCTTCCTTCGCCGTCACCTCGGCCCCGATACCGCCGAGCAGCAAGCCATGCTCGATAGCCTGGGCATCGGCAGCCGTGTCGAGCTGATCGAGCAGACGGTGCCGCCGGGAATTCGCCTGAACCGCGCCCTTGACCTGCCACCCGCACTCGACGAAGAAGCCGCGTTGGCCAAGCTGCGCGGCTATGCCGGGCAAAACCAGGTCTGGACCAGTTTGATTGGCATGGGCTACCACGGCACCCTCACGCCGACCGTCATTTTGCGCAACGTCCTGGAAAATCCCGGTTGGTACACCGCCTATACCCCTTATCAGCCGGAGATCGCCCAGGGCCGACTGGAGGCGCTGCTGAACTTCCAGCAAATGACCATCGACCTCACCGGTCTGGAGCTGGCCAATGCCTCGCTGCTGGATGAAGCCACGGCGGCGGCGGAAGCCATGGCGCTGGCCAAGCGCGTGGCCAAGTCGCGAAGCAACATGTTCTTCGTCGATGAAAACTGTCATCCGCAGACCATCTCAGTGGTGAAGACCCGTGCAGAAGGTTTTGGTTTTGAGCTGATCATCGACTCGGTGGACAACCTCAGGCAGCACCAAGTCTTCGGCGCGCTCCTGCAGTATCCCGACACGCACGGCGAAATCGGTGATTTACGCCCGGTAATAGACCAATTACATGCCCAGCAAGCACTGGCTTGCGTCGCAACCGACCTGTTAAGTCTGCTGATGCTCACTCCGCCGGGAGAACTGGGTGCCGATGTGGTGTTCGGCTCGTCCCAGCGATTTGGGGTGCCCATGGGCTACGGCGGACCCCATGCGGCATTCTTCGCCAGTCGCGAGGAATACAAGCGGGCAATTCCGGGGCGCATCATTGGCGTGTCCAAGGATGCTCGCGGCAACGTAGCCTTACGGATGGCCCTGCAGACCCGCGAGCAACATATCCGCCGCGAAAAGGCCAACTCGAATATCTGCACCGCCCAGGTCCTGCTCGCCAACATTGCCAGCTGCTACGCGCTCTATCACGGTCCGCAGGGGCTAAAGCGCATCGCCCAAAAAGTCCATCGCTTGACCTGCATTCTGGCGGCGGGACTTGAGCGCCACGGCATCACCCGTATCAATCAGCACTTCTTCGACACCCTGACCCTGGAAGTGGGTGGCACACAGACCGCGATCATCGAAAGCGCCCGGGCGGCGCAGATCAATCTGCGCATCCTGGGGCGCGGGCAACTGGGTCTCAGCCTGGACGAAACCAGCGACGAAAATACCGTCGCCCGATTGTTCGATGTGTTTCTCGGCGCCGATCATGGGCTCATCGTCGCGGAACTGGATGCAGAACCCTTGGCCAGCGGCATTCCAGAGGGGCTGCTCAGGACCTCGCCCTATCTGCAACACCCGGTGTTCAACGCCCATCACAGCGAAACCGAAATGCTGCGCTACCTCAAGCAGTTGGAGAACAAGGACCTGGCGCTCAACCAGTCGATGATTCCGCTGGGCTCCTGCACCATGAAGCTCAATGCCACCAGTGAGATGATCCCCATCACGTGGCCAGAATTCGCCAACCTGCACCCCTTCGTACCGAGGGAACAGGCAAAGGGTTATGCGTTGATGATCGAGGAACTGGAGCGCTGGCTCTGCGCGATCACTGGATTCGACGCCATCTGCATGCAACCCAACTCCGGTGCTCAAGGCGAATACGCCGGGCTACTGGCGATTCGCAAATACCATGAGAGCCGGCAGCAAGGCGCGCGGGATGTTTGCCTGATTCCATCCTCGGCCCACGGCACCAACCCGGCTTCGGCGCAGATGGCCGGGATGCGCGTGGTGATCGTCGAGTGCGACGAGGCAGGCAATGTTGACCTGGACGACCTGAAGGACAAGGCCGCCGTCGCAGGGGACAAACTCGCCTGCCTGATGGCGACGTATCCTTCGACACATGGCGTGTACGAAGAGGGGATCAGCGAGATTTGCGAAGTTGTCCACAGCCACGGTGGCCAGGTGTACATGGATGGCGCCAACCTGAATGCCCAGGTAGGGCTGGCGCGCCCGGCCGACATTGGCGCGGATGTCTCGCACATGAACCTGCACAAAACCTTCTGCATTCCCCACGGCGGCGGCGGGCCGGGCATGGGGCCGATCGGCGTGCGTGCGCATCTGGCGCCGTTCGTGGCCAACCACCCGGTGGTGCCGATTGACGGGCCGCTGCCACAGAATGACGCGGTGAGTGCTGCTCCCTGGGGCAGCGCGAGCATCCTGCCGATCAGTTGGATGTACATCGCGATGATGGGGCCGCAATTGGCAGACGCCAGCGAGGTGGCGATTCTCGCAGCCAACTACTTGGCGCAGCATCTGTCTGGCGCTTTTCCTGTGCTCTACACCGGACGCAACGGGCGGGTGGCGCATGAATGCATTCTCGATTTGCGCCCCCTGAAAGCGTTGACCGG
The DNA here is from genome assembly GCF_023072615.1 of Pseudomonas violetae. Lineage (GTDB taxonomy): Bacteria > Pseudomonadota > Gammaproteobacteria > Pseudomonadales > Pseudomonadaceae > Aquipseudomonas > Aquipseudomonas violetae. The sequence goes on from NZ_JAKNRW010000004.1 coordinate 361,249, forward strand.
GATCAGCGAAGAAGACGTTGCCAAACGCTTGATGGACTACGGTTTCCATGCCCCAACCATGTCGTTTCCGGTGCCCGGGACCCTGATGGTGGAGCCTACCGAAAGCGAGTCGAAAGCGGAGCTGGACCGCTTCATCGGCGCGATGCTCAGCATCCGCGCGGAAATCACCGAAGTGCAGAACGGTAACTGGCCGGCTGAGGACAACCCGCTCAAGGGAGCGCCGCATACGTTGGCGGATATCACCGGGGTCTGGGAGCGGCCCTACAGCATTGAGCAGGCGGTGACGCCGGATGCCCATACCAAGGCGCACAAATACTGGCCGGCGGTGAATCGGGTGGACAATGTGTACGGCGACCGCAACCTGTTTTGCGCGTGCGTGCCGGTGGATGATTACCGCTGAAACACCCTTGACGCTGCCACAGGGGGCACGGAGGTGATTTGTTTGGCAAAAAAATGCCGCTCATGGGAGCGGCATTTTTGTTCAGCTAACAGGCTTATTCCGAGGCAATGGCATTTTTCGCCAGGATTGCATTCGCCAGCTCCATGTCCGTGGCCTGCAGGCCAGGATTGTCGGCGCGGACTTTCTGCATCGCGGCTTCCAGGTACGGGCCGCGTATGCCGCCATCGCTGGCGACGAAGCTGCCGGCATCGTCTTTAGCAGCAACAATCAGCTTGTGATCCTTGAACGTCAGGTAAGTCGAGCCGGTGGTAGCACCGGACGAGAGGACGTTACGCCAAAAGCTGTCGGCCATCGCCGATCCAACTGGAAGGGACAGCAAGGCGATGGTAGCGACAGCAAACTTGAAACGCATGATGGGTGACTCCACTGGGTTAACTACCGCGTTGGATCGCCAATTTGGCAATCGAGTTCCGTGTTGGCTCACTCGGACGGTTCCACCAGCAGAATTGCGCCTTGCTGCCCCGTCACCCGGACACGACTGCCAGGCGCCGCATCGGGCCCGCGGGCCATCCACACTCCGTCGGCAACCTTGATTTTGCCGCGTCCGTCGACGATTGCTTCGTGCACGACAAAGGTCTTGCCGATCAACTCCTGGCCCCGCAAGTTGAGGTTCGGCTCGTCACTCTGGCGTACCGCGCTGCGCTGACGTCGCCACCAGTACAGCGCCATGGCGATCGAGAGCAGGCCGAACAGCAGGAACTGCAGCTCCCAGGACATCCCCGGAAGCAGGAAGGTCAACACGCCCACGGCTGCGGCGGCCATGCCGATCCACAGCAGATAGCCGCCGGCACCGAATACTTCAAGAATCAGCAGCAGCGTGCCGACGGCCAGCCAGTCCCAGAACGACAGATTTTGCAGGAATGCCCACATGGTATGCCTCAGGCCTTCTTGTTATCGAACGTCGCCTTGACGATTTCGCCGATGCCGCCAACTGCGCCGATCATCGAACTGGCCTCAAGCGGCATCAGGATCACTTTGCTGTTGTTCGCCGATGCCAGTTTGCCCAGCGCATCGATATACTTTTGGGCGACGAAGTAATTGACCGCTTGCACGTTGCCGCCGGCGATCGCTTCCGACACCACCTTGGTGGCCTGGGCTTCTGCCTCGGCTTGACGCTCCCGGGCTTCAGCTTCGAGGAACGCGGCCTGGCGACCGCCCTCGGCTTCGAGGATTTGCGCCTGCTTCTTGCCTTCGGCGGTCAGGATCGCTGCGGCACGCAGGCCTTCGGCTTCGAGGATCTGGGCGCGCTTGATCCGTTCGGCCTTCATCTGCCCGGACATCGCCGCCATCAGGTCGGCAGGTGGGCTGATGTCTTTGATTTCGATCCGGGTGATCTTGATGCCCCACGGTGCAGTCGCCTCATCGACGGTGCGCAGCAGTTTTTCGTTGATCCCGTCACGCTGGCTCAGCATCGCATCCAGCTCCATGGAGCCCAGGACGGTACGGATGTTGGTCTGCAGCAGGTTGCGAACCGCGTGTTCAAGGTTGTTGACCTCATAGGCCGCCTGCGCCGTGTTGACCACCTGGAAGAAGCACACCGCATCGATCTGCACCGTGGCGTTGTCGGCGGTGATGACTTCCTGTGGTGGAATATCCAGGACGCTTTCCATCACGTTGATTTTGCGACCGATGCGGTCCATGACCGGAATGATGATGTTCAGGCCGGGTTTGAGGGTGTTGGTGTAACGGCCGAATCGTTCGACCGTCCATTGGTAGCCCTGGGGCACGACTTTGAAACCCATGAAAAGGATGGCGACCACCAGGCCGACAAAAAGCAAGAGCACGGTACCGATCTGCATAACGATTCCCTGTTGAGTGCATCAATGAGTTCTCGACCGAAGAAGTGTAGCGGTGCGGGTCATGGATATGAACTGGAACGAAGCCCTCGCATCATCAAGAGACACAAAAGGGTTATTTCTGCTCGCTCTGCGGCGTGACCCGCAGCACCTCTTCTATGGTCGTCAGCCCGGCCGCGACCTTCTGCGCTCCGGATAATCGCAAACTGCGCATGCCTTCCTTGAAGGCCTGCCTGCGCACTGCCAGCAAGTCGGTATCGGGACTGATCAGTGCCTTGATCCCGTCAGTCAACTGCATGATTTCATACACCCCCGCACGTCCACGGTAGCCGGTGTCGCGACACTCCAGGCAGCCGATGGCGCGCTGGGCGTTACCCGGTAGCGGTGCCTGCCATGGCCTGGTCAGGGTTTGCCAGTCTTCTTCGCCCAGGGCCAGTGGTGCCTTGCAGTGCGGGCAAAGGGTGCGCACCAGGCGCTGGGCCATGACGCCGAGCACCGTAGCCTTGATCAGGTAGTGCGGCACGCCCAGTTCCAGCAGGCGGCTGATGGCGCTGGGTGCATCGTTGGTATGCAGCGTCGAGAGTACAAGGTGGCCGGTGAGCGCAGCCTGGATCGCCATTTCAGCGGTTTCGAGGTCGCGGATCTCGCCAATCATGATGATGTCCGGGTCTTGCCTCATCAGCGCGCGAACGCCGGCGGCAAAGGTCAGGTCGATGTTGTGCTGGACCTGCATCTGGTTAAACGCCGGCTCGACCATTTCGATCGGATCCTCGATGGTGCAGAGGTTGACCTCGGGCGTCGCCAGTTTCTTGAGGGTGGTGTAGAGCGTGGTGGTCTTGCCGGAACCGGTCGGCCCGGTGACCAGGATGATGCCGTTGGGTTGTCGGGTCATGTCCTGCCAGCGGCGCAGGTCTTCGGCGGAAAAGCCCAGCTGATCAAAATCCTTGAGCAGCACTTCCGGGTCGAAAATGCGCATCACCATTTTTTCGCCGAACGCCGTCGGCAACGTCGATAGTCGCAGCTCGACTTCACCACCGTCCGGAGTCTTGGTCTTCACCCTGCCATCCTGGGGTTTGCGCTTTTCTGCAACGTTCATCCGGCCCAGGCTTTTGAGGCGGCTGACGATTGCCATGGTCACCTGCGGCGGGAATTGATAGACGTTGTGCAGGACACCGTCGATGCGAAAGCGCACGGTGCCCTGCTCACGCCGCGGCTCGATATGAATATCGCTGGCGCGCTGCTGGAAAGCGTACTGGAACAGCCAGTCGACGATGTTGACGATGTGTGCGTCGTTGGCGTCCGGTTCCTGGTCGCTGGCACCGAGGTTGAGCAACTGTTCAAAGTTGCCCATGGAATTGATCTGCTGATCACCGGTAGTCGCTCCGCTGACCGATTTGGCCAGGCGGAAAAATTCCACGCTGAAGCGCTGGATGTCCACCGGGTTGGCCACCACCCGTTTGATCGGCAGCTTAAGTACATGAGTCAGGTCGGCCTCCCAGCCGTTAACGTAGGGCTGGGCGCTGGCCACAGTGACGGCGTCGCGGTCGACCGAGACCGCAAGAATCTTGTGGCGCTGGGCGAACGCGTAGGACATCAGGGGCGTGATGGCCGCGACATTGATCTTCAGCGGGTCGATACGCAGGTAGGGCTGGCCGGCCTGCTGCGAGAGCCACAGGGTCAGGCTTTCCAGGTCGAGATGCTTGCCGGGACGGCTGAGATCGTCGAGATGCTGGCCGGCAATGAACTCCAGAGGATGCAGTTGGCCATTAGCCGCGTGGCGCCGTCGGGCATTGAGTGCGAGTTCGGCCGAGTCCTGGCTGATGAAACCTTGGGCGACCAGCTCGCGCAGCAAATCATTGAGATCCAGCCAGCGGTCCTGAATGGCGAGTTGAACGGACATGCGGGCTCCTCAAGAACAACAGTGCGCACAGGATAGACGCGCAGCTGCCAACCGTTGGGCCATTACCCGACGAAGCAGTATCGAGGGGTTTCAGCCTGCCGCTTGAGCCTGGGAATTCCAGAAGGTATCGGCATTTTGCAGGTCGACCGAGCTGACGCTGATCAGGTTACGCAATTTTTCCGCTATCACCTCGGCGCGATGCCAGCTCAGGCCATCGATGACGATGACGATCGACAGCACATCGTCGCTGCGTTGCACATTCACCTGATGCGGGGTCAGGCACTGCAGGGCAAACAGATTGAGCGCACGACACAGCAGGTCGGGTTCGGCCTCTGCCAGCAGCTGGTAGTGTACGCGGCAATGAGCGTTATCAACGTTCCAGACATCGCAGCGCAGGGTGGGAATGTTTACAGCTTCGAGGTGAGGCATGGTGCAGGCTCCAGAATCAGTGGAGGAATTTTCACATTCGGAGCCGGGTATTTCTTATCTATGATGGGTATTATTAGCGATTCATTGAATCATATAATTCAATTTAAGCGGGGTAACAGGTTTATTTATGCACAGTGAGCTGGATGGCTACGACCGCAAGATTCTCGCCCTGCTGCAGGAAGACGCGTCGCTCTCCAGCGCGCAGATTGCCGAGCAGGTCGGGTTGTCGCAGTCGCCGTGCTGGCGGCGGATTCAGCGGATGAAGGAGGAGGGGATCATTCGTGGCCAGGTGACGCTGCTGGATCGCAAGAAGATCGGGCTGAATACGCAGATTTTTGCCGAGATCAAACTCAACGCCCATGGGCGCTCGAACTTCACTGAATTCACCGAGTCGATTCGCGGCTTTCCCGAGGTGCTGGAATGTTATGTGCTGATGGGATCGGTGGATTTCCTGTTGCGGATCGTCACGGCGGACATTGAGGCGTATGAGCGGTTTTTCTTCGAGAAGTTGTCGATGGTGCCGGGGATTCAGGAGGTGAACTCGATTGTGGCGTTGTCGGAGATCAAGTCGACGACGAGTTTGCCCGTGTTGCGGTGAAGCAAAAGATCGCAGCCTGCTGCAGCGCCTACAGGGGAATGTGTACACCCCCTGGTCTGCCGAAGGCTGCGATCTTTTAACGGTGTTACATACGCAGTAGCATTTTCCAGGCCCGATTCTGATAAACCGCAATTGCCTGCTGCTTGCGCGCATCCAGCGATTCGTCGGTGATCGGCTCGTTGGCCAGTTGCGCCAGCTGTTTCAGCTCACCGTACAGGCGATCCATTTCCGGGATCTCCAGCACGCCACGGGCATGGTGCAGCCAGGACTGGATGCGCTCGATGCGCGGCAGTTGCTCGGCGAGGTCTTCCGGTTGCTGCTGATAGCGCTGCAGTTGCAAGGAAGTTGCCTCTTCGCCCAGCAGGCGCGGTAGCCAACTGCCCAGTTGCGCCGCGCCCTGGCGATTGCCGCGCACGTTGCGCTCGGCGGTCCAGGTGCGGGCCAGCAACCAACGCGAAGTGTTCAGGGAGAACAGGCCCCAGCGCGGGTCTTCGAGTTCTTCGAGGAACTGTTCAGGTGCGGCTTTGCGCACATCCTCATCATCCAGCCCTGCCTGGACCAGCGGACGCCAGTCTTCGAGCAAGGCATCCAGCGCGACACGCAGGTCGTGGGTCGATTGACGTGGTGCGGCTTGCCCCAGGCTGCTCAGCAGTGCGCGCATTTCAGCCAGGTTCTCGACCCAGTCCTGCAGTAGACGCCAGTGACCATTGAAGCGGTACTGCTCGGCCAGGCGCTGGCTGCTGCCGAGCAAATGCCAGCACAGCGCGGCGAATGCGTCGTCCAGCGGCATTTCGGCACTGATCTGCGGCGCCGGCAGGCTCAGCGAATAACTGTTGGCGTCGTACAGGCGATAGCCGCGCTCGGCCTTGCTGATGTCACACGGCATCAACGCGAGGGTCGCGGCCAGTTCGGCAGCCAGCTCCAGCAGGGCAGCAGGTTCGCCTTCGCGCAGCTCCAGTTCCAGCTCGCAGATTTCTTCCTTCTGCTTGCCGACCACTACATGGCCCAGGTCCAGTGCGGCTTCGATGACTACTTTGGTTTTGCCACGGCCCCAAGCGATTTCGGCACGCTCGCGAACGAAATCAGTAGTGAAAATGGCTTTCAGGGTTTTCTTGTCCAGCTCGGCCAACTCTTCAGGCCAGCATTCGCCGTCGAGTTTTTTCACATCGAGCTTGGCTTTGGGCAGGTTCCAGTCGTATTCGTTACGCTCGGAAAGACCGGCAACGCTCTGGCCGCGGGTCTTGAGGGTCTGAATCACTTCTTCGCCATCGCGGCGCAGGCGCAGGGCAACCTTGGCGCGAGCCAGGTCGCGCTCAGGCGTGTCGAAGTACTGGTTCATCAGTTCACGGCGTTCCCAGCCACTTTTGTTGCGTTTTTTCAGTAGCGGGTGCTCGCGTAGAGCAGCGAGGGTTTCGCGGCTGACGCGGAGTTTGATTTCGGTTTCTTTCTGCATGGCCGGAAAATCCAGGATCGGGAGCGCAGCCGGGGGAATGTGTGGCTGCCAAGGCCGTGCAGTGTACAGGACTCATCCACCCTCCGCGCCGCGACGGTTTATTCCTGTCGCTGGATGGCTCTATGATGGACTTCAATTCGGGAGTTGGAGTCAGCGATGCCTTTGCCGTCCATGAAAGATCAGTTCGCTGCGCTGATCGCCGCACCGTCCGTCAGTTGCACCCAGGCCAGCCTCGATCAGACCAACCGCCCGGTCATCGACTTACTGGCCACCTGGCTGGGCGACTTGGGTTTCGCCTGCGATATCCAGCAGGTCAGCCCCGGTAAATTTAATCTGCTCGCCAGCTACGGTTCCGGCCCCGGCGGCCTGGTGCTGGCCGGGCATAGCGACACCGTGCCGTTCGATGGCGCCTTGTGGCAGACCGATCCGTTGAAGCTCACCGAAGTCGACGGCCGCTGGGTGGGTCTGGGCAGCTGCGACATGAAGGGCTTTTTTGCCCTGATCATCGAAGCCGTCATCCCTTTGCTCGACCAACCGTTCAAGCAACCGCTGATGATCCTCGCCACCTGCGACGAAGAAAGCTCGATGTCCGGTGCCCGCGCGCTTGCTGCAGCCGGACGTCCGCTGGGGCGTGCAGCAGTGATCGGCGAACCGACCGGGCTGAAGCCGATTCGCATGCACAAGGGCATCATGATGGAGCGCATCGACATTCTCGGGCAGAGTGGCCATTCCTCGGACCCGCGCCTGGGCCACAGTGCGCTCGAAGCGATGCACGATGCCATCGGTGAGCTGCGTGGCCTGCGCCTGCTGTGGCAGCGCGAATTTCGTAACCCGCAGTTCGGCGTACCCACGCCGACCATGAACTTCGGGTGTATCCACGGCGGCGACAACCCCAACCGGATCTGCGGGCAGTGCTCCCTCGAGTTTGATTTGCGCCCGTTGCCGGGCATGGACCCAAAGGCGTTGCGCGCAGAGATTTTGCAGAGGCTCAAGCCGGTAGCCGAGCGGCATCAGGTGAAGATCGATTACGCGCCGCTGTTCCCTGAAGTGCCGCCCTTCGAGCAGGCGCAAGACTCAGAGTTGGTGCGCATTGCCGAAAAGCTCACCGGTCATATAGCCGAAGCAGTGGCGTTCGGCACCGAAGCGCCTTATCTTCAGCGCCTTGGTTGTGAAACGCTGGTGCTTGGCCCAGGGGATATAGCCTGTGCGCACCAGCCGGGGGAATACCTCGAAATGTCACGTTTGCAGCCTACGGTGCATCTATTACGTCAACTGATTGAATATTACTGCCTGACACCGGCCCAAACCCCGATGCCTGGCGGCTAAACACAATCCCCTGTGGGAGCGGTGTTTCGGCCGGCAGACCGTTTAAATTGTCGGGGTTCAAACCCCTATTCATGAGGAGAGCGCGCGTGTCGCCAAGCCTGTTCCGACGATAACCATCAGCCCGCTGTGCGTTGTTCCGTTTCGCCCATTTTTTGGCTGCTATTTATTACAGGCCCAGGTTCATGCCCGAATACGTTAATTGGCTTCGTCACGCTTCCCCATACATCAACGCCCATCGCGATTGCACCTTCGTCGTCATGCTGCCCGGCGATGGCGTGGAACATCCGAACTTCGGCAACATCGTCCATGACCTGGTGCTGCTGCACAGCCTGGGCGTGCGGCTGGTGCTGGTCCACGGTTCCCGTCCCCAGATCGAAGCCCGCCTGGCTGCCCGAGGCCTGACCCCGCATTACCACCATGGGATGCGCATCACCGATGCCGCCACCCTTGAGTGCGTGATCGATGCCGTCGGTCAGTTGCGGATCGCCATCGAAGCGCGGCTGTCGATGGACATGGCGTCATCGCCGATGCAGGGCTCGCGCCTGCGGGTGACCAGCGGCAATCTGGTGACCGCACGGCCGATAGGCGTGCTGGAAGGGGTTGATTATCACCATACCGGTGAAGTGCGTCGGGTCGACCGCAAAGGCATCAATCGCCTGCTGGACGAGCGCTCCATCGTGTTGTTGTCGCCTTTGGGTTATTCGCCAACCGGCGAGATATTCAACCTGGCTTGCGAAGACGTCGCGACCCGCGCCGCCATCGACCTGGGCGCCGACAAACTGTTGCTGTTCGGTGCCGACCTGGGCCTGATCGACGAGAACGGACGCTTGGTGCGCGAGTTACGTCCCCAGCAGGTGCCGGCCCACCTGTTGCGCCTGGGCAACAACTATCAGGGTGAACTGCTCGATGCCGCCGCCGAAGCTTGCCGAGGCGGTGTCGCGCGCAGTCATATCGTCAGTTATGCCGAAGACGGTGCGCTGCTGACCGAGCTCTTCACCCGCGACGGTGGCGGTACGCTGGTGGCCCAGGAGCAATTCGAAATCGTGCGCGAAGCGGCGATCGAAGACGTGGGTGGATTACTGGATCTGATCAGCCCGCTGGAAGAACAGGGAATCCTGGTGCGTCGTTCCCGCGAGGTACTGGAGCGCGAGATCGAGCAGTTCAGCGTGGTCGAGCGCGAAGGCATGATTATCGCTTGTGCAGCGCTGTATCAGATTGCCGATTCGGATACGGGTGAGCTGGCGTGCCTGGCGGTAAACCCGGAGTACCGGCACGGCGGCCGTGGCGATGAACTGCTGGAGCGCATTGAGACTCGCGCCCGGGCCCAGGGCTTGAAAACCCTGTTCGTACTGACGACCCGCACGGCCCACTGGTTCCGCGAGCGTGGGTTTGTGCCAAGTAGCGTGGACCGGCTGCCGTCGGCGCGAGCGTCGCTGTACAACTATCAGCGAAATTCGAAGATCTTCGAAAAAACCCTGTAACGCGATCCTCTGTAGGCGCTGCCGCAGGCTGCGGTCTTTTGACTTGTTTTTTTAGATCAAAAGATCGCAGCCTGCGGCAGCTCTACAGGGGGATTGCGTTTACTCCACATATTTCGAGCTGACATACGCCGAATAATCCGGCAGCACCGCCTCGACCTTGCCCTGCTCCTTCAAGAACCTCGCCGTCTCGCCGATCGCCTTGGCCGTGCCGCCTTACAGCCGCGCGGTAGTCTGTTGTGCCTTGGCGTCCGGGAACGCTGAACCCGCAAGCAACTCAGGCACATCGGCGGAAGCAATGGCGGTGACCGCCTCCGGCCCGCTGTTGCAGCGGCGCCAATCGATATTCTGGCCAATGGTTTGCTCGTACAGGCCGTCTGCCTGCGGCACTTTGCTGGGATCGATACCGGTTTGATATCTGACCGTGAGGTTTGACGCGTGAGCGCTGAATGAAATTAAAGCCGATACACAAACTGTAACAATTGGGTTGGATAGTGCGCGCTTGATTGTCATGGTCAGGCCTTCGATGAGAGGAAATAGGGGGCTCCCTTAAATCTAATCGAACTAAAAAATAACAAATTAATATCCTTTAAGAATTAGCTTGTAGGCTCACTTCCCTTGGGACGGGCCCTGCGCTCAATTCCTAAAGGATATAAAGAACGCATCGGATGCTTCACGTTGGATTTATGCCGCGGGCATTAACCGGCAGAGACCCGATTTACGGAGTTAGACTATGGTCGTAGTTACATACGGTTACGATTGACTTGCGGGTCACGGTCTGGCGCTAATCACAAACCCTAGGATCCCGGGCATTCGACCCGGGGCCAGGAATACAAAAATTAGAAACGAGAGGAGCTCAAAAATGAACAAGTCCACCTTGGCCTTGGCCGTGGCCGTAGGGGTTATGGCGCAGCAGGCAGGCGCCGCAGGTTTCATTGAAGACAGCAAGGCTTCCGTCAGTTCTCGCACCATGTACTTCAACGCCGACCCTCGCGAAGGCACCGCCAACGATCAGCGGGAAACTGCTCAGGGTTTCAAGTTCGATTACATGTCGGGTTTCACCCAAGGCATGGTGGGTTTCGGCTTTGACGCCCAGGCGCTGGCGGCCATCCATCTGGACGGTGGCCGCGGTCATCACCCGGACAACAACTCATTCTTCCCAAGTGACAGTGACGGTTCGGCATCCGATCCGTGGAGCCGCGTAGCCGGTAACGTCAAGGCACGCATCTCGAAAACCGAAGCCCACCTCGGTGGCGCCTTGCAACCGAGCATGCCGGTACTGATCGCGAACGACAGCCGCGTGCTGCCACAGACCTTCGAAGGCGGCACCATCACCTCGAAGGAAATCGACAACGTTACGTTCAACGTCGGCCAGCTTGAGCACGCAGCAGGCCGGGCGTCGTCGAACAGCACCGGTCTGGCTGTGGCTGGCGGCACTGAAGAAAGCAACAAATTCCGTTACGGCGGTGCTGACTGGAAGGTCACCAAGGACCTGATGCTGCAGTACTACTACGCGAACCTCGAAGACTACTACAAGCAGCATTTCCTTGGTCTGGTACACGTCTACCCGATCAGCGCCACTCAGTCGTTCAAGACTGACCTGCGCTATTTCGACAGCAGCTCCGACGGCAAGAATGGTGATGCGGGTTACCGCTTCAACAACAACGGCGGTTACGCGAAGAACCCGGGCGAGGTGGATAACCAGACCTGGAGTGCCATGTTCACCTATACGCTGGGTCCGAACGCCTTCTTGCTGGGTCATCAGCGTGTCAGCGATGACGGTGGTTTCGTCTACCTGAACCAGGGCAGTGTGGTCGACGGCAACGGTCGCAACGAAGGAGCTGGCGGTGCGAGCTTCTACCTGTTCACCGATGCCATGGTTAACGGCTTCGTACGTGCGGGCGAGAACACGACATTCGGTCAGTACACCTTTGACTTCGCATCCATGGGTGTTCCAGGACTGAAGGCCTCGGCCGCTTATCTGCGTGGTGAGGACATCAAGGCCACTAATGGCGTTGGCAAAGACCAAACTGAGTGGGAGCGCGACCTGCGTGTGGATTACGTGATCCAGACCGGCGCACTCAAGGGGTTCGGTACGACCCTGCGTCACGGCACTTACCGTGGCGACACCAATATCTCTGCGCAAGACCAGACTCGTCTGATCTTCAACTACACCTATAGCTTCTTGTAAACCAATACGGGAAAAGCCCTGCCGAATGGCGGGGTTTTTTTTCGGCTTTTTTCTTATATTCCCGTTCGGTCTTAATATGTAATTTATTATTCCTTTTGGATTTTATCGCGACGCAATAAAGTACGAACCACCAGGGCCGATATCAAGCGTCCTGACGCGATCTAATACCATCCCTTTATTTCTGGATGGCATTAAAAAGAGTGAAATTAATATTCATCCGTTTACCATGCGGCCCCATTTTCCTTGGTCAGACGCCCGAGGTAGACGTATCAAGCTGTGATCTGGGGTTTGCGGTCACCGCGCATTTCAGGATTCAGAGCATTCGACTCTGGACCGAAAAAAATGAGAGACGATAGGAGCGAAACAATGAACAAGCCCAACTTGGCCCTGGCTGTGGCCGTAGGGATTTTGGCGCAGCAGGCAGGCGCCGCCGGATTCATCGAAGACAGCAAGGCCACCCTGGGGCTGCGTAACTTCTACATCAACACCGATAACCGTGACGGTGCCGGCGCCAATAAAAACGAAGAATGGGGCCAAGGCTTCGACTTGCGTTTCATCTCCGGTTACACCGAGGGTACTGTTGGCTTCGGTATCGATGCAATTGGCCTGTTGGGCGTCCGGCTGGACTCCGGGGGCGGCACTAACGGTGCGACGGCCACTTCTTATGGCGGCACCGTGTTCCCGAGCAAGTCCAACGGCGAAGCGGTTGATAATTTTTCCAGCCTGGGCCTGACTGCCAAGGCCAAGATTTCCCAGACTGAGTTGAAGCTGGGCACCTTGCAGCCGAAGAACCCCGTCATTTCGACCAACGACGGTCGTCTGTTGCCACAAACCTGGCAGGGCGGCCAGATTACTTCCGGCGAGATCAAGGACCTGACTCTGGTCGGCGGTCAGATTGAGCACGTCAAAGGCCGTAACTCCAGCAACAATGAACAGCTGTCGATCGGCGGTGCCAACGCTCGTGTCGCCAACAGCAACAAGTTCATCTATGCCGGTGGTGACTACAAGATCACCAAAGACCTGACTGCCCAGTACTACTACGGCAACCTGGAAGATTTCTACAAGCAACACTTCCTGGGGCTGGTGCACAACTGGGCTATAGGGCCGGGCGTTCTGAAGTCTGATCTACGTTACTTCAACAGTTCGGATGACGGTGCCAACTCCAATACCGCTGCCTACTTCAGCAACGGTAACTACAATGGCGTGCCAAGCGGGAAAGGCCCGGTCGACAACAATCTGTACAGCGGTCTGTTCCTGTACACCGTTGCGGGTCACACCTTCGGCGGTGGCTACCAGGTCAGCAACGGCAGCAGTGATTTCCCTTGGCTGAACCAGGGCGACGGTTCGTCGAACTACACCATCACCGACATGCAGATCCAGAAGTTTGGACGTGCCGGCGAGAAAACCTGGCAGGTACGTTACTCGTACGACTTTGCTAAAGTTGGCGTTCCTGGCCTGACTGCTGGCGCTGTGTACCTCAAAGGTGGCGATATCGACACCGTAGGCACCAACCGCCAGCAAGTCGCTTCCGGTGCCTCGGAGTGGGAACGCGACTTTACCCTGGCCTACGTAGTACCTGAAGGCTCGTTGAAGAACGTCGGCGTCATGTGGAAAAACGCTACTTGGCGCACCGACATCCCGGGCGTTCGCGACCAGGACGAAAACCGCCTGATCCTCAGCTATTCGATCCCGTTGTTGTAACAGCGCTCGCGTTACTGAAGTAGAAAGAAGCCCTGCCCGGCTTATCGCCGGGCGGGGCTTTTTGCGTCTTTCAGCCCATGTATTTATATTCTTTTATGACCTAAACAAATCGATATTTATTCTTTTTAATAGATAAATAACATAGGCACAGTTGAGCTCATCAAGTCCCCACCAGGAGCAGCACCATGAGCCTCAGACTCGGCGATATCGCCCCCGACTTCGAACAGGATTCCAGCGCCGGCACCATTCGTTTTCATAAATGGCTGGGCGATAGCTGGGGCGTGCTGTTCTCCCACCCGGCGGACTTCACCCCGGTTTGCACCACCGAGCTGGGCTTTACCGCCAAGTTGAAAGACCAGTTCGCCGAACGCGGCGTCAAGGCGATCGCCCTGTCTGTGGACCCGGTGGATTCGCACCACAAATGGATCGAAGACATCAACGAGACCCAGGACACACAGGTCAATTTTCCGATTCTGGCTGACGCTGATCGCAAGGTGTCGGACCTGTACGATCTGATCCATCCGAATGCCAACGACACCCTGACCGTACGTTCGCTGTTCGTGATCGACCCGAACAAGAAGGTGCGGCTCACTATCACTTACCCGGCAAGCACTGGCCGCAACTTCCATGAAATCCTGCGGGTAATCGACTCGCTGCAACTCACCGACAACTACAAGGTGGCGACCCCGGCCAACTGGCAGGACGGTGATGAAGTAGTGATCGTGCCATCGCTCAAGGACGAAGATGAGATCCATAAGCGCTTTCCCAAGGGCTATCGCGCGTTGAAGCCGTACTTGCGCCTGACGCCGCAACCGAACAGGTAACTCGCCAGCCTATTTCAGCCACCACAGTTCAGATCTATCAGCATCCATAAAGCAGGGGATTTCAGGCCGTTTCGGCGGCCTTTTTTCGCCTGGAAATCCATTTTTCATATCTCCTAATCGCATAAACAAATGAATAAATATGATTTATAGATATATAAAACTGCTGTTAAGGTCACTGCCATCAACGCGAGATCGCACAGTGTGAATCGCCAAAATAGCTTAAGGAATCCTTGAATGCTGGTCGTCTCACTCGGTGGCAGTCCTAGCCAACGCTCCCGTTCCGGAGTGCTGCTGGATCGCTCTCAGCGCTGGTTGCAGGAGCAGGGTGTGGAGGTGGTGAGTTATCAGGTTCGGGACTTCCCGGCCGAAGACTTGCTGCATGCGCGCTTCGATAGCCCCAAGGTGATCGACTTGCTGCAACAGATTGAAAACGCCGACGGCCTGCTGATCGCTACGCCGGTTTACAAGGCCTCATTCTCCGGTGCCCTGAAAACCGTGCTGGACCTGCTGCCCGAGCGCGCACTGGACCACAAAGTGGTTTTGCCGATGGCTACCGGCGGCAGTATCGCGCACATGCTGGCGGTGGATTACGCACTCAAGCCGGTGCTTTCGGCGCTAAAAGCCCAGGAAATGTTGCACGGGATTTTTGCCGTGGACAGTCAGATCGCTTACGGCGAGGGCAGCGCCCAGGCACAGTTGGCGCCTGAGCTGGAACAGCGACTCAGTGAATCTCTGGAGCTGTTTCTTATCGCGATGGCGCGACGGCCGAAGCCGATCGATCCGAACCTGTTGAAGGAACGTTTGTTGAGTGCCCGCTGGAGCATTTGAGCCTGCACTCGATGCACCCCTGAATTTGCTTCACTCCACCTTACTCAGCCGCCAACGGCCAAGCAGGTGCAGCCAAAACCCAACTGCAAGAAGGAGAGCGCTATGCGCACTGTCATTTTGCGTCGTGGTCTGGTCGCTCTGTTTGCTGCGGCTGTCACCTTCGGCGCCATTACTCAAGCTCAGGCCGAGACACTTCGAATCGGTTATCAGAAGTACGGCACCCTGGTGCTGCTCAAAGCCAAGGGCACTTTGGAAAAACGCCTCGCCGCCCAAGGCGTGGACGTGCAATGGACTGAATTTCCTGGCGGCCCGCAACTGCTTGAAGGCCTGAACGTAGGCTCCATCGACTTCGGTGTTACCGGCGAAACTCCGCCAGTGTTCGCCCAGGCGGCCGGTGCCGATCTGCTCTATGTCGCGTATGAACCACCCGCGCCCCACAGCGAGGCGATCCTGGTGCCGAAGGACTCGCCAATCAAATCGGTGCAGGAGCTCAAGGGCAAGAAAATCGCCCTGAACAAAGGCTCTAACGTGCATTACCTGCTGGTGCGTGCACTGGAAGACGCCGGCCTCAAGTACAGCGATATCCAGACTGTGTTCCTGCCGCCCGCCGATGCCCGCGCCGCGTTCGAGCGCGGCAGTGTCGACGCCTGGGTCATCTGGGACCCATACCAGGCTGCCGCCGAACAGCAACTGCAGGCGCGCACCCTGCGTGATGGCAAGGGCATCGTCGACAACCATCAGTTCTACCTGGCGACCAAGCCCTACGCACAGAAGAATCCCGAAGTGATTAGGACCCTGGTGGATGAAGTGCGCGCAGTCGGCGAATGGTCCAAGGCCAACCCTGAAGACGTGACCCAACAGGTTTCGCCACTGCTCGGCCTGCCGGTAGACATCACCCTGACTTCGGTGAAACGCCAGGGCTACGGCGCGCTGTTCCTGACCCCGGAAGTGGTGGCCGCCCAGCAGAAAATCGCCGACAGCTTCTACCAGCTCAAGCTGATTCCGAAGCCGTTGAGCATTAAGGACGTGATCTGGACGCCGCCGGCGGCCGTTGCCAACGCACCGTAAATCGATTCCCTAAGGAGACCACTCCATGAGCCTCAATATCTTCTGGTTCCTGCCTACCCACGGCGACGGCCATTACCTTGGCACTGCCGAAGGCGCTCGCACCGTTGACCACGGTTACCTGCAACAGATCGCGCAAGCAGCCGATCGCCTGGGCTTTGGCGGGGTGCTGATCCCCACCGGGCGCTCCTGCGAAGATTCGTGGCTGGTGGCCGCGTCGTTGATCCCGGTAACTCAGCGCCTGAAATTCCTCGTCGCCCTGCGCCCCGGGATCATTTCCCCGACGGTCGCCGCGCGCCAGGCTGCAACGCTGGATCGGTTGTCCGGCGGGCGTGCGCTGTTCAATCTGGTCACCGGCGGGGACCCGGAAGAGTTGGCCGGCGATGGTCTGTTCCTGACCCATGAAGAACGCTATCAAGCTTCAGTGGAATTCACCCGCATCTGGCGCCGGGTGCTGGAAGGTGAAACCGTCGACTACGACGGCCAGCACATCAGCGTGAAGGGCGCCAAACTGCTCTACCCGCCGATTCAGCAACCGCGTCCACCGCTGTATTTCGGCGGCTCGTCGGAAGCGGCGCAAGACCTTGCCGCCGAGCAGGTCGAGATGGTCCTGACCTGGGGGGAGCCGCCGGCCGCGGTTGCCGAGAAGATCGCGCAAGTGCGGGCCAAGGCCGCCAAGTTGGGGCGCACGGTGCGGTTCGGCATTCGCCTGCACGTGATTGTCCGTGAAACCAATGCCGAAGCCTGGCAGGCGGCAGACCGGTTGATCTCCCACGTGGACGATGAAACCATCGCCCGCGCTCAGGCTTCGCTGTCGCGCTTCGATTCGGTGGGCCAGCAACGCATGGCCGCGCTGCACGGCGGCAGTCGCGACAACCTGGAAGTGAGCCCCAACCTCTGGGCCGGTGTCGGCCTGGTACGTGGTGGTGCCGGCACGGCACTGGTGGGCGACGGCCCTACCGTGGCCGCCCGCGTAAATGAATACGCGGACCTGGGCATCGATACGTTTATCTTCTCCGGCTATCCACACCTGGAAGAATCCTATCGTGTTGCGGAACTGCTGTTCCCGCACCTGGATATCGAGCGTGCGCAACTGCCCCAGGGCGCCAACTACGTGAGCCCGTTCGGCGAGATGGTCGCCAACGATATCCTCCCTAAAGCTGCGTCCCAGAGCTGAGGCGCGCGATGAAGAAAGTTATCCACAACCTGGCGCCCTGGGCGTTGCCGGTGCTGTTGCTGGCGGTGTGGCAGTTGTCGGTGTCGGCGGGCTGGTTGTCGACACGGATTCTGCCGGCGCCGATAGCTGTCATCGAAGCCGGCGTGAGCCTTGTGCGCAGCGGCGAGATCTGGAGGCATCTGGCAATCAGCGGCTGGCGCGCGGCCTTGGGCTTCACCATCGGCGCTAGCATCGGCCTGGTCCTGGGTTTCATCACAGGCCTGTCGAAATGGGGCGAGCGACTGCTCGACAGTTCGGTTCAGATGGTTCGTAACGTGCCGCACCTGGCGCTGATTCCACTGGTCATTCTGTGGTTCGGCATCGACGAGTCGGCGAAGATTTTCCTGGTGGCCCTGGGCACATTGTTCCCGATCTACCTCAACACCTATCACGGCATCCGCAACGTCGACCCGGCGCTCGTGGAGATGGCGCGCAGTTACGGTTTGTCCGGTTTCAGCCTGTTCCGCCAGGTGATCCTGCCGGGTGCACTGCCTTCGATCCTGGTCGGCGTGCGCTTTGCGCTGGGCTTCATGTGGCTCACGCTGATCGTGGCGGAAACCATTTCCGCCAGTTCCGGCATCGGTTACCTGGCAATGAATGCCCGGGAGTTCCTGCAGACCGACGTGGTGGTGCTGGCGATCCTGCTGTACGCCGTGCTGGGCAAACTCGCCGATCTCGCTGCCCGTGGACTTGAACGAGTGTGGCTGCGCTGGCATCCGGCCTATCAGATTGCCAAGGGAGGTGCCGCATGACGGCTCAACAACCTCCACACTTGCTGCGCGGAATTCCGCTGGCAGTGCGCAAGCTGCAGAAAACCTTTGGCTCGCGGCAAGTGCTGCGCGAGATCGATCTGCACATTCCGGCCGGGCAGTTCGTTGCCGTGGTCGGGCGCAGCGGGTGCGGCAAAAGTACCTTGTTGCGGTTGCTCGCCGGCCTCGACAAACCCACTGGCGGTGAACTGCTGGCGGGCTCGGCGCCCCTGAGCGCTGCGCTGGACGACACCCGCTTGATGTTCCAGGAAGCGCGTTTGCTGCCATGGAAGAAGGTCATCGATAACGTAGGCCTCGGCCTGTGCGGCCACTGGCGGCCGCAAGCGCTGCAAGCTCTGGAGTCGGTTGGCCTGGCAGATCGTGCAAATGAGTGGCCAGCGGCCCTGTCCGGTGGCCAGAAGCAACGTGTGGCCTTGGCCCGCGCGCTGATCCATCAACCGCGTTTGCTCTTGCTGGACGAGCCCCTGGGCGCCCTGGATGCCCTCACGCGCATCGAGATGCAGCAACTGATCGAACGATTGTGGCAGAAGCACGGCTTCACGGTATTGCTGGTCACCCACGACGTCAGTGAGGCGGTAGCGATTGCCGATCGGGTGATCCTGATCGAAGAGGGCGAAGTCGGCCTCGACCTCCACGTGGAACTGCCGCGCCCCCGGGTTCGCGGTTCTTACCGACTGGCGGCGCTGGAAACCGAAGTGCTCAATCGTGTGCTGTCGCTACCCGGCGAACCGCCGGAACCCGAACCTGTTTCACCATTGCCTGCGCAGTTGCGTTGGGCGCAATAACTCTCCTTATCCAAAGACAGGAAACAACATCATGACTATCAAGGCCATCAACGTTCGTAACCAGTTCAAAGGCTCGATCAAGGAAATCGTGCTGGGTGACGTGCTGTCGGAAATCGACGTGCAGACCGCTTCGGGCATCGTCACTTCAGTGATCACTACTCGTTCGGTGAAAGAACTTGAGCTGGTGGTCGGCAGTGAAGTGATCGCATTTGTGAAATCCACCGAGGTGTCGATCGCCAAGTTGTAAAGGGCGTGCACTGCGCACAACCCCGGCGGGTGTGAGCCCTTCGGGTTTTTTATGGGTGTGATTCAGTGGAGTCAGCGGTGTGGCCATCGCGGGCAAGCCCGCTCCCACAGGTTGATATGTCACTCACAAAATCTGTGTTCGCTGGAGATTCTTGTGGGAGTGGGCTTGCCCACGATGAGGCCAGCATGACCTCCACCGTAGTCAGATTGAGTGAGCGCGCTTCGGCAGGTAAGGCGGCAAATACAGCCCTAGATACGCATCAAACACCCGCATCCCTTCCTCGGCCATGCGCGGGGTAATCTGCCCATGTTGTTGCACTGAACGGGCGTAGACGCGGTCGCCGAGTTCCATGGCCAGGGCAAACACGTCGACATCATCCGGCAGCTTCGGCAATTCGAAATGCCAATCGAACAGCTTGTGCATCAGGTCACCCAGCTCGATGTCGTGCTGGCGGTCGGCCTGGGTGACTTCGGTCAGGCCGTGCTGAGCAAGAATCAATTGTCGGGCGGCGGCGTCTTCGCTGTAGATCCCCAGCATGCGCTGTTCCACCAGGCGTGACAGGTCGCGCCAGCCGTTGAGGGCTGCGTGGTCGATAGGGGCTTGCAGACAGGCGCGGAAAGCCGCGTGAACATCGGCGGTCAGTGCCTCCAGCAGGGCCGGGACACTGGCGAAAAAGTGGTACACCGAGGACGGCGGGATTTCCGCTCGCTCGGCAACGCTGTAGATCGACAGGCTGCCCACACCTTCGGCGGCCAGCAGCGCACGGGCGGCGTCGAGTATCGAATCGATCCGCGCCTGGCTGCGGGCGCGGGGTTTGCGAGCGGTGGCGGTGCGCGTCATTGGAGACTCCTGCGGGGCAGGTGGCATTGTACGAGCCGAGTGATGTGTTGTCTTGTCGGCCGCCATCGCTGGCAAGCCAGCTCCCACCAGGATTTCCAGCGAAACACAAATTTTGTGTGCGGCAAGTAACTTGTGGGAGCTGGCTTGCCAGCGATCCGCCGCAGGCGGCCATAAAAAAACGCCGTCAGCTTTACCAGCCAACGGCGTTTGTTTTACTGCAGTCATTTAAACGGTATGCAGGTACCAGTTGTACTCAAGATCGGAGATGGAGTGTTCAAACTCCTCCAGCTCGCTCTCTTTACACGCGACAAAAATGTCGATGTATTTTGGATCGATGTACTTGGCCATCACTTCGCTGTCGTCCAGCTCGCGCAGTGCATCACGCAGGTTGTTCGGCAGGCTCTGCTCGTTCTGCTCGTAGGAGTTGCCTTCCACGGGAGCGCCAGGTTCGATTTTGTTGACCAGGCCATGGTGTACGCCCGCCAGTACCGAAGCCATTAGCAGGTACGGGTTGGCGTCGGCGCCGGCAACGCGGTGCTCCAGGCGGACGGCGTCGGCGGAACCGGTCGGTACACGCACCGCTACAGTCCGGTTGTCCAGGCCCCAGCACGGCGCGTTCGGCACGTAGAACTGTGCGCCGAAGCGACGGTAGGAGTTGACGTTCGGGCAGAGGAAAGCCATCTGCGCCGGTAGGGTCTCGAGCACACCGCCGATCGCGTGACGCAGTGCGGCGTTCTGCTCGGGATCCTCACTGGCAAAAATATTCTTGCCGTCTTTATCAAGGATCGAAATGTGGACGTGCAGTCCATTACCTGCCTGGCCCGGGTAAGGCTTGGCCATGAAGGTGGTATCCATTTCATGGTCGTAGGCGATGTTTTTGATCAGGCGCTTGAGCAGTACCGCGTAGTCGCACGCCTTTATCGGATCGGCAACGTGGTGCAGGTTCACTTCGAACTGCGCCGGGGCACTTTCCTTGACGATCGCGTCGGCAGGAATGCCTTGCTCCTTCGCACCTTCCAGAATGTCCTGGAGGCAGTCGACGTATTCGTCGAGGTCGTCGATCAGGTAGACCTGTGTCGAGTGCGGGCGTTTGCCGGAGATCGGCGAGCGCGGAGGTTGCGGGCGACCGTTCACGTTCTCCTGGTCAATCAGGTAGAACTCAAGTTCGAAGGCGGCACAGATCGTCAGACCCATTTCGTCGAACTTGGTGACTACCTGACGCAGGACTTCCCGAGGATCCGCGAAGAAGGGTTCGCCTTCGAGTTCGTGCATGGTCATCAACAGTTGCGCGGTAGGGCGCTTCTGCCAAGGCTCGTTGCACAGGGTGTCAGGGATTGGATAACAGATTCGGTCAGCATCGCCGATGTCCAGGCCCAGGCCGGTGCTTTCCACCGTCGAACCATTGATATCCAGAGCAAATAGAGAGGCCGGCAGGTTGATGCCTTTCTCGTAAACCTTGTGGAGACTGGTGCGTTCAATGCGCTTGCCGCGCACCACACCATTCATATCCGCAATCAGAAGGTCAACGTACAGAACCTCAGGATGTTCCTTAAGGAACGCGTTCGCTTCGTTAAGCTGAACGGCACGCGGGGGTACCGACATGATGCAACACCTTTGTTGTTAAAAATATCAATCATTGATCTCTTCGGGTTTCAGTCAACCCGAACGGCATGCCGAAGTCAAGCGAGGCCTTTTTTGCCCTAAAAAAGCGCCCATGAGGCTTTTTTGAGGCACTTTGGGGCGTTTTTATACCTTTGAGCGCTTTAGCGCCTGCGACCTTGAGCGGGCCGTGTTGTATTTTTTACGGGGGTGTTGTGTAAAAAAATGAACAAGGCTAAGCTCGAATCAAACCCATAACAGCAATAATACCGGGGTGTTTCATGTCTCGCCTGCCGTTAATCGGCGTCACCGGCTGCTCTGCGCAGACCGATCAGCTGGCAGCGTCCGATATTCTGGACGGTCTGGATGGCATTCTCTTTACAGGCTCTGCATCCAATATAGAACCGTTTTACTGTATCGGCCCGGACTTCGTGTCGGGGACTGCCGGTAATTCTGCACGCATCGCCTACACACCTGTTGCTCCACGCTTCTTTCGAGGTGAGCATTCATGTGCCCGGCAATTGCAGGGGCAATCTGTACCACACGACGCCGATGCGTCAAACAACGCCTGACTTATCAGAGTCAGGCAACTCAGCCTAAGAGGCATTTATGAGTAACAACCTCGACCAGCTCACCGATTGGTTGAAAGACCACAAGATCACAGAAGTCGAATGCATGATCGCCGATCTGACCGGTATCACCCGGGGCAAGATTTCGCCGACCAACAAATTCATTGCGGAAAAAGGCATGCGCCTGCCCGAAAGCGTTCTGTTACAGACCGTTACTGGCGACTATGTCGAAGACGACATCTATTACGAACTGCTCGACCCGGCCGACATCGACATGATCTGCCGCCCCGATCAGAACGCGGTTTACCTGGTGCCCTGGTCAGTCGAGCCAACCGCCCAGGTGATCCACGACACCTACGACAAGCAAGGTAATCCGATCGAGCTGTCGCCGCGCAACGTGCTCAAGAAAGTGCTTAAACTCTATGCCGACAAAGGCTGGCAGCCGATCGTGGCGCCGGAAATGGAGTTTTACCTGACCAAACGCAGTGATGATCCGGACTACCCGTTGCAACCGCCAATTGGTCGTTCCGGTCGCCCGGAAATCGGTCGTCAGTCGTTTTCCATCGAGGCGGCGAACGAATTCGACCCACTGTTCGAAGACGTCTACGACTGGTGCGAACTGCAGGAGCTGGATCTCGACACGCTGATCCACGAAGACGGTACGGCGCAGATGGAAATCAACTTCCGTCACGGCGATGCCCTGTCCCTGGCCGACCAGATCCTGATCTTCAAGCGCACCATGCGCGAAGCCGCGCTCAAGCACGATGTGGCTGCCACCTTTATGGCCAAGCCCATGACCGGTGAGCCGGGCAGCGCGATGCACTTGCACCAAAGCATTATCGATATTGAGACCGGCAAGAACGTCTTCTCCAATGAAGACGGGACTATGAGCCAGCTGTTCCTGCATCACATCGGTGGCCTGCAGAAGCTGATCCCCGAGCTGCTGCCGCTGTTTGCGCCGAACGTCAACTCGTTCCGGCGCTTCCTGCCGGATACCTCGGCGCCGGTAAACGTGGAGTGGGGCGAAGAAAACCGCACCGTGGGCCTAAGGGTGCCGGATGCCGGCCCGCAGAACCGTCGGGTGGAAAACCGCCTGCCGGGTGCCGACGCCAACCCTTACCTGGCGATCGCCGCGAGTCTGCTCTGCGGGTACATCGGCATGGTCGAGGGCTTGAACCCGAGTGCGCCGGTGGTGGGCCGAGGCTATGAACGCCGCAACCTGCGTCTGCCACTGACCATTGAGGACGCGCTGGAGCGCATGGAAAACAGCGCGACCATCGAGAAGTACCTGGGCAAGAAATTCATCACTGGCTACGTCGCGGTCAAGCGGGCCGAGCATGAAAACTTCAAGCGCGTGATCAGTTCGTGGGAGCGGGAATTCCTGCTCTTCGCCGTCTGATGCGCTGCGGCGCGGTAGGAAATAACCGCGCCCTCACTACAAACTTAGGAGAATTCGCATGACCAGCAACAATCCGCAAACCCGCGAGTGGCAAGCACTGAGCAACGACCACCACCTGGCACCGTTCAGTGACTTCAAGCAGCTGAAGGAAAAAGGCCCGCGTATTATCACCAGCGCCAAGGGCGTTTACCTTTGGGACAGTGAAGGTAACAAGATCCTCGACGGTATGGCCGGCCTGTGGTGTGTAGCGATCGGTTACGGTCGCGACGAACTGGCCGACGCTGCCAGCAAGCAGATGCGCGAGCTGCCGTACTACAACCTGTTCTTCCAGACCGCCCACCCCCCGGTACTGGAGCTGGCCAAGGCCATTGCCGACATCGCGCCGGAAGGTATGAACCACGTGTTCTTCACCGGTTCCGGTTCCGAAGGTAACGACACCATGCTGCGGATGGTGCGCCACTACTGGGCGATCAAAGGCCAGCCGAACAAGAAAGTCATCATCAGTCGCAAGAACGGCTATCACGGTTCCACCGTGGCCGGCGCGAGCCTGGGTGGCATGACTTATATGCATGAACAGGGCGACTTGCCGATTCCGGGCATCGTCCACATTGCCCAGCCTTACTGGTTCGCAGAAGGCGGCGACATGACGCCTGAAGAGTTTGGCGTATGGGCGGCCAATCAGCTGGAAGAAAAAATTCTGGAAGTTGGCGTTGATAACGTCGGTGCCTTTATCGCCGAGCCAATCCAGGGCGCTGGCGGCGTGATCATTCCGCCTGAGACCTACTGGCCGCGCATCAAGGAAATCCTCGCCAAGTACGACATCCTGTTCGTGGCTGACGAAGTGATCTGCGGTTTCGGTCGTACCGGCGAGTGGTTCGGTTCCGATTTCTACGACCTCAAGCCTGACATGATGACCATCGCCAAAGGCCTGACCTCCGGCTACATCCCCATGGGTGGCCTGATCGTGCGCGACGAAGTGGTGGCAGTACTCAACGAAGGCGGCGACTTCAACCACGGTTTCACCTATTCCGGTCACCCGGTGGCGGCTGCGGTGGCGCTGGAAAACATCCGCATCCTGCGTGATGAAAAAATCATCGAGCACGTCCACGCAGAAACGGCACCGTATTTGCAAAGTCGCCTGCGGGAACTGAACGATCACCCATTGGTAGGCGAAGTACGTGGGGTAGGGCTGTTGGGGGCGATCGAACTGGTCCAGGACAAGGCCACTCGCAAACGTTACGAAGGCCGCGGCGTCGGCATGATTTGCCGCACGTTCTGCTTCGACAACGGCCTGATCATGCGCGCCGTCGGCGACACCATGATCATCGCTCCGCCACTGGTGATCACCAAGGCGGAAATCGATGAGTTGGTTGCCAAGGCTCGCAAGTGCCTGGACCTGACACTGAGTGCGCTGCAGGGCTAAGTGCTAGGCTCTGAGCGGAGTGCAAGGTTTGCATTTCGCTCAGGGCGAACAAAGGATGGGTCTTTCCTTGAAAGCCTGCCTCGGAACTTGCCTGGCAACCGGTTGTTTCAGATGCCCTGCAAAGGCCGATGAGCACGTGGTTAAAAAGAAAAATTGGAGCATTACCCATGAAGGCATTAGGTATGAAGATAGCTGGCAAGACCCTCCTGGCCATGTCCATGATGGGCATGATGGCAGGCGCAGTTCAGGCAGACGACAAGGTTCTGCACGTATACAACTGGTCTGACTACATCGCCCCGGACACCGTCAAGAAGTTCGAAGCCGAGTCGGGCATCAAGGTGGTTTACGACGTATTCGACAGCAACGAAACGCTGGAAGCCAAGTTGCTGGCCGGCAAGTCTGGCTACGACATCGTCGTACCGTCGAACAACTTCCTGGCCAAGCAGATCAAGGCTGGCGTGTACCAGAAGCTCGACAAGTCCAAACTGCCGTTGTGGAAAAACCTCAATACCGATCTTCTCAAAGCGGTATCGGTGAGCGATCCGGGTAACGAACATGCATTCCCTTACATGTGGGGTTCGATCGGTATCGGGTTCAACGACGAAAAGGTCAAGGCCGCACTGGGTGCCGATGCACCAACCAATTCCTGGGACCTGATTTTCAAGCCGGAAAATGCTGCCAAGCTGAAATCCTGCGGCATCAGTGTCCTCGATTCGCCAACCGAGATGATTCCGGTGGCGCTGCACTACCTGGGCTATCCGACCGACAGCCAGGACAAGAAACAGCTGGCTGAAGCCGAAGCGCTGTTCCTGAAAGTCCGTCCTTCGATCGGCTACTTCCACTCCTCCAAGTACATTTCCGACCTGGCCAACGGTAACATCTGTGTGGCCATCGGTTACTCGGGCGACATCTACCAGGCGAAGTCTCGCGCGGCTGAAGCCGGTGACAAGGTGAAAGTCAGCTACAACATTCCCAAAGAAGGTGCCGGCAGCTTCTACGACATGGTCGCCATCCCTAAAGATGCCGAAAACGTCGACGGCGCCTACAAGTTCATGACCTTCCTGATGAAGCCTGAAGTCATGGCGGAGATCACCAACGCCGTGCGCTTCCCGAACGGTAACGCAGCCGCAACTCCACTGGTTGATAAAGACATCACCAGCGACCCGGGCGTTTATCCACCAGCCGACGTTCTGGCCAAGCTGTATGCGATTGCCGACTTGCCGGCCGCTACCCAGCGAATCCTGACCCGCAGTTGGACCAGGATCAAATCGGGTAAATAAGTTAACCCCTGTAGGCGCGAGCTTGCTCGTGAAGAAAGCCGAAGCGCCATTGGGTGTCAGGCACCCCGCGTTATCGTTGGCGATCATCGCGAGCGAGCTCGCGCCTACAGGGGTATATGCATAAAAGTTTTGCTGGAACGGTTTTTCGAGGGTAAGTTGCGCGCCGGTTTGTTGTCGGGCAGTCGAGGCTGTCATGCAGCGCGGGGCAACTTGGGCCCAACTAATTTCAGAGGACCTCCATTTGCCTATTTCTTCTTTGTTGCGCAATGCCCTGCTGGTGGCTACGGGACTGACAGTTGCTGCCAGTGTCCAGGCCGCCGGTACGGTGCATATTTATAACTGGTCGGACTACATCGGTCAGACCACCCTGGAAGACTTCCAGAAAGAGACCGGCATTAAACCGGTGTATGACGTCTTCGATTCTAACGAAACCCTGGAAGGCAAGTTGCTGGCCGGGCGTACCGGTTACGATGTCGTCGTGCCGTCCAACCATTTCCTTGGCAAACAGATCAAGGCGGGTGCATTCCAGAAGCTCGACAAGTCGAAGTTGCCGAACTACTCAAACCTCGACCCGGTGCTGCTCAAGCGCCTGGAGCAGAACGATCCGGGCAATCTCTATGCCGTGCCATATCTGTGGGGCACCAACGGGATCGGTTACAACGTCGAAAAGGTCAAGGCTGTACTGGGTGTCGACAAGATAGATTCCTGGGCAGTGCTTTTCGAGCCGGAGAACATCAAGAAGCTTCACAGCTGCGGTGTGGCGTTCCTCGATTCGGCCGATGAAATGATGCCGACAGTCCTCAACTACATGGGCCTGAACGCCAACAGTACCAACCCGGCAGACTACAAGAAGGCTGAAGCCAAGTTGCTGGCGGTACGGCCTTACGTGACATATTTCCACTCATCCAAATACATCTCGGACCTGGCCAACGGCGACATCTGCGTGGCTATCGGTTTCTCCGGCGACATGTTCCAGGCGAAGAACCGCGCGGAAGAAGCGAAGAAGGGTGTGAACATCGCCTATTCGATTCCCAAGGAAGGTGGCGCGCTGTGGTTTGACATGCTGGCGATTCCAAAGGACTCGAGCAACGTCAAGGAAGCCCACGCCTTCATCAACTATTTGCTGAAACCTGAGGTGATCGCCCAGGTCAGTGATTACGTAGGCTACGCCAACCCAAATCCTGGGTCGGACAAACTGATGGAGCAGTCAATTCGCACCGACGAAGCGGTTTATCCACCGCAGGCAGTCCTCGACAAAACCTACGTGTCCATCGAGCTGCCACCCAAAATTCAACGGTTGATGACCCGCAGCTGGACCAAGGTCAAGACGGGTAAATAGCTTCAAGGCTCAAACTATCCAAGGTTGGCTCACCTTGAGCGAACTGCACTCTTTTTTTTGGGAGTTTCGTAAATGGCAGTTGCCTCCGGCGCCTATAAGAAAGCCCTCGAGGGCGACCAGACACCTAAACAGGTGCTGGTCAAAATCGACCGGGTCACGAAGAAGTTCGACGAGACGATTGCCGTGGACGATGTGTCCCTGGAAATCAAAAAAGGCGAGATATTCGCCCTGCTCGGCGGTTCGGGATCGGGCAAATCCACTTTGCTGCGTATGCTCGCAGGTTTCGAACGGCCCACGGAGGGGCGCATTTTCCTCGATGGCGTGGACATCACTGATATGCCGCCATACGAGCGGCCGATCAACATGATGTTCCAGTCATACGCCTTGTTCCCGCACATGACCGTGGCGCAGAACATCGCCTTCGGCCTCAAGCAGGACAAGATTTCCTCCGCTGAAGTCGATGCCCGCGTGGCCGAAATGCTCAAGCTGGTGCAGATGAGCCAGTACGCCAAGCGCAAGCCGCATCAACTGTCCGGTGGTCAGCGTCAGCGTGTGGCGCTGGCGCGCTCCCTGGCCAAGCGGCCAAAGTTGTTGCTGCTCGACGAGCCGATGGGCGCATTGGACAAGAAATTGCGTTCGCAAATGCAGTTGGAACTGGTGGAGATCATCGAGCGAGTCGGCGTAACCTGCGTCATGGTTACCCATGACCAGGAAGAGGCCATGACCATGGCCGAGCGCATTGCGATCATGCACCTGGGCTGGATCGCCCAGATCGGCAGCCCGATCGACATCTACGAAACCCCGACCAGCCGCCTGGTCTGCGAATTCATCGGTAACGTGAACATCTTCGAAGGCGAAGTCATCGATGACGCGGAAGGCCACGCGATCATTACCTGCAAGGACCTGGACCGTAAAATCTACGTGGGCCACGGCATCAGCACCTCGGTGCAGGACAAGTCGGTCACCTACGCGATCCGTCCGGAAAAACTGCTGGTCACCGCCGACATGCCGACCTGCGAATACAACTGGTCCAGCGGCAAGGTCCACGACATCGCCTACCTTGGTGGTCACTCGGTATTCTACGTCGAGCTGCCAAGCGGCAAGCTGGTGCAGTCATTCGTGGCCAACGCCGAACGTCGCGGCCAGCGTCCTACCTGGGGCGATCAGGTCTACGTGTGGTGGGAAGACGATAGCGGCGTGGTACTTCGCTCATGAACATGCGCAAATTCAAACGCCGACTCAATCGAATAATTCCCGGTGGCCGCCAGTTGGTCATCGGGGTTCCGTTCATCTGGCTGTTCCTGTTCTTCATGCTGCCGTTCATCATCGTCCTGAAGATCAGCTTCGCCGAAGCCGACGTGGCCATTCCACCGTACACCGAGATCTACAACTTCGTTGACCAGAAGCTGCAGGTGCTGCTCAATCTCGGCAACTACGCGATGCTGGCCGGCGACGAGTTGTACATTGCCGCCTACCTCGGTTCGCTGAAGATGGCGCTGATCAGCACCACCCTCTGCCTGCTGATCGGCTACCCGATGGCCTACGCCATTGCCAGTGCGCGCAAAGAGCTGCAAACAGTGCTGGTGCTGTTGATCATGATGCCGACCTGGACCGCGATCCTGATTCGCGTGTATGCGTGGATGGGCATCCTGAGCAACAACGGTCTGCTCAACGGTTTCCTGATGACCATGGGCTGGATCGACGAACCGCTGCAGATCCTCAACACCAACCTGGCGGTCTATATCGGCGTGGTTTATTCGTACCTGCCGTTCATGATCCTGCCGCTTTACGCCAACCTGGTGAAGCACGACAACAGCCTGCTGGAAGCTGCATCCGACCTGGGCTCGAGCACCTTCAACAGTTTCTGGAAAATCACCATTCCATTGTCCAAGAACGGCATAGTCGCTGGCTGCATGCTGGTGTTCATTCCGGTCGTGGGTGAGTTCGTGATCCCGGAACTGCTCGGCGGTCCGGAAACTCTGATGATCGGTAAAGTGTTGTGGCAGGAGTTCTTCAATAACCGTGACTGGCCGGTGGCGTCTGCCCTGGCGGTGGTGATGCTGGCGATCCTGATCGTGCCGATCATCCTGTTCAACCGTAGCCAGGCCAAAGAGATGGAGGGCAAGGAATGAAGCGCTTCCGTTTCTCGAGTTTCATGCTGGTAGTGGGGCTGCTGTTCATCTACGCGCCGATGCTGATCCTGGTGATCTACTCGTTCAACGCCTCGAAACTGGTGACGGTGTGGGGCGGCTGGTCGATCAAGTGGTACGTCGGCCTGATGGACAACACTCAACTGATGGGTTCGGTGGTGCGCTCGCTGGAAATCGCCTGCTACACCGCGATTGCGGCAGTGGCGCTGGGGACATTGGCGGCGTTCGTCCTCACCCGTATCACCCACTTCAAGGGCCGCACGCTGTTCGGCGGCCTGGTCACCGCGCCGCTGGTAATGCCCGAGGTGATAACCGGTCTGTCGCTGTTGCTGCTGTTCGTGGCGATGGCGCAAATGATCGGCTGGCCCCAGGAGCGTGGCATTGTCACTATCTGGATCGCGCACACGACATTCTGTGCGGCCTATGTAGCGGTGGTGGTGTCGGCGCGTTTGCGTGAGCTGGACCTGTCCATCGAAGAAGCGGCCATGGACCTTGGCGCCCGGCCGTGGAAGGTGTTTTTCCTGATCACCATCCCGATGATCGCGCCATCCCTGGCAGCGGGGGGCATGATGTCCTTCGCGCTGTCCCTGGATGACCTGGTGTTGGCGAGTTTCGTTTCCGGGCCGGGGTCGACGACCCTGCCGATGGAAGTGTTCTCGGCCGTGCGCCTGGGCGTGAAGCCGGAGATCAACGCCGTGGCCAGCCTGATTCTGCTGGCAGTGTCGCTGGTGACCTTCCTGGTGTGGTTCTTCAGCCGTCGTGCGGAAGAGTCGCGCAAGAAAGCGATCCAGCAGGCGATCGAGGAAGGTGCTGCCGACTCGTGGAAGCAACCGGACGTGCGTCGCGCGCAGGCGCCGGAAGCGGTTTGAGTCTGATAGGTTGATCATCAATCTGTGGTCAACCGCAATCCCATGTGGGAGCGGGCTTGCTCGCGAAGGCAGCGTGTCAGTCGATAGAGAAGTCGACTGATACACCGCCTTCGCGAGCAAGCCTGCTCCCACAGGTTTTTTCACCGGTCAGGAAATCCACGGGGACTTGCGGATGATCTCTACAAAATTCATCGGCTTGAACCCCGGTTCGCTGTCCACCAGCACATCCGCATTCACCGTGCCGAGTGTGGTCTGCGGCTTATCCTTGAAGCCATTGGCAAACGCACACAGGATGCACTCCTTGAACCCCTCTTCCCTTGGATGCGCATGCACCACCGCCTCGCGCTGCACGGTGGAAAACGCCGCGTAATCGATGCCCAGCACGTCCATCTCGACCCCTGCCGTCACTAGCGCCACATTGGGACGAAGGTGTTGTGGTACGCCCGGTGTGGTGTGCAAGGCAATCGACAGCCATACCTGTTCAATGTCATCGTCGCTCAATCCATAGGGCTTGAGAAAAGTCTTGGCGGCGTTGGCACTGTCGACCTCGAAACGCTCGCCGGCGGAGCGATGGCCTTCCACCAGGCCCAGGTCATGAAACATCGCGCCGACGTACAGCAGTTCGGGGTTGTAGGCCAGTTGCTTGCGTTCACCGCTTAGCGCGCCGAACAGAAATACTCGACGGGAATGGTGATAGAGCAAGTCAGACTCGGCGTCGCGGATGTATTCGGTGGTGGCCCTGGCGAGGGCGCTGTCGGGTATCTGAATGCCGGCGATTTGGCTGCTCATGGATGCTTTCCTCGTGGGAAACGCCGTGGTGGCGCTGATGGAACCAGTCTGTTCCCGCACCCCACTGCGGACAATCGAGCCATGGCTGCGATCCTTGCCAATGAGCATGCATATCGCGCCAGTCTCGCTTGTTGCCCCGGGATTGGCTAAGTTTGCTGGGAGTGCAGGCGCTTTTGTGGAGAGGGAGCTTGCTCCCGCTCGACTGCGCAGCAGTCGCAAAACAGCTGGACGCGTTTTCGCGGATAGAACTTGGTGGCTGATTTCAGGGCCGCTGCGCAGCCCAGCGGGAGCAAGCTCCCTCGCCACAGGTGGGTGTTGATGATCGAAACCCTAGAGGGCGATTTTTGCCATGAGTAAAACCGTTGCCATCGTGGTCTTCGCCGGCGTCCAGTCCCTGGACGTTACCGGGCCTATGGACGTGTTTTGCGAAGCCAATCGATTTCTCGATCCGGCCGAGCACTATCGCCTGGAAGTGATCGGCGTCGAGCATGGGGCGATGGCGTGCTCCAACGGGTTGGCGCTCAACGCCCATCGGCATTACAGCGAAGCGCTGGAGGCTTACGACCTGCTGTTGGTGGCCGGCGGGCCGCAGTTGCCGTTAATGAATTTCGGCGCGGCTTTTGATACCTGGCTACGCGAAGCCAGCGCACGGGCGCAACGGTTTGGCTCGATCTGCAATGGCGCGTTCATGCTGGCCCGGGCCGGTTTGCTGGAGTCGAAAACAGTGACCACTCATTGGGGCGATGCGGCGGCGCTGGCCGCTTTATGTCCTGGAACGCGCGTCGAAGCCGACCGGTTGTACGTGCAGGATGGCGAGCTTTACACCTCGGCCGGGGTCACCGCGGGGATTGATCTGTCGCTGTTCCTGCTAACCCAGGATCACGGCCCGGAAGTCGCATTGAGCGTGGCAAAGCGGCTGGTGGTGTTCACCCAGCGCTCGGGCGGGCAGTCGCAGTTCAGCCCGTTCCTCACACCCCATGCCGAACCGACTTCGGCGGTAGCGCTGGTGCAGCTGCATGTGTTGGCCAATCTCACTGGCGACCTGACCATCGCCGACCTGGCCAACGCCGCGAACATGAGCGCGCGTAATTTCTCCCGGGTGTTTGCCCGGGAAGCGAAAATCACCCCGGCGGAATTTGTCGAGCGGGCGCGGGTGGATGCGGCGCGGGTGCTGCTGGAAAGCACGCGTGCACCCCTCAAGACGGTGGCGTATCAGTGTGGTTTCCGGGATGCGCAGCATATGCGCAGTGTATTCAACCGTCGGCTGGGGGTGACGCCCCAGCAGTTCAGGTTGAATTTTGCGGTGTCGATTTGAGGCAGGGGTATGTGTTGTCTGTGCTGGCCTCTTCGCGTGCAAGCCAACACAAATCTACCGAGCCCCTGGCACCAACTTCAAAGTACTGCGCGTATTCGCCGCCACTTCCTCTTCATTGAGGTAAGCCTGGAAATACATCCCTTCGATATACGCCTCGGCCTGGTCGTCATAGTGGCGGTTGAGCGGCACGCCGCTCTGGCCGACCGGGTTGACGGTCAGGCTGTGGGCCGGGTCGGCGAAGTCGATCAGGCGTCGGGTTGAGGGACCGTAGGTGACAGGCCAGGGCGCCGGGCCGATCTTCGCCGAGAGGTTGTTGGGTACTTCATGAGTGCCCGGCGCGGCGAACGGGCCGACGTTGAATATTCGGTCCAGCGGCTTTTGCTGCCCTACCGGATGAGCATGGGTCAGGGTGTGCGCCTTACCCCACTGCCACTGCGCGAAGTCTGCGCCGAGCGTGTTCTTGAGGTGCGCCAGGCTCGCTTGCCACGCTGCCTTGACCGTATCGGCGCGGGTTTCCTTGACGGGGGTGTCGCGGTTGTCCCACCACGGCGAAGAAGCGTTGGCGGCCAAGCGGGGCAGCGCGGCATCGATCACCCGGGTCGACAGCAGGGTTTCGAAGAACGCATCTCCCAGTTCGTCATGCATGGCTGCGTCGGTCAGGTTGAACAGGAACTGGTTGAACAGCGTGGCGCTGGTGGAATCCAGTGGGTAATCACCTTGCCACTGGGCCAATTGCTCCACCAGCTGCAGTTCGGCCGGATCACTCACCACTTCACGCAGCACCGGCAACAAGGGGGCGAGCAAGCGTGGCCCGTAGCCGGTGGTGGTGCCCAGTTGCAGCTTCTGGCTGGCTTCCAGGTCCCACTTGACGGCTTTGTCGCCGAGCTGGCGATTGAGCTGCTGGCCACGATCCGCCAGGTTGTAGTACCCGGGAATGTCCATGCCGGTCGGCGATACGGGCTGGAAGTTGGCAGACACGATATAGCCCCGCGCCGGATTCTCTTCCTGAGGGTTGGCGCTGAACGGATAGAACCCTTCCTTCTCCGCCTCGGCGGTGCTGCCATCGAGAATAAAGCCACCCCGAACGCCGGCTGGACGCTTGGGTAACTGCGCAGCCGCCCACCACCCGATGTCACCCTTGGCATTGGCCCAGACGATGTTCAGGCCGGGGGCCTGGACCTTGGCGGCGGCACTGCGCGCCTTTGCCAGGGTGTCGGCACGGTTGAGCTGGTAGAAGCCTTCGAGTATCGGGTTCTGGCTTTCGAGGAAGCCCCACCACATGGCGATCGGCGTCTTGCCCACGCTGGCCCCCAGGGCGTCGTTGACGATCGGCCCGTGGGGCGACTGGCGCAGCACCAGGGTCACTGGAGCCTGGCCCTTCACAGCGATTTGCTGTTCGCTGGAGGTCATGTCCACCCACTTGCCGCGATACCAGACCTGGTTGGGGTTGTCCGGATTGACCTTCTCCGCGATCAGGTCCAGGTCATCGTTCTGGAACATGGTGATGCTCCAGCCGAAATCGTGATTCAGGCCGAGTGAAGCAAACGGCATCAGCGCCTGATAGTGGCCGTAGAGGTCGAAGCCTGGTGCCGAGAGCTGCGCCTCATACCACACCGACGGCGCGGAAAAGCGAATGTGTGGGTCTCCCGCCAGCAACGGCTTGCCACTCTTTGTGCGGCTGCCGGCGACGACCCAGGCATTACTGCCCTCGAACTGCGGCAGGCCATGTTCCGCCAGGGCCTGTTCACTCAGGCGGGCGAGGGCGTTAAGGTCCTTCCAGTCGACAGTGGCAAGTGGCCCAGCATTGCCCCCCTGGTGATTTACCAGCACGCCTTTGGGCTGCCAGTCGAGATCGAAAACGCTGAGGTAGTTCGCACCTAGCTGATCGCGCACGTAGGTCAGCAAGGGCTCGGTACGGAACGCTGCGGCGAAACTGTAAGCCATGTAGCCGGCGATGCTGATGGTGTCCTGTGCGGTGAATGGACGCTTGGGAATACCCAGCACGTCGAACTCGACCGGCCGCGGATGGCTGTCCTGATACTGATTGATGCCGTCCAGATAAGCCTGCATGGCGACAAACGCCGGCGACTGTTGATCCAGGTTGGCGAAGTAGGTTTCAGCGCGCTCCCGAATGCGCAGGCTACGCATCAGCTTGTCGGTATCGAGCAGTTTCGGTCCCAGCACTTCGGCCAGTTCACCCCGAGCGAGACGGCGCAGGACTTCCATCTGGAACAGACGGTCCTGGGCATGCACATAGCCCAGCGCGCGGTACAGGTCGGGTTCGTTTTCGGCGCGGATATGCGGGATGCCACGCTCGTCGTAACGGACGGTGACGGAGCTTTGCAGGTGTTGCAGTTCAACCATGCCCTGGCGTGTCGGCTGCTTGCTGTAGACGTACCAGCCGGCGCCGGCGGCGAGCACGACAATCAGCAGAGCGAGCATAGTCAGGAGACGTTTCATGGTGGTTCCTTGTTCTTGTTATGAGTGGCAGCAATTCCCTGGCGTCACTGTTTAACACGAGCGGCCACATCGGCCCATCACCCGTAGGAGGGATTCGTATTGCCGTATTTGTCCCTACTTCGTCGTAGCCACAGGCCAAGGGCAGTAACACCCCACCGCCAGAGTGTGGGTGGCGCTCACCTCACGGCCTTCGTTCAACGCCTGCAGGATCGGTTCGATGAAACTGTTGCTGGAATTGCAGGTGAGGCCTTCGCTGTAGGGGCCGAAATACGCCAGTTTGCCGCTGCGATCCCAGATCGCCACGGCGGGGCTGGCGGGGATCTGCTCGGCGCCAGGCAACACGCTGATGTCTTTCAGGCCACCCAGGATGTTCGGTAACTGACCGTGGCTGCCGGGCTTTTGCACCGTATAGAACTCGATGCCCTGCGGGACATAGCGCTCGACCAGCTCGCGTAGATGCTGCTGGTTGCCTACATTGCATGGGCACGCAGGGTCCCAGAAGTGCACCAGGCGAATGGCCCCGGGGCCTGCAAGGTCGTCCGGCAGACGCAAGGGATCGCCGGAGAATACTGCCGTGTGTTCACTGAATGCGCGCAGGTAGCGCCCTTGAAACCAGTCGTATGCCGCCCACAGTACGGCGGCGCACACGAGGGTGAGCAGGCTGGCGAGCAGTGTGGTTCGGTAGGCCGGGCGCATGGATTGCATTCCTTTGAGGTCGGCTAGCTTGCCATGCTCGCCGGGACAGATGAATATCGCAGGCCGATAAAGTCCGTTTCTTTCGCTGGAAATTGCTAATGTCTGCCACTTTCGCCCCCGATCACTTGCGCGCCAGCCTGCGGCCATTGGCCGAGGCCCAGCCATTGTCGGAGGAAGCGCAGGCGTATCAGCACTTTTATGGCCTGGATTTCCCCGGACGCGAACTGCGTAGAGGGCTGGGTCGATTCGAGGCGGGTGGTTATCAGTTGGTCAGCCAGTTCTGGTGGCCGGAGCGGGCAAAGGCGACGCTTTTTCTGTTCCACGGTTTTTATGATCACGCCGGCTTGTATCGGCACGTGATCGCCTGGGCGCTGGATCAGGGCTTCGCCGTGATTGCCTGCGACTTGCCGGGGCATGGCCTGTCCAGTGGCGAGCGGGCCAGCATCCGGGATTTCAGCGAGTACCAGGACACGCTGCAAGGCTTGTTTGTCGAGGCGAAGTCCATTGCCCTGCCGCAGCCGTGGCACCTGTGCGGGCAAAGCACAGGCGGTGCCATCGTGATCGATCATGTGCTTAACGCTGGGGCGGACAGTCCAGCCCAAGGACAGGTCATTCTGTTGGCGCCACTGGTTCGGCCGCGCGCATGGGGCTGGTCACAATTGAGTTATTACCTGCTCAGACCCTTCATCAAAGCCATCGCACGGCGCTTCAGCGAGAATTCTAACGACCCGGACTTTCTGCCCTTCCTGCAGGCCGACCCGCTGCAACCGCTGCGCCTGCCCACCGCATGGGTCGGCGCGCTCGCCCGCTGGATCAAGCGCATCGAGGCGGCGCCGCACAGCTCGCGTCGGCCGCTGATCGTGCAGGGTCAGGCGGACATGACGGTGGACTGGCAGCATAATCTTGGGGTATTGCGGGCCAAGTTCGATCGGCCGCAGGTATTGATGCTGCCTGAGGCACGGCATCATTTGGCGAATGAGACGCTGGCGTTAAGGGCGGAGTATTTCGGGTTTTTGACCAAGCGGATCAAGGGCCGGAATTCGTAGCCTCTGTTTGGGCAACCTTCGCTGGCAAGCCCGCGAAGGGTGCCCAAACAGGCGCTGAAGATTATTGGCCAAGGTTAGTCTGCCCTACCGCTAACCCCGCCCGAATTGCCGCCAGCGCCGCCTGGTAATAAGCCTTGCCCTCGTTCGACTCGGCAAAGGTCGCGAACTCCTCCAGTTCGGTGTCCGACAGGTCGCGATAGACGTACAGCAACGTGTTGTTCAGGTCGCTGCCTATCTGGTCCATCAGGCGCTGGCGCTGACCATTCAACATCCCCTGCGCCTGGCCACCACCGAGCAGACCGGGGATCATCGAGCTGAGACTGTCTGCCGCAACGCCGGCAATCGCAAGGCTGACCTCGGCGCCCGCTTCGCGCGCGGGCAGGGCCTGGGCCAGATGACCAATGACCAGCATGCGCGTGTCACTGGCCTCGATTTTCGGCAAGCCCTTGGCATTCTTCGCCAACTGATCGCGGCGGGTTGCCAGCAACTCG
Organism: Pseudomonas violetae; assembly: GCF_023072615.1. GTDB lineage: Bacteria > Pseudomonadota > Gammaproteobacteria > Pseudomonadales > Pseudomonadaceae > Aquipseudomonas > Aquipseudomonas violetae. Next base: position 398,581 of record NZ_JAKNRW010000004.1, read on the forward strand.
GCCGCAACGATTTTCCTGCCCAGCGGCGATTGGAAAAATGCCAATGCCGGTTTGGGATCGGCCAGGGTGTTGCGCAGTTGGGCCTCGGCGCGCTGATCCACGGCCTGGGGCGCAAAACGCTGGTTGCTGTTGTTCACCAATGCCTGGAACACAGCCGGTGGCAGGCTGTTCTGGTAACGCTGCTGGGCAGCCGCAAGTGCATCGTTGAAATGCGCGCGTTGTTCCGGCCAGCCGGCGACCTTGTACAACTGGTCGTGGCCGTCTGCCCAAGCGGACATAACGCAGAACATCAACAGTGAGAAAAGCAAACGGCGCATTAGGGACTCCTGTCAGCAGGCGACTATTCTCCGTGTGGCATTCGGACTTGTCGAGAATTCGTATCAAGCCGCTGCGCGGCTCTGTCGGATTTGCAGGCACAGGAATACTATGCGCGCCATGCAAATACCCTCTGATCATCCGCTGCTGTTACGTATCGTCGACGACCTGGCCACACATGGCTGGTCGCAGCAGAATATTTTCCTTCCTCTGGGTCTGACCCGGAAACTGGCTGCTGAGTGCCATAAACGTGCAGCCGAAGGCGAATTGGCACCTGCAGCCGTGGGGCGAGGCCATACTTCGGAGATTCGCGAGGGCATTCGCGGTGATCGCATCCAGTGGATCGAACCCGGCCAGGCGTTGGCCTGTGACAGTTATCTACAACTAATGGGCAGCCTGCGCGAGGCGATGAATCGAGGCCTGTTTCTCGGCCTGGAGGATTTCGAGAGTCATTTTGCTTTGTACCCGCCGGGCGCTTTTTACCTCAAGCACGTCGACCGCTTTCGCGACGATGACCGGCGCATGGTGTCGGCGGTGGTCTACTTGAATGATGCCTGGCTGCCCGAGCACGGTGGCCAGTTGCGCATGTATCTGGACGAAGGCGTGAAGCACGACGTAGTGCCAACCGGTGGCTGCCTGGTGGTGTTCCTGTCGGGCGAAGTGCCTCACGAAGTCCTGCCCGCGAGCCGTAATCGCCTGTCGCTGACCGGCTGGTTCCGGCGTCGCGGCAACGAGCCATTTTGATCATGCAGAAGATTCTGGTAAGCCGCTGCCTGCTGGGTCACCGCGTTCGCTACGACGGCGGTGCCAGCGGTCCGTTCGATCAGCTGCAGCAATGGGTCGATGAAGGTCGGGTCGTACCCTTGTGTCCCGAGGTCGCCGGAGGCTTGCCGACGCCCCGGGCTGCTGCAGAAATTCCGGGCGGGCAGGGCGGTGAGGTGCTGGATGGGCAGGCGGCGGTCGTCACCATTGACGGCGCGGACGTCAGCGCCGAGTTCCTGTCGGGGGCTTATCAGGCGCTGGAGCTGGTGCAAAAGCACGGCATCCGGATTGCGGTGCTCAAGGCCAACAGCCCGTCATGTGGGAATCTGTTCACCTACGACGGGACGTTCAGCGGTGTGAAGGTCAGCGGTGAAGGCGTCACAGCGGCGTTGCTGCGACGCCACGGGGTGCGGGTTTTCAGCGAGCTGCAGCTGCCGGAAGCGGCCGCGCTGATCCACTCCACCTGACGCCGCTTCCACTGGGATTATGTTGTCTGTCAGCCTGATATCAGGGCTTCGGCGCCACACTCGTATCCGCGCCAAACCACTTCTGCGACAGCGCTTCCAGGCGCCCATCGGCCTTGATCCGCCCCAACGCATTCTCCAGGCTGGCATGAAATGCCGGGTTGCCCTTCTGGAACGGAATTGCCAGGCTCACCGGCGCGGGCGCTTTAGGCTTTTCCTGCGCCAGGGTCTGCACCAGCAGGATTGAGCGCGGCTGCGGTTCTTTCTGCGCGATCAGATCCGCCTTGGCATAACTGTAAGGTTCGCTGAAGTCGAAACGATCCTTGAGATCCGAGGTCAGTGCTATGTGGTTGATGGCGACGTCGTACTTGCCGCTTTCAACGCCGGGCAACAGCTCGCTGGCATCGGCGACGACGAAGTCGGCCCGCACATCCAGCTCCTGTGCCAGCAGTTGGCCCAGTTCGACTTCAAAACCGGTGAGTTTGCCGTCGTCCTTGAAATTGAAGGGCGGTGTATTCGCCTCAAGAGCAATGCGCAGTTCGCCACGGTCGTTGATATCGTCAATCAACTCGGCATGAGCCAGTGGGCTCAAAAGGGGTAGCAGGCAGATCAGTCCAGGCAAAAAACGCATGGTCACTCCTTTGGATTCATTATCGCGAGGCTCTGGATCGGCTCGCTTTGCTATGGTTGTCGAGTGCCTTCGACAACAAATGGTCATGAAGTTGTCATGACTGCAAAGATTTTACGTAAAAACTGGAGAAGAGAATGAAAACCTTTATGTCACGAGCAGCATTGGCTGGCCTGTTGATGGGGGCTTCGATGCTGGCAATGGCTGCGACCCCGGCCCCCAAGGGTGCAGAAGTGTTCATCGTATCTCCCGAAGACGGCGCCACTGTCCCGGAAAACTTCACCGTCAAGTTCGGCGTCAAGGACGTATCCCTTGCCCCTGCTGGTGATGTCACTAAAAACACCGGTCACCATCACCTGCTGATCGATGTCGACAAGCTGCCGCCCGCGGGCGCGCCGATTCCGCTGGATGCCAACCACATGCACTTTGGCAAGGCGCAAACCCAGGCCGAGATCAAACTGGCACCGGGCAAGCACACCTTGCAGCTCGAACTGGGCGACAGCGGCCACATGCCGTTCGATCCGCCAATCGTGTCGAAGAAGATCACCGTCACTGTGAAGTAACTTTTCACAGGCATGAAAAAGGGAGCCCGAAGGCTTAATGCCAGTCAGTTAAGCTGACTGGCATTTTTCTTTCTGATCGGATGTTTCGGCGATTTGAGCCGGATGGCCCGGGGATAAACCCGCTCCTCCCGGCGATGCGGCAGGACATAATGCGAGGCCGAGGCATGCAGTTTGGCCAGGTACTTGGGGATGTTGCCGGATCGGTCGGCCGAGACGCTGTGGATAAACCCTAGAATCGCCCACGTACAGGCGCTAAAGCTCATTTCGCACGGGTAAATACCTGGACAGTGGCGGCTCATTTCCACCATCTGATAGCGCAACAAGTTGTAGCCCAGCAACACCCCCCCACAGTTCCTGCGCGATCATCTCGGGCGTCTTGCTACGCAGCGTATAGCTGCTGTCGAGCAGGGTCTGTTTCATCTCCCGAAACCCTAGTTCGATCTCCCATCGCTGGCTGTACAGGTCGACGATTTCGTCGGACGAGAAGCGCAGCGGGTCTGCCATCGACGTCAAGATCTGACAAACCTTGCCCTTGAGGGTTTTGCTCAGGAGCCGCGCGGTCAGGCGCTCCGGCAGCCCTGGTCATTGCTTGCGGGCCTGCGGCGAAGTGCTTAACGAGACAATGGCATCCTGGCGCCCCAAGCGCTGAACCACTTCGTACTGCGCACCTTTGCGCAACGGCATCAACCAATGGCGCTCGGTACCTGCCTGCTGCCATTGGTGCAGCAAGCCCAAGGAATAAAAGCCACGATCAAACGGCGTCAACGAGTGATCGGGCGTGGTTTCGATCAGTTGCTCCGCCAGTTTCATTTCATTGCTGCGATAACCGTCAAACGCACTGCCAATCAGCAAATGGCTGGTCAACTCCATTTGGCAGACCATGCGCACTTGAGGAAAACCGGTATCGCCGTGCTGGTTACTGGCCGAGTCGTAGCGCGCCCGATTTTTCGGCGTATCGGGCGTTCGCCAAACAACGCCATCGACCCCCAGCAGACGCAGTCCGGTCCAAGTCGGATGACTGGCTGCTTCATGCCAGCTTTTCTGGGTCAGATGGAAGACCTGTCGCACGGCTTCACCCCCCAATTTCTGACGGGCCTGGACTACGGCACTGGGCGCCACCAATGGGCGTTGCCCTGGCAGCATGATGTTCATGCGGCTGACCACATCCCACGCCGACATGCGCCGGAAGAACGCCATGGAGATTACTCACCAGAGCATCATTTCCAATGGCAAACGCCGTTTGCGCAGGGTCGCTACGCCTGCCTGTTCCAGTGCCTGCTCGACCAGAGATGGGTCAAGCAACGCATCTAACCCCTCGATGGAGTTAGGGGTGGAGACGATGTTGTGGGTCAGTTCCAGTGCCCGAGCGAGACGCATAAAAAAATCCGATGCCAGTACAGGCATCGGATTTTGATTTCTTGCGGCCAAAGGTCAAGCGTGAGGGCTTAACTGATCGGCATTAGCCCGAAGGCTCCCTTTTTTGTCGCTCGCAATTGCTATCAGAACAACACGCGGCAACGAATGGTGCCGTTGATGTGCTGCAGCTTCTCCTGGGCGATCTCCGAGTAATCGGCATCGACGTCGATCACGACGTAACCGACTTTCTCGTTGGTCTGCAGGAACTGCCCGGAAATGTTGATGCCGTTTTCGGCGAAGACCTTGTTGATCTCGCTCATCACACCTGGAATGTTCTCGTGGATGTGCAGCAGGCGGTGCTTGCCAGGGTGAGCCGGCAGGGCTACTTCCGGGAAGTTCACCGACGATACCGAGGTACCGTTGTCGCTGTACTTGACCAGTTTTTCTGCCACTTCCAGACCGATGTTGGCTTGCGCCTCAGCAGTGGAACCACCGATGTGCGGGGTCAGGATCACGTTGTCCAGGCCACGCAGCGGGCTTTCGAACTCTTCGTCGTTGGAGCGAGGCTCTACCGGGAACACGTCGATGGCCGCGCCGATCAGGTGCTTATCCTTGATCGCGTCCGCCAGGGCGTCCAGTTCGACCACGGTGCCGCGCGCAGCGTTGATCAGGATGCCGCCCTTCTTGATAGCGCGGATTTCCTTCTCGCCGATCATCCACTGGGTGGCGGCTGTTTCCGGAACGTGCAGGGTGACGATGTCGGACATGCCCAGCAGCTCGGTCAGGTTACCGACCTGGGTCGCGTTGCCCAATGGCAGCTTGGTCACGGTGTCGTAGAAATACACCTGCATGCCCAGGCCTTCCGCCAGGACCGACAGTTGGGTGCCGATCGAACCGTAACCCACGATACCCAGCTTCTTGCCGCGGATTTCGAAGGAGTTGGCCGCGCTCTTGATCCAGCCGCCACGATGGCAGGAGGCGTTCTTCTCGGGGATGCCGCGCAGCAACAGAATTGCTTCGGCCAGCACCAGCTCGGCTACGGAGCGAGTGTTGGAGTACGGTGCGTTGAACACCGCGATCCCACGTTCGCGTGCCGCGTTCAGGTCGACCTGGTTGGTGCCGATGCAGAAGCAACCGACAGCGACGAGCTTCTTCGCGTGATCGAAGATCTCTTCGGTCAGTTGCGTGCGGGAGCGAATGCCGATGAAGTGCGCATCAGCGATCTTTTCCTTCAGTTGGGCTTCCGGCAGAGAACCGGTGAGGTACTCGATGCTGGTGTAGCCCGCCGCCTTGAGGACGTCGACAGCCGATTGGTGGACGCCTTCGAGAAGAAGGAACTTGATCTTGCTCTTATCGAGAGAAGTCTTGCTCATCTGCGTAAACCTGTATCCCGGAGAAAAATGGCAGGAAATGGTCAACAGACGCTGACCCGGACGGCAGGAAAGCCGTCACCGCAGAATCGCCTTTGGGCACTATCCTGCGGGGTCGGTATGCTAGCATAGGCGCCCCGCTAAACACTCATTCCTGCGACGTGAAGCGTTCTCAGGATGACCATGAATTGTTCGAGAGTTCTGTCGATGACCAATCCTGCCCTGATTGATGAGCTGAAGACCCTGGTTGAGCCTGGCAAGGTGCTGACCGATGCCGACTCCCTGAATGCTTATGGCAAGGATTGGACCAAGCATTTCGCCCCGGCGCCTACCGCCATCGTGTTCCCCAAGACCACCGAGCAGGTCCAGGCCATTGTCCGCTGGGCCAATGCACACAAGGTGGCACTGGTGCCGTCTGGCGGTCGTACTGGGCTTTCCGCCGCCGCTGTGGCAGCCAATGGCGAAGTGGTCGTGTCGTTCGATTATATGAATCAGATTCTCGATGTGAACCTCACCGATCGCACCGCCGTGTGCCAGCCAGGCGTGGTCACCGAGCACCTGCAGAACGTCGCCGAAGAAAAGGGCTTGTACTATCCGGTGGACTTCGCTTCGGCCGGTTCGAGCCAGATTGGCGGCAATATCGGCACCAATGCCGGCGGAATCAAGGTGATTCGCTATGGAATGACCCGCAACTGGGTGGCCGGCATGAAGGTCGTGACCGGCAAGGGCGACGTGCTGGAACTGAACCGCGACCTGATCAAGAACGCCACCGGCTACGACATGCGCCAGTTGTTCATAGGTGCCGAAGGTACCCTGGGTTTTGTGGTCGAAGCGACCATGCGCCTGGATCGCGCGCCGAAAAACCTGACGGCGATGGTCCTGGGTACTGCCGATTTCGACTCGATCATGCCAGTGCTGCACGCCTTCCAGAGCAAGCTCGACTTGACGGCCTTCGAATTCTTCTCAGACAAGGCCTTGGCCAAAGTCATGGCGCGCGGTGATGTACCGGCGCCGTTCGAAACCGATTGCCCGTTCTACGCGCTGCTGGAATTCGAAGCGACCACCGAAGAAGTGGCCAACCACGCCCTGGAAACCTTCGAGCACTGCGTCGAGCAGGGCTGGGTGCTGGACGGCGTGATGAGCCAGAGCGAAACCCAGCTGCAGAACCTGTGGAAACTGCGCGAATTCATCTCCGAGACTATCTCCCACTGGACTCCCTACAAGAACGACATTTCGGTCACCGTGTCGAAAGTGCCGGCGTTCCTCAAGGAAATCGACGCGATCGTCGGCCAACACTACCCGGACTTCGAAATCGTCTGGTTCGGCCACATCGGCGACGGCAACCTGCACTTGAACATCCTCAAGCCGGATAGCCTGAGCAAGGACGAGTTCTTCGCCAAGTGCGCCACCGTCAACAAGTGGGTGTTCGAAACCGTGGAGAAGTACAACGGTTCGATTTCCGCCGAACACGGCGTGGGCATGACCAAGCGGGATTACTTGACCTATAGCCGTTCGCCGGTTGAGATCGAGTACATGAAAGCCGTCAAGGCGGTGTTCGACCCGAACGGGATCATGAACCCCGGCAAGATTTTCGCTGTTTGATTTTCTAAACTAAGTGCAGAAAAGCAGGAGTCGGTAATGAGCTATCAGCACCAGTATGTCGACGGTACGCGTATCCACTTTCCACTGGGGAAAGTGGTATGCATCGGCCGTAACTACGCCGAACACGCCAAGGAACTGGACAATCCGGTGCCTACTGAACCGCTGCTGTTCATCAAGCCGGGCAGCTGCGTGGTGCCGCTCGAAGGTGGCTTCAGTATTCCGACCGAACGCGGTTCGGTGCATTACGAAGCGGAAATCGCCGTGTTGATCGGAAAGCCGCTATCGACCAAGCCAAGCCGGGAAGAAGTGCTGGATGCGATCTCCGGTTTTGCACCGGCCCTGGACCTGACGCTGCGCGACAAGCAGGCCGAGCTGAAATCCAAGGGCCTGCCCTGGGAAATCGCCAAGTCGTTCGACGGCGCGGCAGTGATTGCACCGTTCGTCTCCGGCAGTACCTTCGCCGACCTGACCGACATCGGTATTCGCCTGACCATCAACGGTGAAGTCCGCCAGGAGGGTAACAGCAGCGCCATGCTCAACCCGATCGTGCCGATGATCCAGCACATGGCGGGCTGCTTCTCTCTGCAGGCCGGTGATGTGATCCTGACCGGCACGCCGGTGGGCGTTGGCCCGCTGAATGTCGGTGATGAACTGGTCCTGGAATTGCCTGGTGTGAGCCGCTTCAACAGTAGCGTTTGCTGATTCAGCGGCTGATCGAGCAGGAACCGGCTGGCCGTTTCCTGCTGCGTTTGACGTCTTTGATTACACCTGCAGGGGCTGGCATTGCATCCCCGCGACAAACGCTGCGACTTGCGCAACCGTGGCTTGCGCGTCCATGTGGTCTGGCCGGTCGTTGCTATTGTTGAAGCTTCCTCTTTCGTCCATGTTCTGCATGAGCAGGCCATCACGACGCGGCATGATGAAGAAGTCTTTTGCTCTGAGGCCATAATCAACGTCTGGCTGCGGCATCAAATGTATTGTTTGTCCGCGCACAGGAATGATCGAGTGGTCATTGAACAGCACCTTCGCGCCATACCCTGTTGCGTTGATCAAAGTCTCTTCAGGCAGCGTTAGCAGTTCGTTTGAATCAGTGAATTCCTGGATTTTTATCTGGCCTCCGGCCGCCAGAAAATCGGTCATCAACAGGTTTGCGTAAGGTGCTATGTTGAACATCAGGCTCGTCCACCCGCGCGCATAGGGTGCTGGAAACGGGTGACTTCCAGGGGGCATGTCCACTTGAGAGGGGAGAAAAGCGTTAGTGAATTCCGCGTACTCGGGCTCCCCCGGGTCTTTTATTGGAGTGGGCTTCACTTCGCTCGAGAAGGGTGTGTCGGACAGTTTGTAGCCGTTGATCCATTCGACCGGCCTGCCCGGCAATCCCAGCGTTTTTTGATAGTGGCTGAATGAAAAGTTTGCCATTTCCTCCCAGCGAGTAGTCCACGCAGGCCCGTATTGCGCAGCGCAGAATCGCGAGGTGGGTGACCATAATCCCGTTGCACCCATTGAAGGCACGTCGGGTGGTAGCTCCTTCGCGTAGATGCATACAGACAGGCCGGCTTGCTGTGCCAGTAACGCAGAGGTAAGGCCGAGTGGGCCGCAGCCGATAACCCCAAGGGTGTTTCTGCCAGCAGACGCGGCCAGGGCCAGGCGTACCGCCTGCATGCTCGATCCCCAACTAAGCGACCATCCGGCACCGCCATGGCCATAGTTGTGGACGATGACTTTGTGTCCCAACAACTCCGTTTCGATACGCGGCCCGGCGTGGCGGAACGGACGTGAGCAGGCGTAGACCCCGGTGACTCGACTGCCGTGTGCATTGATCGGTTTGAGCGCTGAGCAATCGATAGGGGGCGTGGCGGGGCCGGGCTTCTGGATGGGAGAGGCAACCGCCAGTTGCCTCAGGCTCAACGGCATTGAAGTAGAAGCTAGCGCTAAAGTGCTGCCCAGAAAGAATTGGCGTCGGTTCACACGTATTCCTGCTTTTTTATAATGGATGTCGGGCGTCGGAATGGGAAGGTTAGGGGGGGCGACGGATGTCGCTCAATGGTTTTTGAATTGCATGATGTGTGGAGGTTTTGGGCCTGGGTGATGCTCAATCCGTGCTGGCCCGGCACAGGGCTATCCGGCCATTTGCCACTTTTTTCACATTTTCTCTGGATAATTCCCGGGCTGCCGGCAGCCGGGCCGGTCGCAATTGTGCTATTACCCTCAGCCTGAATTACTGGAAGGCATTCCCTGATGGCCACTCAACCGCACTCGTCGCTTAAATCTGCCCGTCGCTCGCGCTGGTATCTCTGGCTTTTGCTGGTCATCGCCGTCGCCTACGGCGTCGCGTTTGCCATGCATTGGGATGATCGTGGCGTGCTCTGGGTGAAAGAGCGTTTCGAAACTGCCGCCGAGCGTCAGGAGAGTGTCTGGCTGCCGAATTACCAGGCAGTCATCGATGGCAAATTGCTGCCAGGCATGGAGAAGGACGAAGCGTCCGACCTGGCCTACAACCCGCAAACCAAAACCCTGTTCTCGGTCATGGGCAAGAACCCGTTTCTCGTTGAACTGTCCTTGCAGGGCGACGTGCTGCGCAAAATGCCCCTGGTCGGCTGGAGCAATCCGGAAGCCCTGACGGTCATGGGCAATGGCCTGATGGCCATCGTCGACGAGCGCGAGCACCTGCTGTCCATCGTCAAGGTCGATGGCGATACCCGCGAGCTGAACATCGCCGATTTCCCGAAGTACGATCTTGGCCCTTCGAAAGATCAGAACAAGGCGTTCGAAGCCATCGTCTGGGACTCGCGCAACCAACAGATGCTGCTGGGTGAAGAACGTCCCCCGGCGCTGTTCACCTGGAAAAGCAGCGACCGCGTTTCGCTGACGGGCGACAAACAGAAGCTCGACAGCGACGAGCTGGACCTGCGTAACCTGTCTGCGCTGGCCATCGACCCCCGCACGGGGCATACGCTGGTGCTGTCGGCCGATTCCCACCTGCTGCTGGAGCTGGACGAGAAGGGCGAGCAAGTCAGCTTCATGACCTTGCTGGGCGGCTTCAACGGGTTGAAGAAGACCATCCCCCGGGCCGAAGGCGTGACCATGGATGAGGCTGGCAACCTGTACATGGTGAGCGAGCCGAACCTGTTTTATCGCTTCGAAAAACAAAACTGATCGGTGTGCTGCACGTGATTCCATTTGTGCAGTTGTCGCACAGGGCAAGTGGCCATTAAGCTTCAATTCAGACGGGCGTGGTATTTCATCCGCCTGTCTTGAATCCGAGCCCGCCAGAATGCGTCGATTTGCCCGTCCCAAGCCCCTGATCCTGATCTTCGCGCTTATCGTGCTGCTGTCGTTGGCCGCCATGGGCCAATACCTGCGCCTGTTCGAGCGAGGCTGGTTCAACCTGCATGCGCTGTGGCAGTCCGAGAGTGCGCACTCAATTGGCCTGGACCGTTATCAGGTCACGGTCGAGGCGCGGGTGATCGAGGGGCTTGATGACGATGTGTCCGCCCTGACGTTCGATCCGGTGCGCAAAAGCCTGTTCACCGTCACCAACAAGAATGCTGAACTGATCGAGCTGTCGATGGGCGGCCAGATTATCCGTCGTATTTCCCTGGTGGGGTTTGGCGATCCCGAAGCGGTGGAGTACATCAGCGCCGACACTTACGTGATCACTGACGAGCGCGAGCAGCGGTTGATCAAGATTCATCTGGAGAAGGACACCACCTTCCTCGATGCGGCGGATGCTGAGCAGATGACCCTTGGCGTGCACATGGCCAGTAACAAGGGCTTTGAAGGCCTGGCCTACGACTCGGTGGGCAAGCGCCTGTTCGTTGCCAAGGAACGCGACCCGATGCTGATCTACGAAGTGCAGGGTTTTCCTCACTACAATCCGGATAAATCCTACGCGGTACATGTGGTCAACAACCCCAAGCGCGATGCCGGGATGTTCGTGCGAGACCTGTCCAGCCTGCAATACGACGAACGCAGCGGCCATCTGCTGGCGCTGTCCGACGAGTCGCGGCTGATTCTGGAGTTGGACGTGGACGGGCGCCCGCTCAGTACCATGTCGTTGAGCAAGGGGCGCCAGGGCCTGCAAAGGACCGTGCCGCAGGCGGAAGGGATCGCCATGGATGACGAAGGTACGATGTACCTGGTCAGTGAGCCGAACCTGTTCTACGTCTTCAAAAAACCACCACAACCCTGACCAGCACCCCAGAACAACTGTGGGAGCGAGCCTGCTCGCGATTGCGGTGTATCAGTCGATATTGATATCAACTGACAGTCCGCCATCGCGAGCAGGCTCACTCCCACAGGTTTCGCGGTGTGGCGGAATTATTCAGCGCGCAGGGTTTTCACGCCTTCGCTGGTGCCCAGCAACAGTAGATCCGCCGGACGTGCCGCGAACAAACCGTTAGTGACCACGCCAACAATCGCGTTGATCTGGCTTTCCAGCTCCGCCGGGTTGGTGATCTGCATGTTGAACACATCGAGGATGATGTTGCCATTGTCGGTCAGCACGCCTTCGCGGTAGACCGGGTCGCCGCCCAGCTTGACCAGTTCGCGGGCCACGTGGCTGCGGGCCATCGGGATCACTTCCACTGGCAGCGGGAATTCGCCCAGGACCGGCACCAGTTTGCTGGCGTCGGCAATGCAGATGAACGTCCTGGCCACGGCCGCCACGATCTTCTCGCGAGTCAGGGCCGCGCCACCGCCCTTGATCAGGTTCAGGTGCTCGTCGCTTTCATCGGCACCGTCGACGTAGAACTCCAGGTCGCTGACCGTATTCAGTTCGTACACCGGGATCCCGTGGCCCTTTAGGCGCGCGGCAGTGGCTTCGGAGCTGGCTACGGCGCCATCGAATGCGCCTTTGTGTTGCGCCAGGGCGTCGATGAAGCAATTGGCGGTGGAGCCGGTGCCGACCCCGACGATGCTCTTGTCGTCGAGTTTCGGGAGGATGAAGTCGACGGCGGCTTGGGCCACTGCCTGTTTGAGTTGATCCTGGTTCATGCGGGCTCCGAAGTGCCGAAGAGGGGACTAAAGGCCGGTATTATAGGCCCCGTGATGGGGTAGGTCATTGCCCAATTGGCGAGCGGCGCAGAATTGCTTTTGTGGCGAGGGAGCTCGCTCCCGCTCGGCTGCGCAGCAGTCGTAAAACCTGTTTGCACTGTATGTCTGGAATAACGCAGGGGGCCGCTTCGCGTTCCAGCGGGAGCAAGCGCCCTCGCCACAGTGTTTGTACATGGCCTTAAAACCCCGGGTTTAGTGTGGTCGTCTGGCGCGAAGCCGGGTTAGACTCCTTAGTCCTGCCCAACCCGCCCAGTGATGCTTTCCGATGCTTGAACAGTACGTCAAAAAGATCCTCACCTCGCGCGTTTATGACGTTGCCGTAGAAACCCCATTGCAGACTGCCCGTCAGCTCTCCGAGCGGCTGGGCAACGAGATTTTACTCAAGCGTGAAGACTTGCAGCCGGTGTTCTCGTTCAAGATTCGCGGCGCCTACAACAAGCTGACTCAACTGGGCGACGAAGAACGCGCCCGCGGCGTGGTCACCGCTTCCGCGGGCAACCATGCCCAAGGCTTGGCCCTGGCCGCCAAGGTCCTGGGCGTGAAAGCCACCATCGTCATGCCCAAGACCACGCCCGAGATCAAGGTCGAAGGCGTGCGCTCGCGCGGCGGCAAAGTCGTGTTGCACGGGGATTCGTTCCCGGAAGCCCTGGCCTACTCGCTGAAACTGGTCGACGAAAAAGGCTACGTCTACATTCACCCCTATGACGATCCTCACACCATTGCCGGGCAGGGCACGGTGGCCATGGAGATTCTGCGCCAGCACCCAGGACGCCTGGATGCGATTTTCGTTCCGGTCGGCGGCGGCGGCCTGATCGCCGGTATTGCGGCATACGTTAAATACCTGCGGCCTGAAATCAGGATCATCGGCGTCGAGCCGGACGACTCCAACTGCCTGCAAGCGGCCATGGCCGCCGGTGAGCGCGTGGTTTTGCCGACCGTGGGCATCTTCGCCGATGGCGTCGCGGTGGCGCAGATCGGCCAATACACCTTTGAGATATGCAAAGACTACGTCGACGAAGTCATCACTGTCAGTACCGACGAAATCTGTGCAGCGATCAAGGACATCTACGACGATACCCGTTCGATCACCGAACCTGCCGGCGCTCTGGGCGTGGCCGGGATCAAGAAGTACGTCGAATCCCGCGGCGTCACTGGCCATACCTTCGTGGCCATCGACTCCGGCGCAAACGTCAACTTCGACCGTCTGCGCCACGTTGCAGAGCGAGCCGAGCTAGGCGAGGGTCGCGAGGCCATCATTGCCGTGACCATTCCCGAAAAGCCTGGCAGTTTCAAGGCGTTCTGCGAGGCCATCGGCAAGCGCCAGATCACTGAATTCAACTACCGCTACAACACTGGCAGCGAAGCGCACATCTTTGTCGGGGTACAAACGCATCCGGACACCGATCCGCGGAGCGCGTTGATCGCCAGTCTCGGCGAGCAGGGCTTTCCAGTCCTCGACCTGACCGACAACGAGCTGGCCAAGTTGCACATCCGTCACATGGTCGGCGGTCGTGCGGCGCATGTGGTGGATGAAGTGATTCTACGGTTTGAATTTCCGGAACGCCCCGGCGCGCTGTTCAATTTCCTCAACAAGCTGGGCGGGCGCTGGAACATTTCGATGTTCCACTATCGCAACCACGGCGCTGCGGATGGCCGTGTCGTCGCGGGGCTGCAGGTACCGCATGACGAACGCCACCTGGTGCCGGCGGCGCTCGAAGAAATCGGCTACCCGTACTGGGACGAAAGCGACAACCCGGCCTACCAGCTGTTTCTGGGCTGAGCGACTACGCTGATGGGCAATTCATAAGGAAATTGAACAATGGAAACGTTAACCGCCCTGAAAATGGCGCACACCGCGGCGACCGCGATATTGCTGGGTTGTGCGCTGGGCCTGGGAATCTGGGTGTGGCAAGCGCGGCGCGGGGGCGACGCCGCCGCGGGCAGCCGCACCTTGCAGGGGCCACGGGTGTTTGTCTGGCTGCTGATGGGCCTGGCCCTGCTGAGCATGCCGTTCACCGGCTGGTGGATGGTGCACCTGGTGGGCTGGCCGTTGGGGCAGACCTGGCTGCTGGCCTCCAGTGTGCTTTATGCCTTGGCGGCGTTGGGGTGGTTCTGGCTTCTGGTGCGGCTGAACAAATTGCGCAAGGCGCCGGGTGGAGTGGGCAGGTTCACCTTTGCCCTGGCGTTGTTCAGCTTTGTCTGTTTTGTGGCGATTGCCGGGTTGATGGGTGCCAAACCTGTTTAACGCTTGAAACCGCGTTGCTCCAATCGCCGGCAAGCCAGCTCCCACAGGTTTTTCGGGCGTTCACATAATCTGTGTTCACTGAACATCCCCGTGGGAGCCGGCTTGCCAGCGATGGCGTCATCAGTCGCGCAAAGTGATCACCGGCCAGCCGCGCCTCTCGGCTTCAGCCCGCAAATTCGGGTCCGGATCAACCGCCACCGGATTTGCCACCTGCTCCAGAAGCGGCAAATCATTCATCGAGTCGCTATAGAAATAGCTGTCCTCCAACGAGTGCCCAGTCTCTTCCAGCCAGCGATTCAAGCGTGTGACCTTGCCTTCACGGAAGCACGGCACGTCGGTGCTACGCCCGGTGTAACGGCCGTCGACCATTTCGCACTCGGTAGCAATCAGGGTCTCAACCCCCAGGCGCTCGGCGATCGGTCCTGTCACGAAGCGGTTGGTCGCGGTGATGATCACCAGCTTGTCACCCGCTTCACGGTGGTTGGCCAGCAGTTCAATAGCCTTGGGCAGCACGATCGGCTCGATGCAGTCGCGCATGTAGTCCAGGTGCCATTGCGCCAGCGTGGTCATTTCGGTGCGGCCCAGGACTTCCAGGCAAAAGTTCAGGTAAGCGGCGTTATCCAGCTTGCCGATCAGGTAATCCTGATAGAACTCGTCGTTGCGTGTCTTGTAGGCGACGGGGTCGAGGAAGCCGCGCTCACATAGGTAATCGCCCCAGGCATGGTCGCTGTCGCCGCCCAGAAGCGTGTTGTCCAAGTCGAATAAAGCCAGCCGCATTGCAGTTACTCGCTGAAAAGTCTGTAGAAAGGCGTCCAGAATACGGACTTTTCACAAGAGTGCACATAAGGTAGGCCGGCTCGTTGCTGCCTTCACAACCTTTGTGGAACAATGCGACGACATGCGTTTGCGAGGTTGTTGCCGTGATCGACCCCGATGGTTTCCGCCCCAATGTCGGGATTATTCTCACGAATGATGCCGGACAGGTGCTATGGGCTCGCCGTATCAATCAAGATGCCTGGCAGTTTCCCCAGGGTGGAATCAATCCGCAGGAGACGCCCGAAGACGCCTTGTACCGCGAGTTGAACGAGGAAGTGGGCCTGGAACGCGAAGATGTTGAAATTCTCGCCTGTACCCGGGGCTGGTTGCGCTATCGTTTGCCGCAACGTCTGGTCAGAACCCACAGCCAACCGCTGTGTATCGGCCAGAAGCAGAAATGGTTTCTCCTGCGCCTGATCTCCAACGAGCAGCGGGTGCGGATGGATTTAACCGGTAAACCGGAGTTCGATGGCTGGCGCTGGGTCAGTTATTGGTATCCGTTGGGCCAGGTGGTGACATTCAAGCGCGAGGTGTATCGACGCGCTCTCAAAGAGCTTGCCCCGCGCCTTTTAACGCGCGACTGACGACGGAGTTCGACCCCGAGCCATGCTCAATACGCTGCGCAAGATCGTCCAGGAAGTTAACTCCGCCAAGGATCTCAAGGCGGCGTTGGGGATTATTGTGTTGCGCGTCAAAGAGGCCATGGGCAGCCAGGTCTGCTCGGTCTACTTGCTGGACCCCGAGACCAATCGCTTCGTCCTGATGGCCACCGAGGGCCTCAACAAGCGCTCGATCGGCAAGGTCAGCATGGCGCCGAACGAAGGTCTGGTGGGCCTGGTCGGTACGCGTGAAGAACCCCTGAACCTCGAAAACGCGGCAGATCACCCGCGCTACCGTTACTTCGCCGAGACCGGGGAAGAACGCTACGCCTCCTTCCTCGGTGCGCCGATCATTCACCACCGCCGAGTCGTCGGCGTGCTGGTGATTCAACAGAAAGAACGCCGCCAGTTCGATGAAGGTGAAGAAGCCTTCCTCGTGACCATGAGCGCGCAGCTCGCCGGGGTGATCGCCCACGCCGAGGCCACCGGCTCGATCCGCGGTCTGGGGCGTCAGGGCAAGGGGATTCAGGAGGCAAAGTTCGTCGGTGTACCTGGTTCGCCGGGTGCTGCGGTCGGTACGGCGGTGGTCATGCTTCCGCCGGCGGATCTCGATGTGGTGCCGGACAAGACCATCACCGACATCAATGCCGAACTCGGTCTATTCAAGACCGCCATCGAAGGCGTGCGTGCCGACATGCGTGCCCTCTCGGCCAAGCTCGCGACCCAGCTGCGCCCGGAAGAGCGCGCTTTGTTCGACGTGTATCTGATGATGCTCGACGATGCTGCGCTAGGCAGCGAAGTCACCACCGTGATAAAGACCGGGCAGTGGGCCCAGGGCGCGTTGCGTCAGGTAGTGACCGATCACGTCAATCGTTTCGAACTGATGGACGACGCCTATCTGCGTGAGCGCGCGTCGGACGTCAAGGACCTCGGTCGACGCCTGCTCGCCTACTTGCAGGAGGAGCGCCAGCAAAACCTGGTCTACCCGGAAAAAACCATCCTGGTCAGCGAAGAACTGACGCCGGCGATGCTCGGCGAGGTGCCGGAAGGCACGCTGGTCGGTCTGGTCTCTGTACTCGGTTCGGGTAACTCCCACGTCGCGATCCTGGCCCGGGCCATGGGCATTCCGACGGTGATGGGCCTGGTCGACCTGCCTTACGCCAAGGTCGATGGCATCGACCTGATCGTCGACGGCACCCGCGGCGAGGTCTACACCAACCCCGGCGACGTGCTGCGCAAGCAATTCGCCGAGGTGGTGGAAGAAGAGAAACAACTGGCCTTGGGCCTCGACACCCTGCGCGACCTGCCCTGCGTAACACTCGATGGCCACCGCATGCCGCTGTGGGTCAACACCGGCCTGCTGGCGGACGTGGCGCGCGCGCAGAAGCGCGGTGCCGAAGGCGTTGGTCTGTACCGCACTGAAGTGCCGTTCATGATTAACCAGCGCTTCCCGAGCGAGAAGGAACAACTGGCGATCTACCGCGAGCAGCTCGCCGCCTTCCATCCGCAACCGGTCACCATGCGTAGCCTGGATATCGGCGGTGACAAGTCGCTGTCGTACTTCCCGATCAAGGAAGACAACCCGTTCCTCGGCTGGCGTGGCATTCGCGTTACCCTCGACCACCCGGAAATATTTCTGGTGCAGACCCGCGCGATGCTCAAAGCCAGCGAAGGCCTGAACAACCTGCGCATCTTGTTGCCGATGATCTCCGGCACTCACGAGCTCGAAGAAGCCCTGCACCTGATCCACCGCGCCTGGGGCGAAGTGCGCGACGAAGGCACCGACGTGCCGATGCCGCCGATTGGCGTGATGATCGAGATTCCGGCCGCGGTGTACCAGACCCGGGAACTGGCACGGCAAGTCGATTTCCTTTCGGTCGGATCAAACGACCTGACCCAATACCTGCTGGCGGTGGATCGCAACAATCCACGGGTCGCCGACCTCTACGATTACCTGCACCCGGCAGTGCTTCAGGCGCTGCAGAACGTAGTGCGTGATGCCCATGCCGAAGGAAAACCGGTGAGTATCTGCGGCGAGATGGCCGGTGATCCGGCAGCGGCGGTGCTGTTGATGGCGATGGGTTTCGACAGCCTGTCGATGAACGCCACCAACCTGCCGAAGGTGA
This sequence comes from Pseudomonas violetae, assembly GCF_023072615.1. Lineage (GTDB taxonomy): Bacteria > Pseudomonadota > Gammaproteobacteria > Pseudomonadales > Pseudomonadaceae > Aquipseudomonas > Aquipseudomonas violetae. The sequence continues at coordinate 416,482 of NZ_JAKNRW010000004.1, forward strand.
AATGGATGCTGCGCCAGATCAATCTAAGCAAGGCCAAGGAGTTGCTGGCGGAGCTGATGACGATCGACAACCCGCAAGTTATCCACAGTTCGCTGCAGTTGGCGCTGAAGAACCTTGGGTTGGCGCGGATCAACAATCCGGCGACTGCCAAGGTTCTCTAAACGGCTGATGGCCCTATCGCGAGCCTGCTCGCGATAGGGCCCGTCCTGACAACAAACAGCTAAACCCTGATCTCAACTTCCCCCAAATGCCCGCCATACGGCCCAAAGCTCCGTTCGACCATGTGCCGCGTGCCGTCCGCTTGTACGATCAGCGCCGTACTCGCCCGCGTCCCGTAAGTCGGGCTGGCGATGAACACACTCGACAGCAACGTCTCGGTCGCCAACCCTACTCCGGTATCTGGCAGCTCGGCGAAGTCCGCTGTCTGCGGGTCGTTCAGCAGCGCGAGCAGTGCCTCAGGCTGCGGATCCTCCAGCGCTTTCTCCAGCGCTGACCGGGCCTTGAGCAGCTTGGGCCAGGGCGTGTCGAGTCCGGCGTTGGATAGCCCATAGACGCCCGGCTGCAGCATCACCGCCTCGGACTCCCCGGCATTGAAGTGCCACAGCTCATGACTGTTGCCCAGCAACAGGTTAAAGCCGGCATATTCAACCGAACGTCCGACAACGTCGGCCAAATAATCATCAATTGGCATGTCGCCACCGAGGAATCGCGCGACCAGTTCGCCACGGGATTTACGCGCTGGCGGCTGATGCGGGTCGCGAATATTGGTCAGTGCGGCGAAGCGGCCATTGGCGCCGATACCAAGCCAGGTGCCGCCCGCTTCCAGGTCGCGGCCGGCGTACACCTGTGGCGCATGCGACCACTGCGCAAGGGGCTGGCTGGGACGTGCGTAGAACTCGTCGCGGTTGGCCGCCACGATCAGCGGCTGGGCGTGACCCGGCCGCCAGGCAAAGACAATGAGGCACATAAGGTGATCCTGTGCGTTTTTTCCCCACTCTACGCAGTCATCGTCCGTCGATCCATCGCCTTGCACAGTGGAGCCATTGCCCCCGCATCCGTTACCATGCCGCTCCTGATTTCACGATGCTAGGGATATGGCTATGGAAATTCTGATCTATCTGGCGCTGGGTGCCTGTGCGGGCGTGCTGGCCGGGCTATTCGGGGTGGGCGGAGGCATTATCATTGTCCCGGTACTGGTGTTCAGTTTCACCTTGCAGGGTTTCGACGCGTCGATCCTGACGCACCTGGCGGTTGGCACTTCCCTGGCGACGATCATCTTCACCTCGGTCAATGCGGTTCGCGAGCATCACCGCCGCGGTGCCGTGCGTTGGCCGATCTTCGCGTGGATGACTGTGGGCATCCTGATGGGCGCAGGTTTCGGTGCGCTGACGGCCGAAGCGATCTCCGGGCCGAACCTGCAGAAGATAATCGGCGTATTTGCTCTGGTCATCGCTGTGCAACTGGCCCTGGACTTCAAGCCCAAGGCAAGCCGAACGGTGCCCGGCAAAGTCGGCCTGACCCTGGCCGGCAGTGTGATTGGCTGGGCCTCGGCGATTTTCGGGATTGGCGGTGGTTCGCTGACCGTGCCGTTCCTGACCTGGCGCAGCGTGCCAATGCAGCAGGCGGTGGCTACTTCGTCGGCGTGCGGCCTGCCGATTGCGCTGGCCAGTGCATTAAGTTTCATGATTCTGGGCTGGCACGATCCGTTGTTGCCGGCCCATAGTCTCGGTTTCATTTATTTGCCGGCGCTTCTGGGCATTGCCCTGACCAGCATGTTCTTCGCCCGGGTGGGCGCGCGACTGGCCCACCGGCTGTCGCCGAAGTTGCTGAAAAGACTGTTTGCCGCTTTGCTGTTCTGCGTTGGGCTGAGCTTTCTGCTTTGACGGGTTTCGCAATGCTGGCTTAATCCTGGCGTGACAGCGTCGCCCGGGCATTTTTCAAAGTTTCAACTCTAACGAGGAGTCGCAATGCTGCCTTACCCGCAGATCGACCCGGTGGCCCTGGCCATCGGTCCGCTGAAAATCCACTGGTACGGCCTGATGTACCTGATCGGCATCGGCGGCGCATGGTGGCTGGCGTCCCGCCGGCTGAACCGTTTCGACCCGACCTGGACCAAGGAGAAGCTCTCCGACATGGTGTTCTGGATGTCGATGGGCGTGATCGTCGGCGGCCGCCTGGGCTATGTGCTGTTCTACGATCTGAATGCTTATCTGGCCAACCCGACGCTGATTTTTGAAGTGTGGAAGGGCGGCATGTCGTTCCACGGCGGGTTTATCGGCGTGATGCTGGCGGCGTTGTGGTTTGGTAAGAAGAACAACAAGTCGTTCTTCCAGTTGATGGACTTCGTTGCACCGATGGTGCCTATCGGCCTGGGTGCCGGACGTATCGGCAACTTCATCAACGCCGAGTTGTGGGGCAAGGCCACTGACGTGCCATGGGCGATGGTGTTCCCGACCGATCCGGCACAGTTGGCGCGTCATCCGTCGCAGCTTTACCAGTTCGCACTGGAAGGCGTGGCACTGTTTGCGATCCTTTGGCTTTTTTCCCGCAAGCCGCGGCCGACCATGGCGGTGTCCGGGATGTTTGCACTGTTCTACGGCATCTTCCGCTTCATCGTCGAATTCGTCCGCGTACCGGACGCGCAACTGGGCTATCTGGCCTGGAACTGGCTGACAATGGGCCAGTTGCTGTGCGTACCGATGATCGTCGGCGGGTTGTTCCTGATCTGGCTGGCGTATCACCGCGCCCCGGCCACTCCGGCAGCGGCAGTATAAATTCGAATTCGGGACTTAGGTCCCGGGTTCAAGGACACAGGTAACTCATGAAGCAATATCTCGAACTGGTCGCCCACGTCATCAAGAACGGCACCAAACAAGCCAACCGCACCGGCGTGAACACCATCAGCTTTCCGGGCGCCATGCTGCGTTATGACCTGAAAGAAGGTTTCCCGGCGATCACCACGCGCAAGATGGCCTTCAAATCAGCCATCGGCGAGATGTGTGGTTTCCTGCGGGGCGTGAACAACGCCGCCGAATTCCGCGAACTGGGCTGCAAGGTCTGGGATCAGAACGCCAACGAAAACGCGCAATGGCTGGCCAATCCGTTCCGTCAGGGTGAAGACGACCTTGGCGAAATCTACGGCGTGCAATGGCGCAAATGGCCGGCGTACAAGCAGATCCCGGTCAGCAACCAAGCCGCCATCGAACAGACCCTGAGCCAAGGCTACCGCCAGATCGCCGAAGGTGAAGAAGACGGCCAGGCTTATGTGGTGCTGTACAAGGCGATTGACCAGATCCGCCAGTGCGTTGACACCATCATCAAGGACCCGGGCAGCCGCCGTATCCTGTTCCACGGCTGGAACGTGGCGCAGCTCGACGAAATGGCCTTGCCGCCGTGCCATCTGCTGTACCAGTTCCACCCGAATGTCGAGACCAAGGAAATCTCCCTGACGCTCTACATCCGCTCCAACGACCTGGGCCTGGGCACGCCGTTCAACCTCACCGAAGGCGCCGCGTTGCTGAGCCTGATCGGCCGACTGACCGGCTACACACCGCGCTGGTTCACCTATTTCATCGGTGATGCCCACGTTTACGAAAACCATTTGGACATGCTGAACGAACAACTCAAGCGCGAGCCGTTCCCGATGCCGAAGCTTGTGATCAGCGACCGAGTGCCGGCGTTTGCCAAGACCGGTGTTTATCAGCCGGAGTGGCTGGAGAAGATCGAGCCCGGCGATTTCTCGCTGGAAGGCTATCAGCACCACGCGCCGATGACCGCGCCGATGGCGGTCTGAAGATTTACCACTGAATCTGTGGGAGCGGGCTTGCCCGCTCCCACAGGGGGTTGTGCGGTGGTTTCAGTGGCCGTGACTACGGCCCACATGCGAAGGCTCCGCCTCCGTCGCCACTACCCCGCCACTCACCTCCAGCCGCTGCAAAATTCCGCACTGATCACTACCCGGTCCCTCGCCACAACGTTGGCGCAGGTCGAGCAGCTGTGCCTGCAATGCCAGTAACCCATCGATCCGGGCCTTGACGTGATGAATGTGCTCATCCACCAGCGCATTCACGCTTTCACACTGATCCTGCGGGCTGTCGCGCAATGCCAGCAGGCTGCGGATTTCCTCCAGGGTCATGTCGAGGGTGCGGCAGTTGCGGATAAAGGTCAGGCGTTCGGCATGGGCCTGGGTGTACACGCGGTAGTTGCCATCACTGCGCGCCGGCTCTGGCAGCAGGTTCTCACGCTCGTAATAACGAATGGTCTCCACGGCGCAGTCGGTCAGTTTGGCCAGTTCTCCGATTTTCATGGCAGCAATCTCCAAATAGGTGCTTGACCCTATAGTGGCTACAGGGTCTTTACTTGGCAACAGGCACCTACAAGGACGCAACCCATGAGCGATTCCCAACATATCCACAAACCCGGCGCTGATCATGATCATGATCACGGCCCCACGCTGCAGCCTGTGCAAAAGCATGACCATGGCAGCCATGGCGACTCTTGCTGTTCTTCAAAAGCGGCTGCGCCGTCCCTGATCAAGTTGAGCGAAACGCCGACCGACGGCGCGCGGCTGAGCAGTTTCCGCATCGACGCCATGGACTGCCCGACGGAGCAGACGCTGATCCAGAATAAGCTTGGCAAATTGGCGGGCGTGCAACAACTCGAATTCAATCTGATCAACCGCGTGTTGGGCGTGACTCATGACCTGCCAGACACTGCGTCAATCATTGATGCGATCAAGTCCCTCGGCATGCACGCCGAGCCACTGGAACAGGGCGTCGACGCACCGGCGCCGGTAGCGCAGAAAAAGCACTGGTGGCCGTTGGCGCTGTCCGGCGTGACTGCGCTGGCTGCTGAAATTATCCACTTCACCAGCGCCGCGCCCGATTGGGTGGTGGCGGTCGTTGCACTGGTCTCGATTCTCAGCGGCGGCCTGGGCACCTATAAAAAGGGCTGGATCGCGCTGAAAAACCGCAACCTGAACATCAACGCGCTGATGAGTATCGCGGTGACCGGCGCGATCCTGATCGGCCAGTGGCCGGAAGCGGCGATGGTGATGTTCCTGTTCACCCTGGCCGAGTTGATCGAGGCCAAGTCCCTCGACCGGGCCCGCAACGCCATCAGCGGACTGATGCAGATGACCCCTGAAGAGGCCACCGTGCAGCAGGCAGACGGCAGCTGGGTTGTGCAGGATGTTAAATCCATTGCGTTGGGCGCACGGGTGCGGGTCCGTCCCGGCGAGCGGATTGGCCTGGACGGTTCGGTCGTGGCCGGCAGCTCGACCATTGATCAGGCGCCGATCACCGGCGAGAGCCTGCCTGTGGAAAAAGGCATCGGTGACAAAGTGTTCGCCGGCACCATCAATCAGGCCGGCTCGCTTGAGTATTCTGTGACCGCCGCTGCCAACAATTCGACGCTGGCGCGGATCATCCACGCCGTCGAACAGGCTCAGGGGGCCCGGGCGCCGACTCAGCGTTTTGTAGACCAGTTTTCGAAGATATACACCCCGGCGGTGTTTGCCTTGGCCTTGGCTGTCGCGATAATCCCACCGCTGTTCATGGGTGCGGTCTGGTTCGACTGGATCTACCGCGCGTTGGTATTGCTGGTGGTCGCCTGCCCTTGCGCATTGGTGATCTCCACACCGGTAACCATTGTCAGCGGCCTCGCAGCGGCGGCGCGCAAAGGGATTCTGGTCAAGGGCGGGACTTATCTGGAGGGTGGCTACAAGCTCGACTACCTGGCTCTGGACAAGACCGGCACGATCACCCACGGCAAGCCGGTGCAGACTGACTACCTGTTACTGGACCCGACAGCGGATGCCTCGGCCCCGGCCATTGCGGCGGCGCTGGCCGGTCGCTCGGACCATCCGGTTTCGCTGGCTATTGCCAATGCGGCTGTGGATAACCAAGCGGCGCCACTGGTTGTGGATAACTTTGCAGCCCTGGCAGGTCGGGGCGTGCGCGGGGACATCAACGGTCAGACCTACCACTTGGGTAACCATCGCCTGGTGGAAGAGCTGAATCTGTGTTCACCCGAACTGGAAGAAAAGCTGTTCGCTCTGGAAAAACAAGGCAAGTCCGTGGTGCTGTTGCTCAATGCGGCAGGCCCGCTGGCGCTGTTCGCCGTGGCCGACACGGTGAAGGAGTCCAGCCGCGAAGCGGTCGAGCAACTGCATGCCTTGGGCATCAAGACCTTGATGCTCACCGGCGACAACGTGCACACCGCCCAGGCGATTGCCGCGCAAGTCGGCATCGACGAAGCCCGTGGCGATCTGTTGCCGACCGACAAGCTGCAGGCCATTGAGGCACTTTATGCACAGGGTAATCGTGTCGGCATGGTCGGCGACGGTATCAACGATGCCCCGGCACTGGCCCGGGCGGAAATCGGTTTCGCAATGGCGGCGGCCGGTACCGATACTGCCATCGAAACTGCGGATGTCGCGCTGATGGACGACGATCTTCGCAAAATTCCCGCGTTCATCCGCTTGTCGCGGCAGACGTCGATGATCCTCAAGCAGAACATCACACTCGCTTTGGTGACCAAGGCGATCTTTCTTGCGGTAACCTTTGCCGGGGGGGCCACCATGTGGATGGCGGTGTTCGCCGACATGGGCGTCAGCCTGTTGGTGGTGTTCAATGGTTTGCGCCTGTTGCGCAAATAAGCGATGAGGAGCGGGTGTGCTGAGTGCCGAGCTGAAGGCTTTTTACATGGTGGCCCGCCTGGGCAGCATCACCCAGGCAGCGAAAAAGCTCGGCCTTAGCCAGCCTACGGTGACCACCCAGATTCGCAATCTGGAAAGCCAGTACTCGGTTGAACTGTTCTATCGCGGTGGCCGCCGCCTCACTGTCAGCGATGAAGGTGCGCGGCTGCTGCCAATGGTCAAGGTGTTGATGCAGCAGGAGGCGGACATCGAGTTCTTCCTGCGCAACAGCGGCCAGGTTCAAGGCACGTTGCGCATCGCGGCTACAGCGCCTTATTACATTCTCGACCTGGTTAAGACCTTCCGCGAGCGCCTGCCCCAGGTGGAAGTTTCGGTGGAAATCGGCAACTCGCAGCAGGTGCTGGAGGCGCTGGAGGAGTACCGCGTCGACGTCGCTGCTTCTTCGCAACTGCTGGATGATGCGCGATTGATCCGTCGGGTGCTGGGCACCGATCCGCTGGTGCTGGCGGTGCATCGCAATCACCCGCTGGCGGTGCATGATCATGTGCCGCTCAGCGCTTTGGTCGGGCATACCCTGTTGATGCGCGAATCGGGCTCGACCACCCGGCGGTTGACTGAAGAGCTGTTGGCCACTGCCGGAGTGGGTTTCGGACCGCTGCTGGAAATTGGCAGTCGGGAATCGATCCGCGAGGCGGTGTTGCGCAACATCGGTATCAGCATCATTGCCCGCCAGGAAGTGCCTCATGATCCACAGCTGCGGGTGTTGACCATCGAGAATGCACCGCAGATCCCCGAGTATTTGTATTGCCTCAAGGAGCGCAAGGGTGCGCGGTTGCCGGCTGCGTTTTTGGGGTTGGCGCAGGAAATGGCTCCGGTCTGAAATCTTCATTGCCTGTGCCGGCCTCTTCGCGAGCCCTCTCACCTCTAAGCATATCCCTAGATCTAGACACAAGCGGGCTTGCTCGCGAAGGCGTCAGCCGGGGCAACGCACCTCTTGAACCTCAACCAAAATCCCTGAATACCACTATCAGCCGTTTTTGCCTCACTGCCACATGACCGACGCATTACAAATCTAGGATGGCACTCATCTGCTTGATGAGGCCTGTCCATGAACCACTCGATCGCAACTGCCCTGACCAACCCCGGCGCCCCGATGAAAGTGCGCGGCGTGCAGAAACGATTCGGCGCTTTCACTGCGCTGGATAACGTATCCCTCGACGTCGCAGCCGGCGAGCTGGTTTGCCTGCTGGGCCCGTCGGGCTGCGGCAAGACCACCTTGCTGCGTTGCATCGCCGGCTTGGAGAAACAGGACAGCGGCGAGCTGTATCTCGGCGATCGCGACGTCTCCCACCTGGCGCCCCAGGCCCGGGACTACGGCATTCTGTTTCAGTCCTACGCCTTGTTCCCCAATCTCACCGTCGAGGCAAACATCGCCTATGGCCTCGCCGGAAGTGGTCGCGATGAATTGCGCAAGCGTGTTGGGCAGATGCTGGAATTGGTGGGCCTGATTGGCAGTGAAAAAAAGTATCCCGGCCAACTGTCCGGCGGCCAGCAGCAACGCGTCGCACTGGCGCGGGCTTTGGCGCCGGCTCCTTCGCTGCTGCTGCTAGATGAACCGATGTCGGCCCTCGACGCCCGGGTTCGCGAGCATTTGTGCACCGAGTTGCGCCAACTGCAGCGCAACCTCGGCATTACGACTCTGATGGTCACGCACAACCAGGACGAGGCCATGCTCATGGCCGACCGCATTGCCGTGATGAACAACGGCAAGGTCGAGCAGTACGCCACGGCGCAGGAAATCTACGACCGTCCGGCCACGCCATTTGTCGCCGAGTTCGTCGGCCAGGGCAACTGGCTGCCGTTCAGCCGCAGCAATGGCAGTCATGCCCAGGTCGGCGGAATGAACATGCGCCTGGCTGAAGGAGGCACGAAAACCGCATCGGGCCGTTTGTTCTGCCGCCCTGAGGCGATCAGCGTCAATCCGCCCATGCATGAGGAAAACCTGTTCCCGGCCAAGGTTCGCGAAATCACTTTTCTCGGCAATCGCTGCCGCATGAGTTTCGAGCTCGACCAGTTGCCAGGCCATGCGCTGCTCGCCGAGCTGGCACCTGAAGCCATGCCACGCCTGGGCGCGCAGCAAATTATGGTGGCTCTGCCGCCGCGCAGCCTGCAGGTGTTTGCCTGATGAGCGCGAACATCGCGCTGCCGCTACCGCGAAAGCAGGTGCGGCAGACTTCCCGAGCCGAGATCGGTGATCGAGTGTTCGTAGTCGGCGGCAAAGTGATTTTGCTGCTACTGCTCGGCATCGCGGTACTGATGCCGTTGCTGGCAATCTTCTGGCGCGGGTTCAGCTCCGAGGCCGGGCAGGGCGGTGGTCTGGTCGCTGCTCGTGAGCTGGTGAACAGTACGAATTTCCATTGGCTATTGGGCAATAGCCTGAAGGTTTCCCTAAGCGTTGCGGCGATTGTCGTGCCGCTGGCTTACCTCTTTGCCTACGCGCTGCAACGCACACTGATTCCTGGCAAAGGCATCTGGCGCGGTATTTCTTTGTTGCCGCTGATGGCGCCCTCGATGCTGCCGGGGATCGCCCTGGTCTATCTGTTCGGCAACCAGGGCATGTTGCGCGGCTTGCTCTCGGACAATATCTACGGCTTCTGGGGCATTGTACTGGGTGAGGTCATCTATACCTTTCCCCACGCCTTGATGATCCTGCTGTCAGCCCTCTCATTGGCAGATGCGCGCCTGTTCGACGCCGCGTCCAGCATGGGCGCCAGCCCAGCGAAGGCCTTTCGCAGCATCACCTGGCCGGCGACGCGCCAGGCCGTGTTCGCGGCGTTCTGCCTGGTGTTCACCCTGACCATTACCGACTTCGGCGTGCCCGTGGTGGTCGGCGGTGATTATCAAGTATTGGCGCTGGAGGCTTATAAAGCGGTGGTCGGCCAGCAGCAGTTCGGCCGTGGCGCGCTGATCGGCATGGTCCTGTTGCTGCCAGCACTGTTCAGTTTCGGCGTCGACGCCTGGTTGCGTCGCCGTCACGGCGACTCCATGAGCGGTCGGGCCCAAGTGTTCAAACCGCTGCCATCGACACTGCGCGACAGGTGTTACCTGGCGATCGTGATGCTCATCTGCGCGGTGCTGTTGCTGGTGTTCGGCATGGCGGTGTTCTCGTCACTGGTGAAGTTCTGGCCATATAACCTGTCGCTGTCGCTCAACCATTATCAGTTCAACGACACGGCGGGCGGAGGCTGGCTGGCCTACGGCAACAGCGTGAAGATGGCCGTGTGCACAGCACTGATCGGCAGCGTGTTGATCTTCACCGGCGCCTACCTGATGGAAAAGACCAAGGGTCAGCCCGGCCTGAACCTGACCCTGCGCATGCTCAGTTTTGTGCCGATGGCGGTGCCTGGCCTGGTGCTCGGCCTGGGTTACGTCTTCTTCTTTAATCTCAGCGGCAACCCGCTGCATGTGCTTTACGGGACCATGACGCTATTGGTGGTGTGCACCATTGCTCATTATTTGACCACCGCCCAGATGACCGCCACCACCGCACTGCGTCAGCTCGACGCCGAGTTCGAAGCCGCTGCGCTGTCGCTCAAGGCGCCGCTGTATCGGCACTACCTGCGGGTCACCGTGCCGATCTGCCTGCCAGCGCTGCTGGACATCGTGCGCTACCTGTTCGTCTCGGCCATGACCACCGTATCGGCGGCAATCTTCCTGTACAGCCCCGACACCATCCTCGCGGCGGTGGCGGTGCTGAACATGGATGACGCCGGCAACGTTGGCGGTGCAGCAGCGATGTCGACCCTGATTCTGTTCACCTCGGCGGGCGTGTCCCTGCTGCTGGCCTGGGCTTCGCGCGGTTTGTTGCGCCGCTCCCAGGCCTGGCGGCAGACCGTGCCCGGAAAATAGTTCTTTCCCTATAAAAGCTGTGTCCCCATAAAAGGAGCTGCATCATGTTCAAGCCTATGGCCCTGGCCGCTGCTGTACTGACTGCTTTCAGCCTGAACGCCTTTGCGGCGAAAACCGAGTTGACGGTGTATACCGCCCTCGAAGCTGAACAGCTCAAGACTTACAAAGAGGCTTTTGAGAAAGCCAACCCGGACGTCGAGATCAAGTGGGTTCGCGACTCTACAGGTATCATTACCGCCAAGCTGCTGGCCGAAAAAGCCCGCCCGCAGGCTGACGCCGTCTGGGGCTTGGCCGCGTCGAGCCTGGCGATTCTTGACCAGCAAGGCATGCTGCAGAGCTACGCACCCAAAGACCTGGACAAGATCGGTGGCAACTACCGTGACGCCGCCAACCCGCCAGCCTGGGTCGGCATGGACGTGTGGGCTGCGACCATCTGCTTCAACACCATCGAAGCCGAGAAACTTGGGCTGACCAAACCGGTGAGCTGGCAGGACCTGACCAAGCCTGAGTACAAAGGCAAAATCGTGATGCCCAACCCAGCCTCGTCCGGCACCGGCTTCCTCGACGTCAGCGCTTGGCTGCAAACCTTCGGCGAGAAGCAGGGCTGGCAGTACATGGATGACCTGCACCAGAACATCGGGCAATACGTCCACTCCGGCTCCAAGCCCTGCAAACTGGCAGCCTCCGGCGAATTCCCGATCGGCATTTCATTTGAATACCCGGCCGTCCAACTCAAGCGCCAGGGCGCTCCGCTCGACATCATCCTGCCAAAGGAAGGCCTGGGCTGGGAGATTGAAGCCACTGCGCTGATCAAGGGCTCGCAGCATGAAGAGGCGGCGAAGAAGCTGGCTGATTTCTCCGCAAGTCCGGCGGCAATGGAGCTGTACAAAGAGAACTTTGCGGTGCTGGCTCAGCCGGGTATCGCTAAGCCGCAGACCGAGTTGCCGGCGGATTACGAGCAGCGCTTGATCAAGAACGACTTTGCCTGGGCGTCGAAGAATCGCGACGCGATCCTGACCGAGTGGCGCAAGCGTTATGACGGCAAGTCCGAGAAAGTGGCGGCCAAGTAAGATTTCTTTCGACTGACAGGGCCCCATTGCGAGCAAGCCCGATCCCACATTTGGAATGCGTTCCCCTGTGGGAGCGGGCTTGCTCGCGAAACGGTCTGTCATTCAGGACAAAACCCAATGACACAACACAACGACATGCTGATCGTCGGCGCCGGCATCTTGGGCTTGTCCCACGCCTACGCCGCCGCCAGGCGCGGCCTCAAGGTCCGCGTATTCGAACGCAGCGAAATATCCTTGGGCGCCTCAGTGCGCAACTTCGGCCAAGCACTGGTCACCGGCCAGCCACCCGGCCCGATGCTCGAACTGGCCAAGGCGAGTCGTGAGATCTGGGGCCAATGGGCGCAACTTGCCGGCCTGCGACTCAAGCGCAACGGCTCGTACCTGTTCGCCCGCACTGAAGCCGAGGAAGATTTGCTCGAAGCCTTTTGCGCCGGTCGAGCAGTGCAACATGACTACCGCGTCGACCTGCTGCGCGGCGCAGCTTTACGCGACTTGTATGGCGGCCAATTTCGTCATCACCGGGCCGCGCTGCATGGCCTGGATGATCAGCAACTGTATTCGCGAGAAGCGATCCCGGCATTGACCGACTACCTGCGCCGTGAGCTCGGCGTCGAGTTTCATTTCTCCACGCTGGTGCGCGAGATTGGGCCGGGCCGTTTGCACAGCACTGCCGGCACCTTCAGTGCCGGGCAGATCATCGTCTGCTCCGGTCATGATTATCAGACCTTGCTGGCCGGGCCCATCGCCGAGCTCAACCCGCAAATCTGTCGCCTGCAAATGCTTCGCGCCCGTCCCCAGGTAAGCCTCAACCTGCAGCATGCATTACTCACCGGCCTGAGCTGCGTGCACTACGGCGCCTTTGCCGATCTGCCGGAAGCCGCGGCAGTACAGGCGCAGATCTTGCGCGACACACCGCACCTGCAGGAAAACGGTATTCACCTGCTGATCAGCCCCACGCCTTACGGCGAATTGATCATTGGCGATTCGCACCACTACGGCAACGATGCCTCACCGTTCAATGCCGAGCAGGTGGATGATTACATGATCGAACTGGCCGAGCAGACGCTGGGCTGCAAGATCCAGGTGGTCGAGCGCTGGCAGGGTGTCTATGGATCACGCGGGCCAGCGCCATTTTCGTTCCTGCGCCCGGCCTCGGGGGTGAGCGCGGCGTTGATGCACAGCGGGGTTGGCATGAGCGTCGGGCCGGCCATGGCGGAGCGAAATGTGGCGACCTTGTTGGGAGAGTAATCATGGTTCGCAATGAGCAAGTCATCGGCGAGGTGTTCGCCCTTTACGAGCGTTACGGCGCCAGTGAGTACATCGGCGAGCCGGTGTCGCAGATCGAGCACATGTCCCAGGCTGCCGAACTGGCGATGGCCGAGGGTTTCGATGATGAAGTGGTGCTGGCGGCGTTCTTCCACGACATTGGACATATCTGCGCTGCCAAGAGCGCCGGGAACATGGGCGGATTTGGCGTGGTCAGTCACGAGCTGCTGGGGGCTGACTTCCTGCGCCGCGCAGGCTTTAGCGAACGCATGACGCGGCTGGTGGAGTATCACGTTCAGGCCAAGCGGTATCTGACACTCAGGGAGCCTGGGTACTACGAGCGATTGAGTGAAGCCAGTCGCCGGACCCTGGAGTATCAGGGTGGGGTGATGTCCATTGAGGAGGCGCAGGCATATGAGCGTGATCCCTTGTGCGCCGTGAGCCTGCGCATGCGGCAGTGGGATGAGTTAGCCAAGGAGATGGATGTTCCGGTGATTGATCTGGGGGTATTGAAGGCCAAGGCGTTGCGGCTATTGGTGGTTTAGGGTCGATGGACCGCGTCGTTGGAACGCCGCCCGGAGTGGGTCACATATTTTGTGTTCAACACCGATCCACTGTGGGGCTTGCTCGGAAAAGGGGCGGCACAGAAAACAGAGATCTAAAGCTGCTGCGCCAACACCTCTATCTGCTCCTGCCGCTCCGCCTGATTCAACTTCGCATGGGAGTTCAGCGAAGACCATTGTGGATAAGCCCGAGCCTTGCTCAGTGCCTCCGGCAACTTGCCTTCGCGCCAGGTCTTGTCCTGTGGCGTGGCGACCTGGATGCTCTCCAGCGCCGCGTGCCCGCGAGCATTCAGCGCCAGCAGTAGTTGTCGCTGGCGCAATGCCAACAACCTCAGCACGTTGTCGTCGACGGTCAGTTCCCGCCGGCCCTTGATCTTGCCCAGCAAGCGGCTGCCGTAACTGCGCGCAGTTTGCAGGGCGCCGCCAGCAATAGCGCCGGCCATTGCCGCAGCGCCCAGCGTCAGACCACCGACCAGCAAATCCACTCCGGCGCCGGCTGCGGCGCCAGCGGCTATACCACCGCCAACCCTAACACCCAGTTGCTTGAGGGTTTCGGGATTGAACAGGTCATCGCCCCAGCGCCCATCGAGCAGCGGCAAGTCGCTGGCGGCGGCATCTTGCGGGCGAAAAGCGTAGAGCTTGAGCAGGGCTTCGACGCAACGCTGTTCCCGCTGGCGCACGGTCTTGCGCAGGTCGCTGATCGCCTGCTGTTCGGCCTCGGCAACGACGCTGCGTCGGCACGCGGCGCAATCGATCAACAATTCGGCTATCAACCGCGCGGCGCCCTGTTGGCGGGCCAAGCGCTGGGCTTGCTGATCGGCGATCAGGCGCTCCAACTGAGGCCGGGCGTTTTCCAGCAGCAGCGCCAGGCTTTCATACAATCGACGTTCGCCATCTTCCGGCGGGGCGACGCTGTCGAAGCGTACCAGTGCATGCAGACCCAACCGCGCCAATGCTTCGCGCCAATCCGGCTCACGATGGTTGGCACTGCTGACAAAATTGAGCACCGGTAGCAGGGGTTTGCCGCAACTGGCCAGCACTTGCAGTTCGTCGCGGTATTTGGATAACACCGGTTCGCGGGCATCGATGACATACAGGCCAGCATCGCAGGTCAGCAACTGGCGCAGTACTTTGGCTTCCTGCTCGAAACGCTGGCGGGCCTCGCTGCCCTCAAGGAATCGAGCGAGGCGCGCCGGGCCGTCGAGGCGTTCGCCGGGGCGCTCCAGGCGTTCGAGATAGTCGAGCAGGGCGATGGCATCTTCCAGGCCCGGGGTGTCGAACAGGTCGAGCAGCGGCTCGCCGTCCACTGACAGGCGCGCACCCTCAACATGGCGGGTGGTGCTGGGCCGATGAGACACTTCGCCGAACCCCACATCCCGAGTCAGGGTTCGCAGCAACGAGGTTTTGCCGACGTTAGTGTGGCCCACCACCGCGAGTTTCAGCGGGTTTGTACGCGAGTCAGTCATGCCCGTTCTCCAGCCAGTTCAATGGCGCGCTGTCGGCGAACGGCAGTTGCAGCTGTTGCAACGCCACATGCCAATCACCCAGGCGCTCGGCGTCCAGCGCCTCGCCGGGTGGCGCCTGCAGCAGCCAGACACGGGTGGCGCTGGCGTT
>NZ_JAKNRW010000050.1 GCF_023072615.1 Pseudomonas violetae
CCGGTCAGCGCACCGTGCAGCGCGTACTTGGCGCCGCCGTGGATGATGCCCTGGGACTTGAGGCTCTGCCCGCCGCCGAGGGTGGCGCTTTCCACCAGCACGGTCGAGAAACCCTGGCGGCGCAGGCGCGCGTTCAGCCAGAGGCCGGCGACACCAGCGCCGACAATCAAAACGTCGGTGGAAATAACGGATGGCATGCAACGACCTCAGTGTTCAAGACGAGGGCGCAGTATACAGACTCAAAGATTGCAGCGGCCGATGGACCTGTGGGAGTGAGCCTGCTCGCGATAACGGTTTACCAGGCAACATATGCGCCGATTGGCACACCGCTATCGCGAGCAGGCTCACTCCCACAATAGACAGCATTCCGGGCGTTAGTGGCCTGCAGTTTTCGAGAACAGCTGGATAACCACCACACCCAGGACGATCAAGCCCATCCCCAGCATCGCCGGCACATCCAGCTTCTGCCCGTAGATAAACAGGGCGGCGACACTGACCATCACGATGCCCATGCCGGCCCACACCGCATAAGCCACGCCCACAGGCACGCTTCGCACCACCAGCGTCAACATCCAGAAGGCGATGCCGTAACCCACAATCACCAGCACCAACGGCAGGGGCGTGCTGAAACCTTTTACGGCTTTCATCGAAACGGTCGCGATCACTTCGGCGCAGATGGCAATGGCCAGGTAGTAGTAAGCGGTCATAGGAGCGTCCTCAAGTGATGTGTTGCTTTATCAAGCCTGCATTCTAGAGATTCGTCAGATGCGGTAAAGTCATTACCTATCTGTTCTGGAGATGGGTCGCTCATGAGCATGCAATGGAATCTGGAACAGCTTCGCTTGTTTGTCAGCGTAGCGGAACAACGCTCGTTCTCGGCGGTGGCGCGCGTCCAGCGCAAGGCCCAGTCGGCCGTCAGCAGTTCGATTGCGCTGCTGGAAGAAGACCTTGGCGTCAGCCTGTTTGATCGCAGTAGCGGGCGCCAGCCGAAACTGACTGAAGCTGGCAATGCCTTGCTCGAAGAAGCAAGGGAAGTCCTGCGCCAGTGCGAGCGTTTGAACGGCCGGGCATTGGCGATGATGCGCGGGCAGGAAGCGCGGCTGCGGGTGGCCCAGGATGAGGCCATGCCCTACCAGGCGGTCGTGGATAGCTTTGAAGCCCTGGCGCAACAGTTTCCCAGTATTGAAGTGCAACTGACCAGTGCCGCCCAGGGCGATGTCGCGCGTAAATTGGTGGAGCGCCGGGCCGACCTGGGGCTGTTGTTTTATCACGACCAGATTCCCGAATCCCTTGAGCGCCGGGTTCTGGGTAGCGTCGAAATGGTCACGGTATGTGGCAGCGGGCATCCGCTGGCAGGCAAAACCGAAGTTGACTGCCAGCAGTTGGCGCAACATCGCCAGTTACTGATGTCCACTCAATCCAGTGTCTACCCTGGCAGCGAAGCCGCCAGCCCGCAGGTCTGGCGGGCTGACAGTTTCTACGTGATGGCCGAATGGCTGGTGCGTGGACTCGGTTGGGCCTGGTTGCCGCGGCACGTTGTGCAGTACCCGGCTTATCAGGATCAGATGGTCGAGCTGGTCAGCGAATGGACCCCGCCGGCCCTCGTCGTGGAGTTAGTCTGGCGTCGTGACGAGCCACTGGGCCCGGCTGCACGCTGGCTGGCGGAACGTTTTGCCGTGCACTTGCGGGCGATCGGCGACAAAAGCCGATAAACTCCGCCGCCATGAATAGAACTCTCTACACCGCGCTGTTTTACCTGGGGCTACCATTGGTAGCGATTCGGCTTTGGCTGCGGGCGCGCAAGGCGCCGGCTTATGCCAAACGCATAGGCGAGCGATTTTCCTATGGCCTACCGATGATGCAGCCTGGCGGTATCTGGGTGCACGCGGTGTCTGTCGGCGAGAGTATCGCTGCGGCGCCAATGATCCGCGCCCTGTTGCAACGTTATCCACAGCTGCCGGTCACCGTGACCTGCATGACCCCGACCGGCTCCGAGCGCATTCGCGTCCTGTTCGCCAATGAGCCGCGAATTCAACACTGCTATCTGCCCTATGATCTGCCTTGCGCGGCGAAGCGATTCCTTGATCGGGTCCAGCCGAAACTGGCGGTGATCATGGAAACCGAGCTGTGGCCCAACCATATTCACCAGTGCGCCAGGCGGGGCATCCCCGTGGCGCTGGCCAATGCTCGACTGTCCGAGCGCTCGGCCAGGGGTTACGGCCGTTTGCGCAAACTGACCCAGCCAATGCTCGCCGAAATGCGCCTGTTTGCGGTGCAGACCGAGGCTGAGGCCCAGCGTTTTCGCGACTTGGGCGCACGCCCGGAAACCGTCGAGGTCACCGGCTCGATCAAGTTCGACCTGACCATCGACCCGCAGCTGCTCCAGCGTGCCACAGAGTTGCGCGGCCAATGGCAGGCGCAGGAGCGTCCGGTGTGGATTGCCGCCAGCACCCATGAGGGCGAAGACGAGGTAGTGCTGGCTGCCCATCGTCAGCTGTTGGCCAATCATCCCGATGCGCTGCTGATCCTGGTACCGCGCCATCCGGAGCGGTTCAATTCGGTGTTCGAACTGTGCACCCGGCAGGGCTTTGCCACGATTCGACGTTCTGCGGGCGAGGCGGTCAGCGCCGCAACTTCCGTGCTGCTGGGCGACACCATGGGCGAGTTACTGTTTCTTTACGCCTTGGCGGATACCGCGTTTGTCGGCGGCAGCCTGGTGCCGAACGGCGGGCATAACTTGCTGGAACCCGCGGCATTGGCCAAGCCAGTGCTGAGTGGCCCGCACCTGTTCAACTTCCTCGAAATAGCCGCGCAGTTGCGCAACGCCGGCGCGCTGCAGGAGGTGGAAGATGCCGAAGGGTTGGCGGTGGCGGTCCAGCGCTTGTTCGAATTGCCGCGGGATGCGCAGCGGATGGCGGAGGCAGGATTGAACGTGATGCGCGCCAATCAGGGCGCTTTGCAGCGATTGCTGGATGGGTTGGGGCGGTTGATCGACCGTTAAACTGCGTCGTCTGGAATAAAAGATCTTCCGAACGCGGCCCGAGCCTTCGGCAGCTCCTACTTTGGAATACATTTCCCTGTAGGTGCTGCCGAAGGCTGCGATCTTTTGCTTTCAAGGTCGGGCTTTCAGTTGCTCCGCCGCAGCTGTCGCCAGATCCGGCGGCAAGAAGTCCTTGTCCGGGTTGTAGTCGGGCTTGAGGTAGCGCTTGAGGTCTTCCAGGTCCCCCGGGTTCAACGTGCCGGCCGCCTGCTTCAGGCGCAGGTTGTCGAGGATGTAGTCATACCGGGTGTTGTTGTAGTTGCGCACCGAGGTGTACAGCTGGCGCTGGGCGTCGAGCACGTCGACGATGTTGCGGGTGCCGACCTGATAGCCGATTTCAGTCGCTTCCACCGCGCTCTGGTTGGAGATGATCGACTGCTTGCGCGCCTGCACCTGCTCGACGTCGGTATTCACCGCACGATGCAGATTGCGGGTGGTCTCCACGACTTGCCGGCGCAGGCCTTCACGCTGTTGTTCCGTCTGCTCCAGGCGCGAATAGGACTCCCTTACCTGGGAATTGGTCAGCCCGCCGCTGTAGATCGGGATGTTCAGCTGCAGGGCCAGGGTGCGTTGCTCGACGGGCCCGCCATAGGCCTGGTTAAAGGCATTCGGGTTGCTGAAGCCAAAAGCGTCGTTATCACCTTTTTCATATTTCGCCACCGCATCCAACGTCGGGGCGTGGCCGGCCTTGCGTTGTTTGAGCGTTTCTTCAGCAGCGCTGACCGCGTAGTTGCTGGCCAACAGATTGAGGTTCTGCCGAGCCGCCGTGTCGACCCAGGACTTAGCATCGTTCGGTGCCGGCGGCAGGATCGGTAGTGTATGGACAATGCCTTGGATCGAGTTGTACTGACGGTTGGTCAGGGTGATCAGCGCTTCGAACGCGTCATCCACCTGGCGCTGCGCAACGATGCGGTTAGCTCGCGCAGTGTCGTAGCTGGCTTGCGATTGCAGCACGTCTGTCTTGTCCGACAGGCCGACATCGAAGCGTTCGTTGGACTGGTCCAGTTGGCGTTTGAATGCCGCTTCCTCGGCCTTGGTCGAGGCCAGGTTGTCCTGGCTGCGCAGCACATTGAAATAGTTTTCGGCCGTCTGCAGGATCAGGTTCTGCTCTGTAGCGGACAGTTGCAGCGCTGCCTGTTCGTTGACGTCCTTGGCCGCCTGGTACTGGAACCAGCGATCGGCACGGAACAGTGGCTGGGCCAAGGTCGCCTGATAGGAGTTGGCGCTGCGGGTGGTCACAGCGGAAGGCTGATTGATGTCGGTACGCACATTGGCCACCTGGGCGCCGCCAGACAGATTCGGCAGCAACCCGGCCCGAGCCTGGGGCACCACTTCTTTCTGTGCACCGTACTGGGCGCGAGCAGCGGCCAGGTCGGCGTTGTTATCTACTGCTTCCTGATAGACGCTCACCAGGTCAGTCCTGGTCGATAAGGGCGCTTCCGCTGCCGAGGCCATTCCATTCGAAGCACAAGACACGGCAAGGGCCAGTGAAAGTTTGCGCAGCATGCGGCCATCCCTAAAAATTACGCTGATAATTTGCGCCAAGGTACGGCGCGGCGTTGTACATCGTCAACGCACAACGTCGAGACGCTATGCGGCGTAGCGAGTGTAGTTGCGCACACGTTCGGCAACAATCCTGTAATTACGCCATTCATCAAGGTGTTTCTAACGGGGTTGGCGTTCTGTGTCAGTTGTGTCTAGACTGGCCGGGTTCTTGTCGGGGTGCCTTGCTATGAGGCTGAGATCGAATAATTTCGGATCCCGTTGAACCTGATCAGGTTAGCGCCTGCGTAGGGAACAAGATTTCTCGTCACCCGGCGAGTCCTCTTGTGCTTCGTCCGGGATGTTGTTCGACAATCGAACACCCCTCGAGTACTGAGCACAGCACCAACAGTTGCGTTACAGCTGATTGGTCGCGTCCATTCGTTACAGGTTCGCTCCGACAAAAATCCACTGCCTGGATGCTGTCTGGAGAGCCCGTGATGACGATAAAACTAAAAAATACGACGAACCTGAGTGATTCGGCCCAAGTCGATCAACAGTCGGTTCAGCCTTTTACCCGCTCGCAAAAAGTTTACGTTCAGGGCTCTCGCCCGGACATCCTCGTGCCGATGCGCGAAATCAGCCTTGACGTGACCCCGACCGATTTCGGCGGCGAGATCAACGCGCCTGTCGTTGTGTACGACACCTCGGGCCCGTACACCGACCCCAACGTCATCATCGACGTGCGCAAAGGCCTGGGCGATGTGCGTTCGCCGTGGATCGAAGCCCGTGGCGACACCGAGCGCCTGCCCGGCCTGAGCTCCAACTTCGGCCAGGAACGCCTGGCCGACGCCGAATTGACCAAGCTGCGGTTCGCCCACGTGAACAACCCGCGCCGCGCCAAGGCCGGGGCCAACGTCAGCCAGATGCACTATGCGCGCAAAGGCATCATCACCGCCGAGATGGAATACGTCGCCATCCGCGAAAACATGAAGCTCGAAGTGGCCCGCGCCGCCGGGCTGCTGGACCAGCAACATGCTGGTTACAGCTTCGGTGCCAGCGTGCCGAAAATCATCACCCCAGAGTTTGTCCGTGACGAGATCGCCCGCGGTCGCGCGATCATTCCGGCCAACATCAACCACACCGAACTGGAACCGATGATCATCGGCCGTAACTTCCTGGTGAAGATCAACGGCAACATCGGCAACAGCGCCCTGGGTTCGTCCATCGAAGAAGAAGTGGCGAAATTGACCTGGGGCATCCGCTGGGGTTCGGACACGGTCATGGACCTGTCCACCGGCAAGCATATTCATGAAACCCGCGAGTGGATTATCCGCAACTCGCCGGTGCCGATCGGTACCGTGCCGATTTATCAGGCCCTGGAAAAAGTCGGTGGCGCCGCCGAGGACCTGACCTGGGAGCTGTTCCGCGACACGCTGATCGAACAGGCCGAGCAGGGCGTCGACTACTTCACCATCCACGCCGGTGTGCTGCTGCGCTACGTGCCACTGACCGCCAAGCGCGTCACCGGGATCGTCTCCCGTGGCGGCTCGATCATGGCCAAGTGGTGCCTGGCGCATCACAAGGAAAACTTCCTCTACACCCATTTCGAAGACATCTGCGAAATCATGAAGGCCTACGACGTCAGCTTCTCGCTGGGTGATGGCCTGCGTCCGGGTTCGATTGCCGACGCCAACGATGCCGCGCAATTCGGCGAGCTGGAAACCCTCGGCGAGCTGACCAAAATTGCCTGGAAGCACGACGTGCAGTGCATGATCGAAGGCCCGGGCCATGTGCCGATGCAGCTGATCAAGGAAAACATGGACAAGCAGCTCGAGTGCTGCGACGAGGCGCCGTTCTACACCCTCGGCCCGCTGACCACCGACATTGCACCGGGCTACGACCACATCACTTCGGGCATCGGTGCCGCCATGATCGGCTGGTTCGGTTGCGCGATGCTTTGTTACGTTACGCCGAAGGAACACCTGGGCCTGCCGAACAAGGATGACGTGAAAACCGGGATCATCACGTACAAGATCGCGGCGCACGCTGCTGATCTCGCGAAAGGCCATCCGGGTGCACAGGTTCGCGACAATGCCCTGAGCAAGGCGCGTTTCGAGTTCCGTTGGGAAGACCAGTTCAACCTGGGCCTTGATCCGGATACCGCACGTTCGTATCACGATGAGACGTTGCCGAAGGATTCGGCCAAGGTTGCGCATTTCTGCTCGATGTGCGGGCCGAAATTCTGCTCGATGAAGATTACCCAGGAAGTCCGTGAATACGCGGCCAACCAACGGATCGAAACCATTGACGCCGAAGTCGCCCAGGGACTGGCGGAGCAGGCTGAGCGGTTCAAGCAGGAAGGCAGTCAGCTGTACAAGAAGGTTTGATCTGACCTGAAAAGGTGGGGCCTGCACAGGCCCCATCGCCAGCAGGCTGGCTCCCACATTGGATCTGTAGCGTTCACAAGTCCCCTGTGGGAGCCAGCCTGCTGGCGATAGCGATCAATACAACAACAAATGTCCCTCTGAGATAACACCCGTGAGCATTCAACCCAGCACTTACTCCCCCGACATCGCGGTGCCCGCTGAAAAGCGGGTGTTCGGTGGTCGTGACCTGTTTTCCCTGTGGTTCTCCCTCGGCATCGGCCTGATGGTGCTACAGACCGGCGCATTGCTCGCGCCCGGCCTGGGCCTGTCCGGTTCGCTGCTGGCAATCTTCCTCGGCACCCTGGTCGGCGTCCTGCTGCTGGCGGCAGTTGGCGTGATCGGCAGTGACACCGGCCTGTCGTCGATGGCCGCCCTCAAGCTCAGCCTCGGCATCAAGGGCGCGAGCCTGCCGGCGGTGTTGAACCTGCTGCAGCTGATCGGCTGGGGCTCTTTCGAAATCATCGTCATGCGTGACGCCGCCAGTCTGTTGGGGGCACGCGCCTTCAGCGATGGCAGTCTGCTGTCGAGTCCACTGCTATGGACCCTGTTCTTCGGTGGCCTGGCCACGCTGCTGGCAGTCAGCGGGCCACTGACGTTCGTGCGCCAGATCCTGCGCAAATGGGGCATCTGGCTGCTGCTGGCCGCGTGCATCTGGCTGACTTGGAACCTGTTCGCCAAAGCCGATCTGGCCGCGTTGTGGGCGCAGGCCGGCGACGGTTCGATGCCGTTCGCGGTGGGTTTTGACATCGCCATTGCGATGCCATTGTCCTGGTTGCCACTGATCGCCGACTACTCTCGATTCGGCAAGTGTGCGAAAAACGTCTTCGGCGGAACCGCGCTGGGCTTTTTTATCGGTAACTTCTGGCTGATGAGCCTGGGCGTCGCCTACACCCTGGCATTTGCCCCGAGTGGTGAAGTCAATGCGCTGCTGTTGGCACTGGCCGGTGCTGGCTTGGGGATTCCACTGCTGCTGATCCTGCTGGACGAATCAGAAAACGCCTTTGCCGACATTCACTCGGCGGCAGTGTCCAGCGGGGTGCTGGTGCGCTTCAAAGTCGAGCACCTGGCGTTGGCTATTGGTGTGGTCTGCACGCTGATCGCCTTGCTGGCGCCATTGGCCCAGTATCAGAACTTCCTGTTGCTGATCGGCTCGGTGTTTGCGCCGCTGTTCGGCGTGGTGCTGGTGGATCACTTCATCCTGCGCAAACGCAGTGCCCAAGTCGCATCAGCCGCATTGCGCTGGTCGGCGTTACTCGCCTGGTTGGGCGGGGTGAGCACTTATCACTTGTTGGCCAACCTGTACCCGGACATCGGCGCAACCCTGCCGTCGTTGATTCTGGCAGGGTTGCTGCAGCTGGTGCTGGGCCGGGCCTTCAGCTACGGCCAGGAAACAGCTCGGGTCTGAGGATGCCGTTCAGGCGTGGGTAGGGGATCTTCAGTTCGACATGGCCCAGCGCATAGGGTGCGATGGTGCTGGTTTCGTACTTGAGGATCACCCCACCGTAGGTCAGCGCCACGTTCTGGGTCTTCTGGAACGGCCAGCTCTTCACGAACTCCGCTTCCTGATCGAGCTTGGTGCTGATCAACCAGCTGTTGTGTGCCACCTGCGCGGCTTTCCAGAATGCGTCTTCCTGGCCAGGCAGCAGCATGTCCGACAACGTCAGCACCTTGTGTTGCTGGCGCGAATAGTTGATGAAGCTGCGACCCGGCGTACCATGGGCGCCGCCAGTGTCCAGGTAGCTGGAAAACTCGACGATCACCAAGCCGTCATGCTGCTCCCGTACTTTGGCCTGCAAGTAACTGCTATAGCGCGGGCCGGCGCTGCGCAAAAACTCATCGCGATAGGCTGCAAGTGTCGGCGCCACCGGGGCGTCGGGCGAGGTGCGGGTCATTTGCAGCAAGCGCTTTTCGATGATGCCGTCGAGGGCAGGCTCGGCCGGGAAGCGCAGCGTGTCGATGTTGACCAGCGGGCAATCTGGCGTCGTGCAGCCCGGCTTCAACTGCTCGGAGGCGTCACGGGTGGTTTCCAGTGGCGTCCGGTAGTTGGGCTGGAACAGACTCTGGCAAGCGGCCAGGGTCAGCGCGATTGCGGCCACGGAGGCGATTTTGAAAAGCGACATGGGCGTCCTTCATGAAACAGGGAAAGGCGAAAGTTACCCGCTTCGACTGCCAGCGCGGTAATCAGTTCGCCACTAAGCTAATTAGAGTTGGTTTCGCCCTCACCGTCTATCCCGCTGGCTGGAAAGGGGCTGCATCAAACGTAGCGGGCGCGTTAGGATGGCGCGAAGTCGAGGCTGGAGCCTCGGAGCAACTACGAGGATTGTCATGACTGATTTTGCCAACGCCATTCCGACCGCCGTTGAGATCGTTCGGCGCGAAAAGTGCTACGAGGGCTTTTACAAGCTTGATCGTGTGCACTTGCGCCACGAATTGTTCGCCGGAGGCATGAGTCGCGAAATCAATCGGGAAGTGTTCGTTCGCCATGATGCTGTCTGCGTGCTGCCTTACGATCCGCAGCGTGACGAAGTGGTGCTGATTGAGCAGTTTCGTGTCGGCGCCATGGGCAAGACCGATAACCCGTGGCTGATCGAACTGGTCGCTGGTCTGATCGACAAGGATGAAGTGCCGGAAGAAGTTGCTCACCGCGAAGCGCAGGAGGAAGCTGGGCTTGTGTTCGGGGCGCTCTGGCCGATGACCAAATATTTTCCATCGCCGGGCGGCAGCAATGAGTTCGTGCATTTGTACCTGGGGCGTTGCGAGACAACCGGGGCCGGCGGCCTGCATGGGCTGGAGGAAGAAGCAGAAGATATTCGCGTTACGGTCTGGGCGTTCGAAGATGCCCTGCAAGCCGTACGCGACGGACGAATTGCCAACGCGGCCAGTATCATTGCTTTGCAGTGGCTGGCTTTGAATCGCGTTGAAGTGAGGGGGTTATGGTCGTAAACAAGTTGCGCGATCGCTATCGAGTCGACCTCGCGGGGCTGCAAGCTTCCTGTGAGGCCAACTACGCGCGCCTTATGCGACTGTTGCCGGACATGCGCAGCGAGCCGGCGGCGCGACGTATAGCGGTGACCCACGGCGACCAGATGCTCGGCGTGCTGGCGCTCGAGGTGCTGCAGGTGTGCCCGTACACCACGACCTTGCAAGTGCGCCAGGAACACAGCCTGCCGTGGCTGCCGGTGCCGCAGCTGGAAGTCCAGGTCTATCACGATGCCTGTATGGCTGAAGTAGTCAGTGCCGAACATGCACGACGTTTTCGCGGCATCTACCCTTATCCGAATGCCTCGATGCATCAACCGGATGAAAAAGCCCAGCTGAACATGTTCCTGGGGGAGTGGCTGAGCCATTGTCTGGCGTTGGGACATGAGTACGAAGTCGTTCGCTAGTTGTGAACTGCGTTCAGTTAGCGGCTTTCCTCTTTCGCTCTTCCCCCAGCATAATTGCGGCACTTTTCCATCCTCGTGATTTCGCCTTGGGAGAACGCCTTGCCGAGCGTATCCACATTGAGCACCGCCGACTCGGCGTTGCTGGTGCAGCTGTCCGACAGCCACTTGTTCGCCGAGGCGGATGGCAGGTTGCTGGGCATGAATACCCGGGACAGCCTCATAAAGGTCCTCGAGCTGGTCCGCCAGCAGCAGCCGCACATTGACTTGGTGATTGCCAGTGGTGACCTGTCCCAGGACGGAACACTGGAGTCTTACCAGCTGTTTCGCGACCTGACCCGACAGCTCGATGCGCCGGCGCGCTGGATCCCCGGTAACCATGATGAACCGCAGGTCATGGCCGTGGCGGCGGTGCAGAGCGCCTTGCTGGAACCGATAGTGGATATCGGCAACTGGCGGGTGACGCTGCTGGATTCGGCGGTGCCCGGCTCGGTGCCGGGTTACCTGCAGGATGAGCAGCTGCAATTGCTTGCCCGTTCTTTGAGCGAAGCGCCGGAGCGCCATCACCTGGTGTGTTTTCATCACCATCCGGTGTCGATCGGGAGTGCCTGGATGGAACCGATCGGCTTGCGCAATCCTGAGGCGCTGTTTGCCGTGTTGGACCGCTTTCCCCAGGTGCGCGCGGTGCTGTGGGGGCATGTGCATCAGGAGATTGACCGCGAGCGCAATGGCGTGCGGTTGATTGCGTCGCCATCGACCTGCATCCAGTTTGAGCCGGGGAGCGATGATTTCGCGGTAGGGGATCAGGCGCCGGGTTATCGCTGGTTGCGGTTGCTGCCGGATGGGCGGATTGAGACTGGCGTGGAGCGGGTTACGGGGTTCCAATTCCAGGTCGATTACGGCTCTGATGGTTATTGACGGAAGGTTATTGATGCCCTGTGGGAGCAAAGCTTGCTCGCGATTCGGTGCGGCAGGTTACACAAATGTAAATGTGCGATCGCCATCGCGGGCAAGCCTTGCTCCCACAGCCCGGGTAATTCCTATCGATGCTGGCCCAACACCCCCCGACACCCTGTAAACTCCGCCTTCTTTACCCGACGCACAGGGAGCTCAAATGTCCGGCTCGATCCTCTATATCCACGGTTTCAACAGCGCACCCTCCTCGAAAAAGGCCACGCAGCTGATGAAAGTGATGGATCGCCTGGGTTTGAGCGATCAACTGCGGGTGCCCGCCCTGCATCACCATCCACGTGAAGCCATCGGTCAGCTTGAGCAGGCGATTGCCGAGCTCGGGCGGCCACTGCTGGTCGGCAGCTCGCTCGGCGGCTACTATGCGACTCACTTGGCCGAGCGCCATGGCCTCAAAGCCCTGCTGGTCAACCCGGCCGTCAGCCCGCACCGGATGTTCGACGGGTATCTGGGGACTCAGAAAAATCTGTACACCGATGAAGCCTGGGAACTGACCCACGACCATGTGACGGCCCTGGCCGAGCTGGAAGTGCCGGCCCCGCAGGATCCCCAACGGTGTCAGGTTTGGCTGCAGACCGGTGATGAAACCCTGGACTATCGCCTCGCCCAGCAGTACTACCGGACCTGTGCCTTGCGCATCCAGGCCGGCGGCGACCACAGCTTTCAGGGCTTTGCCGCGCAACTTCCGGCAATGTTGAGTTTTGCCGGCATCGGCGCAGATTTGTATCAAACGATTGATTTCACAGCACTGTGACCGGTCCCTTTTCTACCGAACAATTTTTTCAAAGGACGACGAGACCCCATGGCCACTCCCGGCGCTAGCTCTTATAACGCAGACGCCATCGAAGTCCTCTCGGGCCTCGACCCGGTGCGCAAACGCCCCGGCATGTACACCGACACCAGCCGGCCGAACCACCTCGCCCAGGAAGTCATCGACAACAGCGTCGACGAAGCCTTGGCCGGACATGCGAGCTCGGTGCAGGTCATACTGCACGCCGATCACTCCCTGGAAGTCAGCGATGATGGTCGGGGCATGCCGGTGGACATCCATCCGGAAGAGGGTGTTTCAGGCGTCGAGCTGATCCTCACCAAACTTCATGCGGGCGGCAAGTTCTCCAACAAGAACTATCAGTTCTCCGGCGGTCTGCACGGCGTGGGTATTTCCGTGGTCAACGCCCTGTCGACCGACGTCCGTGTGCGCGTCAAGCGTGACGGCAACGAATACCAGATGACTTTCGCCGACGGTTACAAGAAAACCGAACTGGAAGTCGTCGGCACTGTCGGCAAGCGCAACACCGGCACCAGCGTGTTCTTCGCCCCTGACCCGAAATACTTCGATTCACCTAAATTCTCTATCAGCCGCCTCAAGCACGTGCTCAAGGCCAAGGCCGTACTGTGCCCTGGGTTGCTGGTCAGCTTTGAAGACAAGGCCTGCGGCGAGAAGGTCGAATGGCATTACGAAGATGGCCTGCGTTCCTATCTGGTCGATGCGGTCACCGAGTTCGAACGCCTGCCGGACGAACCGTTCTGCGGCAGCCTGGCCGGTAATAAGGAAGCGGTTGATTGGGCGTTGCTGTGGTTGCCGGAAGGTGGCGAGAGCGTGCAGGAAAGTTACGTCAACCTGATCCCGACGGCTCAGGGCGGGACCCACGTCAACGGCTTGCGCCAGGGCTTGCTCGACGCCATGCGCGAATTCTGCGAATTCCGCAGCCTGCTGCCGCGCGGTGTGAAACTGGCGCCGGAAGACGTCTGGGAACGCATCGCCTTCGTCCTGTCGATGAAGATGCAGGAGCCGCAATTCTCCGGCCAGACCAAGGAACGCCTGTCATCCCGTGAAGCGGCGGCGTTTGTCTCCGGTGTGGTCAAGGATGCTTTCAGCCTGTGGCTTAACGCCAATCCGGAAACCGGCATGCTCCTGGCGGAACTGGCGATCAACAACGCCGGCCGCCGCTTGAAGGCCAGCAAGAAGGTCGAGCGCAAGCGCATTACCCAAGGCCCGGCACTGCCGGGCAAGCTCGCAGACTGTGCCGGGCAGGACCCGATGCGCTCGGAGCTGTTCCTGGTGGAAGGTGATTCCGCCGGCGGTTCGGCCAAGCAGGCGCGGGACAAGGAATTCCAGGCGATCCTGCCGTTGCGCGGGAAGATCCTCAACACTTGGGAAGTCGATGGCAGCGAAGTCCTGGCGAGCCAGGAAGTGCACAACATCGCCGTGGCGATCGGAGTTGATCCTGGCGCTGCGGACATGAGCCAGCTGCGTTACGGCAAGATCTGCATCCTCGCCGACGCCGACTCCGACGGCCTGCACATCGCGACCCTGCTGTGCGCGTTGTTCGTCCAGCACTTCCGCCCACTGGTGGATGCCGGTCACGTCTACGTCGCCATGCCGCCGCTGTACCGTATCGACCTCGGCAAGGAAATCTTCTACGCCCTCGACGAAGCCGAGCGTGATGGCATTCTCGATCGCCTGGTGGCCGAGAAGAAACGCGGCAAGCCGCAGGTCACTCGATTCAAAGGCCTGGGTGAAATGAACCCGCCGCAACTGCGCGAAACCACCATGGACCCGAACACCCGGCGCCTGGTGCAGCTGACGCTGGAAGATTACGAAGCCACTGCAGAAATGATGGACATGTTGCTGGCGAAGAAGCGCGCCGGCGATCGCAAGTCCTGGCTGGAATCCAAAGGCAACCTGGCCGAGGTTCTTGGCTGATGCGGGTTGGCTTTGCCCTGGCGAGTGCATTACTCCTGAGCACGGCGGCGTTGGCCGACCCGGTCCCGGAGTTGCGCCTGGTTTCCGAGCATGCCGTGGACGGCATGCATGGCGGCAACCTGTCGGGGCTGGCGCGGTGCGGCAACGAACTGTGGACTGTGTCCGATCGCGACGATGACCAGATCTACCGTCTCGATACCCGCCAGGACACCTGGCAGGCCGAAGCCGTGCACATCGATGTGCCCGTCGTACCTGCCACCGGATTGCCGTGGGGGTTGAGCTCGCGCAGTTGGGCTGCGTCGTTCGTGCGCGGCGGCGACCTGGACTTCGAAGGTATCACCTGCGACAACGCGGGTAATCGTTACATCGTCAGCGAATCCCATGCAGCGGTGTTGCAGGTGCCGCCAACCGGCCGCGCGTCCTGGTTGAAAATCTCGCCCAGACTGGTGCGTGAGGCGCGGGCCGGGGGCATGTTGCAGCGCTTTAATGCATTGTTCGAAGGCCTGGCGGTTAATCCGCAAGGCGACCAGTTATGGCTGGCCGCCGAGCGTGATCGCCGCGGTCTGCTGCTTATCAAACGCGGGCCGACGCAATGGGACTGTGATGGCAACTGTGTGCTGCTGAGCGAGGGTGGCAAGCAACAGCAGCCCGCGCAGTTTCACCACACGAGGCCTGTGTCTCGGGACTTCGCCGACCTGTCACTGTTCAATGGAAAACTGTTCACCCTGGAGCGCAATGCCTACGAAATATGCCGCCGCGACGCATCGACGGCCAAGGTCGAGCGTTGCTGGTCGTATGCGGCCGAGTTGCTGCAGGATAACCGACGTTATCCACAGGACTACGGGTTGGAAGAAGCGCTGGTCGTGGACGCCACAGGCGCCTGGATAGGCGTCGACAACAATACCGGGGCCCGCGTCGATGGCGAGGTTCGCCCGATCATCTGGCGCTTTGCCGCGCCTGAAGGCGGCTGGAGTGGCACACCATGAGTCAACAAACGCCGGGCAAACGTGCCGGCCGAGTGCTGATGGTGCTCGCGTGGTGCGCCGCGTTGTTTCTGGCGACGCGGTTTTTTGGCGAATGGGAAGCGCGACAGCAAAATCCCAATGCCGTGGTCGACTCCGAGCAGGGCGAGGGATTTATCGAAGTGAAACTGGCCAGCAATCGCCAGGGTCATTTCGTCGCCAGCGGTCAGATCAACGGCCAGCCGGTGAATTTCATGCTCGACACCGGGGCGACCGATGTGTCGGTCCCGGCTGAAGTGGCCAAGCGGCTGAAACTGGAAGAGGGCTTCGGGGTGACCCTGAGCACCGCCAACGGTTTGAGCAAGGGGTATCGAACCCGTATCGACCGGCTGCAGGTCGGCGACATCGTGCTGCGTGACGTTCGCGCGCTGGTTGCCCCTGGGCTGGAAGGCGATCAGGTGCTGCTCGGTATGAGCGCGCTGAACAAACTTGAATTTACTCAGCGCGGCGGCACCATGCTGCTGCGCCAGACAACGAACCGATGAGGCCCGCATGAGCGACATCCTTGCAGACAGCTTAGACGGCGTAGAACGCCGATCGCTGGCTGACTTCACCGAAAGTGCCTACCTCAACTACTCCATGTACGTGATCATGGACCGCGCCTTGCCGCATATCGGCGACGGCCTGAAGCCGGTGCAGCGGCGCATCATCTACGCGATGAGCGAGTTGGGGCTGGATGCCGATTCCAAGCACAAGAAATCGGCGCGTACCGTCGGTGACGTGCTCGGCAAGTTCCACCCCCACGGCGACTCCGCTTGCTACGAAGCGATGGTCCTGATGGCGCAGCCGTTCAGCTATCGCTATACGCTGGTCGACGGCCAGGGTAACTGGGGTGCGCCCGACGATCCCAAGTCTTTCGCCGCCATGCGTTACACCGAGGCGCGGTTGTCGCGCTATTCCGAAGTGCTGCTCAGCGAATTGGGCCAGGGTACGGCGGACTGGGGACCGAACTTCGACGGTACCCTCGACGAACCCCTGGTGTTGCCCGCACGTTTACCGAATATCCTGCTCAACGGCACCACTGGCATCGCCGTGGGCATGGCCACCGACGTGCCGCCGCACAACCTGCGTGAAGTGGCTACGGCCTGCGTACGTTTGCTGGATGAGCCCAAGGCTACGGTCGAGCAGCTCTGTGAACATATTCAAGGTCCGGACTACCCGACCGAAGCGGAGATCATCACCCCGCGTACTGACCTGCTGAAAATTTACGAGACCGGCCGCGGCTCGGTGCGCATGCGCGCCGTGTATCACATCGAAGACGGCGACATCATCGTCACCGCGCTGCCGCATCAGGTCTCCGGTGCCAAGGTGCTGGAGCAGATTGCCGCGATGATGCAGGCCAAGCCGTCCAAGGCCCCGCAGATCGCTGACCTGCGTGACGAATCCGACCACGAGAACCCGTGCCGGATCGTGATCATCCCGGGCGCACGCAAGAATTTCGACCACGATGGGTTGATGCAGCATTTGTTTGCCAGCACCGAGCTGGAGTCGAGCTACCGGGTCAACATCAACATCATTGGCCTGGATGGCAAGCCGCAGCTGAAAAACCTGCGTGCGCTGTTGGTGGAATGGCTGGAATTCCGCGTGCAGACCGTGCGTCGCCGTCTGCAATTCCGCCTCGACAAGGTCGAGCGTCGCCTGCACCTGTTGGACGGCTTGTTGATTGCCTACCTCAACCTGGATGAAGTGATTCACATCATCCGCACCGAGGAGCACCCCAAGGCTGCGCTGATCGAGCGCTTTGCCCTGAGCGAGATCCAGGCCGACTACATCCTCGATACCCGCCTGCGTCAACTGGCGCGGCTGGAAGAGATGAAGCTGCGCAGCGAGCAGGATGAATTGCTCAAGGAGCAAGCCAAGCTGCAAGCCTTGCTGAGCAGCGAAGCCAAGCTGAAAAAACTGGTGCGCACCGAGCTGATCAAGGACGCCGAAACCTATGGCGACGACCGTCGTTCGCCAATCGTCGAGCGCGCTGAGTCCAAGGCCCTGACCGAGCACGACCTGCTGCCGAACGAAAAAGTGACGGTAGTGCTGTCGGAAAAAGGCTGGATACGTTCCGCCAAGGGCCACGAAATCGATGCCACGGGGCTGTCGTACAAGGCCGGGGACGGCTTCAAGGCCCTGGCCGCAGGGCGCTCCAACCAGTTTGCGGTGTTTATCGATTCTACCGGCCGCAGCTACTCGGTCGCGGCGCACACGTTGCCGTCGGCCCGCGGCCAGGGCGAACCCCTGACCGGACGCCTGACGCCGCCGCCAGGCGCTACCTTCGAATGCGTGATGATGCCCGAGGACGATGCGCTGTACGTGATCGCCTCGGACGCCGGTTATGGCTTCGTGGTCAAGGGTGAAGACCTGCAGGCCAAGAACAAGGCGGGCAAGGCACTGTTGAGCCTACCGAACAACGCCAAGGTGATCCTGCCGCGCCCGGTCTCTGATCGTGAGCATAACTGGCTGGCGTCGGTGACCACCGAAGGTCGCCTGCTCCTCTTCAAGATCAGCGATCTGCCACAATTAGGGAAGGGCAAAGGCAACAAGATCATCGGTATTCCCGGTGAGCGAGTGGCCAGTCGCGAAGAATATGTCACGGACATCGCCGTGCTGCCGGATGGCGCCACACTGGTGCTGCAGGCCGGAAAACGCACCTTGTCGCTGAAGGCAGACGACCTCGAACACTACAAAGGTGAGCGTGGGCGTCGTGGTAACAAACTGCCACGAGGCTTCCAGAGGGTGGATGCGCTGTTCGTCGAAAACCTCAATTAGGTGTGTTAGAGCGCTCGATCTGCGATTTAACGCGTAGATCGACGCTTTCGCGCTGGAGTCGGGACGCATATTCACGGATGATACGGCCTTTAAAGCGCCGGCGTGGCCGAGCGATCTTCATATTTATTGAGTATTTTCACTGTGGTTAGCCGTGTGGCAACCACCTGGATGGGACGATGACTGCTCTGCGCCTTCCTTTTTTCTTGATGCTCGCTGGCGTTCTTGGCCTGGCGGGTTGCAGCGTTCACCAACCGGTGTCGCTGTATCAGCTGGACAGCGGCAATCCGGTTCAGCCCGCACAAAGTGCCGGCATGGCCGTATTGCTGGGCCCGGTGACGATTGCCGACTACCTGCAACGTGAAACCCTGTTGCAGCGACAGCCCGATGGCAGCCTTCAGGCTTCGACCGATGGTCGCTGGGCTGGCAGCCTGTCTTCGGACATCGATCAATTGCTGCTGCGCCAGGTGTCCGGTCATCTGGACAGCCAGCGCGTCGTGCTGGCGCCGGCGACCCAGGGTTTCACGCCGGATGTGCAGGTGCTGTTGACCATCACCCGCCTGGACTCGGGTGAGTCGCAGCCGGCGATCCTTGATGCGCAATGGCGCTTGATCGACCGTCGCGGCCAGGTGCGTGACAACCGCATCATTCATCTGCAGGAGCAGCACGCGGGCGGGACTGCGGCTCAAGTCCAGGCCCAGGGCGCATTGCTGCAACAGCTGGCCGAGCAACTGTCGGTGGCGCTCAAGCCCCTGGCTAACCAGCCGCCAATCGCCGAGGTGCCGAAAAAACCGGCAGCCAAGCCATCGGCGCCTGCGGCGGAAAAGGACAAGCAACCAAAGATTCCGATGGCTTCGCCGATTCGCACTGATATGGAAGTGTTCAGGTTCTAAAGCCTGGATGTAGCCAAAACAAAGCCCGCCTTGTGCGGGCTTTGTTGTGTTTGCCTTGGGCGATCTATGTTGTCTGTGGGAGCCCTTTCGCGAGCAAGCCCGCTTCCACAGTGACCTGCGGTGACCACTGAAAAGGTGTAAGGCCGAGAACCCTGTGGGAGCGGGCTTGCTCGCGAAAGGGCCAGCACAGGCAACAAAAAAGCCCGCAGACAATCACTCGTCTGCGGGCTTTTTCATATCAGGGCTTAAGCCCGGCGCTCATGCATCCGCGCCAGTTGTCGCTCCAGCATCGACGGATACGGCTCCATCAACCGCTCAACGCAGCAGGCGCCTTCAGGGCTGGCGATCGGGCGGATCCGCGCGCGTTGGCGGATCAGCACATCGTCGCCGATCTTGCGTTCCACCAGCAGCAGGTTGCGGCTGTGTTGCGACAAGGCCAGGGCGTCCTGGGCCGACTCGGTCAGCAGCAGGTCGATCTGGCTCAGGCCGAACAACTCGTCACCCAAGGTCAGGCCCAGCTGCAGTTGCAGGGTTATGCCCGAGTCGGCCACTTCGATCTGCAGCTGATGACCCAGCGCACGGAGCAACTCGCCGCAGCAGATCGCATTGGTCAGGTAGTCTTCGCCGCTGTCTTCAGTGTGAAACAGCATCAAGGTGCTGCCGTCGTTCAGGGTGTGCAGCTCGCTCTGGTAGAGGGAGGCGGCCTGATCGAGGCAGTCGCGATAACGCTTGAGCAGCTCCTCCAATCGGGCGCGGGGCAGTCGGCGCAGTTGATCCTGGGCGCCCAGTTGCACGGCCAGTACGGCGCTGTGCTGAGGCACGTTGGAGGCGAGCGCTTTAACCACAGGTTTAGGCGAGCTGGCAGCCGTCTCGTCACGCAGGTCGGCGAACGGATCTTCGTCGTCATCATCGTCTACAGTGCTGACAATCTGCCGAGGCGCGGGCTTCAAACCGGCCACCGGCCTGGTTTCATCGAAACCAGGGTCGCGCAGGTTGCGCACCTTGAAAGTCGGCTCGTCTTCGTCTTCTGCCTCTTCGTACTCGGGCTCTGGTTCAGGCTCGGGTTCCGCGGGCTCCGGGGCGAAGTTGGCGTGCAGCTGACGTGCCAGGTCGCCGATCTCATCCTGGCGCTCGGTAGCCGGGGTGTATTCGTCGATGTTGCGCAGCCACACACGCAGTTGCAGCAACGGCGTGGAGATGTGCCGACCCAGGCGCAGGCTCAGGGCCAGGGACAAGGCCAGCAGAATTGCACTGAGAATGCCCATGCTCTGCAGGCTGATGGTCATAGGCTGCTGGAATTGATCCATGTCCAGGCTGATGCGCAGTTGCCCGGCCGTCACGTCCTGGAAGGTGATCTTGCTCTGATACATGCCCTCGGCTTCGCCCAGCAGGCTGTGCTTGGGGCGCTGACCGGCTTCGGCGAGGATGCGGTTATCCACGCTATAGATGGCCGCGTGAGCCACCAGCTTGTTCTTGGTCAGGTTGTTGAGCAGCACGTTCAGGCTGAGGATGTCATTGGACACCAACAGCTCGGTGGCGGAGGTGGCGGTTTGCGTGGTCAGGCTTTCGCCCAGCGCATCCGCCTGCTCGTGCATGGCCTGCTTGAACTGCAACCCCATCACGCAGGCGTAGATGACCAGGGCCAGAGCGACCAGGATCACGTTATGGCTGGCAATGCGTAATGCAATCGGTACACGGCGATGGCGCAGTGCACGGAAGATCAGCAGAAAGAAGTTATCGGTTTTTACTGGCGTGGGCCGGTTCACTTGAGCTCGGCTCTTTTGTCCGTGAAGTTGACGCGCAGTATAGCGACAGGCCCCAGACCGGCAAAGCGCTCACGGTGCCCGATGGTCACTGAATGAAGGTAGAATGCGGTTTTTTTCCACTTGCGGGGGTGCGCCTTGCGCGAAATCGTCCTGATAAACATCACGGGAGTCGACCGTCCGGGTCTGACTGCGGCCATTACCGGCGTTCTGGCACAGGGTGGTGTGAATATTCTCGACATCGGCCAAGCGGTGATCCACGACACTCTATCGTTCGGCATCCTGGTTGAAATTCCCGACACCGAGCAAGGCAAGTCAGTCCTCAAGGACATACTGTTCACGGCTTACAAGCTTGATCAGCAGGTGCGTTTCACGCCGGTTTCCGAAGAGGATTACCAGCAGTGGGTCGGCAATCAGGGGAAAAAACGCCACATTGTTACCCTGTTGACCCGCAAAGTGACTGCCGAGCAATTGCAGGCCGTTAGCTCGATCACTGCCAAATACGGGCTGAACATCGATCATATCGATCGTTTGTCCGGGCGTATGCCGCTGGATACGCCAGCCGACAAGGGCAAGGGCTGCATCGAGTTTTCCGTGCGTGGCGAAGCGGCCGACCCGCAGGCACTGCGGGCCGAGTTCCTCAGTGTGGCGCAGGACCTGAACGTCGATATCGCCTTCCAGGAAGATTCGCTGTTCCGCCGCAACCGCCGCCTGGCGGTGTTCGACATGGACTCGACGTTGATTGAAGCTGAAGTCATCGATGAGCTGGCCAAGGCGGCCGGTGTAGGCGAGCAGGTTTCTGCTATCACCGAACGGGCGATGGCTGGGGAGCTGGACTTCCGCGCAAGTTTCAAGGAGCGCCTGGCTTTGCTGCAGGGGCTGGATGTCAGCGTGCTGGATTCGATCGGCGCCTCGCTACGCCTGACCGAAGGCGCCGAGACCCTGTTCGCCGAACTCAAGCGCCTGGGTTACAAGACAGCGATCCTGTCAGGCGGCTTCACTTATTTCGCCAAGCAGCTGCAAGCCAAGCTGGGCATCGACTACGTATTCGCCAATGAACTGGCAGTGGTCGACGGCAAGGTGACTGGCGTGGCGGTCGAGCCGATTGTCGATGCGCAGCGCAAGGCTGATCTGTTGAAGGAGCTGGCGCACAAGGAAGGCCTGCGTCTGGAGCAGACGATTGCGGTCGGCGACGGCGCCAACGATTTGCCGATGCTGGCGATTGCCGGGTTGGGTGTGGCGTTCCGTGCCAAGCCTCTGGTCAAACAGTCGGCGAAGCAGGCGATTTCTACCCTGGGACTGGATGGGGTGCTGTATCTGCTGGGCTTCCGGGATCGTGATGGGCAGCTCTGAGTCTTTTATTGACTGTTCAGCTTTTGTGGCGAGGGAGCTTGCTCCCGCTGGGGCGCGAAGCGGGCCCCAGGTTAACCTGATGAAAGAGACTGCTTTGCAGTCTAACGGGAGCAAGCTCCCTCGCCACAAGTTGCAGGTGTCCTCAAAGCGACTTCCACAACGAATCAAAGTCCTCCTCAGCGCCGCCACCCGCGGCGTTTTCGTTTCTGGTCGACTCCAAGGATCGGTACGCAAACTGATTAAAACTGTTGGTGCTCGCCACCCGTCGATCCAGCCCTGCCCGGTGTTCCTCGCCGTTGGTATTGATCATCACCTTCTGCCCTTCCTGAAACGGCAGACGCGGGGCAAGCAGTGTGGCGGGCAGGTCTACGGCGCTGATCGCGGGTAACAACAGGCCGCGCAGGTAGTGGCTGTGATCATCATGTGTGCGCACCAGTTGCAGGCCACAGGGTTCGGCATAGGGCGCAACCTGCTCAATTCCCATCTGCGTGCCGCCGCCACGGACCTGACGAATCCAGCGTACCACCGCGATACTCCAGCCCTGGCCCGCGACGTCCTCGATGCCAACCATCTCGCCCGCCTGGAGCTCGGCAGGCACCTCGCCGGGCCAAGCCAGGCAATACCCCCCCGGACTGTGGTTGACCACTGGCAAAACATAGGTCGGGAAGTGCCTGTTGCTGTCGGCGGCGTCATTGCCATCATCGTTCTGCAACTGGGGATATTCGATTTCTTCGTAGGGCAGCAGGTCATGGGTGTTGCCATCGGGGGCTGCGTCAAAGGCGCGGCTCCATTGGTCCTGCGCCTTTGTCGCCGACGAAAGCGCGGAAAATGTTGCCTGTCGGCCTCCGTGGTTTTTCAGCAAGTCACTGAACGAACGTTGCCCGCCCAGATAGAAGTGCAGGGCGCTCATGCCCACGCACAGGGTCAGTTGGCCCTGGCTGGCAGTGCGCTGAAAACTACGCTCGGCCGTCTGTCCCCAGGCGGCACTCAGGTGTTGCAAGGTATCCAGGCTCAAGCCCGTCGGTACCGGCAGCGGCTGGGCCAAGTCGGTCTTGTGCAGATGAGCGTCGAGGGCGGCCACCAGAGGACGGGTATCGATTGCCAATAGGTCGCCCTGCTGTTCGCTCCTGAACTTGGAGCGATAACGCGGCGCGGCATCGAGCATTGGCGCGACCGCGAACAGCCCTTCGACAGATTGACCCGGACGCAGCGTTATCAGCGAGCTCCATGACTCCAGCACCTCGGCGAGGCGAGCAATCTGGTTCTGCCGCAGTTGATTGCAGCGTGCGGCACCCATTAGCAGCGCCGTGACATAAGTCTGCTCGATGCTCAGGTTTTGTGTCTGGCTGGCCAGATCGTCACGCACTCTCTGACGCTGGAGCTGATGCGAGCAGGCGATTCGATACAGTTGATGAAGCTCCAGCCAGAGGCCTTCCGGCGCCGGACAATAAAGCTGCGTCGCGCGCCCCAACGGCCCGTTGAGGCAATGAATCGCCCGTTGCAACGCATGGGTCAAGAGCGAGGCGCGATCCTTGCTGAAGCGTGGCGAGATGCGCAGGACGATCTGTTTGTAGCCAATAGCCAGGTGATTTTGCAATGCCTGGCAAAGGTTGGCGATTTTGCGTGAGCGCTCGTCCAGAACAATCGCCTGATGCAGGAAGTGCCGCTCCAGGTGTTTGCAGACGTAATACACCTCAGGTCGCAACAGCTCGAGCAGTTGCAGGCGATTGTCACTGGGGGTCAGCAGCTGGTTGAGCTCTCCCAGGCCTTGATAGAGCAGGCGGGCAGTTTCGCCAATGTTGGCCTTGGGCAGGTTGGCGATCCAGCGCTTGAGGTCGCGCGGGGTCGGCTCACAGAACGACAGCCGCGACTGTTCAGGGAGCGGTGCACGTAACAACTGGAGTGGACTGGTCTCATTCATGCCGAAAACCATAGCAGGAATCAGGTCGTGTAGGAGCGGCCGCAGGCTGCGATCTTTTGATTTTAATAACAAAGTCAAAAGATCGCAGCCTTTGGCAGCACCTACGGGGATAGGCTGGCTATCAGGCCTTCGGCAAACCCAGCGCCTGCCCCATCTGAACCGGCGACAGCGCGCCCAGGCCTTCAGCCCATTTCACCTGATCCGGCCCGAACAGCACCACGGCGGTCGAACCCAGCTTGAAGCGACCCAATTCCGCCCCTTTTTCCAGGTGGATCGGCGCACGGGCGGCTTCGTCGTAGCGGAAGGTTTTCAGTTCACGCTTCGGCGGAGTCACCAGGCCCGCCCAGACGGTTTCGATCGACGCAACAATCATCGCCCCTACCAGCACCACAGCCATCGGCCCGCGCTCGGTGTCGAAAATGCAGGCGACGCGTTCGTTGCGGGCGAACAGCTCCGGAACGTTTTCAGCGGTAGTCTGATTGACCGAGAAAATGCGGCCCGGTATGTAGACCATCTCGCGCAGAGTGCCGGCCAGCGGCATATGCACGCGGTGATAGTCTTTTGGCGACAGGTAGATAGTGGCGAAATCACCACCCATAAATGGTGCAGCATTGGCCGCATCGCCACCCAGCAGTTCCAGCACGCTGAAACTGTGGCCCTTGGCCTGGAACACGCGACCGTGCTCGATTGGGCCAAGCTGGCTGACGGCGCCATCGGCCGGGCTGAGGATCGCCCCCGGTGTTTCATCCAGAGGGCGCGCACCTTCTTTCAGGGCGCGGGTGAAGAACGCATTGAAATGTTCGTAGGCAGTCAGGTCTTCGACCAGGGCCTGGGACATGTCCACCTGATAACGCTTGGCGAACCAGGCGGTGAAGGCATTCTTGAACCAGCGCACGCGGCATTCGGCAATGCAGCCGGCCAGTCGCGAGAGCAAGTGATGAGGCAGCAGGTATTGGCTGAGGATAAACAGACGCTTGTTCATTAACTGTCCTTAAAAACCTTAGATCTCTACGGGGGTGTCGGGATGGTTGCCCCATTCGCCCCAGGAGCCGGCGTAACCCTTGACTCGCGGATAACCGAGCGCCTTGGCCACCAGGTAAGTGAAGCCAGAGCGATGGTGAGTCTGGCAGTGAGTAATAACTTCTTTGTCCGGGGTAATACCCAGTTGCTCCAGGATTTTCGGCATGTCGGTGCGGATGCGCAGGTTGCGCGTCTGATCCATGCCGGCAGTCCATTCAAAGTTGATTGCGCCGGGAATGTGCCCGGCCTTGGCAGCCAGGACTTTCTCGCCGGAGTACTCCAGCGGCGCGCGCGCGTCCCAAATGGCCAGGTCGGCGGCGCCTAGTCGGCTTTGCAGGTACTCGCGGGTCGCGGTGGGCTCTTCGTGCAGGGTCAGGCTTACCGGGCCGCCAACTGAAACCGGAAACTCGGTCGAGACCGGCAGGACTTCCGCCAGCCAGGACAGCAGGCCGCCATCAAGATAGTGGTAGTTCTTATGACCGATGACGTCGAGCAACCAGATGAAGCGCCCCGCCCAGCCACCGCCTTCGTCGTCATAGACCACATACACCGCATCCTTGTTGTGGCCCAGTTCGCCGAACAATGCTTCAAGTGCAGCATGCGGCGGCATCAGGCCCGGAGCGGGGAGCAGGCCAAGTTGCGTGCGCTTGGGGTCAACAAAGCGCGCGCCGGGGATATGCCCTTGGGCGTAGCGGGCACTGCTGGTGAGGTCCACCAGAATCAGATTGCGCGCGTCGAGACGGGCGAGCAGGTCGCCAGGCTCGATGACCAGCGCCAAGCCAGAGAAGTCAGACATGCGAGGTCTCCAGAGCACAAAAAGGGGGATTGTAACGCAGCCTCATTGGCCACGGTGGCTAAAGCTGTGTAGCGCCTTCTCGATGCATTGCGCGGTTTTACCGAAGGCTTGCACGGTGATGTCCGAGAACGGCCCGCCGCCCTGGTCCGCCACAACAAGCATGATGACCCGGCCATTATTGACCAGCGAACGCAGCAGCAAGTGTTCGCCGCCAAATAGCGAGCGCAGGCTGGCCGGTAGCAATGCGGAAAATTGCGCATTATTTTCCGGGGTCAGGCGCACCTGGGCCTGCTGTGAGAGTAGGCGTTGCAGCACGGAGCTCTGGCTGACCAGTAGATTCAGGCTGGCCGCGTCCTTGGGCAGCCCGGCGCTTTGATGCACGCGCAAATTGGCGTGGGTGCGATCGGCCATCAGGATCAGCACCCGGCGCATGCCGCAGGCAACTAGCGCATCCCTGGCGGACGTGGTCAGGTGCATCGCATTGGCAAAGCGGCTCGGCTCCACCAGCAACTCGGCACACACCTTGCGCCACTTGGCCAGATCTTCGGTTGTCGGCGGCGGGGGAGGCTGCAAGCCTGCCTGCAGCCGAGTGGTGTCCCAAGGCCAGATCAGCGAGACCGCCGGGTGCCAGAGGCCCGGCATCGCATGCAAACGTGCGCTGTTGGCGGCCTGCTGGTGCAATTGCTGCTGCACCTCGTCCATCGATATTTGTAGATACAGGCTGGTGAGGTACTGCCAGCGTCTGCTGTGGGGACTGTCCCAGGCCTGTTGCGCCGACAGCGCCAGGCCATTGGCCAGTAGGACGGTGTTGGCAGGCTGATTGAGCCAGCGGCGCAGGGTCGGGTCATCATCCAGACGATTCTGCTGGCGCAACGGGTGATCGCTGTCGCGGGCAATGCGCAGGACCTTGACCAGTTCTCGCTGTTCTTTGAGCAACAGACGGTAACCCTGCTGCACCCAGATCGGCAGGCGCCACAGGTCGACCAGCGCCTGGCAGATGTCCAGCAAACGCACGCCGAACAACTGTTGTTCGACCTTGCGCGCGGATTCACCTTTATGAATGACGCGTCGTTCCCACTCTTCAAGCAACTGCGGGTGGATCAGCGCCATCGGCCACAGCGGTGACAGAAACAGCAGGCTACCCCAATGGATGTCCTGCCACAGCCGCGCCAGGCGACTGGCGAAAAAACCATTGGCCTGCTGGGTCGCGTGCTGGCTGATCAGCTGCAGCTGGCGCAAGGCCACGGGGATTTCCAGTTGGGGCAGCGTCGGCAGGCGGGCGAGCAATTCTTCAGTGCGTTTCAGGCCGAGGCGATTGATCGCCACTTCGAGGTTTTCCGCCGGTTCGCTCATGCCGCTGCGGGCCTGCCGATTGGCTTCGCGGATCACGTTCAGCGCCAGGGCCGGGCTGCCCTGGATCAGCTCGGCGATATCACGCAATGAGCTGCGGTTGTTGCGAATCGCCTGGCATACCCGGTCATGACTGGCTTGCGGGACTGGCAGCCGCACGCTGTCTAGAAGCTTGGTCCAGCCTTCGAGAGTCGTGGGTTTTGGAGTTGGTACATTCGTTTCATTAGCCATGGTTGGACGTGATCATCGTCTGCATTACCTGCGCGCTGAATGAGCCAAAGTGGCTTTTCGCCTTAACGGGCTATAGTCTGGCGCAGTTTTGCCGATAAGTAGAAGAAGAGATTTTTTAACTTCCGAATATGACCTTGAACCCGACTCAGTAAGTGCTCTCCTACCTATGGCTAAAATAATCGGCATCATTGTCGTATTCGCGAGCGTACTCGGCGGATACGTGCTTTCCCACGGTAAAATTGCCGCCCTGATACAGCCTTTCGAGGTGTTGATCATCGGCGGTGCGGCGCTAGGTGCCTTCCTGCAGGCCAACCCCGGCTACATGACGATGCACGTGCTCAAGAAGTCCCTGAGCATGTTCGGATCGCGCTTCAGTCACGCCTTCTATCTTGAAGTGCTGGGCCTGATCTACGAGATCCTCAACAAGAGCCGCCGTGAAGGCATGATGGCGATCGAAGGCGACATCGAAGATGCGGCGGCAAGCCCTATCTTCGCCAAATACCCGACTGTGCTCAAAGATGAGCGCATGACCGCTTTCATCTGTGATTACCTGCGCATCATGTCCTCCGGCAACATGGCTCCCCATGAGCTTGAAGGCCTGTTCGACATGGAGCTCTACAGCCTCAAGGAAGACCTCGAGCACCCGTCCCACGCGGTCAACGGCATCGCCGACGCCATGCCGGGTTTCGGTATCGTGGCCGCGGTACTGGGCATCGTGGTGACCATGGCCTCCCTCGGTGAAGGCGACCAGAAAGCGATCGGCATGCACGTTGGCGCGGCGCTCGTCGGTACCTTCTTCGGTATCCTCGCGGCCTACGGTTTCTTCGGCCCGCTGGCCAATTCCCTGGCCCACGATGCCAAGGAAGAGTTGAACGTCTACGAGGCTATCAAGGCTTCGCTGGTCGCCTCGGCCTCCGGCATGCCGCCATCGCTGGCGGTGGAGTTCGGTCGCAAGGTCCTGTACCCGGCGCATCGTCCAAGCTTCTCCGAGCTGGAACAAGCGGTTCGCGGACGCTGAGTCATGGAAAACAACCAGCCAATAATCATCAAGCGCGTCAAGCGCATCGCCGGCGGGCATCACGGCGGCGCCTGGAAAATCGCCTTCGCCGACTTCGCGACAGCGATGATGGCGTTCTTCCTGGTGTTGTGGCTGCTGTCCACGGCAACGCCCGAGCAGAAGATCGCCATCGCCGGTTACTTCAAGGATCCGATCGGTTTCTCCGAAAGTGGCACGCCCTACATCATCGATCTGGGCGGTACGCCGACCCTGGCGCCGGAGAGTACCCTCAATCCTGAGGTCAAGTCCCAGCCGCAGCCGGACAAGGTGACCATCGATACCGAGCAGGTCGAAGGCATGGCCGAGCAGGTCGAGAAAGAGCGCCTGGAACTGTT
The DNA here is from genome assembly GCF_023072615.1 of Pseudomonas violetae. Classification (GTDB taxonomy): domain Bacteria; phylum Pseudomonadota; class Gammaproteobacteria; order Pseudomonadales; family Pseudomonadaceae; genus Aquipseudomonas; species Aquipseudomonas violetae. Next base: position 28,509 of record NZ_JAKNRW010000050.1, read on the forward strand.
GCTGCAGGAACTGCAGAACAAGGTCGACGAAAACCCGCAGCTGCAGAAATTCAAAGACCAGATCCTATTCGAGATTACCCCGAACGGCTTGCGCATCCAGATCATGGACGCGGAAAACCGGCCGATGTTCGACTCGGGCAGCGCCCGGCTCAAGCCTTATTTCGAAGACATCCTGCTGGCCATGGCTGACACCATCAAGGCCGTGCCGAACAAGGTCAGCATCAGCGGCCACACCGATGCCACGCCGTTCACCGGCACCGGCGAGTTTGGTAACTGGGAGCTGTCGGCCAACCGCGCCAACGCTGCGCGGCGTGCACTGGTAGCCGGCAGTTATCCGGAATCGCAGGTGGCGCGCGTGGTCGGTTATGCGTCCTCGGCACTGTTTGATCGGGTGAACCCGGTCAACCCGGTCAACCGTCGTATCGACATCGTGGTACTGACCAAAAGAGCCCAGGAAGCGATTGAAGGGGCGCAAGGTGCTGATCCGTCGGCCGCGCTGCCCCAAGGCCAGGGCGCACCGGGGGAGGTCCCGGCCACGCCGGTCGACCCGAACGCCTTGCCGGCAGATAAGCAGCCGATACCGGCGCATGAGATTCGCGAGCGGTTGAATCTGTTCGACAGCCCGGCGCCGAAACCGGGTGAACCGCCCAAGCCGTGACCCACAAAAAAGCCGACAGCGATGTCGGCTTTTTTGTGCCTGCTGTCTCGAGGTTGGGATCCTACTGATCGGTATTGAGCCGTTCATTGTGAGGCTGATTTCCAATAGCGAAGATTCCTACTTGGTTTAAAGACCCTTCCGACATAAATTTTTCCCCCCTATTGATAAATTGCCCGCCAATTTTGCGTGAACAGACCAAGGACGGTTTGGACGTCGCGCTTCATTTCCTCTTTGCTTAAGGATAAGCGTATGTTCGGATCGGCCAATACGGCGCACTTTGCGCTGCACATCCCCACTGTTCGCAACGATTTCAAAGTGCTCGCCTT
>NZ_JAKNRW010000051.1 GCF_023072615.1 Pseudomonas violetae
CCCGGGTCGGCGACCTGACCACGCCGCTGCGCGACCGCGAGGTGTTGGCGGCGTACCTGTTCACGCACGATCAACCTGAAGCAGCGCATCGGCGCATGGCGCAAATGGCTAAGGCTTACCCTGCAGTTGCCGCCAGCACGGAGCTGGCGCAACTGCTGCAAATTCTCGACGCATTTCCGCGATTCCTGCGGGCGTCCCAGCGCCAGGGACTGCTCAAGGGCTTGCGCCCGAGCATCGAAAAACGCCTGGCGAAGCAGTGGAAGAAACTCGACACGGCCTTGCACGATCCCGCTCACGACCGCCATCGGCTGCGGCTGCTGATCAAGCGCGTGCGTTATGGCATCGAGGCTTATCCCGAACTGGACCGCTTGCCCAAGGCCGCCATGCCGCGCCTGAAGGCAGCGCAAGGTGCATTGGGTGACTGGCACGATTGCTGGCAGTGGCTGGCGCGCGCAGAGCAGGAGGCAGATCTGCAACCCTGCGTCAGCACCTGGCAGACCACTATGGCCAAGGCCGAAAGCAGCGCCGATCGAGTCCTGGACAAGCTCAGTGCGGACTGCTTCAAGTCCTGACATGGGTAAACGCGTCACCTTGCTCGCGATGGACTTGAACCTGCGCGGGGTGTCAGGCTTCCCGTGCCATCGATTACGACCATCGTCGGAACGCCGCCCGGAACAAGCTCGCTCCTACAGAGGCGGTGATCCGGCTTATCTGTCGGTGGATTTGTCCGGAATAAGCGCTGTATCGCCTCTCTCGTCTGGTTAACATCCCTGCATCCCCATTTGCTCCGAGGTTTTCATGCGCTTTTCCGATCTGCTCGATGCTGTTCGCAGCCAACCCCTGGAGTTGTCCATTCCGGCCGAATGGGCTCAGGGCCGGGCCAGTTTCGGTGGTCTGGTTGCCGCTTTGCAGTACGAAGCCATGCGCGCACAGGTGCCGGCAGATCGTCCCGTACGATCGCTGGCGATCACCTTTGTGGGGCCGGTCGAGCCGGATGTACCGGTCAGTTTCGAAGTGGATGTGCTGCGTGAAGGTAAAGCTGTCAGCCAGGTGCTGGGCCGGGCGATGCAGAAAGGCCAGGTGGTGACACTGGTGCAAGGCAGCTTTGGCGGATCGCGCCCGTCGGAGGTTGCGGTGAGCGCACAACCGGCGCCGGAAATGAAGCATTGGGATGACTGCCAGGAACTGCCCTATATCAAGGGCATCACCCCGGAATTCATGCGCCACCTGGCCATGCGCTGGACAGTCGGCGGGCTGCCGTTCACCGGTAACACTTCGCGTCAGTTGGGGGGATGGGTGCGCTTGCGCGGGGACGTCAAGGAAGAGCCAGTGACTGAGTCGCACATCCTGGCACTGGTCGATGCCTGGCCGCCAGCCTTGTTGCCGCACCTGAAAAAACCGGCCATGGGCAGTACGCTGACCTGGACCATCGAATTCGTTCAGCCGCTGCTGGAAGTGAGTACGCTGGACTGGTGCAAATACTTGGTTGAAATCGAGTACGCGGTGGACGGCTATGGTCATGCTGCTGCCAAGCTGTGGAGCAACGAAGGGCAATTGATCGCCATGAGCCGGCAGACGGTGACGATTTTCGCCTGATCAATGCCGACGGTGGCGCTCACGCCAAGCGCGCCACCAGCCGCCACTTAGAAAGAAGCGCGGGAAGGTCTCGAATTGCTCGACCAGCAGGCGCGACATTGCGTCCTGGCGATCGGTGAAGGGCTCGCAGGCCTGTTCTTCCAGGGTATGCCCATGACGCTGCAAGCCCAGGGCGGCGAGCAGGCCGACGATGCCGATGGCGAAGTTGACGAAACTCAAGCTGAACACGCCCGTCACGATCAGCAGAAACGCCAGGATGAACAGCGGTACCGCAATCAGGTGCAATATCAGGTTGGTCGGGTGTTGATGATTGTTGGGGTATTCCCGCCATTGCCAGGCGGGGAAGTTGGGGTGACGCTTGCCCATGATGGCCGATCCTCTATCCGTGTTGAACACATGACTGAAGAATAGGCCCGGTGCAGCGAGGCGGCGAATGGAGGTTGGCTATCAGAGTGATAGAGCGCACGGTCAAGATTAGTGTTGCCTGTTATTACGTCTTCGCGGGCAAGCCCGCACACACCAGGGCAAGTTGAGACTGGAGTGTAAACACCCAAGATCCCTGTGGAAGCGAGCTCGCCCGCGAAGAGGCCCTCAGAGTTTCAACTGCCCGATGGCCTTGCTCAATTCCCCGGCCAACGTCGCCAACTCATTACTGGTCGTCGCCGAGCTGACGGTCTGCTGCACAGTGTTCTCGGTCACATCGCGAATGCTCACCACCGCCCGATTCATCTCTTCAGCCACCTGGCTCTGCTGCTCGGCGGCCACCGCAATCTGCGTGTTGCTTTCGCGCATCTGCGCCACCGCACTGGTGATCTGCGCCAGCGCCGCGCCGGCCTCCTGAGCCTGCTGTACGCAGTCGTCGGCCTTGAGCGAACTTTCCTGCATGAAATCTACGGCATCGCGAGTGCCCGCCTGCAGCGCCGAAACCATGAGGGTGATCTCGTCGGTCGAGGTCTGGACCCGCTTGGCCAGGTTGCGCACTTCATCCGCCACCACCGCAAACCCCCGGCCCATTTCCCCGGCCCGTGCCGCTTCGATGGCCGCGTTCAGCGCCAATAGGTTGGTCTGCTCGGCGATGCTGTGGATCACTCCGACCACGCCGTTAATCTTCTGGCTGTCCTCGGCCAGGCGCTGGATCATCTCGGCAGTTTGCTGCACCCCGGACGACAACCCGGCAATCGACAACTGCACGCGACTGACCACCTCCTGCCCGCTGCCGGCCAGGGTGTCAGCAGTTTGCGACAGGTCGCGGGTGGCACCTGCGTGCTGGGCGATGTGATAGACAGTCGCGGTCATCTGGTTGATCGCCGTGGCGGCCTGATCGGTTTCGCTTTGCTGGCCAAGCATGCCGTGGCGCACGTCGTCCATGCTCGAGGCCAGCCGCGCTGCGCCGTCATCCAACTGGCGGGCGGTGCTGGCCACGGTGTTGACCACTCGTTGATAACCGGCCTGCATCGCATTAAACGCATTGGCCATCTGCCCGACCTCATCGGTACAGGCCAGGGGCACGCGGGCCGACAGGTCGCCGGTTTTTTCCACATGCAGCATCACGTCTTTCAAGGTGTTTAGCTGGCTGAGCAGGAAGCGGATCAACAATTGCGACGCGCCGAGCATGGCCAGCATCAAAATAAACACCGCCACCGCATAGTTGGCGAAGCGTTCGCCAAACACCTGGGTCAGGCTCGGACCATGGGCGATGACCGCGACTTGCTGGCCGTCTTGGCGACTGAAGACTTCGGCACCCATCAGCGGGTTAGCGCCAAACAGTGGCAGCGAATTAACTCCGACCCAGCCACTGGCGCCGGCCAACTGAGGCACTGGTTTCTCGTCAACTATTGGCACTTGCCCGGTGGTGAAGGTCAGCAAATTGTCGGCCTGGGGTAGCGGTTGATCAGCCGGCCATGCTTTCAAGAGGCGTGCCTGGTCCTGCGCCGACACCTGGGTGGCGTGATGTCGTGCCTGCTGTTCGAGTTGCACGGCGTACAGCACCAGCAACAATGTCGTGACGAAGGCGACTGCGTTGACCGCCCAGAATTTATATTTCAATGAGATGTTGCTAAGCCAGGCACCCATGGAGGTCTTCTCTGATAGCGGAAACAGTTATGGCAAGGTGCCATTATTGTGCAGCGGTTGGGCAGATCGGAACTTGATGTGGATCAAGGTTCTCCATCAGGCTGGGAACAGCCATTACCTGCGTAATGCGCTATCCTGCGCGCCTTCAAAATTCTCTCGCTACAGGATTCCGCTCCATGAAAACCGCACTCGTCGAACTCATCAGCAAAATCAGCTCCGGGTGCATGAGCGCTGACGAAATTCTCAAGGTGGCGGACGAAGCGGCCCAGGCCTTCGCCGACCCGCAGGCGTTCCTGGCGGCCAATCCGGACATCAACTACGACGACACCTTCCCGATCCTGCTGGGTGAATGGGTGGTCGTCGGCAGCCTGCCCGAAACTGTGCTGTTCCAGGCCGATACCTACATGGATCTGTTCGCCCAGATCGTCGCCTCATTTGGCCCGGGAGTGGATTTCAACATCAAGCCCAAGCAACTGGCCAAGACTGAAGCCCTGACCGCCCTCAATCGCATCCAGGTGCAGATGGGCAGCATGAACAAGGAAAACGGCGGCTACACGTTGATGAACTTCAGCCAATTGCTCGACGACGAACTGCAGGTGGTGCTGGTCTACGGTAACGACGTGGCGCGGGTGCTCGAATTGTGCGCCGAGGTCGGCATCGCGGCCGCACCGTCCCTGGAAGCCTTGAAAGTCGCCATCCACGTTTAATGCAATAAAACGGAACCCTGGCAATGGCCGGCTATCCTAAGAGGGCAAACCACTCTTAGGGAGCGTCACCATGGGTTCCACGTTCAACGGCCTGATTGGCCTGATTATTCTTGCCCTGGACATCTGGGCCATCATCAACGTGCTGAAAAGTGGCGCATCAACCGGCATGAAAATCGTCTGGGTGTTGCTGATCCTGCTGTTGCCGGTCCTGGGCCTGATCATCTGGGCCATTGCCGGGCCACGGGGTAATGTGCGGATCTGATCCAGTCGTCAAATCTTCACATCTCCCCGGTGGGAGCGAGCCTGCTCGCGATAGCAATCTGTCTGTCACATTGATACAGGATGTGGCGACGCCATCGCGAGCAGGCTCGCTCCCACAGTGTTTTGCACAAAGGCAATAAATCTGGCCGTACGAAGGTTCGACCTGTCATCTCCCGCGTCGTAGAATGCGCGCCTTTCCCTGGCAATCGAGCAAATCGATTGGCCATCATGGGCGGGTAACCGTCCGTTGCCACCGCATTCATCGGAGCACTTCCCATGAGCACCACCCCTACCGGCGAATACCTGGAAACCCTCTACGAAGGCTACGGCCAGCGTTTTCGCATGGAAAAACTGCTGCACGAAGTGCGCACCGAACACCAGCACCTGGTCATCTTCGAAAACCCGCGCATGGGCCGGGTGATGGCGCTGGACGGCGTGATCCAGACCACCGAAGCCGACGAATTCATCTACCACGAAATGCTCACCCACGTGCCGATCCTGGCCCATGGGACCGCCAAGCGCGTGCTGATCATCGGCGGCGGCGACGGCGGTATGCTGCGTGAAGTGGCCAAACACCGTAACGTCGAGCACATCACCATGGTCGAGATCGACGGCACGGTGGTGGATATGTGCAAGGAATTCCTGCCGAACCACTCCAAAGGAGCGTTCGATGATCCACGCCTGAACCTGGTGATCGACGACGGGATGCGTTTCGTTGCAACCACCACCGAGAAGTTCGACGTGATCATTTCCGACTCCACCGACCCGATCGGCCCGGGTGAAGTGCTGTTCTCGGAAAACTTCTACCAGGCTTGCCGTCGCTGCCTGAACGAAGGCGGCATCCTGGTGACGCAGAACGGCACCCCGTTCATGCAGATCGAAGAAGTCAAAACCACTGCCGGACGCCTGCGCAGCCTGTTCCCGGACTGGCATTTCTATCAGGCAGCCGTGCCGACCTACATCGGCGGCTCGATGACCTTTGCCTGGGGGGCGACCGATACCCGCTATCGCAAGCTGTCCCGTGAAACCCTGCAGCAGCGATTTGCCGGCAGCGGCATCGTCACCCGCTACTACAACCCGGAAATCCACATCGGCGCGTTCGCGTTGCCTCAGTACGTACTGCAGGCCGTCAACAAGCCAAGCAACGACTAAACGATGACGCGGGGTGCCTGATTAAACACGGCGCTTTCAAATCCATCGCGAGCAAGCTCGCTCCTACAAGGGCGAGCTTGCGCTTTCAAATTCATTGCAAACTCGCTTCTACCGGGTAATCCGTGGGAACGATCACTCAGTGCAAAAGTCCAGATAGGTGTAAGCCCACTTGCGGGTTTTATCGAGGAGGCACTGATGCAAAAGTGGAAAATCACTTTCGTGGATGATCACGGTGAAACAGTCGAGGAAGTCTTCGAGTGCGAGGAGTGCCCGGACAACGAGCGTGCCGCCAAACTCATCAAAGCCCGTCTGCTTCCTGTCGCCGCGGAACTGGATCTGAACGATCTGGAAGGGCGCACCGATGATGCGAGCGTCAAAAGTCTGAAGACCCAGAACAGCATACAAATCCTCGGCATCACTCCCATCTGATACAACTCCTGTCACATTTAAACCAGGCCTTGGCAGTTGCTCGCTCAAAGGGCTACTCTGCAGACGAGATCAGCGATTGGATCGCTCAGGTCTGGTCTTGTCAGCTACATGCTTGATTCCCGTCGGCGACCTGGTCGCCGGATCGCCCTCACTCTTCGGCTGAGGGCGTCGGGAGCACGGAAAGTCTATCCATCGGATTTAGGAGGACGTTTCATGAGCACAGCCTATCAAGAAGACATCAGCAGCAGCGTGCTGCGCCGCATGAAAGAAGGCGGTTTCGACTTTTCAAAATTTCATCCCATCGAGTTCTATGCGATTTTCCCCGACGAGGAGCGGGCCCGCAGGGCAGCAGGTCATTACCGTGGTGAGTCCTTGAATGCGCAGATCAGTGTGCGCGACGACGGCGCATGGGCGCTGGAATTGAGCAAGGTCATGCACGCCACCTACGATGATATCGGCGATTTCGAACTGGGATTCGAGGCAGTGGTCGAGCCTCTGGGCGGCATCATCGAAGGATGGGGCGTGAAACAGGAGGTACGAGGGCGACTCGCATAACATTATGAATAGCAACAAAACTCAGCAACGGCTGACCTTCGGGTTGGCCGTTTTCATTTGTGATTCACGACATTTCAAAAAGCAAAAAAAAGCCGCCTGAACAGGCGGCTAAAAGGGAAGTTCGATGAGCTTTTCAGCGAATGCGCCAATTATCCCCTTCGACAACCGGGCAGTGAAATCAACTCTGACTATGCTGGTGATAGCGACAGCATTGCTTCGCAATGGAGCGGGGGCGATCAGCTGGGGGCATTTACCGCACAGAATTGGTGCGGTGTTTTCACAGTAATTCTCCAACTGATTGATATAAAAGCGTTTATGCCGATGGCACGGGCCTTGCGATGCCTAGATGTCCGGGTGACAAGGAGTACGGCATGATCCGCACCTATTTTGATGAAATGTACGATGCCGGCGGCCAGGTCCGCCCGCATTACCGGGAATTCGCCCGTTGGCTGGCCGAAACACCTGACGAGTTGCTGGCCCAACGGCGCCGTGAGGCCGATTTGCTGTTTCATCGAGCCGGTATCACTTTCACGCTCTACGGCGACGAGCAGGGCACAGAACGCCTGATTCCTTTCGACACCATCCCGCGCAGTATTCCCGCGAGCGAATGGCGGGTTGTCGAACGTGGCTGCATCCAGCGGGTTAAGGCGTTGAACATGTTTCTCACCGACCTCTACCACGAGCAACGCATCATCAAGGCCGGGATCATTCCGGCGGAGCAGGTGTTGGCCAACGAGCAATACCAGTTGGCGATGCAAGGGCTGGACCTGCACCGGGATATCTACTCACACATCTCCGGCGTCGATCTGGTGCGCGACGGTGACGGCACTTACTACGTGCTCGAAGACAATCTTCGTACGCCCAGTGGCGTCAGCTACATGCTCGAAGACCGCAAGATGATGATGCGACTGTTCCCCGAATTGTTTTCGGCCCAGCGCATCGCCCCCATCGACCACTACCCGAACCTGCTGCTCGACACCCTGAAAAGCTCCAGCGCTATCGACAACCCCAGCGTGGTGGTGCTGACCCCTGGCCGCTTCAACAGCGCGTTCTTTGAACATGCGTTCCTGGCGCGGGAAATGGGCGTTGAACTGGTGGAAGGCGCCGATCTGTTTGTGCGTGACGACAAGGTCTTTATGCGCACGACTGACGGGCCGAAGGCGGTCGATGTGATTTACCGCCGCCTCGACGACGCGTTCCTCGATCCGCTGGCGTTCAATCCGGACTCCATGCTCGGCGTTCCGGGGCTACTGTCGTCCTATCGCTCGGGCAACGTGGTACTGGCCAATGCCATCGGCACTGGGGTGGCGGATGACAAGTCGGTGTATCCGTTTGTCACGGACATGATCCGCTTCTACCTGGATGAAGAACCGATCCTGAAGAACGTTCCGACGTTCCAGTGTCGTAATCCCTCTGAACTTTCCCATGTGCTGGCCAATCTTCCAGACTTGGTCGTCAAGGAAACCCAGGGCTCCGGGGGCTACGGGATGCTGGTCGGGCCTGCAGCGACGGCGGCGGAAATCGAGTCGTTCCGCGCGCGCATCAAGGCCAAGCCACACGCCTACATCGCGCAACCGACCCTGTCGTTGTCGACCTGTCCGACCTTCGTCGAAAACGGCATCGCGCCGCGCCACATCGACCTGCGTCCGTTTGTGTTGTCTGGCCGTGAAACCCGGGTGGTACCCGGTGGCTTGACCCGTGTTGCGTTGCGTGAAGGTTCCCTGGTGGTGAATTCCTCCCAGGGCGGTGGAACCAAGGACACCTGGGTAGTCGAGGATTGAAGGAAGCTTGCCATGTTAAGTAGAACTGCCTCGGATCTGTATTGGATGTCGCGTTACCTGGAGCGGGCGGAAAACCTCGCACGGATGCTCGACATCAGTTATTCGCTGTCGCTGATGCCACAGGATGGCCGCGGCGACGGCTTGCACGAACTCGCCATGCCGTTGCTGATCACCGGCACACTGGAGGATTACCTGGAGCGCCACGGCGAACTGCATGCCGAGCGTCTGCTGCACTTCTTCGCCTTGGATGCGGCCAATCCGGCCAGTATCTACAGTTGTCTCGGCGCTGCACGGGCCAGTGCCCATGCCGTGCGTGGGCGGATCACTGCCGACATGTGGGAAAACATCAACGCCACCTGGCTGGAAATTCGCGGTATCGCCGATCAGGGCTTGAGTCGCTATGGCATGAGCCGATTCTGCGAGTGGATCAAAGAGCGTTCCCACCTGTTTCGTGGCGCGTCATATGGCACCATCATGCGCAATGATGCGTTTCGCTTCATTCGCCTGGGCACCTTTATCGAAAGGGCCGACAACACCCTGCGCCTGCTCGATGCGCGCTACGAAATGGCCGGCGACCAAGCGGAGGCGGTCAGCGATGGCACCGCACACGCCTACTACCAGTGGAGCGCCCTGTTGCGTGCGCTGTCTTCATTCGAGGCCTATACCGAGATTTATCGCGACGCTCCCGGCGCCCGCCATGTCGCCGAATTGTTGCTGTTGCGGGCCGACGTGCCGCGCTCGCTACGCGCCTGCACCGAAGAAATCGACCAGATTCTCGCCCAGCTTCCAGGCGCTAACGGCCGACCGGCACAGCGCCTGGCCGCTGAAATGGACGCGCGCCTGCGCTATACCGGCATCAATGAAATTCTCGACGAGGGCCTGCATGCCTGGCTGACCGAGTTCATCCCGCTGGTGCGCCAGTTGGGCAACGCCATTCACAGTTCCTACCTGGAGGCTGCATGAGACTTTCCATTAGCCACGAGACCACCTATCACTACGAAGATCAGGTGCGGGCGAGCATCCAGTACCTGCGACTGACACCCCACGACAGCGAGCGCCAGCATGTGCTGAGCTGGCAGCTAGACCTGCCGCGTCCGGTACGCGCGCAACTCGATCCGTTTGGCAATATCCTGCATGTGCTGACCATGGACGAACCGCACGAGGCCATCATCATTGGCGCCCGTGGCCAGGTCGACATCGACGAGCTGCGCGAAGCCGAGCATGAAAGCCAGTCGGCGTTGCCGTTCCTGCGGTTCACCCGCCTGACCGAACCGGATGAAGCCTTGCGCGCGTTCGCGGAAAAGCAATGCAAGAAGCGCCGGGATCGCACGGCGCTGATCGACTTGATGCATGGTCTGAACTCGCACATGACCTACACGCCGGGCTCGACCGAGGTCGACACCAGCGCGGCCCAGTCCTTCGCCGGGCGCTCGGGTGTTTGTCAGGATCACACTCACGCCTTCCTGGCCTGCGCGCGCAGCCTGGGGATCCCGGCGCGTTATGTTTCGGGTTATTTGTACAGTGAGAACAGCGAGCATCTGGCCAGTCACGCCTGGGCCGAAGCCTGGCTGGATGATGCCTGGTACAGCTTCGACGTGACCAACGAGCTGGCACGGCCCGAGCGTCACCTGAAACTGGCCGTGGGCCTGGACTACCTGGACGCCTGCCCGGTTCGCGGCATGCGCCGCGGTGGCGGCTGTGAACAGATGCACGCCAAAGTGTTCGTCTCGCCGACGCCTTTGCCGGTTTTTTCGGTCCAGGAACAGTAACCCGGCAGACCGCATCGCGAGCAGGCTCGCTCCCACACTGTCCAGAGGTGAACCCCCATCCAAAATTCACCGCAGAACCCTGTGGGAGCGAGCCTGCTCGCGATCAGGCCAGCCCAGGCACTACAAAACTAGGGCTGAACCTTGCGCCCAGCCATATGCTTCAAATACCCCACCAGCCTCTCCAGATCCTGATCCGGCAGCACCTGCGCACTGAACCCGGGCATCTTGGCCTGCGGCCACTGCCGCAGGCTCTGCGGATCTCGAATGTAGCGCTTGAGGAAATCAGCGCCGAAGTACTCGGTGGGATTAAACGGAATGTTTAGATCCGGTCCGAACTGCGCATCCCCCGCGCCGTTCAAGCGATGGCACGCCAGGCAGTTCTTCTGGAACAGCGCAAATCCCAGGTTCACCGGATCATCGGCTTTCAAGGCGGGATCCGGCAGCAGGGCAGGGAAGCGCTGGGCCACTGGCGCCAGTTGCCTGATGCTCGCCACTTCGAACGGCCATTGCTCGGGGCTGATATTGCCCGCCTGGGGATCGGTCCAGACCAGATAAAATGGCCCCGCGCTGTGCTTACCCGCAGACAGGGCTGGCCATGGTTGGGCCGGGTCCTCGATCGCCAGCCAGGCTCTGGCGCCCTGTGCATTGAGCAGTGGTGCGGCGGATAGCTCCGCAGCAAATCCGTCCAGCGCCACTGCCTGCAGATGGTCGTCTGGCTTGATCCCGGTCAGCAACGCAGCGATGGGCACGGCACGGTAGGTCATCTCGCGTTTGTAAGACACATCGTTGCTGATGGTGATGGTCTGCACCTGCGGATGCTTGAGCAGCTCGGCGGTTTGCCAGGTGCGCGAGTTCTCGCCCAGCTGAAGATCCAGCTGTGCGGCAGAAAGGGGCGTACTGAGCAGCAAGGCCCCGAGCAGAATGAGCGTTTTCAAATGATCGCCGTCCATGTCGTGGAGAGTGCCGCAAAGGTTGGCACACCCACGCCGGCCCGGGTAGCGGGCCAGTCACATTTCTACGGCGGCGATAACAAAAGGCGCTTAAATCAGCCGATGACCTTGGTCAGGTTCGGCAAAATCAACAACAGCGTGGTGGCGAAAAGAATGAGCCCGGCTTGACGTACTTTCGATTGTTTGAACATGGCTGACCGCCTTTATTGTTATTTCCTGATGCCTGCCTGCATATCTCCATGACGGCAGAGCGTTGCACTTCCTGTCCGACGAGCGCCTCGGCAAAACCCGACGACAACTTCGTACATGATTACCTTAGGGCCCGCGTCACTCTTGGCTTAGATCCATTTCATATGGAGAGATATCTATAGGCTATGAAAATAGCATGAGGCCTATTGCCAGCTTCTTTGCCGCCCGTTTGCTAGACATCTCGCCGACCTGAAACGGTTAATCCCGTAGCACGCTACCGTTCGTCTGAGCGTGTGCGTCAATGGTGCTGAGCGTTGTGGTCATTGAATCTGAGGGCGCAGGGCATAAGGTGAAGCTTCTAAAAGAACAAGAAATCGAGGACGTCATGACCCAAGCTTTGATTTTCGACGCGCTACGCACGCCCCGGGGCAAAGGCAAGGCCGATGGCGCCTTGCACAGCGTCAAGCCGATTAATCTGGTCGCCGGCCTGATGACAGCGCTGCAACGGCGCATGTCCCTGGACACCAGTCAGGTCGACGACGTGGTGCTGGGGTGCGTGACGCCCATCGGTGATCAAGGCTGCGATATCGCCAAGACGGCGGCGCTGGTGGCGGATTGGGATATCAGCGTGGCGGGCGTGCAGATCAACCGGTTCTGCGCCTCGGGGCTCGAGGCGGTGAATCTCGGGGCGATGAAAGTGCGTTCCGGTTTCGAAGACCTGGTGGTGGTCGGCGGCGTCGAATCCATGTCTCGGGTGCCCATGGGCAGCGACGGCGGGGCGTGGGCCATGGACCCGCAAACCAACCTGCATACCCATTTTACCCCGCAAGGTGTGGGCGCCGATCTGATTGCCACACTGGAAGGCTTCAGTCGTGAACAGATCGACGCCTACGCGCTGCACTCCCAGCAAAAGGCAGCGCGGGCTCGGGGCGATGGCTCGTTCAGCAAATCCCTGGTGCCGGTGCAGGATCAGAACGGCATCGTCCTGCTCGATCATGATGAATTCATTCGCGCCGATTCGACTCTCGAAGGGTTGGGCAAGCTCAAGCCGAGCTTCGAAATGATCGGCCAGTTGGGCTTCGACGCCACTGCACTGCGGGTCTACAGCCATGTGGAGCGCATCAACCACGTCCACACCCCCGGCAACAGCTCCGGCATCGTCGATGGTGCAGCGCTGATGCTGATTGGCTCCGAGGCCAAGGGCCGGGCGCTGGGCTTGCAACCCCGGGCGCGGATCGTTGCCGCGGCGGTGACCAGCACTGACCCGACCATCATGCTCACGGGGCCCGCCCCGGCCACGCGCAAGGCCCTGGCGAAGGCCGGTTTACGGGTCGAGGATATCGATCTGTTCGAGGTCAACGAGGCCTTCGCCTCGGTGGTGCTGAAGTTCATCAAAGACATGGCCATCGACCCGGACAAGGTCAACGTCAACGGCGGCTCCATAGCCATGGGGCACCCATTGGGCGCCACTGGCTGCGCAATCCTTGGCACCTTGCTCGACGAACTGGAAGCCCGCCAGTTGCGCTACGGCCTCGCGACCCTGTGTGTCGGCGGCGGCATGGGCATCGCCACGATCATCGAACGCCTCTGAGCCCCGACTTCAAGGAACATCGTCATGACCGAAGCCATCCGTTACGAAAAGGGCCAGGACCAGATCGTCGTCCTGACCATTGATATGCCGGGCCAGAGCGCCAACACCATGAACGCTGTGTACCGCGACGCCATGGCGGACTGCGTGAAGCGCCTGGTCGAAGAGAAAGCGTCGATAGCCGGCGTGATCATCACCTCGGCGAAAAAGACTTTCTTTGCCGGCGGCGATCTCAATGAACTGATCAAGGTCGGCAAGCCCGAGGCCAAAGCCTTCTACGACATGGTATTGACCCTCAAGGCCCAGCTGCGCGCCCTGGAAACGCTCGGCAAACCCGTGGTCGCCGCGATCAATGGCGCAGCGCTCGGCGGCGGCTGGGAAATCTGCCTGGCGTGCCATCATCGCGTGGCGCTGGATCATTCCTCGGTGCAGCTTGGCCTGCCGGAGGTCACCCTGGGCCTGCTGCCGGGCGGCGGCGGGGTCGTGCGCATGGTGCGCCTGCTGGGGATCGAGAAAGCCTTGCCGTATCTGCTGGAGGGCAAGAAGGTGCGGTCTCAACAGGCCCTGCAGGCCGGTTTGATCGACGAGCTGGCGCAGGACCCGCAAGAGTTGCTGAGCAAAGCCCGGGCCTGGATCCTGGCCAATCCGGCCGCCGTGCAGCCATGGGATGTGAAGGGCTACCAGATTCCCGGCGGCACGCCATCGCACCCCAAAGTCGCGCAGATGCTGGCGATCGCGCCATCGATCCTGCGCAGCAAAACCCAGGGCTGCATGCCCGCACCGGAAAAAATCCTCTGTGCGGCGGTGGAAGGGGCCCAGGTTGATTTCGACACCGCGCACCTGATCGAGACCCGCTATTTCACCGAGTTGACCACCGGTCAGGTGTCGAAAAACCTGATAGGCACCTTCTGGTTTCAGCTCAATGAAATCAACGCCGGGGGCTCCAGGCCCCAGGGGCATGCCTCGTTCACCACGCACAAGGTCGGCGTGCTGGGTGCCGGGATGATGGGCGCGGGCATTGCCTTCGTCAGCGCCTCGGCGGGTATCGAGGTAGTGCTCAAGGACATCAGCCTGGCTGCAGCAGAGAAGGGCAAGGCCCACTCGGCGACACTGCTGGATAAAAAAGTCGCTCGCGGGCAGCTGTCATCCGAGCAGCGCGAAGCGATTCTGGCGCGGATTCTACCGAGCGAAAATGATGCTGACCTGGCCGGCTGCGACCTGATCATCGAAGCGGTGTACGAGGATCGGGAGCTCAAAGCCAAAGTGTCCTCGGCCGCGCAGAAAGTCGTCGGTGCCCAGGCGGTGATTGCCTCCAACACGTCCACCTTGCCGATCAGTGGCCTCGCTACCGCCGTGCCCGACCAGACCCGGTTCATCGGCCTGCATTTTTTCAGCCCGGTGGAAAAAATGCCCCTGGTGGAGATCATCAGAGGCACGCGCACCAGCGATGAAACCCTGGCCCGCGGTTTCGATTTCGTCCTGCAAATCAAGAAAACCCCGATAGTCGTCAACGACAGCCGTGGCTTCTTCACCTCGCGGGTGTTTGGCACCTTCACCAACGAAGGCATCGCCATGCTCGGCGAAGGCGTCAGCGCGGCGATGATCGAAACCGAGGCGCGCAAGGCGGGCATGCCGATTGGCCCGCTGGCGATTTCCGACGAGGTTTCCCTGAGTCTCATGAGTCACATCCGTCAGCAAACCGCCAAGGACCTGGAGGCGGAAGGCAAACCGCTGGTCGAGCATCCGGCGTTCGCTGTGATCGACCTGTTGCTCAACGAGTACAAGCGTCCTGGCAAGGCCGCAGGCGGCGGGTTTTATCAATACCCAAGTGGTGGCCAGAAGTACCTGTGGCCGGAACTGAAAACCCGCTTCGAAACGGCCGACGGGCAGATCTCGCCCAAGGACGTGCGCGACCGGCTGCTCTTCGTGCAGGCCATCGAAACCGTGCGGTGCCTGGAGGAGGGCGTGCTGACTTCGACGGCGGATGCCAACATCGGCTCGATTTTCGGCATCGGGTTTGCGGCCTGGACCGGCGGCGCGTTGCAGTTCATCAACCAGTACGGCGTGCAGGACTTCGTCGCTCGCGCCCAGTACCTGGCCGAGCAATATGGCGAGCGATTCACGCCGCCGGCACTGCTGCTGGAAAAAGCGGCCCAGGGGGAGACGTTTTAGGGGACCGATGATGCTTGTGGGGCTTGCCTTGTCACGGTGTTTCGAGGCAGGCTCTGGGTGTGCATTATTCCCATCACGTGTCAGGTATTTTTTATGTCGTTACGCATCTGCATTCTGGAAACCGACATCCTGCGTCCGGAACTGGTCGATCAATATCAGGGTTACGGGCAGATGTTCCAGCGTCTGTTCACGCAGCAGCCAATTGCCGCCGAGTTCACGGTGTACAACGTGATGCAGGGCGAGTATCCCGACGAAGAGCAGGTGTTCGATGCTTATCTGGTCACCGGTAGCAAGGCCGATTCCTTTGGCACCGACCCGTGGATAGAAACCCTCCGGGCTTATCTGCTCAAGCGCTACGAGCGCGGCGACAAGTTGCTCGGCGTGTGTTTCGGTCATCAGTTGCTGGCGCTGCTGCTGGGCGGCAAGAGCGAGCGCGCCACTCAAGGGTGGGGGGTCGGCACCCACAACTACAAGCTCGCGGCCAAGGCGCCGTGGATGAGCCCGGTCGTGGAAGAGCTGACGTTGCTGATCAGCCACCAGGACCAGGTCACCGCGCTACCGGAAAACGCCACAGTCATCGCCTCCAGCGATTTCTGCCCGTTTGCCGCGTATCACATCAACGATCAGGTGCTGTGCTTCCAGGGGCACCCGGAGTTCATCCACGATTATTCGCGGGCGCTGCTGGAGATCCGTCAGCAGGCACTGGGTGAGCAGATTTACCAGAAGGGCGTGGCCAGCCTGGAACAGCAGCACCACGGCGCTACGGTGGCGGAGTGGATGATGCGGTTCGTAGCGCACAAGCCGGAGCTTAAAGCGGGTTAGAGCCCGAAGCTGTGGGAGCAGGGCTTTCCCGCAAGGGCGTGCGGAGCACTCGCCTTGTTTCTACAGCCAGCCCGATCTCTTGAAACTCGCCCACAAACTCACACAGCCCACTGCAATAAACCCCAGCACCGCGAAATACCCGTAGTGCCAGGTCAGCTCCGGCATGTTCTGGAAGTTCATCCCGTAGATCCCTGCCACCGCAGTCGGAAACGCCAGAATCGCCGCCCATGCCGCGAACTTACGCTGCACCACACTCTGGCGTGACGCCTCCAGCAACACCCCGACCTCGATCGTCTGGCTGGCAATGTCTGCCAGGGTGGTGAGGTCCTCCATCTGCCGGGTGACGTGGATCTGCACGTCGCGAAAGTACGGACGCATGTTTTTGTCGATGAAAGGAAAGCTGAGCTTCTGCAGCTCCTCGCCAATCTCCACCATTGGCGCTGCGTAGCGCCGCAGGCGCACGACATCGCGCCGCAGACCGTGGAGCTTCTGGATATCGTGCTCATTCAGCGCGCTGCACAGCACATTGCGTTCCAGCTCATCGATCTCGGCATGGATCGCTTCGCCCACTGGCTGGTAGTTTTCGATCACGAAGTCGAGGAGGGCGTAGAGGACGAAATCTTCCCCGTGCTCCAGCAGCAGCGGACGTGCCTCACAACGTTGTCGGACGTAGGCGTAGGACGCCGAATGCCCATTTCGCGCAGTGATGATGTAGCCGTTGCCAGCGAAGATGTGGGTTTCGATGAACTCGAGTTTTCCCTGTGCATCGCGGATGGGCGAGTAAGTGACGATAAACAGCGCATCGCCGAAGGTCTCGAGCTTGGGGCGGCTGTGTTTTTCCAGGGCGTCTTCAATGGCCAGTTCGTGCAGATTGAACTGGCGTTGCAGATTGGCCAGTTCCTGGGCATCGGGTTCTTCCAGCCCGATCCAGACGAAGTGGTCAGGCTTGGCAGCCCAGGCCGCACCTTCGTCGAGGGTTATGTCGGTAACTTTTTTCCCGGCGCTGTAAACCGCAGCAGCAACAACTCTACCCATGGTGTTGGTTCACTTCTGGTTGGCAGGCAGTGACCAGCTTAGCCTGTAGGCGCTGTCGAGTGAAACGAGGCTGCGATTTTCTGGCCTTGTCGCGTGTACCCTCGGCCACTCATGGCCGAGGGCGGCTAACCCGCCAGAATCTGCCGATCCATCGAAGCAATACACTCGCGCATCTGCTCGCGACATTGCTCAATCAACTCCGGCATATCATCCAGGCTTAACCCTGCCGTCGGAATCGCCGGTAAAGAGCGAATCAGAATCTTCCCGCTATCCCAGCGATTCAAACGCATCTGTTTCACATAACTGCTGACACACACCGGAACAATCGGCACCCCGGCAGCAATCGCCATCTGAAACGCGCCTTTCTTGAACGGCAACAAATCTTCACCCAGATTGCGCGTGCCTTCCGGAAATACCCAGATCGAAGTGTCTTCATTCTGCAGCGTGTGAGTCGTGGTCAGCATCGACTGTCGCGCCTTCTGCGCATTGCCCCGGTCGATCAGTACGTTACCGGCCAGCCAGAACAACTGCCCAAACAGCGGCACCCACTTCAGGCTCTTCTTGCCGATGCAGACGGTGCGGTGCGGTACCACATTACCGAACACGAAAAGATCGTAGTTGGACTGATGATTGGCGATGATCACGCAGCTCGCAGGCTTGTCCATCAAGGGGCCAACCTCAGCCTTTACCCGCAGGCGCAGGATACACATCGCCGGCCAGGCGTAGAGGCGGGCGCACAGGCGACTGTTGTCCGGGTTGAAAGGTCGGCACAGGCCGAGAATCACACCCAGGACGCCGGCGAGAATAAAGTGCAGGCCCATCAATAACATACGAAACACGAACAGCATTTAAAGGCCCCACCGGGACAAAAGGTGGCGCAGTGTACGGATGTGCATTGTGTTCGGCAATTGCGGCTATAGAGTTCGGAGATAGCCGATGTTTAAGCGCATGTTTCCGACTTTGATGTCAGACGCGTTGTAGAGCTGTTGTAGGACTCTCAACAAAAGACGCAAGAAAAAGCCCGACACGAGGGTCGGGCTTTTCAGGGAGCGCGAGTCCGGGCTTAACCCATATGTTGCTGATCCTGGACGATGGCGTTGTCCAGCGTTTCCAGCAACGCCTTGCGCACCTTCAGCTTGGTGTTCTTGTGGGCGGTCATGTTGATCTTCTTAAGCTGACGCGCTGCGGCCAGCGCAGCCCCCTGCAGTTCATCGGCGGAGACAACGATGTCGAGGAAGCCAGCGTCGATGGCGCTCTGCGGATTGAACATCTCGCCATTGATCACCGAACGGTGGAACGCCGACTTACGCAGGCGATCACGAGCCAGCTCGATGCCGGCGTGGTGCATGGTCATACCGATCTGTACTTCGTTGAGGCCGATGCTGTAAGCCCCCTCGACACCAATGCGGTAATCCACCGACAACAGCAGGAACGCGCCCTTGGCCACTGCATGTCCAGGGCACGCGACGATCACCGGGTAAGGGTGCGCCAACAGGCGGCGAGCCAGCGTCGAGCCTGCCGTCACCAGGGCAACGGCTTCCTTGGGGCCGGAGGTCATGACCTTCAAGTCATAACCACCCGACAGAATCCCTGGCGTGCCTGTGATGATCACCACCGCGCGATCAGTCACCGCCTGATCCAACGCAGCGTTGAACGCGGCAATGACGTCCGGCGAGATCGCATTGACCTTGCCATTGCTCAAGGTCAGTGTCGCGATACCGTCTTCGAGGTGGTAGGAGATCAACTCACTCATGACGCTATTCCTTGTATGAAAGATGAGGCAGACGTTACCCACCACCGTAGGCCAGGTAAAGCGCCGTGACTGACTCGCCGGTCACCCTGTGGTGATGCTCAACGCTTGACCAGCCACCGCTGCTGCGCCTTCACCTCTATATAGAAGGGGCGGCGAAGCCGGAGATTGGCAGGTTTGCCATGGCTGGCGGGCAGCCAGAACAACTAAATCGCTAACCGCATGAAAATTCTGAAAAAAATATTTGCCATCGGAAAAGCTTTCGACTACATTAGCGCGCCTCGACAGACAGAACATGTTTGAAGAGATACGGTGAAGTGTCCGAGTGGCTTAAGGAGCACGCCTGGAAAGTGTGTATACAAGAAATTGTATCGAGAGTTCGAATCTCTCCTTCACCGCCACATTAAGAAAACCCTGTGAATTCAGTTGCTTAGAGTTCACGGGGTTTTTCGTTTGTACTACTCAACTGTACTACTCCCGCTTGTCTGCTCCGTCTCCTGCCAGCGCTATCCCTTCGTGGCCCCTTTGGCAGTAATCGCACCCCCCTCCGTTCCATTCGTCTAATTCTTCACTCCGGCCCCTTGCGTCATCGTGCCATCAATCTCCCGAAACGAGCCCGCAGGTGACCTCGGCATGTGCCGTGCCGACTTCGTCCGTGCCCCCCCTCATCGACATTCTTGAAGCTGCATCGCATCGTAATACCTTGTTGATCTGTCCTCTTGTCGCTGCCGCTGTCACTCTGTAAAGATGCCGACTATGCTCTATCGTAAAGTGGTGAATTACCAACTTATACGGGTGTTGATAATGAACGAGCAGCTTTTTGTACTAACCAACCAAAAGAAAAAAACAAACCACGTACTTCATTTATTACTGTGCATCCCTACCATCGGATTTTGGGTGATCCCGTGGATAATTATCGCGTCCAGTAATAGTTCACATAACAGCCAGATCGATGGCCAAATCAATAACCTTATGCATTACAAGGTGCAAGGTCTGAGCGATGTCGAAACATTTAATCGACTGAAAATCGATGCCAATGCACGGCGGATACGGGATGGCCGAATTTTTATGGTGGTGGTGATTGCTATTACCATTGGTTTGTATTTTCTGCTCAAAAGTTGATTAAAAGTTTCAAAAGCTCTGGATATGGGTGGGGTCGCCTCATGCTGCTCCAGCTTCAATTCAATAGCCGTGTTGCACTCGACCTCTGCAACCGCCGTGGATGCTGAGGCCGTGGCGGCTTTATACATTGTTACCAAACAGTTAGGAAGGTCGTATGGCGCCATACAGAGAGTGATAAGTTCGGAGTTTAATTTGGGTGTTCTCGTCAAATGAAGGTTCCTAAGCGGCGCTACCGGACCTGTATCAGTAGTTTGATTGGTGCAACTACCGGCATGAGATTCAATTTGACAAATATGGTCAAATAGGCGTATATTCGCCACTTACTCAAGCAGCTCGCACCGAACGTATCTCGACATAACCCAGAGTGGTGTCAGGCGTCGGTTTTGTGCTGTCCGAGATTTGACCAAACCCACCAACCCCGAGGCATTTGCCTATGAAATGAACTGATCACAGGAGAACACTATGGAAGAAACATGCCCCAAACTTCTCACCAAGCAAGAACTTGACTCCATGAGCGCCAGAATGGGTGCCAATGCTGACCAATGGCTCGAAAAGAAACTAAAGCCGACGAAGGCCAGGAAGCCGAAGGCTGACAAAGCAATCCGTCGCCCACCTAAAGTAGTGGCGAACCCGTTTGCAGGCTATCTGATGCGACTCGATGACTATCAGCGATGCTACCCATTGTTTGCCATGGACATTATTGAAGGTATCGCCCGCCTTGATTGGCATAACCGCGATATTGGTCAAGGCGGAGTGTCGAAGCCGTTGAGTGTTAGAAGAATCATCACCGTCCTCGAATGGCTGCCAGAGATTACCAATGAAGCAGTGCAGGATCTTCTCAACCTTGGTGAGCGCCATGCACGCCGCTATGTGAAGGCTGTTGAGCTGGCAATTCCCCGCATGATGAAGTGCCGACCAGACTCGCTACGGTTCGAAATGGATGGCATCGAAGCGCCTCGCAAGTCGTGTGATTGGGATGATGAACTGCTTCCGCCCACTCCAGAAGAGCTGGCGAAGCTACATCACGATCTTCGCACCTTTACGGAATACGGTACTGCTGACAAGTATGAGCGCCAGTACCCTGCAATGCCTGTGGGTGGCGTTGTGGTCGCTCTACCCAAGCGCGAGCTTGTTCGCCAAATGCTCGCAGAGGGTAAGTCCGTCAAGGCCATCGAGCGTGAGGTTGGTATCACTGCCAAAACCATCCGCCGTTGGCGGGAAGAAGGTCAGGCAGCGTAGTTTCGGCATTCGGCAGGGGGGGGAATATCGGCCGCATGTATAAAGAAGAACTTCTCAATGCAAAGCATTGATGGAATAACTACTTCATGCTTGCATGGGCGGGTTACACTCGTTGATTGAATTACGGTCGGATATTGAAAAGCCAGTGCGGAGTACTACGGTGGTAACACGTTGATGGACAATAGTCGCATCGTCCCGATTCTGGATCAGCCCACCATCAAATACAATAATATCAACACACATCAAAGCTCTTCGCTTTTGATCTGCTGCACCGAAGGTGACGTGCAATAGCTGTCAGCGACCGCTGACGGGGTTACTACTGAATGCGTCCGCATTCGTTTATGCACCGAAGCAAAAGGCAAGGTCAAAGGCAAGAGCTAGATTTTTGTTTATTTGTATTTGTGTCGAGGTACACCCGAAGGGTAGTCGGCGGTCACGCCATAGCTGGTTCAGCATGAAAGCTAAACGCTTTCGGTGCGACCACCTTGTGGTGCAGCTATAGTGTTTGGTCTGCTACAGTCGGTGAGACTAGAAATGCTTGCACCTTCCCTTAACAACACAACGAGAATGGCTAATGTCGCTGAAGTCCACCGCCTTGCTAATGTCATTGATCGCAGTGCCTTTCATGGCTCAAGCCCAGATGAAACTAACGTCAGGTTACATTCTCGTTCTTTACGAGAATGCAGACTTCGATCTGGCCACTGCGAAGGGGTGTAACCGTCCCGACCTCTACCAAGATTTCACCGTCGCTCTAGAAGATGCTCTGCAGCACATCCCCAATGTGAAGCACGATAAAATCCCAGCGTTGATGCGAAATCTGAAAGCCAAAACCGAAGACACCTATAACGTCTTGGGATTCGAGAATCCTGCTCACCAAGCAGAACAGCAGGCTAGTTGCCCTGAGAACATAAAGAACCTCACCGAACGCCTTGCAGACTTAAATCGATGGGTGTTGGAGAGTTGATACAGCATGGGCGCTTGTTGCAGCGTAGCTACACAGCCTTAGGGCGAAACCCTCGATACACCCAGCCCACCGTCGCCCCGATGGCGTACAATATCAGACCAAATACAAACCACACACCCACAAAGACGCTCCTGAGCTTGAGCTGGTCAGTCCACAGTGAATCAAGTTCAGATTGGCGACGGGTTTCCAAATCTCTAATCCTTGCCTCGGTATCCTGGAGTGCATTCCCGCCGAAGAAGTCCTGACTGAAAGCATCTGTGTCGAAGCGCTTGCTCTTGAGCTCTGCCAAGAATCGGCGCTCTTGTTCCAGCGGCTTATCGAATTTCATAGCAATGGTTTCTTTGCTGGGTACGAGTTTCTCACCCACCACCATTAGCAAAAGACCGACGATTACAAACACCACCACCCACAACCTTTGCCATCCATTCATGCCAGTTCTCCATTGGATTGGATGCATTATCCATGTGACTGGAAACCTTCGCCATAACCTCAAATATCCCCGTGGAAACTGCCCATAACCTCCATATCGATGCTCCTAACCGCAGTTATAAAAACTCGTCCAGTGATAGCCCACTGTTCTATAGCCCTGTATTTCCGTGGCTTGTGGGTTGAAGGCGATCAAGCTGGCCCTTGCGGGGGTGATGCAATTTCACGTTTATGCATAAAATCGTCATTTTCGAGCTGAAATCGTCATTTCTTGCATAAGGCCATAACCCAGCCCCAGCCAGCCACGCGCTGAGCTACAATTTCCGCCACACCCTCAAGGAAGACAGTCATGCCAGACAAAGACGAAGCCATAGCCAACGCCATCGAACTCTTGATGATCAACCAAAACGGTATCGGCGCCGCCATCGAAGAACTCGCCAAGTGGATTGCCGAACGAGGCTCAACGGACATTGCAGACAACGCCACGACAGCCTTGGAAGTGCTCGACAGAAGCGTCGAAGGCATCACTTCAACCATTCGTCTGCTACGTCAGGAAGGAAATTAACGCATCTACAACGAACGTCCAGGAAATGTTATGATCTAGTCCTACACATCGATTGAGGACTGGAAAATGGAAGTTGTGGCGTACTACCGGGTCTCGACAGGAGCCCAAGAGAAGAGTGGTCTCGGTCTGGAAGCCCAGGTGGATTACGTCCATTCCGCTGCTCGCCAGCAAGGCTGGAAGGTTGTCGCTGAGTACACCGAGACCGTTAGCGGCACCATTGCCCCACAGGATCGACCAGAGTGCAAGAAAGCCTTGGCTCATGGTTTACCGGTGCTAGTGGCGAAGCTCGACAGGATTGGTCGTGACGTCGGTCACATCGCCGAGCTGATGAAACGCACCTCGTTGAAAGTGGCAACCATGCCGCTAGCCGACAACTTCCAGCTTCACTTGTTTGCAGCCCTGGCCGAGCAAGAGCGTTCATTCATTGCCAGTCGTACCCGTGACGCTCTAGCGGCGCTGAAAGCTCGTGCCGATGATGGTGATGTCGCCTCCATTGAGAAGTTGGCTAGGCGTGCTGGGGCGCTGGTAATGGGGCGTACCCAAGCCAATAGAGACAAAGCGAGTAAAGCTATTCTAGAACGCGTCACTACCTGGACCGAATCGGTACGTGATCCTATCGACCTCTGCATTCGTAAAGGTGCGACGACCTTGCAACAGGTGGCTGATTGTTTGAACGACAAGGGGATAGGCACTAGCCGAGGTGGTGAGTGGTCTTCTATGCAGGTGAGTCGAGTGATGAAGTCGTTGTCTCTGTCATTCCCTCTTTAGTGTCTGCACCCGTGCCCGCCTTAGCCATCTCAGAATATTTACTAACTAGGTAGTACATAGCTGCTGTGAGCTTCCCTAGGCCATATAGGGGGCGCTGTAGCGTTGTAAGCGGTACGCCTGTAGCGGGTAGACGCTCACGCGTCATCAGAGAGCCTTGTGGGGCTTCGCGTTCTGTTGAGAGTCACGTTATTTTGAATTCAAGTGGCGTTAGCAAGTGCCTAGTCTCACGTCGTTCAATACCTCGGGTAGAGCCCTGGCAAATCAAGGTGGTACACCCCCCCCCACCCCCTGTTTAAATCGAGGGCTCTTTTTCTGGCGGGCGGGCAAGGGTTTGGCCAATATCGGCCTCACTCAGCTTTGACCGGTGCATCAGGCAAACTGGCATAGCTCCAGCGGAACATATGCTTGTGCCCACAAGCCACGCATTCTTTCACCTCGTCGTGCTTGATCGACTCCAGGGGTAACCGCTGTTCACACTTCCTGCACGGGACGGAGAACAGCCCCGTTCGGTCAACGGTGAAACCATCGCCATCTTTTCTGATGTGGTGTCGCGCTTTGCACTTTTCTTGATAGCATTCGATGGCTGCCTCAGCTTCAATTTGAGCGTGGCTCGCATACATATCGGACTGGCATACGGTGCACGGAACGGCAGTGACCGAGTTCATCGACATTACTAGGTCGGCGGACGCCACACGCTCAATCTCGTTAACGATTTCTTCGATCATCGAAGCGGTGAGTTCAGGAGGGGCTTCGTACTCGGGGAGGGTGGTCATGTGCAAAAACCTTCCGAGCTTGCTGTAATTCTTGTTCAGCCAGCTGACGGAGAACATCCTGTAATCGCCAAGATCAAGCCACTCTCCAATGGGCTTGCCATCGGCGGTGTTCAGACAGACGCTGATCGACACGTCTTGGTCTGCACGAGGTTCGAAGCTCAGCAACAGCTTCAACGCTTTGGGTGGCTGCCAGGTCTTGTAAACCGCTAAAGGGAGCTGGTCGCCGACGTCCGCCAGCTTTCTATAGACGATGCTTTCGAGGCAGAAGCGCAATTCAAGGCATGCATGGCGTAAAGAGTTTTCGTCTCCCACAGCAATGAACGCCTTCGCCCGAGCGAGAAATTCTTCTACGCGATAGATGCCCATTCCAGCCCGCCTACGTTCGAATTGAGGTAGCGAGCTTAGCTGCTCTATTGGCCCTGTGCTACTACGGCTTCCGGACACCTTGCACCCAGGACGGTGAGGGTGATCCAACCGCCGATGGGTACAGGTTGAGCTTCGTTAGGTGCAGACCCAGCCAGCTCACGCTGACGACTAGACAGGAATGATGGGCAGTTTGGAGATCGCTGCCAGCTTCTGAGCTGTACTCGCACCTTTTGAATAGACGTCATGTGTAACTGTGCCAGTGATATGCCCAACCAATTCTTTCGCCAAAGCGTCTGGAACGTCTGCCCTGATCAACTCAGTGACTACGGTATGACGGAAACTGTGGAAAACGTGGAGTCTGCTAAAGCCTGCTGCTGTACGTAGTCGGCCAAACGCCTTTGATATTGCGTGCGAGCGTTTGCCGTAGTGGTCATGCGAACTGGTGGGGATCAGGAAGGTGTCGGTGGTGTCTTCACGCAGACGATCGATGATAGGTAACAAGCTTGGATGAATTGGCACCACACGCTTGCTTGCCTTGCGTTTGCTCTTCGGGAAGTCGAAACACTGGATGTCGTCAACAGTGATTACGCTGTCTTTATTGAGTCGGCATAGTTCTTCGATTCGACCTCCGGTATACCAACCTAGTGCAATGAGGTCCGCAAGAGGTTTGTCTCCATTATCCAGTGCAGCTTGATGGAGCTTGAGAGTGTCGTCTCGTGTGTAGATTTGCCGAGACAGTCCGGCTATCTCAGAACCGCCACCCTGTGGCAGTTCGTGGCCTATGAACGGATTCATCTTGTCTTTGTATTCTTCACGCCAAGCCGAGTCGTACTTCATCGCCCACTTCCAAAAGGCAGTGCCTGCCAAGAGGTGCTGACCTAGTGTGGCTGGCGCACGATCAAGCGATTTCAACCATAGATCTACCGTGTCGAAGTCCAGTGGTAGCTCTTTCTCTCTGAGGAATTTGGAGAGACGTTCCATCTTGCCCACTTGCTGATCGACGTGTTTAGGGGCTCCGCCACGGCTTTCCCTAAATTCGCGGTAGGTCTTCAGCCGAGCGGTGGTGATTGGCGACTTAGGTTTGTGTGCCTTGGGGTCGTTGAGTATCAGTCGAGCTTCTGCCTCCTCTACTAGGGACAGCTCCTGGGTGACTCCCAGGACCTTCGCCATGAATTCCATAGCCATTTCTTGAGCGAATCCAATGTTCGCTATCTCGCCATCCATGCCTGTCATGGCGTAAACGCGATCAGCTTTCTCTCGGCGTGCTTTCCCCTCAGGAGAGTCGTCGAACAATCCTCGGTAGAGGGCTTCAATCTCGTCAGGAGCAAATGTGGTCTGGTCGTCTATTTCGCCAAGGGCAACATCAGTTTTCAGTTGTCGTGTCGCCTGAGCAAAACCATGAGACAAGGTGGCAACGGGGTCTTTCCACTTGTCCCCACGAGATGCCCGCTTTCCTCGTGCGCGTGCAATGGCTTCTTTCCACTCCGCAAGGACAGCCAGTCTCCGTTCCATGGCTTTGCTACGTAATCCTGTTTGCAAGGATCGAATGAGGACAGTTTTCCCACCCATAGCCGCACGAACATCAGCAGGGACAGCCAGGCGGACATACCAGGTGCTTTCGCCTTTCTTCTGGATCAGATTGTCTGCCATGTGAGCGCCGTGGAGAAGGGAGTGGTACAGAGGATTGTACTACTCGATTGTACTACTCTGCACGCTGAAAGCCCCGTAATACGGCGGTTGTTGGGCGAAAGTGCTGCTAAATTCGAATCTCTCCTTCACCGCCACATTAAGTAAACACAAACCCCCGATTTTCCTAGAGAAAGTCGGGGGTTTGTGGTTTTTTGGCGTCTGAAAAAATCGGGCGGATAGCGGCGTCGGACGGGAGAGTCGCTTGTTTCTTTCTTTGTGATGGCTATGGAGGCCTGCAGGGGGGGGCTTCATGCCTGAAAGCTATTGATTAATAAATCGTGAGCAAACAGGGCAGTTGAGGTTGAGGGATCTTAATTCCTGAACCGTGCTGTTACGATCAGGCGCTTGGTCACCCACCTCTCGAATGGAATCGACCCTCATGCTATTCCCTAACACTGCCTATCCGAATGTCGCCAAGTCAGCCGCCGCACTGCTGATATCGCTCCTGCCATCCCTGGCGGTCGCCGCAGCGCCCACAACATTTCCTGACGCCGCAGCCAGCGACCCCGCCAAGCTTGGCTGGATGGTCGGCTCGCCGCCCCCTGCCGAGCGCACCGTGCGGTTTGCCGATGGCAGTTACTTCCAGTTTCCGGCAATGCGCTGGAGCGTTTCCAACTTCCGTCAGCTCATGCCCACCGTCAATGTATCCCGCGGGCTGGGTGCACCTGTTGCGCTGGAGTCAGCATTGCGCCAGGACATCGATGCGCTGAGCTTTACCCCGTTGGACGCGCGGGAGTCGATGACCTGGGAGCAGTCCCTGGCGGCCACCTATACCGATGGGATCGTGGTGTTGCACCGCGGTAAGATGGTCTACGAGCGCTATTTTGGTGTGCTGAACCCGCAAGGCCAGCATGCGGCGATGTCGGTTACCAAGTCCGTGGTCGGTACGCTCGGCGCCACGCTGGTTGCCGAGGGCCAGATTGATGAGAACAAGCGAGTCGTCGAGTACCTGCCCGAGTTGGCAGGCTCTGCGTTCGCCGGAGCCACGGTGCGGCAGGTTCTCGATATGACCACCGGCCTCAAATTCAGCGAGGATTACGCCGACCCGAAGGCGGATGTCTGGGCCCATGGGCGGG
The DNA here is from genome assembly GCF_023072615.1 of Pseudomonas violetae. GTDB lineage: Bacteria > Pseudomonadota > Gammaproteobacteria > Pseudomonadales > Pseudomonadaceae > Aquipseudomonas > Aquipseudomonas violetae. Next base: position 27,818 of record NZ_JAKNRW010000051.1, read on the forward strand.
CGGGGAGTCCTTTACCCTTCCCCAAGGACTATATCGGGCCGCGCAGTTACTTCGAGTACCTGCAGACGGTGCAGCCCCAGGGTGCACACGGGGCTGCGTTTGCCTATAAGACGGTTAACACTGATGTGCTGGGTTGGATCATCGCGCGAGCGACCGGTCGCAACGTCGCGCAATTGCTGTCAGAGCGAATCTGGAGCCGTTTGGGGGCGGAGCAGGATGGATATTTTACCGTTGACTCCATCGGCACTCCGTTTGCGGGGGGTGGGCTGAATACCGGGTTGCGTGATCTGGCCCGATTTGGCGAAATGTTGCGCAATGACGGCCGGTTCAATGGGCAGCAGATTGTGCCCAAGGCGGTGATCGACGACATCCGCCGCGGTGGCGATAAACAGGCATTTGCCAAGGCCGATTATGCCTTGCTCAAGGGCTGGAGCTATCGCTCGATGTGGTGGGTGACGGACAAGGAGGGCGGGGCGTTCATGGCGCGCGGGGTGTATGGTCAGCGGATTTATATCGATCCGAAAGCCGAGCTGGTGATCGTGCGTTATGCATCGCACCCGGTCGCGGCCAACGCCGCCAATGATCCGGTGACGCTGCCGGCATTTGAGGCGTTGGCTCGGCACTTGTCCCGATAATTCTGCGGCCCATTCGTCGGGCGCGCCTTCAACTGAATGACAAGTCCAGTGGTGACCGACTAGTCTCAAAATTCTTGGTGATCGATATATTTCGGGCAAATAGGGCTTGCCGGTGTCGATCCCGCTTTTGAAGGGGCGAAGTGATGACTGAACCGTATATCGAAGACGACGGGTCCGAGTTTCCGATCAACAATTGCGTGCAGTGTGGCCAGACTGAATACGTGGCCAGCTTTGGTGAGGACAAGCACAAGGTTGGCAAGATCAAATCCGTGGTTAGCCAGGGGCCTAAGGCCAAGTTTCTACCCAAGGTAGCGGCCTCTTCCAGAAAGTAAGCATTCATCTGACAAACCCCGTTAAACAGCGGGGTTTTTTTCGATCGGAAAAAAATAACCAGGTGTGTTTATTCCAAAGTCTTTCACGACTTTTTCACAAGGCCTTACGTAGTCTCAGCTCATCCGTTAGAAAGCAACTCCTGGCCCGTTTCCCCAGCGGGCTTTTTTTTGCCTGTCGTAAAACCTTTTCCAATATTGCTGTCCAACCGTCGCTGTTTCTAAGAACGGAGGATTTGTCTGGACGTTTCCTCCTCTGGGGCATTCAATGCCCGGCTTTCGGTTTATCCCTATTTTTGAGGTTTTCGTCATGCGTTTAACACTGCCTGCTCTGGTTCTGGGACTTTTCGTTGCGCAAGGTGCGATGGCCGCTGGCGACGGCACTGCCGCGATCGGCGGTGGCCTGGGCGGCGCCTTGGGTAACGTGGTCGGACAAAGCATGGGCGGCAGCACGGGCGCA
>NZ_JAKNRW010000052.1 GCF_023072615.1 Pseudomonas violetae
GGCCCAGCCGAACGTGGCGCACGAGGCGTTGGCCGGATTGCAGAGCCGCCAGCGGATCAGCGCGCTGATTACGCAGAATGTCGACGCCCTGCACGATCAGGCCGGCAGCCATGACGTCATCGAACTGCATGGCAGTCTGCAGCGGGTGCTGTGCCTGGATTGCGGGCAGCGCAGCGAACGTGACGCCATCCAGCACCTGATGGAACAACACAACCCTTACCTGACAGGCGTCGATGCGGTGCAGGCGCCGGATGGCGACACCTTGCTCGACCCAGCCTTCGAAGCGCGCTTCCAGGTGCCGCGTTGCCACCATTGTGCTGGCGAGCGGATGAAACCGGATGTGGTATTTTTTGGTGAAAACGTCGCACAGGCAACGGCCGCCAAGGCCATGGCGGCGGTCGAAAAGGCCGCCGGATTGCTGGTGGTGGGATCGTCGCTGATGGCGTACTCGGCGTTTCGCTTGTGTCGGGCAGTGGCGGATCAGGGCAAGCCGTTGATTGCGATCAATCTGGGCAAAACGCGGGCCGATGAGCTGCTAGACCTGAAGATAGAAGCGTCGTGCGAACAGCTGCTGCCGTTGCTGGCGCAGCACCTGTCCACCTGATTTACCAAGGACCCGGTGGAAGCTGGCTTGCTCGCGAAGGCGTCTTGTCATGAACATTGTTGACCCGTGTGCTCTTGTTTCAGCACATCAAACAACGCCTGCGCCGCCGCCGACAACTCCACCCCAGGCTTGGTCAGCACCCCGATCGCCCGCTCAATCACCGGGTCCCGCAGGGTCAGGCAATGCGCGCCCAATTCACGCATCTGCCCGGCGCACAACGCCGGCACCGCGCTGACCCCCAGCCCACTGGCAACCATACGGCCCACGGTCGCCAACTGATGGCTTTCGAACTCCACCGGCAATTTCATTCCACGCGCCTGCAGGTGCTCCTCGAGCATCACTCGCACCGTAGACGGGCGCTGCAAGGTAATGAACGGTTCCTGCAGCAACGTCTTCCAGGCGATATCGTCGAGGCGCGCCAGCGGTGAATCCTGGGGCACCACTGCGACGAAACGATCCATGTACAACGGCGTGAAGGCCAGCGACGAACTGGTAGCCGGCTCAAACGCCACGCCCAATTCGACCTGCCGGTCCCGCACCATCTCCAGGACCTGCTCGTTGATCACGTCATTCACCGTGACGTTGACCTTGGGGTAACGCGCGCGAAAGGTCTTAAGGATTGGCGGCAGCCGGTTGCCGGCAAACGAGGGCATCGCCGCCAGCGTGACTCGCCCGCGTTGCAGGGTGAAGCGCTGGCGCAACTCGTCCTCGGCGTTATCCCAGTCGGCGATCAGGCGCCGCGCCAGGGGCACCAGCGCTTCGCCTTCTGCCGTCAGCGCGACGTTGCGGGTGTTGCGCGTGAACAAGCGCCCGCCCAAGCCCTCCTCCAGCGCCTTGATGGTCAGGCTCAACGCCGATTGCGACAGGTGCAGGCGCTCGCAGGCCACGGCGAAACTCAAGCTCTGGGCGACGGCGAGGAAGGCACGAATCTGTTTAACGGTCATGTCGCCTGCGCTCCCCCCATTGATTAGTGAGTTTTATCTATTAATACTTGCTAAAAATCAACTTAACAAATCAATCTCCCAGCGAGACACTTCAGTTATTCGGCTAGCCAGCCGCCCATAAAGAATAAAAGAGGTGCATATGGCAGGTTTCGACAAGCGAGTGAGTTCCTACGAGGAAGCTCTGGCAGGTCTTGAAGACGGCATGACCGTGATCGCTGGTGGCTTCGGTCTGTGCGGGATTCCGGAAAACCTGATCGCCGAGATCAAGCGCAAGGGCACACGCGACCTCACTGTGGTGTCCAACAACTGCGGCGTCGACGGATTTGGCCTCGGCGTGCTGCTGGAAGACCGGCAGATCAGCAAAGTGGTGGCCTCGTATGTCGGCGAGAACAAACTGTTTGAAGACCAATTGCTCAAAGGGGAAATCGAAGTCGTCTTGACGCCCCAGGGTACCCTCGCCGAAAAAATGCGCGCGGGCGGCGCCGGCATTCCGGCCTTCTTCACCGCCACCGGTGTTGGCACCCCGGTCGCCGATGGCAAGGAAGTGCGCGAATTCCACGGTCGCCAGTACCTGATGGAAGAATCCATTACCGGTGACTTCGCCATCGTCAAAGGCTGGAAAGCCGACCACTTCGGCAACGTGATCTATCGCCATACCGCGCAGAACTTCAACCCGCTGGCCGCTACAGCCGGCAAGGTCACCGTGGTGGAAGTCGAAGAAATCGTCGAACCGGGCGAGCTGGACCCGGCGCAGATCCACACCCCTGGCATCTACGTCGACCGGGTCATCTGCGGCACGTTCGAGAAGCGCATCGAACAGCGCACCGTGCGTAAGTGATCACCTGCCCCCGGCCCGAACTGAAGGAATAACAACAATGGCACTTTCCCGCGAACAAATGGCTCAACGCGTCGCCCGCGAAATGCAGGACGGCTTCTACGTGAACCTGGGCATCGGCATTCCGACCCTGGTCGCCAACTACATCCCCGAAGGCATGGAAGTCATGCTGCAGTCGGAAAACGGCCTGCTCGGCATGGGTCCGTTTCCTACTGAAGAAACCATCGATGCCGACATGATCAACGCTGGCAAACAAACCGTGACCGCACGCATCGGCGCATCGATCTTTTCCTCGGCCGAGTCGTTCGCGATGATTCGCGGCGGTCATGTCGACCTGACCGTGCTGGGCGCCTTCGAAGTCGACGTGCAAGGCAACATCGCCTCGTGGATGATCCCCGGCAAGCTGGTCAAGGGCATGGGCGGCGCCATGGACCTGGTGGCCGGCGCGGACAACATCATCGTCATCATGACCCACGCCTCGAAGGACGGTGAGTCCAAGCTCCTGGCAAAATGCAGCCTGCCGTTGACCGGTGCCGGTTGCATCAAGCGCGTGCTGACCGACCTGGCTTATCTGGAAATCGAAAACGGCGCGTTCATTCTCAAGGAGCGTGCTCCGGGGGTCAGCGTCGAAGAAATCGTCGCCAAGACCGCGGGTAAACTGATCGTGCCTGATCACGTTCCGCAAATGCAGTTCGCTGCGCAGTGAGGAATCATTCCATGCAAGACGTCGTAATTGTTGCCGCTACGCGTACCGCCGTCGGCAGTTTCCAGGGCGCGTTGGCCGGTGTGTCCGCCGTGGACCTGGGCGCTGCGGTGATCCGTCAGTTGCTGGCGCAGACCGGGCTCGACCCGGCGCAAGTGGATGAAGTGATCATGGGCCAGGTGCTGACTGCCGGCGCCGGGCAGAACCCTGCACGCCAGTCCGCGATCAAGGCTGGCCTGCCGTTCACCGTGCCAGCCATGACCTTGAACAAGGTCTGCGGTTCAGGCCTCAAGGCCCTGCACCTGGCCACCCAGGCCATTCGCTGCGGCGACGCCGAGGTGATGATCGCCGGCGGCCAGGAAAACATGAGCCTGTCCAACTACGTCATGCCCGGTGCACGCACCGGTCTGCGCATGGGCCACGCACAAATCGTCGACACCATGATCAGCGACGGTCTGTGGGATGCGTTCAACGATTACCACATGGGCATCACCGCCGAGAACCTGGTTGAGCAGTACAACCTGACGCGCGAGCAACAGGACGCCTTCGCCGCGGCCTCGCAACAGAAAGCCTTGGCGGCTATTGAAGGCGGGCGTTTTGTCGATGAAATCACGCCGATCCTGATTCCCCAGCGCAAGGGTGAACCGCTGTCGTTCGCCACCGACGAACAGCCGCGAGCCGACACCAGCGCCGCCGCCCTGGGCAAACTGCGCCCGGCCTTTAAAAAGGACGGTTCGGTGACGGCCGGTAACGCTTCGTCGCTGAACGACGGCGCCGCTGCCGTGATCCTCATGAGCGCGGCAAAAGCCAAGGCGCTGGGGCTGCCCGTGCTGGCAAGAATTGCCGCGTATGCCAATGCGGGCGTTGACCCGGCGATCATGGGCATCGGCCCGGTCTCGGCCACTCGCCGCTGCCTGGACAAGGCTGGCTGGTCGATCGATCAACTGGACCTGATTGAAGCCAACGAAGCCTTCGCTGCACAATCCCTGGCGGTGGCCAAGGAACTGGCATGGGACCTGAACAAGGTCAACGTCAACGGCGGTGCCATTGCCCTCGGCCACCCGATCGGCGCATCGGGCTGCCGGGTGCTGGTGACCTTGTTGCATGAAATGATCAAGCGCGATGCCAAGAAAGGCCTCGCCACCTTGTGCATCGGTGGCGGCCAGGGCGTGGCGCTGGCAATCGAGCGGGCGTAAAGCGTTCATCAGGCGGCGCGGGGACCCACGAAGAACCGCGCAGCCTGGCAACACACCCGGTGTGACAGCTGTCGCACCGGGCTCCACACGATCCCCGTTACGGGGATGTGGCCAATCCCATCAATTGCTCGCGCAACTGCGGATTACGCGTTCGCGGGTCAAGCCAGATATCAAAAAACGCCCGGGCGAATGCCGGGTCGTTCACCTCGTGCTGCAAGCGCTGGCCGACAAAAAACCGTGCCCCCTGCCCCGGCAGATACACCCCGGTGATCCGCGTCCCGGCCTGTACATCGACAAATGCCTGTTGCATCTGACCCTGCCATGCCGCCAGTTGCATGGCACTCACTGACTCGCCCGACAGGCGCCTGATTTCATCGACGCTGGCCTGAACCAGGTCGTCCCGGGAAATCTTGCGCTGGTAAATGAGCTCAAGGGCAAACGGCTGGTCGCTCGCCAACGGACGGGCTGCACTCCACATGCGGGCGTTGTAGACACCGAAACCAAACCAGCGAAACTCGCCGGTGCCAATGATCCGCGCGCCAGGCAACGATTCCTGCCAGTTGGCCAGCGCATGACTGGCCAGCAAGGCCAGCAGCCATAGGCTATGACGCAGAATGGATCGGGAGCGGTTCATGATGGGCTCGGTTCAGCGCAGATAATGTCCAAAACTTATACGCCAAAACCAAAAGCGTACAAGCCTTGAGTGTTGTATACAAAAAGCGCAAAGCCATACAACAATCCGCCCGCCGCATGCTAACGTGGCAGGCTCACACAGGACGGAGACGCGTGCGTGCTACTGCTCAAACTGCTGGTCATTCCCGGATTTCTGCTACTTATCTCCCTGGCGGGCAAACGCTGGGGCCCAAGCGTCGCCGGGTGGCTGTCGGGACTGCCGGTGGTGGTCGGGCCGATCCTGTTCTTCCTTGCCATCGAACAAGGCGAAGCATTTGCCGCCCGCTCGGCCACCGCGGCGCTGTCGGCGATGTTTGCGATGATTGCCTTCTGTGTCACCTACGCCCAGGTCGCGCAGCGCAGCAGCTGGCCGGCGGCACTGAGTATCTCGTTAGCGGTGTGGGCCGTGTCAGCGGTGGTGTTGTCGTTGATTCCGGCGTCGCTGCTGTTTTCGGTCATCGCCGCCGCCAGTGCATTACTGGCTGCGCCCTATCTGTTTCCATCGGTACAGCCTGTGGCCCCAGGCAACGCCCCCAAATCTGACAAACTGCTGTGGCGCATGATCGCCGGCGCCCTGCTGACCTTGGCGGTTACCTTGTTGGCCAGTACGGTGGGCGAGCGCTGGAGCGGCCTGCTCGCGGTGTTCCCGGTGCTGGGCAGCGTAATGGCGGTGTTCTCCCAGCAAACCCGGGGGCCGGCGTTCACTGCGGCGTTGCTGCGTGCCACGGCGACCGGGATGTATTCGTTTGCCACCTTTTGCCTGGTATTGGCCCTGGCTTTGCCCCAGATGGGCCTCAGCGCCTTTGCCCTTGGCGTGGCGGTATCGGTGGCCATGCTCGGAGTGACCCGGCGTCTGCTGGCAAAACCTGCGGTCAGCGTGCGCGCCCAGGCTTCCAGCGAGTGACTAACCGAGCGTCGGTACTGGAGCGACTCGCACGCGGCATGGGATGATCGCGGTTTACACGATCGCGGCTAACACGCCTGTCCCTGGAGATCCCGAATGTCATTGTTGAGCAAGAAAGCCGTTGTCCTGTTGCTGGCGGTCGCTGCCAGCCTGGGGGCCCTGAATGCTCAGGCGGCCAAGGCCACCAGCAGCACCGCGTCGTCGCAGAAGGTGTCGATGCTGGGCGGAAAGTTCATCTTTACCCTGCCCAAAGGCTTCGTCGCTACGCCATTGCCGGCCAGCGCTTCGGGCGCCAGCGGGACCATGTACGCCAATGAAACCACCAAGACCGTGGTGATTGCCGCAGAAAACAGCCTGCCCGAGGGTATCAAGGTCAAGGACAATGACGGCGCCTTTCTCGACGGCACTGCGGCGGATTTTGACGCTGCGCAACGCAAGGCCCTCCCCGACTACAACAAGCTGAGCGAGAAAAGCCTGACCCTCAAAGGCACCGGCCTGGGGGTGCGCCAGGTCGACAGCACGGCCACCCAGGGCGGAGGGCAAACCCTCAACACCACGCTGATGGCCGCCTCCGGCAGTCACATGGCCGTGGTCCGGGTGATCTCCCGTCCCGGCGACATAGCGGCGCATGAAACCCTGATCAAGCGGATGCTCAGTGGCAAATAAACCTAAGGGTTGAGGCGTTGCAGCCAGGCGTTCAAGTCCTGCATTTCGGCCGCGCTGATGCTGTGCCCCACCCCAGGGTAGGCATGAAACTCGGGCTTGAGTGACAGGCTTTGCAAAAAACTGTTGGCTTGTGTGCCATCGACGTAGGGCAGGCGTTCGTCTGCGGTGCCATGGCCGATGAAGATTGCCAGCTGCTGGCGTTTTTCATCGGGTTTGAGCTCGGACCTGAGCACCGGCAGAATCCGCCCACTCAGCGCCGCGATCCCCCCCAACGCCTGCGGATGACGCAGCGCCACCTCGTAGGACATGATCGCCCCCTGGCTGAAACCCACCAGGAATACCTTATTGGGTGCGGTGTGATATTTGCTGGCGGCCTGGGTGATGAAATCCAGCAGGACCCGGCCGTTGTTTTTCAGGTCGTCGGTTTCGCCGTTGTAGGCACCCTGGCCTTTTTGGCGGAACCACTGGTACCTGCCCTCTTCCATCACCATCGGCGCGCGTACCGACAGGTAGTTGTATTGCTCGGGCAACTCATCCTTGATGCCGAACAGGTCCTGTTCATTACTGCCATAGCCGTGCAGGAAAATCACCAGGGGCAGATTGCGCGAATCGGCGTGGGTCTGCTCGAGGTATTTGAGCGGTAGATCGGATTGCAGCGGGGTTTGAGCATGGACGGCGGTGGACGCCAGGAGTGTCAGCAGAGCGAAAAACTTCAACATAAACCTTCCTTCACAGGTGCAGGATTGGATTGAAGCCTAACACTGTGAAGCCCTCGACGTTGTTCATGCCCCATCGCGAGCAAGCTCGCTCCCACAAGTGAAATGCATCCCCTGTGGGAACGAGCCTGCTCGCGAAGCGGACTTGCAGGCACAAGAGAACCTGGCTATCAGTCGTTGATCAACTTCCCGACCCGAATCGGCTCGCGCCCCGCCACCTTCGCCTGCCATGTCCCCGGCTGGGTATACCGCCCGCGATCAATCGCGAACAACACTCCACGGGTCCCGGCACACACCGTGGTAGCCCGATCATTCAACGGGTCCACCACTTCGAACAAAGGGTCGCCCTTTTCAACCCACTCCCCGGCTTCGCGTAAGAAACTGACCACGCCATGATGAGGCGCAAACAGATACTCGGTGCCTTCGAACGGCATGCCTTCACAGCATTCGTGTGGCGTCGGCGGCCATTCACCCTTGATCAAACCCTGCTCGGCGAGGAAGCCCAGGATCGCCTCGCAATTGGCCTGTGCCTGATCGACCCGGGTGTCGCCCATGCTGCCCAATTCCAGCGTAGTTGCCAGGTTGGCAGGTGGAATCGTCGCCTCGGGGAACGCCCGTGCGAGGCGTAACCAGGGCGAAGAACAGGATTCGTCGAACGAGCTGCCACCGGAATCTTCACAGAGCAATGCAACACCGGCGTGCAATCTAGCCGCGAGGGACTGCCACTGCGGCCAGTGTTGCGGCAAGGCATACAGATGGATCGCCGCCTCGAAATCGCAATGCAGGTCCAGGGTGATATCGGCATCGCAGGCATGGCGCAGCAGCACGCGGTGCATCGCTTCGAGTTGCGACATAGGGGCGGGCAAGCTGTCGAGCACCTGAGCCATGGTCTGGCGAATCAGGGCGATGTTGGCGACAGCATCAGCGCCCAACCGATCCCCGATCAACTGGCCGACGGGTGTGCTGAGTTCGACGAACGAGCGGTTGAAATTCTTGCCGCTGCCGAGTTCAAAGCGGCCCATATGACTGCCCTGCAGATGCTGATCGAGGCCGATCGGGTTGGCCACCGGTACCAGTTCAATCACGCCTTGCAACTGCCCCCGGGCTTCGAGTTCGCCCAGGCGTTTCTTCAATTCCCAGGCAGTACGCATACCCGGCAACTCATCGGCATGCAGGCTGGCCTGGATATACACCTTACGGGTGCCCTCGCCGTAACGAAAGACACTGAGGGTACGCTCTGTGCCCAGGTGGCTCCAGGGCAGCGGGTGGTCGATGCGTTGCATGGAGAACTCCTGCAGTAATGGGGCTGAAATCTCCTGTGGAGAGCCTGTGGAGATCCGCAAAAATTTCAGCCTCAATTTCAACAAAAAAAATGGCAACCGCGTCCACGGTTGCCACTTTTTTAAACATTTTGATTAATGACCGTAAACGTCAAAATCAAAATACTTGTCCTGCACTTGCTTGTACTTGCCGTTGGCACGGATTTCAGTGATAGCGGCGTTGAATTTCTCCGCCAGTGCCGTATCGCCCTTGCGCACGGCAATACCCGCGCCGCCGCCGAAATACTTGGCGTCTTCGTAGGTCGGGCCGACAAACGCGAAGCCCTTGCCAGCGTCGGTTTTCAGGAAACCGTCGTCGAGGGTGACCGAGTCGGCCAGCGTCGCGTCGAGGCGACCGGAGACCATATCCAGGTTGGCTTCCTGCTGGGAACCGTAACGCACCAGGATGATGCCTGCAGGCTGCAGTACTTCAGTGGCGAAGCGGTCATGGGTACTGGCACGCAGCACGCCGACTTTCTTGCCCTTGAGTTCGGTCAGCGGATCCTTGACCTCGCTGCTCTGCTTCATCACGAAGCGTGCCGGGGTGTGGTAGTACTTGATGGTGAAATCGACGTTCTTCTTGCGGTCGTCGGTGATGGTCATGGACGACAGGATGGCGTCGATTTTCTTGACCTTCAATGCCGGGATCAGGCCGTCGAATTCCTGCTCGACCCAGGTGCACTTGACCTTCATCTGCTCGCACAGTGCGTCGCCGATATCCACGTCAAAACCGGTGAGTTTGCCATCAGCAGTCTTCATCGAAAATGGCGGGTAACCGGCTTCAATACCAATACGGATCGGCTTGGCTTCGTCAGCCACGGCGGTCAGGGACAGCATCGACAGTGCCAGGGCACCGAACATCACTAGCTTCTTCATTCATAACTCCTGTGTGCGGAGGTTTTTATTGGCAGCGTTGGATTGGTCGCTTTCGGTCGGTGAAAACCGAAGTGGCAGGCAGTCTAGAGCGGCTACAGGCCGGCAAATTATGTCCAGGCGACAAATACTTACAAGAACACAGTAGTAATGATCAGTGTGATGGCCCGGTTGAAGAGGATTCGCGCCACCTTGCCAAATGGCCGGGTGGCGCGGGGTGCATTTACCTGGCTTAAGGCGGGCTCAACATTCGCAGCCCAGTTCCGGGGAAACGGCGCGCTGCACTGCATCACTGAGGATAAACCCCTCATCCAGCCACCCGGTCACCCCGCCGATCATCTCCTTCACCGGGTAACCCAACGCGGCCAGCTTCACTGCCGCCTTGTTCGCGCCATTGCAGTGCGGACCGGCGCAATAGACCACAAACAAACTGGTTTTCGGGTAGTGCGCCAGGGCTTCGGCAGCAAGCGTCCGCCCCGGCATATTGATCGCACCCGGCACGTGGCCGCGCTCGAACGCCAAGGGACCTCTAACGTCGACCAGGACGAAATCCACCTCACCGAACTGTTGGCTGGCGTAGACGTCGGAGCAATCGGTTTCGAACGTCAGACGATTACTGAAATGCATGAGGGCGATGGCCGAAGGCGCGGCGGGAATTTCACGGACCAAGCTGGTCATGGGCGGTACTCCTGAGTGTTGATGGCTGTGGGATGACTTTATCGGCCGCACGCTTCGGGCTACAGTGGCGCACAAGACACTTACCGGGAAGTTTCCGCCAAATGCATTCCGCCCCTGGATTGGTCGCGATCCTGGCCTACGACGGCCTGTGCACATTCGAGTTCGGCATCGCCGTAGAGATCTTCGGCCTGGCCCGGCCGGAGTTCGATTTCCCCTGGTATACCCATTGCATTGTCGCGGTGGACCCAGGGCCGATGCGGGCCACGGGCGGTATCCGGGTGCTGGCCGATGGCGGCATGGAACTGCTGGAAGAGGCCCGCACCATCATCATTCCTGGCTGGCGCGACCGCAGTGCCCCGGTGCCCGAGGCGCTTCTCGCAGCCCTGCGCCAGGCCTATGTCCGGGGCGCAAGGTTGTTGTCGATCTGCTCGGGGGTGTTCGTGCTGGCGGCCAGCGGCTTGCTCAACGGCCACGGCGCCACCACTCACTGGCGCTACAGCACCGAACTGGCTGAGCGCTTTCCCGAGATCCTAGTGGATCCGCAGGTGCTGTATGTCGATGCAGGCCAACTGATCACCTCGGCAGGCAGCGCCGCGGGTATCGATGCCTGCCTGCACCTGGTGGCCCGAGACTTCGGTACCCAGGTCGCCAACTCGGTAGCGCGCCGCCTGGTGATGTCGCCTCAACGCACCGGCGGCCAGGCGCAATTCATTCCGGCTCCGGTCAGTGTGGCGGCGCGCAGCGACCTTTCGCGTGTGATGCAGTGGGCTCGCGAGCGCGTGCACCAGCCGCTGGAGGTGCGCGATCTGGCCAGCGAAGCGGCCATGAGCGAGCGCACCTTCCTGCGCCGCTTCACCAAAGCGACCGGCATGTCGCCCAAAGCCTGGCTGCAACATGAACGCGTGGGCCGGGCCCGGGAATTGCTGGAAGGCTCCCGCGAGAATACCGAACAGATTGCCGAGCGCTGTGGCTATCGCTCGGTGGAAAGCTTCCGGGTGGCGTTTCGTAGCGTGGTGGGGGTGCCGCCATCGGTGTATCGAGAGCGGTTTGGGCGTGGGGTTGTCGTTGAATCCTGAGGTGTGGCCACGGGCCCTATCGCGAGCAAGCCCGCTCCCACAGGGGATCAGCAGTGTTGACTCGATCCCTGTGGCAGCGGGCTTGCTCGCGAAGACGCCATGACAGGCGGCGCCTGGTTCAAGGTTTACGCAACAGATAAGTATCCATGATCCACCCGTTGGCCAGCCGCGCCGCTTTGCGCACCCGCTCGATTTCCTGCGCCACATCCTTGAGCTTGCCACTGATCAACAGTTCGTCCGGAGTACCCAGATAAGCCCCCCAGTAAATCTCGGTCTCTGAATCCGCCACCTGGTGGTAGGCATCCTGGGCGTCGAGCATCACCACCAGGCTGTCCGCATCGCCCACCTGCCCCGCCGCCAGACGACGCCCGGTGGTGATTTCAATGGACTGGCCGATGCGATTCAGTGGCATCTTGTGCTGCGCGCACAGGGCCTGCACGCTGGTGATTCCGGGGATTACCTCAAACTCGAACTCACAGCGGCCTGAGGCGAGGATCGCTTGCAAGATCCTGATGGTGCTGTCGTACAGTGCCGGATCGCCCCACACCAGGAAACCTGCGCACTCGCCGTCGGCCATTTCCTCATGGATCAGGCGCTCGAAGGTCAACTGCTTGGCCATGTTCAGTTCTTCCACACTGGCCCGGTAGTCCACCTCCCCACGCTCACGCTCGGGACTAGTGGCCTCGACGAAGCGATAGGCCTGATCGGTAATGTAGCGCTCACAGATTTCGCGACGCAGGTCGATGAGTTTGTCTTTGCTCTCCCCCTTGTCCATGAGGAAAAACACGTCGGCCCTGTTCAACGCCTTGACCGCCTGCAGGGTGATGTAGTCGGGGTTGCCGGCGCCGATGCCGATCACCAGGATTTGTTTCATGGCTGCGGTTCCTCGTGAACATCGCCTGTTAAACGAAAACGCCAGCGCCCGTTGAACCGCAGTTCGATGATCGATAGTGGTTCAACATCAACCTGGTTGAACGCCGCACTTTGCAACACCCAGGTCAACGCCGCACGAATCACGAACGGATGGGTGACGGCCACGATGTGCCCGGGTGTCGCCTCAAGCGAGGTCAGCCAGGCCGCTACCCGGTGATTGAGCGCGGCTACCGACTCGCCTCCATGGGGCGCCGATTCGGGATCCTCCAGCCAGCCCTGCAGTGCTTCGGGTTCGGCCTTGTGCAGGTCATCGATCTGCGCGCCGCGCCATCGACCGAAGTCGCAGTCGCGTAGCGCATCCACCGTCTCGATCTCGCGGCCGAACAAAGCAGCGGTTTGCCGTGCACGCAGTTCCGGGGCCGACAGGATTCTTGAAGAGGTTCTGAACTGGCGACTGCGTGAACCCTGTGCAGATTTCCAATCCATTTCCAACGGCTCATTTGTAGGAAACCGCGCCAATTTTTGTGCGGCGGTTCTGGCATGACAGATCAAGGTCAAACGGGTCGCCTGCACTTGGTAATGCTCGCTGCAAAAAGTCAGGAAACGGTAACACGCCGTTGATTGCGGGCAGGTGTTTTCTTACGTACAAAATGGCAGCGTCTGACATGCCGGTTGGCGAGTGACCTACACGAACTACGGCCATGCCTGTAGCCCTTTACTGACAGGCCTCACGCCGTGTCCAAGGGAGAAAAAAGCCCTGAAAAAAATCACTAGACAGCCAAGACGCGTTGCATAAATACTGGATCCAACGACCTGTAAATTAAACGAAACACATCCAGCAGGAGCCCGGATGCCCTCTCTGAACATTCAGAACCACCACTTCCTTTACCCCGTAGCCTGTGTGGCATAGCTGTGCCGGTGTCACCCCGTTAAACGACTCGCCATGCCCCTGCCAGCGTCGTGAAAAGCTGAAAAACATGAAGAGTGGCGCCTGAAGCCAGTCAGGTGAGCCGCCCCTGCAATGCGTGGAAACCGACAGTGATAGTCAGGTCGGGTGCTTGTCACCAGACACTTTGATACAGGAGTGCATCCATGCTGGTCTTGCGTCCAGTCGAATTGAGCGATCTGCCCCAGTTGCAACGACTCGCCCGGGAAAGCCTGCTGGGCTTGACGTCCCTGCCGAACGATACCGGACGACTGCGCGAGCGGATCATCGGGTCCTGCGACTCATTTGAAAAAGACGCGGCCGGGCAAGGATCGCAGAATTACTTCTTCGTACTGGAAGACCTCGACACACAACGCCTGGTGGGCTGTTCGGAAGTCCTCGCCACGGCGGGGTTCGACGCGCCCTTCTACAACCTGCGCCACCGGGACTACATAGCCACCTCGCGGGAACTCAACGTCGAGCACGCAGTACCCGCATTGTCGCTGTGTCACGACCTGAGCGGGCATACCTTGTTGCGCAGCTTTCATGTCGAGGCGCCCCTGGTCGGGAGCCGGTTCAGCGAATTGCTGTCACGGGCTCGCCTGATGTTCATCGGTGCTCACCCCCATCGTTTCGCCGATTCGGTGATCACCGAGATAGTCGGGTTCAGCGATGATGAGGGCCATTCACCATTCTGGGACGCGGTGGGCAAGCATTTCTTCGACCTGCCCTACGCCGAGGCCGAGCGCCTGTGTGGGCTGGAGAGCCGGACCTTCCTGGCGGAGCTCATGCCGCATTATCCGATTTATGTGCCGATGTTGCCCCAAGCTGCGCAGGCGTGCATCGGTCGCCTCCATCCGGATGGCCAGGAAGCCTTCGATATTCTCGAACGCGAGGGTTTCAAGACCAACCATTATGTCGATCTGTTCAACGGTGGTCCGACCCTGTTTGCGCGTCTTTCCTGTATCCGGTCTGTGAACCAGGGGCTCACTGGCATCGTCAGGCCGGGTACCGCCATCGATGCGCGCGGCCGGTATCTGGTCAGCAATGACTCGCTCAGGGATTTCCGGGCAATCGTTGCCGACCTGGACGTGCGTGCCGGGCAACCCGTGGAGTTACACCCGCAAATGTGCGCAGCGTTGAATGTGCAAGAAGGCAGCCTGATCCGCCTGGTCACGCTGTGAAGAGCCGTCGACGGCTCGCCTCGGGACAGGTTCCGGCCAAGCATGTACAGGGAGTGGCGCGATGATCGTGCGTCCGGTCAACGCTACTGACCTGCACGCCCTGCATGCCCTGATACGGCAGGCGGGCCACGGGTTCACCAGTCTTCCCGCCAACGAAGATCGACTGGTGCACCGGGTTCGCTGGGCCAGGCGCACGTTTGCCGAGCAGGTCGAGCGCGCCGATGCCGATTACCTGTTCGTGCTTGAGGACGACGAGCAGCAAATCGTCGGTGTGAGCGCCTTGAAGGGCGCCGTAGGCCTGCGCGAACCCTGGTACAACTATCGGGTTGGGCTCACCCACTGTTCGTCGCCAGACCTGGGGATTGAGCGCCAGATCCCGACACTGTTCATGAATAACGAGATGACCGGGCAGTCGGAACTCTGCTCGCTGTTCCTGCGCCCCGACCAGCGCTCGGGCAGCAACGGCAGGTTGCTGTCCCTGGGACGCTTGCTGTTTGTGGCAGAGTTCACCCACCTGTTCGGCGACAGGCTGATTGCCGAACTGCGTGGCCATGCCGACCTCGGTGGCTGCTCACCCTTCTGGGACAGCCTGGGCCGACACTTTTTCAAAAAGGACTTCCACCATGCAGACCAGTTGTCCGGCATGGGCAGCAAGTCGTTCGTCGCCGAACTGATGCCACGCCAGCCTCTCTATACTTGCCTGCTGACCGAGCAGGCCCAGGCGGTGATCGGCAAGGCCCATCCGAACACCGAACCGGCGCTGCGGATCCTCACCGCCGAAGGATTTACCCATCAGGGTTACATCGACATCTTTGACGCCGGGCCGGTCATCGAGGCCTCGGTGTCCGACATCCGCACGGTACGCGACAGCCAGGCGCTGACGCTGGTCATCGGCACACCGGACGATCAGGCGCCGCTCTGGCTGATCTACAATCGCCGCCTGGAAAACTGCCGGATCACGGCCGCCCATGGGCGGCAGGTGGGCACCAGCCTGGTGGTCGATCGTCTCACCGCCAAGCGCCTGCAACTGCAGCCCGGCGCCTCGGTAAGGGCCGTACCACTGGTCGACCAACTGCCAGAGGCGGCCGCCGCTTGATCCCCCCTGCCAAGCCCTTTGGCAGGCGACCCCGTAAATTCGTCATCATTCTCCCTGCGCGCGCGTGATAGCCTTTTGTTTCTTCGGCGTTGACACTTTTGCTCAAGCCCGTCCATTTCATTGGTGGAACTTATATGTCCAGGCTTTCTCATCAAGATTTACGCCGCAACTTCCGCGAGCTGTTCGCATCCAATACCTGCTACCACACCGCTTCGGTGTTTGACCCGATGTCGGCACGCATTGCCGCAGACCTGGGTTTCGAAGTGGGCATTCTCGGCGGTTCGGTCGCGTCGCTGCAGGTGCTTGGCGCCCCCGATTTTGCCTTGATCACCCTCAGCGAGTTCGCGGAGCAGGCCACGCGCATCGGCCGCGTCGCCCAGCTGCCGGTCATTGCCGACGCCGACCATGGCTACGGCAACGCGCTGAACGTGATGCGCACCATCGTTGAACTCGAGCGCGCGGGAATCTCCGCCCTGACCATCGAAGACACCTTGCTGCCGGCGCAATTCGGACGCAAATCCACCGACCTGATCTCGGTCGCCGAGGGCGTCGGCAAGATCCGCGCGGCACTGGAAGCCCGGGTTGACTCGGAGATGGCAATCATCGCCCGCACCAACGCCGGCATCCTGCCCGTACAGGAAATCATCAGCCGCACCCAGCAATATCAACGTGCCGGGGCGGACGGGATTTGCCTGGTGGGCGTGCGTGACTTTGATCATCTTGAACAGCTTGCCGAGCACCTGACTGTGCCTTTGATGCTGGTGACCTATGGCAACCCGCTGTTGCGCGATGACAAGCGTCTGGCAGAACTGGGCGTGCGGGTCACTATCGATGGGCATGGGGCGTATTTTGCGGCGATCAAGGCGACCTATGACAGCCTGCGCGAGCAGCGGCAGATTTTTACCCAGGCATCGGATTTGAGTGCTACGGAATTGACGCATACCTATACCCAGCCTGAGGAATACATTCGTTGGGCTGAGGAGTTTATGAGCGTCAAGGAGTAACCCAAGACCGGCTTTCATCGCTGCAGATAACCCGATGGCGCCCTGTGGTCTTGGCTTCATACAGCGCCGGGTCCGCATCATTGAGCCACAAGGTTGCGCCAGTACGCGGGACGAATGTTTAGCTATACATGAAGGGAGCGCGCCAACTAAAAAGGAAATCCATGCAAATCTTTCAAGTGCTGATCATCGGCAGCGGATTCGGCGGCCAGTGCGCGGCGATCAATTTGCTCAAGGCCGGTATCGATGATTTTCGCCTGCTGGAACGGCGGGATTTCTTCGGTGGTACCTGGTGCCAGAATACCTACCCCGGCGCTGCGGTGGACGTGCCCTCGCCCCTCTATTCATTATCATTTGCGCCGTTCCCCTGGACACAGATGTTCGCCGAACAGGCCGAACTTCAGCGCTACACCGAACACGTGATCGAGCATTTTGGATTGCGTGAAAAGGTGGAGCTGCAAACCAATGTCGAGCGCATTGAATGGGACGATGACAACAGGCGCTGGGTGGTGCACACCTCACGGGGGACGTTCCAGGCGCAGTTCCTGATCAACGCCACCGGACCATTGAGCCAGCCAGTGGTGCCCCGTTTCGAAGGCCAGGAACGCTTTAAGGGCAAGACTTTTCACACCAATAATTGGGACCACTCCTACGACTACCGGAACAAACGCGTGGCCATCGTCGGCAGCGGCGCCAGTGCGGCCCAAGTGATTCCGGCGATTGCACCGCACGTCCAGCAACTGCATGTGTTCCAGCGTACTGCGCACTGGGTACTGCCCCGGGCAGACCGCCGGTTTGGCCGGTTCCAGCGCTGGCTGCTGGGGCTCAAGCCCGCCTATAAGCTGTTGCGCTGGATGATCTACTGGCAATTTGAAACCCGGGTGATTGCCTTCAAGTATTCCAGGCCGGCGATCCGCCTGGTCCAGCAACAGGCACTGGGTTTTCTCAAGCGCCAGGTGACCGACCCCGAATTGCGGCGCAAGCTGACCCCGGATTACACCATCGGCTGTAAACGGGTGATTGTCTCCAGCACCTTGTATCCAGCGCTCGGGCGCAGCAATGTGACGCTGCACAGCCGCGAACAAGGGATTGCCCAAATTGATGAAAGCGGCATTGTGACCACCGATGGCCAGCACATCGAAGTGGACCTGATCGTCTGGTCCACCGGTTACGACGCCACCGATGGGGTGATTTCCTACCCGGTCTACGGAAAAGACGCTACACGCCTGCAGGATGTCTGGGCGCAGTACCCCCGAGCCTACCTGGGCACCAGCCTGCCGAAGTTTCCCAATCTGTTCATTGTCACCGGGCCCAACACGGGAATTGGCCATACTTCGGCCCTGTTCATCATCGAATCGCAGATGAACTACATTCTCGATTGTATCGGCACGCTAAAAAAACAGGGTTTACGCAGCATCGAAGTGCGCCCCGAGGCGGAACGTACCTACACTGAAATGATCCACAGAGAAATGGAGCGCACGGTATGGAAGTCCGGTGGTTGCCACAGCTGGTATCACAGCAAGAGCGGTCACGTAATCGCCATGTTCCCGGGGTTCAGTTTCAGCTATCACCGGCTCACCCGGGCGCTGAAACCCGCCGATCACCTGCTCTCCTGATTCGCCAGATAGAAGGAAGACGCTGATGCTTTTATTAGTTGTCGCCATCGCTGTTTTCGTGGCCTGGAGCTGGTTGAGCTATCCCGCTATCGGTTTCCTGCTGTATGACTTGAGCACCGCAATCGAAGCCAAGCTGTACCGGCTGCACAAGATCGTCGTGCCGATCCCCGAGATGACCGTCTCGACCTGGCAAGGCGGACCGTACGAGGCCACCAGTAGTGTGCTGATGTTGCATGGCTACAGTGCCGACAAGAACCTGTGGCTGCGTTTCGCCCGGCATTTTGTCGGTCACTATCGGGTGATCATTCCGGATATTGCCGGCCATGGCGAAACCGGGTTCAAGGCCGGCGGCGGCTACGACATTCCGCTCCAGGCCAAGCGCATGATCCAGTTGCTCGACGTCTGCGGCGTGGAAAAAGTGCATGTGATCGGCAACTCCATGGGCGGTTACATTGCTGCCTGGCTCGCCGCCAATTACCCGGACCGGATCGCGTCGGTCGCGCTGATCGACCCTGCAGGCGTCACCGCCCCAGAGATCAGTGATCTGGAGCGGCAGTTGGGCAAGGGACACAATCCGTTCCTGATCCATTCCCGGGAGGAATTCCGCCAGTTCTATGCCATGACCATGGCTAATCCGCCTTGGGTGCCGGGGGTCGTGCTGGATGCGTTTGCCCAACGCTATCAACAGTCTCGCGATGAGCTGGAGGAAATCTTCAGGGATTTTCGCGCCAGCCCGCCGATGGAGCCAAGGCTGGACGATATCAAGTGCCCGGCATTGCTGGTGTGGGGCCGCAAAGACCGGTTGATCGATGTCAGCAGTGTCGCGGTCTGGAGCAAGGGGATTGCCGACTTGCGGGTGGAGATCGGCGAAGGCGTCGGGCATATGCCGATGGTCGAGCAGCCTGAGCACACGGCGCGGCTGTATCGCGAATTTCTGGCATCCCAGCGTTCACACCTGCCGGTGTAATCGCTGTTTGCAGTCCTTGGCAGAATGAAGTTCGGAAGATTCTTCGTTTGTCGGGGACGCTGAAGGCTGCGATCTTTTGCCCATCCTTCACGTCCAGCGCCAGGAAAATCTTTCATGAGCCACCCCAGTTTCGTCAGTCCCGACCTGATCCGCCAACGCTTTTCCAAAGCGATGTCCGACATGTACCGCGAAGAAGTCCCGCTGTACGGCGCGCTGATGCAACTGGTAGAGCAAACCAACCGTCACGTGCTGCAAAATGATCCGCAGGTGGCGCGACAACTGGAGAGTACCGGCGAAATCCAGCGCCTGGACCTGGAACGCCATGGCGCGATCCGCGTGGGTACGGCGGACGAACTGGCCACCTTGGCCCGCCTGTTTGCGGTGATGGGCATGCAGCCGGTGGGTTATTACGACCTGACCCCGGCGGGCGTGCCGGTGCATTCCACCGCGTTTCGCGCGGTACACGAAGCCGCGTTGCAAGTCAGTCCGTTTCGAGTCTTCACCTCACTGTTGCGCCTGGAGCTGATCGAGGACCAAGCGTTGCGTACTTTCGCCCAGACCGTGCTGGCCAAGCGCAGGATTTTCACCCCGACGGCGCTGCACCTTGTCGAACGCGCAGAACGCGAGGGCGGCCTCAGCGAAGACCATGCGCAGCAGTTCGTCGAGCAGGCGCTGGAAACCTTCCGCTGGCACCACAGCGCCACCGTCACCGCCGAGCAGTACCAGAAACTCAGCGCCCAGCATCGCCTGATCGCCGATGTAGTGGCCTTCAAGGGCCCGCACATCAACCACCTGACGCCGCGCACCCTGGACATCGACATCGTGCAGGCGCAGATGCCCGCCCATGGCATCACCCCCAAGGCAGTGGTCGAAGGCCCGCCTCGTCGGCGGTGTCCGATTTTGTTGCGCCAGACCAGTTTCAAGGCGCTGGACGAGCCAATTACCTTCACCGATCAACTGTACAGTCGCGGCAGCCATAGCGCCCGCTTTGGCGAGATCGAACAACGGGGTGCCGCGCTGACTCCTAAAGGTCGCGCCTTGTATGACCGCCTGCTCAACGCGGCCCGGGATGAACTCGGCGAGTTTCCCAACGAGAGCAACGCTGCTCGCTACAACGGGTTGATGGAGCGGCATTTCAGCGAGTTTCCCGACACGCTCGAGGGCATGCGCCAGCAAGAGCTGGCGTACTTCCGCTATTTCGTCACGGACAAGGGTCAAGCGGCGGGCGAGTTGCAAACCCTGGCGCTGGAGGATCTTGTGCGCGATGGCTATCTGCGAGTGGAGCCGCTGGTCTACGAGGACTTCCTGCCGGTCAGTGCGGCGGGGATATTTCAGTCCAATCTCGGCGATGCCGCACAGAGCCACTACGGCGAGCACTCCAACCGCCAGGCCTTCGAAGAGGCCCTGGGGCGCTCAACCATGGATGAACTGGCGCTGTATGCCGAAACACAGCGGCGCTCGATCGAGCAGTGTTTTGCCTGATACCGGGTTGCACATCCTTGTAGCCGCTGGTGGAGCTGCTACAAGGGTGAACGTATGCGGCGAAGGCGTCAGCGCAGCTTTGTCAGGAGTGCTTCAGCCACCGCCTCGGACGACGCCGGGTTCTGCCCCGTCAGCAGTAACCCGTCGGTCACCACGTAACTGGCCCAATCATCAGCCTTGGAGTAGATCCCGCCATTGGCCTTGAGCACGTCCTCCACCAGAAACGGCACGATATTGGTCAGTTGCACCGCCTCTTCTTCTGAGTTGGTAAAGCCCGTCACTCGCTTGCCTTTTACCAGCGGCTGGCCGTCGGCGGCCTTGACGTGACGTAACACCCCCGGCGCATGGCAGACCGCCGCGACGGGTTTTCCAGACTGGTAAAACGCTTCGATCAATGCGATCGACACCTCATCCTCGGCCAGGTCCCACAGCGGACCATGGCCTCCCGGATAAAACACCGCATCGTAGTCTTCGGCCCTGGCGCTGCTCAGCAACGCGGTGGAAGCCAATGCGGACTGCGCCGCAGAGTCTTTACGAAAGCGCTCGGTGGCGGCGGTTTGCGCTTCCGGCTCATCGCTTTTCGGATCAAGGGGCGGCTGGCCGCCCTTAGGCGACACCAGCGTCAACTGGGCGCCGGCGTCCTTGAAGGCAAAATACGGTGCAGCGAATTCCTCCAGCCAGAAACCGGTTTTCTTGCCGGTGTCACCCAACTGGTCGTGGGAGGTCAGAACCATCAGAATTTTCATGTCGAAGTCGCTCCAGGTCGATGTGCGTGTTTCATTGACCATCAGCCGTGGCAGTTCGTTTCAGCAGGAACTGGGCAATTTTTCGGCTCTGGAAACCAGGCACTCCATTAGTAGAGATGGCATTCGCAATTTAAACGCAGAAAAAGCAACCTTATGGTTGGCCTTTTATAAGCGCTGCAAAGCTTGCAGTGCTTTATTCAGAGGAGTTCGCCCAGTGCAGTGACCTTGGCAATCCGTGCACTGGTAAAGAGCCAGCACACTAGGCGAACGGGCACTATTTTAATATAGGTTTCAGGATAAGTCCCCGAACGAGAAGATGAAATTTATCGACATTACATTTAACAAAATGTCACTTTAAATATCATGCAATAAAATAAGGGCGCACCGGTTCGACCATCAAAATTGACGGTCTCAAACGTAACTTTGAAAAAACGCTATTCAAATAATCAGGGCCTGATCAAGGACTGTCAGCCGTCTCCTGCGCGGTAGATTCTCCACTGTCGGTACCTTCGGCCTTCTCCTTGCGGCGATTCGGGTCAGTGGGCCGCAACGCATCATTGTCGCGCTCGACCTCCCCCGGTGGACGGGGCTCGTCCGGGTGTTGCGTTTCGGTTATCGGTGTCATTGCTGGCCTCCTCAGGCTTCAGGAACTTCGGGTTCCTGGCAGGGGTTCTTACGGTAGAGACCTGCAGGCTGGCTGGAGTTCCAAGCTGTTTGCGCGGCTAATACCCGGTCATTTCCAGGTACCCCTCGCCGCCGTGGCTACCGCTCAGGCGTACCGGGCCTTCCCAGTAGGGAATGCGCAGATCCATCCAGGCCTTCGGATTGAGCGCATGGAGGCGAATGTCGAGTTGTTTGCCGGGAATTCTGATCGACCAACTGACAGGCATCGTCCGTCCGGCCACCTTCGCGGTGCCCTCGGGAACCAGGCTGATGTCGCTGGCCTGTAACGCCTGGGTCCGCCCGAGGGCATCGATCCAGGTACCGGTGAGGTAAGGCTCGCCGTCTTTTTGCCGCATGCGATACAGCATCACCTGCTCGCCACTGTCCAGGTGCAGGGAGAACCAGTCCCAACCTGTCTGGTTGGCGGTCAGTGGCTGACTGCTCCATTCACGATCCAGCCATGCCGGGCCTGTGACCTGATAGCGGGTGCCATCAATCTCCAGCTCGCCGCTGGCCT
This sequence comes from Pseudomonas violetae, assembly GCF_023072615.1. GTDB lineage: Bacteria > Pseudomonadota > Gammaproteobacteria > Pseudomonadales > Pseudomonadaceae > Aquipseudomonas > Aquipseudomonas violetae. The sequence goes on from NZ_JAKNRW010000052.1 coordinate 22,257, forward strand.
GGAAAAACGGCTGGCTGTAGTAATACGACGCCTGGCCCTGCTCGGATTTCTGGCTGAAGCCCTGATCCCCCTGCAATACCACCGGGCGTGTAGACGTCAGCCGCAAGTTGTAGCTGAAGCCCTTGTCCCGCGCGCTGAGTTGCAACTCGGCCAGCGCATCGCCCTCCCGGCTGCTGAAGTGCCAGTCATCGATCCATGCATTGAACGGCGCGAGACCGACTCCCGCCTGCTCCACGCCACCCCGGGCATAACGCTCGGCAGCGTGGTGGGCGGTGGCCGAAGTGACTGCCGCATGCCCCAGCCAAATAACCTGGTTGGCCCAGCCCGCTGGCGTAGGACCGGCCTTCAGTGCGCTACGGAACAAGGTCCATTGCACGCCAAACTCGCGCCCCTGAGCGTCCTTGAGGTTAGCGGTCACGTACCACCATTCAATGCGGAAACCGTCATGGGGCCCGTGATCCGCCGGAAAGTTGAACACCCGCCCCGGCACGACCGGGGTAAAGGCAGAGGCGCCACTGCCAAGGCCGGCAAAGCCCTTTTCCACCGGTGCAGGCTGATCACAGCCGCTGAGCAGGATCATCAATAGCAGCGCGAGCTTAACCCTCATGGGCAAAAGTCCTCAGCAGATCCGCCGGCTGCGTGCGATACAAGGAATACAGCGGCCAAGCCGACGCCAGCAGTGTCGCCAGCAGGGCTAGCCCCATCAGTTGCAACAGCTGCCACGGAAACACTCGTAGCGGCAGGCGCCAGCCAAATGCCTGGACATTGATCACGGCATCCAGGCACCAGGCCAGGGCAATGCCCAACGGCAGCGCCAATACCAGGGTCAGCACCGCCAGCAGCCAGGTTTGCCCCAGGTTGAGCAGCATTAATTGGCGCCGCGTCACGCCCAGCGCCCACAGTGGCGCCAATTGCCCCAGGCGACTCTGGCTCTGGGTCAGCAGGCTGATGAATAAAGCGACCCCCGCCACCGCCAGGGTCAGGCTGTTCAGGGCCGCGGTCGCGGCGAAGGTGCGCTCGAACACCTGTGAGGACCAGTCCTTGAGCCGCGCCTGATCGACGATTCGATTGTCATCCAGAGCGAAGCGCGCCTGTAGCGTGGTGAGCAAATCCGGAATCGACGCTGGGTCAATTCGCAGGTTGAATCGATTGGGCGTCAGCTGTGGCCAGTGGCGCAGCAAGTGTCGGTCATTCACCAGCACGTGGCCCTTGGGATTGCCGTAGTCGGCGTAGAGACCGATGATCTGCGGCGACCAGACTCCACCCGGCGTCGCGATTGCCAACGAGTCCCCCAGGCGTACCTTCAACCGGCGGGCAAGCTGTTCACTGAGCATCACGGTATCGTCGCTCGCCAGGCGCTTCCAGGGGTCGTCACCCTGGGCCTCCAACAGCGGCCAGTGCTGGCGATAGGTTGGGTGGTCGATCACGCCAAACACGTCCGTCGGCCAACCCTGCAATTGCGTCGACACCTGCCAGTTGGGCAGCACCGCCTCGACCTGCGGCTGCTGTTCAAGCCAGGCATACATTTCTTCGGACTGCGCCGGACTCTGTGGGTTGATATACAGCTCGGCGCTCAGGCGTTGTTCCAGCCAGTGACTGAACGTCTCGCGAAAACCGCCGGTCATGCTACCGGCGCCGATGTTCGCCGCCAGCGCCAGCAGCAGCGCCATCAGCGCCAAGCTCAAGGCCGGAGCCAAGCCCAAGGTGGCCGCACCGACATTCGACAGTGAACAGCTGTCCAGCGACATCGCCAGCCTCGAGGCAGAACTGGCCAACGAACAACAGCTGTACGCCAAGCGCCCGCGCATA
>NZ_JAKNRW010000053.1 GCF_023072615.1 Pseudomonas violetae
TGAAAGGCGACGCTGGCCTGAAGAAAGAAATCGAATTTGAAACCAAGTTGCGCGCTCTGCTTGCCGAGTACGGCTACAGCCTGCCGAACGTGATCAACCTGCTTGATCCGAAGTCTGGTCGTCGCGCTCGTGAGGCTGGTGGTGGCTGGAGATGGCCGACACCACGCCAGATTTCACCGCCTCACGCAGGCCATCGCGGTCGGCGCGGGTGCGCAGCGGCGGCTGGACGTGATAGAGGCTGCTGAAATCGATCAGTGCTTCATCCGTCAGGATCAGCTGATACAGGGCGACATCGGCAGTCACCGGCAAGCCGCGGGCCTGGGCCTGGGCGATCAGGGCGACGCCACGGGCGCTGGTGAGCTGGCTGAAGTGCGCGCGTACGCCGCTTTGCTCGACCAGTAACAGGTCCCGGGCCAGGGCCACGGTTTCGGCAGTTTCTGGAATGCCCGGCAGACCGAGGAAGCTCGCGGTCGGGCCTTCATGGGCCAAGCCACCTTCAGCCAGATCATGGTCCTGGGAGTTGAAGATAACCGTCAGGTCGAACGTTGCCGCATATTCAAGCGCCCGGCACAGGGTGCGGGTGTTGCGGAAACTGTCCAGGCCATTGCCGAACGCCACGCAACCGGCATCGCGCAATGCAACCAGCTCTGCAAGCTGTTCGCCATCGAGGCCTTTGCTCAGGGCACCGATCGGAAATACTTTGGTGTTGCCGGCCTCACGGGCGCGGTCGAGGATCAATTCGGCTACGGCCGAGGAATCCAGTACCGGTTTGGTCTTCGGTGGACAGCACAGGCTGGTCACACCGCCGGCTGCTGCCGCGCGGGTTTCGCTGATGATCGAGCCTTTGCGGCTGTAGCCAGGCTCGCGCAGGGCGACGTTCAGGTCGACCAGGCCAGGAGCGGCTACCAGGCCTTGGGCGTCGATGGTGTCGACTGCGACGAAACCGGCAGGTGCAGCCCCCAAGGCGATGATCTTGCAGGCTTCAACGTGGATATCGGTGACTTGATCCAGCCCGCTGACGGGATCGATGACGCGTGCGCCGAGAATGCTGAGCTTCACTGGGCGTTCTCCTGCTCGAATTGACCTTGCTCTAATTGTCGCTGTGCAGTCTGTCCGCTCATGGCCATGGACAAAACGGCCATACGAATGGCGATCCCGTAGGTCACCTGGTTGAGGATCACCGAGTGGGGGCCATCGGCTACTGCGGACTCAATCTCCACCCCGCGATTGATCGGGCCCGGGTGCATGACGATGCAATCGGGTTTGGCCCCGGCGAGGCGTGCGGTAGTCAGGCCGAACAGGCGGTAGAACTCGCCCTCGCTCGGTAGCAGGCCGCCCGTCATGCGCTCACGCTGCAGACGCAGCATGATCACCACGTCGACGTCTTTCAGGCCTTCGGTCATGTCGGTGTAGACCTTGACGCCGTATTGCTCGATGCCGATCGGCAGCAGGGTCTTCGGCGCAATCACGCGGATGTCCGGGCAGCCCAGGGTTTTCAGCGCCAGCATGTTCGAACGTGCGACCCGCGAGTGCAGGATGTCGCCGACGATGGCCACCGACAGGTTCTCGAAGCCGCCCTTGTGCCGACGAATCGTCAGCATGTCGAGCATGCCCTGGGTCGGGTGCGCATGCCGGCCGTCGCCGCCGTTGATGATCGCCACTTGAGGGCAGACATGCTCGGCAATGAAGTGTGCTGCACCGGAGTCACCGTGACGCACGACGAACATGTCGGCTGCCATGGCTTCGAGGTTGCGCAGGGTGTCGAGCAGCGTTTCGCCCTTGCTCGCCGAGGAGGTCGACACGTTAAGGGTGATCACGTCCGCCGACAGGCGCTGGGCTGCCAGTTCGAAGGTGGTGCGGGTGCGGGTGGAATTCTCGAAGAATACGTTGCACACGGTCTTGCCGCGTAGCAGCGGGACTTTTTTCACCGCCCGGGCGCCGACTTCAAGGAACGAATCGGCGGTGTCGAGGATTTCCGTCAGCAGCTCGCGGCGCAAACCGTCGAGCGAGAGGAAGTGGCGCAGCTGGCCCTGATCATTGAGCTGCAGCGGGCGCTTGGTGTCTAGAGGCGTCATCGCGAGGGGGACTCTCAATAGGGCGGATTAAAGGGCGAAGTCTTGCAGTTCCAGCACGAGCGGCGATGGCCCGGACAGTTTCACCCGCTCATGGGCAGCCAGCGACAGGGTGGCGCCGACCACGTTCGGGCGGATCGGCAGCTCGCCAGCGTCGAGGTCCAGCAGGCAGACCAGCGTCACGCTGGCCGGGCGGCCGTAGTCGAACAGTTCGTTGAGGGCGGCGCGAATGGTTCGGCCACTCATCAGCACGTCGTCGATCAGTACCAGGTGCTGCCCTTCGATCTCGAACGGCAGGGCAGAAGGGCGGACCTGCGGGTGCAAGCCGTTCTGGCTGAAGTCGTCGCGGTAGAAGGAGACGTCCAGGGTGCCGAGGGGCGCGTCGCTGCCCAGTTCATCGAGCAAGGCCTGGGCGACCCAGACGCCGCCGGTGCGAATGCCTATGTAGCGCGGTTCGCTGATGCCGCGATGTTCCAGATGCGCCTTGAGGCGGGTCGCCATCTGGCTGATTAGTTCGGCGGGATTGGGCAGGCTCATGGTTGCTCCTTCTTAGGCCCGGGCCAGATTCTGCTTGTGCGATGGCCCGGGTTGCAGCTTAGAGAGTCGCGAGGCGGCTCTTCAGGATTGGGATTGGAACAGTGCGGTGTTTTCGTCGAGCCAGCCTTGCAGCAGCAGGGCGGCGGCAATGGCGTCCACGGGGTTGTCGCGGTAGCTGCCTTTTTGTCCGCCTCGATCACGCCGTTCGCCCTTGGCTTCAAAGGTGGTCAGGCGTTCATCGTGGGTATAGAAGGGCAGGTTGTAGCGGCCATTGAGGCGGCGGGCGAATTTTTCCGCGCGCAGGCACATGTCGCTGGGCGTCCCGTCCATATTCAGGGGCAGGCCGACCACGACAGCGTCGGGTTTCCATTCCTTGATCAGGGCTTCGACCTGGTTCCAGTCGGGAATGCCATTCTGCGCCTTCAAGGTGCACAGCTCGCGAGCCTGGCCGGTAATCACTTGGCCGACCGCAACGCCGATCTGTTTGGTGCCGTAGTCGAACCCGAGAATCAACCGCAGGGCCATCAGGCGTGCCCCGCCTGGCTGGTCAGCAGGCTGAGGTTGATCCCCAGGTGTCGGGCCGCTGCCTCCAGGCGCAGTTCGCTGCTGGTATTGAACAGGATGTCGGCGTTGTACGGGCAGGTCAGCCAGGCGTTGTCGGCCAGCTCGGACTCCAACTGCCCGGCTTCCCAGCCGGCGTACCCGAGGGTGATCACGCTTTTCGCCGGACCGATGCCATCGGCAATTGCGAACAGCACGTCCTGGGAGGTAGACAGGGACAGGTCGCCTTCCAGGTCAACGGTCGCCTGATAGGTCTGCCCTGAAGGGTGCAGGACAAAACCGCGATCGGTCTGCACCGGGCCGCCCATGAAGATCGGTACATGCTGGCACAGCGCTGGTGGCTCGATATCCGGGCGCAATTGCTCGAGGATGTCGGCCAGATTCAGGTCTTGCGGACGGTTGACGACCAGCCCCATGGCACCATTGGCCGTGTGCTCGACGATGTAGGTCAAAGTGTGTGCAAAGTTCGGGTCGGCCATGTGCGGCATGGCGATCAGAAAATGATGCTTGAGGTAACTGGGGCTGACGTTTTTCATGAGCGCTAGTGTGGCGTTGGAGGGGCAAACTGACAAGCTGGGGATGCACAGGAAATACCGCAAATCTCGACAACCACTGCCCCTGTAGGAGCGAGCTTGCTCGCGAGAAACCCGAGAGCGCCGTGGGGTGGCTATTTTTCAGCGTTATCGTTGACGACCATCGCGAGCGAGCTCGCTCCTACAGGATGGGGGTCAGTTGCTGGAAAGTCTGTCGCCGCGGGCGAATTTCCAGGTGCGGATGATTTCCAGGCGGTCGATGTCCGAAAGGTCCCCGGTAAAAGGAGCAAACGGTGCTGCGAGCCGCACGATGCGCTGGGCAGCCTGGTCCAGCAGCGGCTGACCGGAGGATTCAAGTACCAGCACTTCATACAGCGAGCCGTCGTGGTTGATCGAGACCATCAGGCGCAAATTGCCGTAGATCTGCTTGCGTCGTGCTTCGTCAGGGTAATTCAGGTTGCCGATGCGCTCGACTTTCTTGCGCCATTGATCCTTGTACCAGGCACCCTTGTCGCGCATGGTCGAGGCGGCGCTCAGGCGGTGTATGCGCGGGCGCTTGGCGTACAGCTGTTGTTCGTTGGCCAGTTCTGCCTCGAGGCTGGCGATGTCGCTGGACAGCTGTTCACTGTCGAATGTCGGTGCGGCCACCTTGGGCTTGGCTTCGGCCTTGGGCGCTTCGGTTTTTGCCGGGGCTTTCTTGGGCTTCGGCGCAACGGTGGTCACCGCAGCCTTGGGCGGCGCTTCCTGGACTTCAGGCTTGGCGGCCGGAGGCGGTGTGACTTTCTGCACCTTGTTGTCCTGGAAGGGTGCGACCTCGGTGGTCTTGGGAGTCGCCTTTTTATCCAGGGTGCCGCTGCCCTGCTGATTTTCCTGGGCGAGGAAATCGGCTTTCTCGGGCTTCTTTTCACTTTTGAAGGTGGCGAGGGTGATTTCCAGGGTTTTGCTGATTTGTTTGGGCTCGACCATGCTGAAGCCAATGCCCAGCAGCACCGCCAGATGAATCAGTGCTGCGAGAAACAGGGTAAATCCGAGGCGATCGGCCGGGCGCACACCACGGTGGGCGAGTTCGGCGGGCAGATCGGACGGAAGTGTCATGGTGAAAAAACCAACATCGCGTTTTTAGGGGCTCGGCATGATAACGCAATGTTGGTTTTTAGCTTCAAGCTTGAAGTTTCAAGCGACAAGCTGCATTGGGTGGATTTCACATTTGCAGCTTATGGCTTGGCGCTTATGGCTTGCGCTTGCAACTTCTTCTCGATCGCGTCCATCAGCAGGCCGCCAATGTCGGTGCCGAAGGCATTATCGATTTCGCGGATGCAGGTGGGGCTGGTGACGTTGATTTCCGTCAGGTGCTCGCCAATCACGTCCAGACCGACGAACAGCAGGCCTTTCTCACGCAATGTCGGGCCGACCTGAGCGGCGATCCAGCGATCCTTGTCGCTCAATGGACGAGCTTCACCACGACCGCCAGCCGCGAGATTGCCACGGGTTTCACCGGCTGCCGGAATCCGCGCCAGGCAGTAATCCACAGGCTCGCCGTCGATCATCAGGATGCGCTTGTCGCCGTCCTTGATCGCCGGCAGGTAAGCCTGTCCCATGATCTGCTGGGTGCCCAGCGCGGTCAGTGTCTCGAGAATGACCGACAGGTTCGGGTCGCCAGCGCGGTGACGGAATATTGAGGTGCCGCCCATGCCGTCCAGAGGCTTGAGGATCACGTCGCCGTGCTTGGCGGCGAACTCACGCAGCACGTCGGCGCGACGGCTGACCACGGTCGGTGGGGTGCACTGCGGGAACAGTGTGGCGAACAGTTTCTCATTGCAGTCGCGCAGGCTTTGCGGTTTGTTGACCACTAGTACGCCGGCGCGCTCGGCTTGCTCCAGCAGGTAAGTGGAGTAGACGAACTCCATGTCGAACGGCGGATCCTTGCGCATCAGGATCACGTCCAGATCGCTCAGGAGTACGTCAGTCTCGGCCTCCAGCTCGAACCATTTTTCCGGGTTGGCGAAGACTTTCAGCGGGCGCATGCGTGCCCGGGCTTCGCCTTCTCCCTGATACAGGTCGCGCTGTTCCATATAGAACAGTTCCCAGCCGCGCTGCTGTGCGGCCAGCAGCATGGCCAGCGAGCTATCCTTTTTATAGGAGATGCTGGCAATGGGATCCATGACAATACCGACACGAACGCTCATGGGGGTTTCCTCGAATGGGTGGGGCTGTCTCGATCCCCTGTAGGAGCGAACTGGCTCGCGATAAACCAGAGAACACCGCCGGGTGTCAGGCTATCGACGTAATCGTTGACGACCTTCGCGAGCAAGCCAGTTCCCACAGTGGGTCGGGCCGCAGGGCTATATAAAAGTGGCGTCAGAGTGGCGCCGGGCGTGTTTGCGGTCAAGGAAAAACCACCGTGCCAGTCGCCCGATAGATTGGATTTGGAGACTGTGCTAAAAAGGCGTAGCCCTTGATCATCAAGGGTTTCGAGCCCGAGAAGATCCGAAAACGGACAATTTGATTCGCAAAGGCGACGGTAGAGCAAATATGGATCAGCATTCCAGCGCCTTGAAGGTCATGGTGATCGACGATTCGAAGACGATTCGCCGCACCGCCGAAACGTTGCTGAAAAATGTGGGCTGCGAGGTCATCACGGCCATCGATGGTTTCGATGCGCTGGCTAAAATCGCAGACAATCATCCCGGCATCATCTTTGTCGACATCATGATGCCGCGCCTGGATGGTTATCAGACCTGCGCCCTGATCAAGAACAACAGCGCGTTCAAATCCACGCCAGTGATCATGCTGTCGTCCAGGGACGGGCTGTTCGACAAGGCCAAAGGACGTATCGTCGGCTCCGACCAGTTTTTGACCAAGCCTTTCAGCAAGGAAGAATTGCTGAACGCGATCCAGGCCCATGTTCCGGGGTTTGCCGCCGTTTTGCCGCAGTAGGACACGCACAGTGACGCTCGGCCAACGGGCCCGGCGCCGACAAGAATGGGGAAGACCATGGCACGAATTCTGATCGTCGACGACTCGCCGACCGAAATGTACAAATTGACTGGCATGCTGGAAAAGCACGGTCACGAAGTGTTGAAAGCCGAAAATGGCGCCGACGGCGTGGCCCTGGCCCGCCAGGAAAAGCCCGACGCCGTGTTGATGGACATCGTCATGCCTGGCCTCAACGGGTTTCAGGCCACCCGTCAGCTGACCAAGGACCCGGAAACCGGGCACATTCCAGTGATTATCATCACCACCAAGGATCAAGACACCGACAAGGTCTGGGGTACGCGCCAGGGCGCCAAGGATTACCTGACCAAGCCGGTCGACGAAGACACCCTGATCAAGACCCTGAACAACGTGCTGGCCAGATGATCATCGGGCCATGAGCGAATCGCCGACTGCCTTTGAACTGCTGCTGCAAATCGATCAGCGCTGCCGTCTGCTGGCGGCAGACTTGCCTTCCCAGCCAGCCCGCCAGGACAGTTGGAGTGGCATTGGCTTTCGTCTGGGCGAGCACTGGTACGTCGCTCCCATGGGCGAAATCAGTGAAGTCCTGCACGAGCCGCGATTTACCCAGTTACCCGGAGTAAAAACCTGGGTCAAGGGCGTGGCCAACCTGCGGGGGCGCTTGTTACCGATTATGGATGTCTGCGGCTTCTTCGGCCTGGAGCTGTCGGTGGTGCGCAAGCAGCGGCGGGTATTGGTGGTGGAGCACAACGAGGTGTTTGCCGGGTTGATGGTCGACGAAGTTTACGGTCTGCAGCATTTTGCCCAAGGCAGCTTGGAACCGGTGGTTAACTTGAGCGGCCCGATTGCACCGTTTATCAAGGGACGGTTTCAGCGCGAACAGGATTGGCAGGTATTTAGTCCATTTGCGCTGGCGCAGTCGCAAGGCTTCATGCACGTCGCGCTGTAAACGCAGAGCTCTGTGGTGGGCTGGTAGATGTGGGTTAACAGGCGAGGACCGATGATAAAAGCTAAATCAGGCAAGCCAATGGAAGGGTCGCGCAGCCGGTCGCAGATCATCGTGCTGTTCATCGCGCTGATCATCTTCATCATGCTGTTGTTCGCCAACTTTGCGTACCTCAACACCCAGGCCACGTACGATAAACAGTACATCGGCCACGCCGGCGAGCTGCGTGTGCTGTCCCAGCGCATCGCCAAGAATGCTACTGAAGCCGCCGCCGGCAAGGCCGCCGCGTTCAAGCTGCTCAGCGATGCGCGAAATGATTTTGCCCAGCGCTGGAGTTATCTCAAGCAAGGCGACCCCTCCACCGGCCTGCCCTCGGCGCCCTCTGCCGTGCGCCCGGAAATGCGCGCAGTACAAACGGACTGGGAGCGTCTGCTGAAAAATACCGACGCCATCCTCACCAGCGAACAGACTGTCCTGTCGCTGCACCAGGTAGCGGCAACCCTGGCCGAGACTGTGCCGCAGCTGCAGGTCGAATACGAAAAAGTCGTCGAAATTCTCCTGCAGCGCGGCGCGCCTGCCGCCCAGGTCGCGATGGCTCAACGGCAATCGCTGCTGGCCGAACGGATCCTGGGTGCGGTGAATACCGTGTTGTCCGGGGATGAGAGTTCGCAACAGGCCGCCGATGTCTTTGGGCGCGATGCGGCACGATTCGGCCAGGTCCTGACGGGCATGCTGCAAGGTGATCCGGCGCTGAAAATCAGCCAGGTCGAGGACCGCGATGCCCGGGCCCGCCTGGTCGATATTGCCGAGCTGTTCGAATTCGTCTCGGGTTCCGTTGATGAAATTCTCGAAACTTCGCCAGAGCTACTCAAGGTTCGGGAATCAGCGACAAACATCTTCAGCCTGTCGCAAACCCTGCTGGACGAAGCCTCGCATCTGGCCAATGGTTTTGAAAACCTTGCCGGCGGACGTCACACCGACACCATAGGCGGTTATGTCCTGGGTTTGCTGGCGCTGACTTCAATCATCCTGATCGGCCTGGTGATGGTGCGTGAAACCAATCGTCAGCTGCGCGAAACTGCCGAAAAGAACGAACGCAACCAGAACGCGATCATGCGCCTGCTCGACGAGATTGAAGACTTGGCAGACGGCGACCTGACGGTGACGGCCTCGGTGACGGAAGATTTCACCGGCTCCATCGCCGACTCGATCAACTACTCCGTAGACCAATTGCGCGACCTGGTGGCAACCATCAACCTGACTGCCGGCCAGGTTGCCGCCGCCGTGCAGGAAACCCAGGCCACGGCCATGCACCTGGCGCAAGCCTCTGAGCATCAGGCGCAGCAGATCTCCGAAGCATCCACGGCCATCAACGACATGGCCCAGTCCATCGACCAGGTGTCGGCCAACGCGGCTGAGTCCTCGGCGGTGGCCGAGCGGTCGGTGGAAATCGCCAACAAGGGTAATGAGGTGGTGCATAACACCATCCATGGCATGGATAACATTCGCGAGCAGATTCAGGACACCGCCAAGCGTATCAAGCGACTTGGTGAGTCTTCCCAGGAAATCGGCGACATTGTCAGCCTGATCGACGACATCGCCGATCAGACCAACATTCTCGCTCTGAACGCAGCGATTCAGGCCTCGATGGCGGGTGACGCCGGGCGCGGTTTCGCGGTAGTTGCCGATGAGGTGCAGCGCCTGGCCGAGCGCTCCTCCGCAGCGACCCGACAGATTGAAACCCTGGTGCGGGCGATTCAGACTGACACCAATGAAGCCGTGATTTCCATGGAACAGACCACTATCGAAGTGGTGCGCGGTGCACGTCTGGCGCAGGATGCCGGAGTGGCCCTGGAGGAAATCGAAGGCGTTTCCAAAGTGCTCGCGGCGCTGATCCAGAGTATTTCCAATGCCGCCCAGCAGCAAACGTCCTCGGCCGGACAGATCTCCCTGACGATGAATGTGATCCAGCAGATCACCTCGCAAACCTCGTCGGGCTCCACTGCAACCGCCGAAAGCATCGGCAACCTGGCGATGATGGCCAGTCAGTTGCGGCGTTCGGTGTCCGGTTTCACCTTGCCCGCGGCAAGTGCGCAGGCTGCTGATAAAGTATAGGGCGTGGCAGGCGCAGGATTTTTGATTGGAGTGGTTATGGCTGATCGGCACGACTATGTGGCCCTCGAGTGGGTCAAGGGCGAGATTGCCGAAACGCTGAGGCAGGCGGCGCTCCATCTGGAGAGCATGGCCATCGACGAAGAGCAGACCCCCCTGGCGCTAGCCGAATGCCTGGCGTGCATCCATCAGGTTCACGGCAGTTTGCAGATGGTCGAATTCTACGGCGCGGCGCTGCTGGCCGAAGAAATGGAACAACTGACCCAGGCGTTGCAGCAGAATCGCGTGAGCCATCGTGAAGAGGCGATCCACCTGCTGTTGCAGGCACTGGCGCAACTGCCGGTGTATCTCGACCGGGTGCAAAGTGCGCGCCGGGATCTACCGCTGGTGGTGCTGCCCCTGATCAATGATTTGCGCAGTGCCAGGGGCGAGAGCCTGTTGTCGGAAACCAGCCTGTTCAGCCCGCAACTGCCGGACTTACCAGCGCTGGACGAAGCAGCGCTGGCGCTGCTGGAGCCGGCAGAGTTTGCCAATGTGTTGCGCAAGTTGCGGCAGATGCTGCAACTGGCATTGGTTGGATTGCTGCGTGAGCAGGATGACGATACTCACCTGGGTCACCTGGCCAACGTGTTTGCACGACTCGAAAGTATCTGTGGCCACGCGCCGCTCAGTACGTTATGGCAGGTGACCTCGGCGTTGGTGGAAGGTATGCGGGGCGGCGCGATTGCAAACAGTCCGGCGCTGCGCAGCCTGTTCAAAGACACGGACAAGGAACTCAAGCGCCTGCTCGAAGAGGGCATGCGCGGCATCAATCAACCGGCACCACCAGAGCTGCTCAAGAGTTTGCTGTTCTACATTGCCAAGGCCGACCACCCCACCGGGCGCATGCTGACCATGAAAGATCGCTACTCCCTCGAGGAAGCGTTGCCTGACAGCGCATTGGTTGATGAAGAGCGCGCACGCCTGGCCGGTCCAGACCGCGATGCGATGCGTTCGGTGTTGGTAGCGCTGTGCGAAGAGCTGGTACGGGTCAAGGAGCGCCTGGACCTGTTCGTGCGCAGCGACCGTCAACACATTGCCGATCTCGACAACCTGCTTTCACCCCTGCGACAAATCGCCGACACCCTGGCGGTGCTGGGTTTTGGCCAGCCGCGAAAGGTGATCATCGATCAGTTGGCGGTGGTCCTGAGCATGGCCCAGGGCCAGCGCGAACCCACAGACGCCATCCTCATGGACGTCGCGGGTGCCTTGCTCTACGTCGAAGCGAACCTGGCCGGTATGGTTGGCAACCTGGAACCGCAAAGCCAGGAAGACATCCGCCTGCCGACCACCGATCTGACGCAAATTCACCAGATCGTCATCCGCGAAGCGCGCATCTGCCTGCAACAGGCCAAGGACATGATCGTCGACTACATCGACGCCGACTGGGACCGCCAGCACCTGCAGCCCTTGCCAGCCTTGTTGACGCAGATCCGCGGCGCGCTGGCGATGATCCCGTTAAGCCGGGTGGCCAGCCTGGTCGAGGCGTGCAATCAGTTCATCCGCGAGCACCTGTTGCTGGATCCTGGTCAGCCAGGTTGGCAGGAACTCGACAGCCTGGCCGACGTGGTGACCAGCATCGAGTATTACCTGGAGCGCCTCAGCGATGATCCCGAGGCAGCTGGGGAGCAAGTACTCGACGTGGCCGAGAAAAGCCTCGCGGCCTTAGGGTTTTTCCCCAGCGCCCGGCACGTACCGGTACTTGAAGATGTGCTGGAGACGACTGAAGCGCAGCTCATGCAGGAGCTGCAGGCGTACGGTGGTCCGGAGTTGGTGCAGACCCTCGCGGACGTTTTCGCCAACCCTGTGTCCGCTGTGAATCCGCCGGCGCTGCATACCCCCGGCAGCCTGCTGCCTCCGCCCTCGGACGAGGAACCGGTGGACGATGAACTGCGTGAAGTGTTCCTCGAAGAAACGGACGAAGTCCTGGAGATCCTCCGTGAATATCTGCCGCGCTGGACTGCCGATCCGCACAACACCTCGGCCCTGAGTGAGCTGCGCCGGGCCTTCCATACCTTGAAAGGCAGCGGCCGGATGGTTCGGGCGCTGGTTCTGGGCGAGCTGGCGTGGGCAGTGGAAAACTTGCTCAATCGAGTGCTCGAACGCAGCGTGAAACCGGGTCCGGGGGTGCAACAACTGCTGGCTGATGTGCTGCAGTTGTTGCCGGAGCTGGTCGCAGAGTTTGCCCGCAATGCCCAGCGCCAGCGCAACGATGTCGATCAGGCGGCGGCCCGAGCACATGCCTTGGCCAAAGGCGAGCAACCGTTGATGGATGGAGGCGTCGAGGATGTCGCGGCGCTCGATCCGCTGTTGCTGGAGATATTCCGCAACGAAGCGGAGACCCATTTGGGTAGCGTCAATCGCTTCCTCGATCAGGCCGCCGAGCATGTGCCATTGCAGGCCAGTGACGAGTTGCAGCGCGCCTTGCATACGCTCAAGGGCAGCGCCTCGATGGCCGGCGTGGTGCCGATCGCCGAGCTGGCCGCGCCGCTTGATCAACTGGCCCGCGAGTACAAGGCGCACTTGCTCGCGCTGGATCTGGATGAAGTCGAACTGTTACTTGAAGCTGAAGGGCTTTTCCGGCTCGGCCTGCGCCAGCTCAAGACTGATCCGCTGGCCGAAATACCCGGCGCGCAGAGCTTGATCGAGCGAACCCATGCGCTGCTGGCAGCGCGCCTGCAAACCTTGATGAGCGCACCCCACAGCGGGCCACGCATCAAGCGCGATCCGCAATTGATCAACAACTTTTTGGCCCAGGGCATGGACATCCTGCTGGACGCCGAGAGCTTGCTGCAACGCTGGCAGCAGCACCCCGGCGAGCGCCAGGAACTCAGCGCTCTGCTGGACGAATTGACCACCCTTGGTGAAGGTGCGCACCTGGCTGATCTGCATCCGGTGGATGAGCTGTGTGAAGGCTTGCTCGATCTGTACGGTGCAGTCGAGGAAAGCAGCCTGGCGGTCAGCCCGGCGTTTTTCCATGAGGCGCAAAGTGCCCATGAAGCGCTGATCAACATGCTCGATGAGCTGGCGGCCGGCCAGGAAGTCAGCCCGCAACCTGCACGCGTGAGAGCCTTGCGTAATCTGCTGGATGAAAGCCTGGATCCGTCGGCGACCGGTCTGATTCGCAGCGACGGCAGCCGCGCCCTGAGCATTCGCGAGCTGGGCAGCGCCACTGCCGAACTGGCGCAGTCAAAGCAGGACGACGCTATCGTGTCGATTTTCCTTGAAGAAGCTGTGGATATTCTCGAAAGCTCGGGCCAGGCGTTGCAACGCTGGTTGAGCGAACCGGACAACGCTGCGCCGCTGCTGTCCCTGCAGCGTGACCTGCACACCCTCAAGGGCGGCGCGCGGATGGCCGAAGTCGAGTCGGTGGGTGAACTGGCCCATGAACTGGAAGGGCTGTACGAAGGCCTGGTGGACCGCCGCTATCATCACAGCGACGTCTTGGTGCAGCTGTTGCTGCGCAGCCATGACCGCCTCGCGCAGCTGCTTGAGCAGCTGCAGGAGAACCCTCTTCTGGGCGATCCAGATGAGCTGATAGAGGCCATCCGCGAGTTTCGCCAGAACAACCTCAGTAGCGCCGAAGTGGCTGAACCGCTGTCGATCAGCGATCAGCCAGGCCATGATCCGGAGCTGCTGGAGATCTTCCTGGAAGAAGGTTTCGATATCATCGAAAACTCCGGCGCGGCGCTGGTGCGCTGGCAGGCCGAGCCGGCGAATCGTCAGGAAGTGGAAAACCTGCTGCGTGATCTGCACACCCTCAAGGGTGGCGCGCGGATGGTCGAAATCGCCCCGATCGGTGATTTGGCCCATGAGCTGGAGTTTCTCTATGAAGGCTTCTCGGCGGGCATACTGCAACCGACCGCAGCCTTGTTCGGGCTGTTGCAGAGCAGCCATGACCGACTGGCGCAAATGCTCGACGCGGCCCGCGCCGGTCAACCGATGCCGCCTGCCGACCAGTTGATCGACTCGATCCGCAATTTCAGTCACCCGGCGCTGCCCGCAGATCCTGCCGTGGCGCCTGTGGTACTTAAGCCGGAGCCCCCTGCACTGCAGCCTGACGCCGGCGCTGACATGGTCAAGGTCTCGGCGGAGCTGCTGGATGATTTGGTCAACCTGGCCGGTGAAACCTCAATTTCTCGCGGGCGCATTGAACAACAGGTCAGCGATGCACGGGTGGCCCTGAGCGAAATGGATACCACCATCGAGCGCATGCGCGACCAGTTGCGCCGCCTTGATACGGAAACCCAGGGACGGATTCTCAGTCGCCAGCAGGTGGATGCCGAACGTTTGGGATATGAGGAGTTCGATCCGCTGGAAATGGATCGTCACTCGCAGCTGCAACAGCTTTCGCGAGCGCTGTTCGAGTCCGCTTCCGACCTGCTTGACCTCAAGGAAACCCTCGACCGGCGCAATCAGGACGCCGAGAACCTGCTGCAACAGCAAGGGCGCATCAACACCGAACTGCAGGAAGGCCTGATGCGTACCCGCATGGTGCCGTTCGAGCGGATGTTGCCGCGCCTCAAGCGGATCGTTCGTCAGGTCTCCAGCGAACTGGGCAAGGATGTGCAGTTCATCGTCGCAAACGCCGAGGGCGAGATGGACCGCAACGTTCTCGAACGCATGGCCGCGCCGCTGGAGCACATGTTGCGCAACGCCGTGGACCACGGCCTGGAGTCCTCCCAGGTGCGCATCGCCGCGGGCAAGCCGGCTCAAGGGACTGTTACCCTCGACCTGTCTCGGGAAGGGGGGGATATCATTTTTGATATCCGTGATGACGGCGCCGGCGTGCCACTGGATGCCGTACGCCGCAAGGCGATCCAGCGCGGATTGCTGGCACCTGACAGCGATATTAGCGACCGCGACGTGCTGCAATTCATCCTGCAACCGGGATTCTCCACAGCGGAAAAAATCACCCAGATTTCCGGGCGTGGCGTGGGTATGGACGTGGTTCACGAAGAGGTAAGGCAGCTGGGCGGGACCATGAGCATCGACTCGGTACCCGGACAGGGCGTGCACTTTCGCCTCCGCCTGCCGTTCACCGTGTCTGTCAACCGGGCACTGATGGTGCAATGCGCCGACGATCAGTACGCGATCCCGCTGAACACCATCGACGGCATTGTTCGTGTCTTGCCCAACGAACTTGAAGGCCACTACCGTCTGGATCCGCCAACCTATAAATACGCCGGGCAGCACTATGAGTTGTGTTACCTCGGCGAACTGCTGAAAACCAGCAGCCGCCCGAAACTACTGGGGCAAAACCTGTCGCTGCCGGTATTGCTGGTGCAGTGCAACGAACGCCATATCGCCGTGCAAGTCGATGCGATGGCGGGCACTCGCGAGATTGTGGTCAAGAGCCTTGGCCCGCAATTCGCCGCCGTCCAGGGCCTGTCCGGGGCAACGATCCTGGGGGATGGCCGGGTGGTGCTGATTCTTGACCTGCTGGCGCCGATCCGCGCCATGCAGACCCGCTTGCCGCGACAGGCCCTGATGCAAGACGCCGAGCCCGAGCCGCACAAACCCTTGCTGGTGCTAGTGGTCGATGACTCGGTCACTGTACGCAAGGTCACCAGTCGTTTGCTGGAACGCCACGGCATGAACGTGCTGACTGCCAAAGATGGAGTCGACGCCATGTTGCTACTGGAAGAGCACCTGCCTGACCTGATGCTGCTGGACATCGAAATGCCGCGCATGGATGGCTTCGAAGTAGCCACGCAAGTGCGCGCGGACGAGCGCACGCAGCACCTGCCGATCATTATGATCACCTCGCGCACCGGGCAGAAACACCGCGACCGCGCCATGGCCATTGGCGTCAACGATTACCTTGGCAAGCCCTATCAGGAATCGGTGCTGCTCGAAAGCATCGCATTCTGGAGCAAACCCCATGCTTGAACATCGCACGAGCAACCTCACCGGGCTGCTGTTGCCCTTGGCCGATCGCCACCTGATCCTGCCCAATGTGGCGGTCGCCGAACTGATCGACTACCAGCCGGGCATGTTCGACCTGGATACACCGCCCTGGTATCTGGGGCGGGTAGGGTGGAGGGACCGGCAGATTCCATTGCTCAGTTTCGAGTCGGCGTGCGGTCAGAAAATCGTCATGGGCGAGCGGGTACGAATCGTGATCCTCAACGCCCTGGGTGGGCGGCCAGAGCTGAAGTTCATCGCACTGTTGGTCCAGGGTATTCCACGGTCCTGCAAGCTCGATAGCCAGTTGAGCTATGTCGATGTGCCCTTGTGTGCGCTGGAGCAGGCGGCGGTGCAAGTGGGTGATCAAGTGGCCAAGGTGCCCGACTTGCTGGCGCTGGAAGGGTTGCTGGTGGAGGCGGGGTTGGTCTGACGGGCCCCATCGCGGGCAAGCCTTGCCCACAGAGGCCGTGCAATGCCGTAAATCTTTAGCCACCCACAAAAACCTGTGGGGGCAAGGATTGCCCGCAATGGCGTCAGTCCTGCCACTACATAAATTACAGACTGCTCGCAGAGGCCGCCCCATCCGAACAATCCGCCACCCGATTCACCGCCAACTCCGCCAGCATGATGATTTGCTGGATGGCCATGGCTGTGTGGCGTTGGGAGCCTTCCAGATACCCGACGAAATCGCTGACCAGCAAACTGGCGGAGGCGAGGCTGTCGCGAGCCATGGCCAACAGTTTTGAGCAGTCCACATCGGGGGCGACGACAAATAATGCGGTGGGGCTTGCAGGCTTTTCCTCACTCGGAGGATTCAGGTAATGGTTGAGGGCGCGATCAGCCGCCTCATGGAGTTTTTTTGAACCCATTGAGGCATAGGGCGTGATTGATTGGGTGTCGGGGTGCTGAAAAATGGCTGTGGACATGTCGATCTCCGTTGCTGCGTCCGGTGCCGCGTAGGTTCAGGTTTTTAAGCCTGATCGATGAGTTGTCATCGAACTGTAACGGTAGGTGGGCGGAGTCTGAGGAGCAACCTGAAAGCTTTGTGGGAACGCTCCTAGGATGTCGTCGAATGGTCCTACAGCAACGCGTAGGATGCTCGCGCAGAGGGTTTTTTACGTTGCGCTTTCAGCTCCTAAGCCTGAGCCTTGTGCACTGTCGTAGCGGATTTCGAGGTGGGCAATAGATGTATCACGGGGAAAAATTGAACGCCTGGACGCACCTGGTCGGGGCGGTGGCGGCCTTTGTCGGCGTGGTGTGGATGCTGGTGATTGCCAGCATGGACGGCAGTCCGTGGAAGATTGTCAGCGTGGCGATTTATGGGTTCACCTTGTTGGTGCTCTACAGCGCCTCGACCGTTTACCACAGCGTGAGGGGGCGTAAGAAAGCGATCATGCAGAAGGTCGATCACTTTTCGATCTATCTGTTGATCGCGGGCAGCTACACGCCGTTTTGCCTGGTCACACTACGCGGGCCCTGGGGCTGGACCTTGTTCGGGATCGTCTGGGGGCTGGCGTTGATTGGCATCCTGCAGGAGATCAAACCGCGTTCGGAAGCGCGGGTACTGTCGATCGTGATTTACGCGGTGATGGGCTGGATCGTGCTGGTGGCGGTCAAGCCATTGCTGGCCGCGCTGGGCTCGGCAGGGTTTGTCTGGCTGGCGTCGGGCGGGGTGTTATACACCGTAGGGATTATCTTTTTTGCGCTGGATCACCGGCTGCGGCATGCGCATGGGATCTGGCATTTGTTTGTGATTGCGGGGAGTTTGCTGCACTTTGTGGCGATTTTGTTTTATGTGCTGTGAATAACAGATCAAAGAAAGATCGTCGCGTTCGGACGATCTTTTGCTTTTGGGATCTAGAAATCCCCCCAAAGCTGCTGGGCCACCGCCAACGCCACAACCGGCGCCGTTTCGGTACGCAGCACCCGCGGGCCAAGCCGTGCCGCGTGAAAGCCCGCGCCCTTGGCTTGATCAACTTCGGCATCTGACAGCCCGCCTTCCGGCCCGATCAGAAACGCCAGCGTGGTGGGTTTGGCATGACTCAGCAACGGCTCGGCCACGGGATGCAGCACCAGCTTCAAATCCGCTTCAGTCTGCTTGAGCCAGTCAGCCAACAACTGTGGCGGATGAATCACCGGTACTCTCGACCGCCCGCATTGCTCACAGGCGCTGATTGCCACCTGGCGCCAGTGCATCAGGCGTTTGTCCGCGCGCTCATCCTTGAGGCGCACTTCACAGCGGTCGCTGAAGATCGGGGTGATGTCGCTCACGCCCAGCTCAGTGGCTTTCTGGATCGCCCAGTCCATCCGCTCGCCACGGGACAAACCCTGGCCGAGGTGGATCTGCAGGGGGGATTCGATCTGGCCGGAGAAGCTCTCGTCGATCTGCACCACCACGCGCTTCTTGCCAACCTCCACCAACCGGGCTCTGAACTCCTGCCCCGAGCCGTCGAACAGCTGCAACGCATCACCTTCGGCCATGCGCAGCACGCGGCTAATGTAATGCGCCTGGGCCTCGGGCAGTTCGTGTTCGCCGGTGCTCAGGGGGGCGTCGATAAAGAAGCGGGACAGTCTCATTGGTGGTCTCTGGAAAAATATTAATCATCTGAATCTGTGGCGACTCCATTCGCGAGCGAGCCCGCTCCCACAGGTGGAACGCATTCCAATGAGGGAGCGGGCTTGTTCGCGAAGGCGGCGGGCCAGGCACCTGCAAGCTCAAGGCCAACCCATCAGCCCGGATCGCGGAACCCCGGGTGGAAGTTTTCCGGCACCGACACGCTAACGCTGTCACGCGTCGCAATGTCGATCCCTTCGCTGGCCACTTCAGCCAGAAAGTCTATCTGATCAGGCGTGATCACGTACGGCGGCAGGAAGTACACCACGCTGCCCAGAGGGCGCAGCAAGGCCCCGCGTTCCAGCGCATGCTGGAACACCTTCAGGCCACGGCGTTCCTGCCACGGATAGGCTTCTTTGGTGGCCTTGTCCTTGACCATCTCGATCGCCAGCACCATGCCGGTCTGGCGCACTTCCGAGACGTTCGGGTGATCCGCCAGGTGCGCCGTGGAGGAGGTCATGCGTTGCGCCAGGACCTTGTTGTTCTCGATGACGTTGTCTTCTTCGAAAATATCCAGGGTGGCCAGCGCCGCCGCACAGGCGAGCGGGTTGCCAGTGTAGCTGTGGGAGTGCAGGAAGGCGCGCAGGGTCGGGTAGTCGTCGTAGAAGGCGCTGTAGACATCTTCGGTGGTGACGCAGGCCGCCAGCGGCAGATAGCCCCCGGTCAGGGCCTTGGACAGGCACAGGAAGTCTGGACGGATGCCGGCCTGTTCACAGGCGAACATCGTCCCGGTGCGTCCGAAACCAACAGCAATTTCGTCGTGGATCAGGTGCACGCCATAGCGATTGCAGGCCTCACGCAACAGCTTGAGGTAGACCGGGTGATACATGCGCATGCCGCCGGCGCCCTGGATCAGGGGCTCGACGATCACTGCCGCGACCGTGTCGTGGTTTTGCGCCAGGGTCTGTTCCATGGCGACGAACATGTTGCGCGAATGCTCTTCCCAGCTCATGCCTTCAGGTCGCAGATAGCAATCCGGGCTCGGCACCTTAATGGTGTCGAGTAGCAGCGCCTTGTAGGTTTCGGTAAACAGCGGCACATCGCCGACCGACATCGCGGCCATGGTTTCGCCGTGGTAGCTGTTGGTCAGGGTGACGAAGCGCTTTTTGTTCGGTTGGCCGCGGTTGAGCCAGTAGTGAAAGCTCATTTTCAACGCGACTTCGATGCAGGACGAACCATTATCGGCGTAGAAGCACCGGGTGAGGCCTTCCGGTGTCATCTGCACCAGGCGCTCGGACAGTTCGATCACCGGCTGGTGGCTGAAGCCGGCGAGGATCACGTGCTCCAGCTGGTCGACCTGATCCTTGATGCGCTGGTTGATCCGCGGGTTGGCGTGGCCAAACACGTTGACCCACCAGGAACTGACGGCGTCGAGGTAACGTTTGCCTTCGAAGTCTTCCAGCCACACGCCTTCCCCGCGCTTGATCGGGATCAACGGCAGCTGTTCATGGTCTTTCATCTGGGTGCAGGGATGCCACAGCACCGCAAGATCGCGTTGCATCCACTGATTATTCAGGCCCATATTTAGTCTCCTCGAGGCAGTCCGTGACAAACGCGGACATACAATCGCGCAAGCCTATGCAATGACTGGCCCTGGAACAACCCATTGGGGCAATTGAGCTACATTGAATGGGGCGATAGACGTCGCTGGCGGCCATTTGATGGCTGACGTATTCTTCGCCGCTCCTTGAGTCGTCTGACTCGAAAACTGTTCTTCCTCGTGTATTTCCGGAGTTCGCTGAATGTCTGCTGGTTGGCTGCGCGCCTGTGCGCTGGTGATGTTGGGCCTGTTCAGCGTGTCTGCGCTGGCCAAGGATAAAACAGCGATCGTGATCGGTGGTGGGCTGTCCGGCCTGACGGCGGCTTACGAGCTGCAGAACAAAGGCTGGCAGGTCACCCTGCTGGAAGCCAAGCCGAGCCTGGGCGGTCGCTCCGGTATGGCCACCAGTGAGTGGATTGGCAACGAAAAAACCCAGCCGGTGCTGAACAAATACGTCTCGATGTTCAAACTGGGCACCACGCCGGCCCCGGAATTCGTGCGCACGCCGAGCTACCTGATCGATGGTGTGTATTACAGCGCAGCCGACCTGGCGACCAAGGACCCGACCACCGCCGAAGCGCTCAAACGCTACGAAAAGACCGTTGACGACATGGCGCGCTCGATCGAAGACCCGCAGAACCCGGCGGCGAACAACACGCTGCACGCCCTTGATCAGATCAACGTGTCCAACTGGCTCGACCGCCTGACACTGCCCGCCACGGCCCGTCAGTTGATCAACCAGCAGATACGCACCCGTTATGACGAGCCTTCGCGCCTGTCGTTGCTGTACTTCGCACAGCAGAGCCGCGTTTACCTGGGCGTTTCCGATCGTGACTTGCGCGCTTCGCGCCTGCTGGGCGGCAGCCAGGTGCTGGCACAGGCATTCGTCAAGCAACTGAAGACCATCAAGACCAGTTCCCCGGTGTCGGCCATCATTCAGGACAAGGATGGCGTGACCGTCAAGGTCGGCAGTGTTGGCTATCAGGCTGACTACGTCGTAGTGGCTGTGCCATTGCGCGCGCTGAACAAAATTCAACTGACCCCCGCACTGGATGCCCAGCACCTGGGCGCGATCAAAGGCACCAACTACGGCTGGCGCGACCAGATCATGCTGAAGTTCAAGACGCCAGTGTGGGAAAGCAAGGCGCGCATGTCCGGCGAGATCTACAGCAACACTGGCCTTGGCATGTTGTGGGTGGAGCCTGCGCTGAAGGGCGGCGCCAATGTGGTGATTAACCTGTCCGGCGACAACGCCCGTGTGATGCAGGCCTTCGGCGACAAGCAGATGGTCGATCAGGTGCTGATTCGTCTGCACGCTTTTTATCCCCAGGCCCGCGGCTCGTTCACCGGTTATGAAATCCGTCGTTACAGCACCGACCCCTCCATGGGTGGCGCTTATCTGGCCTTTGGTCCTGGCCAGATCAGCAAATACTGGCGCCTGTGGGAACGCCCGCTGCAGCGTGTAGCGTTCGCTGGCGAACATACCGACACCCTGTATCCGGGCACGCTGGAAGGCGCATTGCGCACCGGCCAGCGCGCGGCCAGCCAAGTTCAAGACCTGGCGGCGGGCAAGTCGTTTGAGCCGGCGAAGGTGGTGCCGGTGGCGGCTGCGGCAGCAGGTGCGGTTGCGGCGAAGAAGGGCAATTTCTTCACCAATCTGTTCGGTGGTTCCGATGACGAGAAGAAGCCGGAGCCTTTAAAGGCCCCAGCACCCGTCGCTCCGGTTGCCCCAACCCCGGCGCCGGTACCAGCGCCTGCTCCGGTTGAAGCACCGAAACCAGCGGCACCTGCGAAAGCCGAGCCTGCAAAAAAGGCCCCGGCCAAGGCTCCGGTGAAAAAGCCGGCAGCCAAGACCGAAGTCAAGAAGGCACCGGTGAAGAAAGCCGAGCCGGCGAAGAAGCCAGCGGTCAAACCAGCTGCTAGTACTGAGGCCAGGACTCAGTAAAGCTTTTCGGTGAACAGAAGCGCAGCTCCAGGGCCGCGCTTTTTTTTGCTCGCACGATCGCCTTCGCGGGCAAGCTCGCTCCCACAGGAAGCGGTGTTGTACATGAATGCTCTGAACACAACCGGTTGTGTGGGGCTTGCCCGCGAAGGCGCCGTTTCAAGCGCCACAGAAATTACCGCCACCACTAACATCTCGCCACACTTTGGCCTTTAATCTTTCCTTAACTCACCTATTTCAAACTGTTTATCGTATTTCTCGATATTTCAAAGCAAAATTTTCCGCTTTAATTCGATAGATAAGTCGATAGTCTTGGTCGCAGTTCTCACAGGATTTGGGCAATGCAGCTACGTAACTCTTCTTCGCGCTACGGTTGGATCAGCGTCTTCTTGCACTGGGGTGTGGCACTGGCGGTCTTCGGATTGTTTGCGCTGGGCTTGTGGATGATCGACCTGGACTACTACAGCACCTGGCGTAAAGACGCGCCGGAACTGCACAAGAGCATTGGCCTGGTGTTGTTGGCCGTCATGTTGCTGCGGGTGCTGTGGCGGTTCATCAGCCCACCTCCGCCTACCCTGGAAAGCTACAGCCGCATGACGCGCCTTGGCGCCAAGTTTGGCCACTCGTTCCTGTACCTGGGCTTGTTCGCTGTGATGATTGCCGGTTACCTGATTTCCACCGCAGACGGTGTCGGGATTCCGGTGTTTGGCTTGTTTGAAGTGCCTGCATTGGTTTCCGGGCTACCGGACCAGGCAGATACCGCCGGTTTGATTCATTTCTACCTGGCATGGGCGCTGGTCATTTTCTCCGGCCTTCATGCGTTAGCAGCATTGAAGCACCACTTTATCGATCGTGATGCGACCCTGGCGCGAATGCTGGGCCGCAAAGCCTGAAGCTCAACCTCGACTCCAAAGGAATAGAAAGCATGTTGAAAAAGACTCTCGCCGCTCTGGCAATCGGTTCCGCTCTGCTGTCCGCCAACGTAATGGCGGCTGACTACACAGTGGACAAGGAAGGCCAGCATGCCTTCGTCGATTTCAAGATCAGCCACCTGGGCTATAGCTTCATTACGGGTACCTTCAAGGACATCGACGGCAAGTTCAGCTTCGATGCGGCCAAGCCTGAAGACAGCAAGATCGAGTTCAATGTGAACACCGCCAGCGTATTCACCAACCACGCTGAACGTGACAAGCACATCGCCAGCGGCGACTTCCTGAACGCCAGTAAATTCGGCAAGGCGACCTTTGTTTCCACCAGCGTCAAATCCACCGGCAAAAACGCTGCTGGCCAGGAAACTGCTGATGTCGCGGGCGACCTGACTCTGGCTGGCGTGACCAAGCCAATCGTGGTCAAGGCCACTTTCCTGGGTGAAGGCAATGATCCATGGGGCGGCTACCGTGCAGGCTTCGAAGGCACCACCAGCATCAAGCGTTCCGATTTCGGCAAGCAGAAAGACTTGGGTCCGAAGTCCGATGCGGTCGAGCTGTACATCTCGTTTGAAGGTGTGAAAGCGAAATAACATTCGCCGCTGACACAAAAACGCCCCCGATCTCGCGATCCGGGGCGTTTTTTATTGCCTGGCGCAATCCACGCAGGCGATGAAATCCACTGTGGGAGCGGGCAAGCTCGCTCCCACGGGGTTTGCGTTCGCCAGAAAAAATGCCCCGGATCGTGAGAGCCGGGGCACTTTTTATTGCGGGTTTAACTCAGCGATTGCGAGTCAGCAGCGCTGGTTTTTCACCGCGAGGACGGCCTGGCAATTGATCAAGCTGTTCAGGTGTCGGGAAACGATCGGTTTTCGACTCCTTGTGAATGATCTTCGGGGCCGGGCCGCGCGGGTTCTGCACTGCAGGTTCCGAACGGGGCTGATCGTCACGCGCCGGGCGGCGATTGCGACCTTCTTCGCGACGGGCCTGACCGTCACGTGGAGCACCGCTGCGTGGGCCACTGCGCTTGGCCGGCGGAGTACCGGTGGTGGC
>NZ_JAKNRW010000054.1 GCF_023072615.1 Pseudomonas violetae
GCCAGTGCCGTGGCCGCTGCCGCGGGGAAGCTGGCGGGAGGCTTGATCACCGTGGGGGTGGCGGGCATCCGCGCAATCATCCGGGCGAACGACCGACCCGACAGTGAGGCGCTGATCCGCAGTAGCCTGGGTAACACGTTCGACAAGGCCTGGCAGAAGCTGGTGCAGAGCCCGACAACCGGGGTGATGGCCGGCACCTTGTACATGGCGGGGCTGGTGGAGGGAAACCTGACCGCAAGTGGCGAGCTGCCGTCGGTCGGTTCGCAGGGCTCAGCTGTCGACGGGAGCCCGACCGAATCGATTAACCAGCAGCTCGACCCTCTAACCCCGTCAGGAGAATGACCATGTCTTACGTTGATGGCTTGATCGCTGCAGTACCCACTGCCAATCGCGAAAAGTTCAAGAAGCACGCAGAGTCGGCCGCCGTCATCTTCAAGGAAAATGGTGCCTTGAGCGTTGTTGAATGTTGGGGCGATGACGTGCCCGACGGCAAGATTACGTCTTTCCCCATGGCGGTAAAACTCAAGGAGGACGAAACCGTGGTGTTTTCCTGGATCGTCTGGCCTGACAAGGCCACCCGCGATGCCGGGATGAATAAAATCATGTCCGATCCTCGCATGCGGCCGGACGTCAATCCGATGCCGTTCGATGGCCAGCGTATGGTTTTTGGCGGATTCAACATGATCGTGCAGGCCTGAGGCCTCGTGCAGGGTCACTCCGCAGACGGGGTGATCCTGCAGCTTTTGCGGTTGCGGATCTCGCTGTCCGTCGGTCGCTCTTTGATAAACTCAAAACGCGGTTCACCTTCGCTATAGTGAACCAGCCATCCCCAGTCCAGCTCGGACTCGTCCTGACCCGGCTGCGGTGGCATTGCCCACCAAGGTTCTTTGCTGATGATCTCGCGCATGACCCGCTCCCGTTGATGGGGTTGTCTGAACTATAACTTGCCTATCAGGAGCTGCCAGGCATGAGCGACGAAGCCCACGGGCCGACCAAGCGGCTATTTTTTGCATTGGATTGCGCACCGGCCCAGCGCAAGGTCATTACGCAATGGCGCAGCGCGCTGCAATTGAGGTCCGGGCGTCCGGTGCCAGCGGAAAACTTTCACCTGACGCTGCTGTTTCTCGGTTCGGTCGGCGCGGCGCATATTGCCGAGATTTGCACGGCGGCTGGCAAGGTTGCGGTGCCGGGTGAGCCGCTGCGGGTTGAACTTGATCGCCTGGATGTATGGCGTCGGGCCGGCGCGCTGGTGCTGGCGTCGGAGCAGGCACCTGCGCCGTTGCTGCGCCTGGTGTATGGGCTGGAGCAGGCGATGCTGCCGTTCGGGCTGGAGAATGCGCCGAAGGAGTTTCGCCCGCACCTGACGCTGATGCGCGATTACCGGGCGCAGGTGCCCGAGTCAGCGACGCCGCCGGAGTTTTTCCTGCGGGCTGATCGATTCGTTTTGTTTGAGTCCCACAAGGGTCGTTATCGGGCGCTGGCCGACTGGCCTTTCGGCGGCGCATAAAAAAAGCGCCCGAGGAGGGCGCCAAATTCACCTGAGCCGAGGGAGCCAGGTGAGGCCGTTCTTCATGAAAGAAATGCAGCGGTGGTAAGGCGCTGCCGGAACGGAAAACGTTTGCCGGATGCACCTGTAGGAGCGAGCTTGCTCCGGGCGGCGTTCCGACGATGAACTTGAGGGCGCGGCGGGGTATCAGGTTTCCCGCGTCATCGTTGACGACCATCGCGAGCGCGCTCGCTCCTACATCGCCCCGGCGCTGAAGCAGCCTGCGGCAGCTCCTACGCAAGCAGTCGTGCTATTTCCCGAGCTTCACCCGGGTCCAACCCCGCGTCATCACCCGCTGAACCCCGATCGGCATATCCGGAATTGCATACAAGGTCGCGATGACCGCCTGGGACGGATACGACCCCGGGTCATCCCGAATCGCCTCGTCCACCAACGGCGTCGCCGCCGAGTTGGCGTTGCTGTAGCCAATGTTGTTGGTGATCTCGGCGATGATGTCCGGGCGCATCAGGAAATTCATGAACAGGTAGGCGTTGTCGACGTTCGCCGCGTCCCGAGGGATCGCGACCATGTCGTAGAAACTGCCGGCGCCTTCTTTGGGAATGCTGTAGTCGACCTTCACCTTGTCGCCGGCCTCCTGGGCGCGGGCCTTGGCCTGCAACACGTCGCCGGAGTAACCGACCGCCACGCAGATGTTGCCGTTGGCCAGGTCGGAGATGTACTTGGAGGAGTGGAAGTACGCCACCGAAGGCCGAATCGTCATGAACAGCGCCTCGGCGTCGGCAATTTGTACCTTGTCCTGGGAGTTCACCGGATAACCCAGGTAGTGCAGGGCGGCGGGGAGCATTTCGGTCGGCGAATCGAGGAAACTGATGCCGCAGGTTTTAAGTTTTTGCGCATTTTCCGGTTTGAACAGCAGGTCCCAGGAATTGGTCGGGGCGTTGGCGCCGAGTACTTCCTTGACCTTTTCCGGGTTGAAGCCGATGCCGATCGAGCCCCACATGTACGGGAAGGCGTGCGCGTTATCCGGGTCGCTGGCGGAGGCGTTTTTCAACAGCACCGGGTTGAGGTTTTGCCAGTTCGGCAGCTTCGACTTGTCCAGCTTCTGATAAACCCCGGCCTTGATCTGCTTGGCCAGGAAACTGTTGGACGGCACGACGATGTCGTAGCCGGACTTGCCGGCGAGCAGCCGTGCTTCGAGGGTTTCGTTACTGTCGAATACATCGTAGGTCACGCGAATGCCGGTCTCGTCTTCGAACTTTTTCACCGTGTCCGGGGCGATGTAGTCCGACCAGTTGTACACGCGCAGTACCTTGTCATTGGCCTGGGCGCCGGTGGCGATCGCGCCGGATAAAGCCAGTGTCAGCAAAGTCCTGCCAAACATTTTCATCGGTACAACTCCATTTCTCTTTTTATTCAAAATCACAGGGCTAAATGCTGGATACAAAGGGGGTGGGCCAGACACAAAACCTATGGCGAGCAAGCTTGCTCCCGCTTGGCCGGGCGGGTGCTCCAGCACGCGCAACATGCCAGAATTCTGGGGTCGCTTTGCAACCCGGCGCGAGCAAGCTCGCTCGCCACAGGATGGTATTCACAGAGCACTACGCGGTCGCTTGTGCCGTTTGCTTGTTCGGTTGCCACGATTCGCTGGCTGTCTGGTCCATCGCTTCCTGGATCGCGCGTTTGCGAGTTGCTTCAGCACGGCGACTGAAATACCAGACCATAAATGTCACCATCGACACCGCCAGCAGAATCAGGCTGGCTACCGCGTTGATCTCCGGTTTCACCCCCAGACGCACCGCCGAGAACACTTCCATCGGCAGGGTGGTCGAACCTGGCCCGGAGACGAAGCTCGCCAGCACCAGGTCATCCAGCGACAGGGCAAACGACATCATCCCGCCGGCCGCCAGCGACGGCGCGATCATCGGAATGGTGATCAGGAAAAACACCTTGAACGGCTTCGCCCCCAGGTCCATGGCCGCTTCTTCGATCGACAGGTCCAGCTCCCGCAAGCGGGCGGAGACTACCACCGCGACATAAGCGGCACAGAAGGTGGTGTGGGCGATCCAGATGGTGACGATGCCACGCTCCATCGGCCAGCCGATCAACTGCGCCATGGCCACGAACAGTAGCAACAGCGACAGGCCGGTGATCACTTCCGGCATCACCAAAGGAGCGGTGACCAGGCCGCCGAACAGGGTGCGCCCCTTGAAACGGGTGACCCGAGTCAGCACAAATGCCGCCAGGGTCCCCAGCGCCACAGCGGCAATCGCGGTGTAGCAGGCAATTTCCAGCGAGCGCAGAACAGAGCCCATCAGTTGGGTATTATCCAGCAGGCCGACATACCACTTCACCGACCAGCCGCCCCATACCGTCACCAACTTCGAGGCGTTGAACGAGTAGATCACCAGGATCAGCATCGGCAGGTAGATAAACGACAGGCCGAAAATCAGCATGAACTTTGAAAATCCGAAGCGTTTCATCCCCGACCCTCCATCTCTTTGGCCTGGCTACGGTTGAACAACAGGATTGGCACAATCAGGATCAACAGCATCACCACCGCCAGGGCGGACGCCACCGGCCAGTCACGGTTGTTGAAGAATTCCTGCCACAGCACGCGGCCGATCATCAGGGTCTCGGGGCCGCCGAGCAGTTCCGGAATCACGAACTCGCCGACCACTGGAATGAACACCAGCATGCAGCCCGCAATGATGCCGTTCTTGGCCAGCGGCACGGTGATCTTCCAGAAGTTGTTGAAGTTGCTCGAGCCCAGGTCAGAGGCCGCTTCCAGCAGGCTGTTGTCATGTTTGACCAGGTTGGCGTACAGCGGCAGCACCATGAACGGCAGGTACGCGTACACCACGCCGATGTAGACAGCGGTGTTGGTGTTGAGGATCTCGATCGGGTGCGAGGTCAGGCCGGTCCACATCAGGAAAGCGTTGAGCAGCCCGTTGTTGCTGAGGATGCCCATCCACGCATACACGCGGATCAGGATCGCGGTCCAGGTCGGCATCATGATCAGCAGCAACAGGACGTTTTGCGTTTCCTTGCTCGCCTTGGTGATCGCGTAGGCCATCGGAAAACCGAGCACCAGACACATCAGGGTGCTCAGGAACGCCACCTTGAGCGAACCCAAGTAGGCCGAGATGTACAGCTCGTCCTGGGTCAGCAATGAGTAGTTGCCAAGGTTGAGCAGCAGCTGGAATTTCTGCTCGGCGAAGGTGTAGATCTCCGAATACGGCGGAATGGCCAGGGCCGCTTCCGAGAAGCTGATCTTCATCACCAGAAAGAACGGCAACATGAAGAACAGGCACAACCACAGGAACGGAATACCGATGACCAGTTTGCGCCCGCTGGGCACCAGTCTTAGAAATTGCTGATTGAAGGTTTTCATGAGCGCAGTACCACGCCGCTGTCGTCTTCCCACCACACGTAGACCTGATCGTCCCAGGTCGGGCGTGCGCCACGGCGTTCGGCGTTGGCCATGAATGACTGGACCACCTTGCCCCCAGGCAATTCGACGTAGAACACCGAGTGGCCGCCCAGGTAGGCGATGTCGTGAACCTTGCCTTTGGACCAGTTGTAGCGGAATTCCGGTTGGGTGGTGCTGACCAGCATTTTTTCCGGGCGGATAGCGTAGGTGATCGACTTGTCCTGCACCGAGGTGCTGACGCCGTGGCCGACGTAAATCTTCTGTTCAAGGTCCTTGCTGTGAATGATCGCGTGACCTTCGAGGTCCTCGACCACGGTCCCTTCGAAGGCGTTCACGTTGCCGATGAATTCGCAGACCATGCGGCTGACCGGTGCTTCGTAGATGTCGATCGGGCTGCCTATCTGGGCGATCCAGCCCAGGTGCATGATCGCGATGCGCTGAGCCATGGTCATGGCCTCTTCCTGGTCGTGGGTCACCATCACGCAGGTCACGCCAACCCGCTCGATGATCTCCACCAACTCCAGTTGCATCTGCGAGCGCAGCTTCTTATCCAGTGCGCCCATCGGTTCGTCGAGCAGCAACAGCTTTGGGCGCTTGGCCAGGGAGCGGGCCAGGGCCACACGCTGACGCTGGCCGCCGGAGAGCTGGTGGGGTTTGCGCTTGGCATACTGCGTCATGTGCACCAGGCGCAGCATTTCTTCAACGCGGGCGTCGATTTCGCTGGCGGACAAACGGTCCTGCTTGAGGCCAAAGGCAATGTTTTGCGCCACGGTCATGTGCGGGAACAGGGCGTACGACTGGAACATCATGTTGATCGGCCGTTCGTACGGCGGCATGTCGGTGATGTCGACTCCGTCGAGCAGGATTCGTCCTTCGGTCGGGCGCTCGAAGCCGGCGAGCATGCGCAGCAGAGTCGATTTGCCCGAGCCGGAACCGCCGAGCAGGGCGAAGATCTCGCCTTGATGGATCTCTAGCGAGACGTCATCGACGGCGGTGGTTTCGTCGAATTTCTTGGTGACGCGGTCGACTTTTACCAGCACCTTTTTCGGTGCCTGGTGACCTTCAAGAGCCTTCCTGTAAATGCTGGAGGCGTTTGCCATGTGAAACTCCCAACAGGTTTCAGTCGTCGGGCCAACGCGGCCTGACTTAAGAGTGAATTGCAAGCCTGGGCATACCGTGCCGGTTACTTGAAACGCGGTCCCCTGTGGGAGCGGGCTTGCTCGCGAAAGCGGTGTACCTGTGACGATGATGTCGACTGACACTGCACCTTCGCGAGCAAGCCCGCTCCTACATTGGTGTTGCGTTTGTTCCACTGGCATGGCCCGCCTGGGGCTTATTCGGCGCCGCCATCCTGGCTGCCTGGGTCGTACTTGTTGTTATCGCAGTGTGTTGTTTCGCCAGTCACGGATGCGCAAAGGCGCACCCGCAGACTCACGGGGGCAGTAAATAGTTGATTTCAAGTCAGCGGCGGTTACGCAGCGCAGCCCGTTGCCGGCACGCGTCGCCAAACGCCTGGAAAATACTCAAGTAGGGCGGATTCGCCAGCACCTGCCACTCCGGATGCCACTGCACCCCGAGCGCGAACGCCGGGCTGTCCTGCACCGAAATGGCTTCGATCAAACCGTCCGGCGCAAGCGCTTCGGCGCGCAGCCCCGGTGCCAGTCGATCAACGCCCTGGCTGTGAATCGAATTGACCATGAACTCGGCGGGCAACCCCAGCGCTTCGAATACGCCGCCCGGCTGAACCGTCACCGCATGGGCCGGGGCGTACTGCACGGCCAATTCGGGACTGTCCGTTTCGCGATGATCGAGCATGCCCGCCAGCTCATGGACCTTTTGGTGCAGGCTGCCGCCGAAGGCCACGTTCATTTCCTGGAAGCCACGGCAAATGCCCAGCACCGGAACGCCCGCTGCAATGGCCGCACGCAACAGGGGAAGGGTGGTGGCATCCCGTGCCGGATCGTGATCCGTGCCGGGGGCGCTGGCCGGGCCCTGATAGTGGAAGGGTTCCACATTCGATGGCGAGCCGGTCAGCAACAGGCCGTCGAGCTGCGCGAGCAGGTCCTCGATATCGATCAGTTCACCCAGGGAAGGAATGACCACGGGCAGCCCCAGCGCAGCGACGCTCACAGCACGCAAGTACTTGTCGCCGCTGATGTGGTAGGGGTGCAGGCCAATCTGTTTGACGCACGCAGTAACGCCGATCAATGGCTTGAATGCCATTTTTATCACCTCGAAGTTTCACACTTGAACGAGCTTTTCCGGAGCTTAGCCTTGTTGATTTTAATTAACAACTCTCATGTAAAAAATTCTAAACGCCGTGCGTCTGATCCCCGAGGCTTACTGCCTTTCTTAGGCTGATTTGGCACTCTCGTTCCCATAAAAGGCCAGAAAATAAAGCTTAAAAGGCTAAGTGTTCGCTATTGACTTCACTTTGCCTTTCGGATTGACTGAGCTCGCAACAAGATAGTGAACATAATAATTAACAGCTAATAGGTGCATCATGTCGGTCCCTCTGCGTACCGTTCAACTCAACGAAGCAAACGCATTCCTTAAGAAATATCCTGAGGTTTTGTACGTCGACCTTCTGATTGCGGATATGAACGGTGTGGTGCGCGGCAAGCGCATCGAGCGCACCAGTCTTCATAAGGTTTACGAAAAAGGCATCAACCTTCCGGCGTCACTCTTTGCCCTGGACATCAACGGCTCTACGGTGGAAAGCACCGGCCTGGGCCTGGACATCGGCGACTCTGACCGTATCTGCTTCCCCATCCCTGGCACCCTGAGCATTGAGCCGTGGCAGAAGCGCCCAACCGCGCAACTGTTGATGACCATGCACGAAATCGAAGGCCAGCCGTTCTTCGCTGACCCGCGGGAAGTACTGGCCAACGTGGTGCGCAAGTTCGACGACCTGGGCCTGACTATCTGCGCGGCGTTCGAACTCGAGTTCTACCTGATTGACCAGGACAACGTGAACGGCCGTCCGCAGTCGCCGCGCTCGCCGGTTTCGGGCAAGCGTCCGGTGTCGACCCAGGTGTACCTGATCGACGACCTGGACGAGTATGTCGACTGCCTGCAGGACATCCTCGAAGGTGCCAAGGAGCAGGGCATCCCTGCCGACGCCATCGTCAAGGAAAGCGCCCCGGCGCAGTTCGAAGTGAACCTGCATCACGTTTCCGACCCGATAAAGGCCTGCGACTACGCGGTGTTGCTCAAGCGTCTGGTGAAGAACATCGCCTACGACCACGAGATGGACACCACCTTCATGGCCAAGCCGTATCCGGGCCAGGCGGGCAATGGCCTGCACGTGCACATTTCGATTCTGGATAAAGAAGGCAACAACATTTTCGCCAGCGAGGATCCCGAGCAGAACGCCGCGCTGCGACACGCGATCGGCGGTGTGCTCGAGACCCTGCCGGCGCAGATGGCCTTCCTGTGCCCCAACGTCAACTCGTACCGCCGCTTCGGCGCGCAGTTCTACGTACCGAACTCGCCGAGCTGGGGCATCGACAACCGTACCGTGGCGGTGCGGGTGCCAACCGGTTCGGCGGACTCGGTGCGTATCGAGCACCGCGTTGCCGGTGCCGATGCCAACCCGTACCTGTTGATGGCGTCGGTCCTGGCCGGCATCCACCACGGCCTGACCAACGAAATCGAGCCGGGTGCACCGGTGGAAGGCAACAGCTACGAGCAGAACGAGCAGAGCCTGCCCAACAACCTGCGCGACGCCCTGCGCGAGCTGGACGACAGCGAAGTCATGGCGCGCTACATCGACCCGCTGTACATCGACGTGTTCGTGGCGTGCAAGGAAAGCGAGCTGGCCGAGTTCGAGAACTCCATCTCGGACCTTGAATACAACTGGTATTTGCACACCGTCTGATGGCGTTGGCGGCGTATACAAAATTTGTATACGCCGCCAAACCCGTGGGAGCTGGCTTGCCAGCGATTGCGGTGGTTCAGACACCACCAATGCTGACCTTGACGCCATTTCTGGCAAGCCAGCTCCCACAGGAATCGCATTTCAATTTTTTTGATTGGGCGAGCATCCGTCCGACGATCACTTAATTCTCTGCGTCGAGTCACCACCATGACAAACACCCGCAGCGATTGGGAGCAACGCTTCCAGTCCCTCACCATCGAAAGTCGCGCCTTCATCGACGGCCAATACCGCCCGGCACTCAGCGGTGACACATTCGAATGCATCAGCCCAGTCGACGGGCGCTTCCTGGCCAACGTCGCCAGCACCGACGAAGCTGACGCCGATGCTGCCGTGGCCGTTGCACGCCGCACCTTCGAATCCGGCATCTGGGCGCGGTTGGCGCCCGCAGAACGCAAGCGCATCTTGATCCGCTTCGCCGATCTCATCCTGGTGCACCAGGAAGAACTCGCCCTGCTCGAAACCCTCGACATGGGCAAGCCGATCAACGACTCGATGAACATCGACATCCCGGCGACCGCCAACGCGATCCGCTGGAGCGCCGAAGCCATCGACAAGCTCTACGACGAAGTCGCCGCCACCCCGCACGATCAACTCGGCCTTATTACCCGCGAACCGGCGGGCGTGGTCGCCGCTATCGTGCCGTGGAATTTCCCGCTGATCATGGCCAGCTGGAAATTTGCCCCGGCCCTCGCCGCCGGCAACTCGTTCATCCTCAAGCCGTCGGAAAAGTCGCCACTGACCGCCATTCGCATCGCGCAACTCGCGCTCGACGCCGGCATCCCCAACGGTGTGTTCAACGTACTGCCAGGCTTTGGTCATACCGTTGGCAAGGCCCTGGCGTTGCACATGGATGTCGATGTACTGGCGTTCACCGGCTCGACCGCAATTGCCAAGCAGCTGCTGATCTATTCCGGGCAAAGCAACATGAAACGCGTCTGGCTCGAAGCGGGGGGCAAGAGCCCCAATGTGGTGTTCGCGGACGCGCCGGATTTGCGCGCGGCAGCACAGGCGGCCGCTGGGGCGATCGCCTTCAACCAGGGCGAAGTCTGTACTGCCGGCTCGCGGTTGCTGGTGGAGCGCTCGATTCGCGAGCAGTTTATTCCCCTGCTGGTGGAAGCGCTGCAAGCCTGGAAGCCAGGGCACGCACTCGATCCAGAAACCACCGTCGGCGCCGTAGTCGATCAGCGTCAACTGGACAACGTGCTGCGCTACATCGAGGTAGGCAAGGACCAGGGCGCGCAGCTGATCGCGGGCGGCAGTCGCACCCTCCAAGACACCGGTGGCCTGTACGTCGAACCGGCGATTTTCGACGGCGTGACCAACGCCATGACTATCGCCCGGGAAGAAATCTTCGGCCCGGTGCTGTCGCTGATCACCTTCGACACCGCTGAAGAAGCCCTGGCCATCGCCAACGACAGCATCTTCGGCCTGGCGGCGGGCGTGTGGACCAGCAACCTGAGCAAGGCCCACACCTTCGCGCGCGGCCTGCGCGCTGGCAGCGTCTGGGTCAACCAGTACGACGGCGGCGACATGACCGCGCCGTTTGGCGGGTACAAGCAGTCGGGTAACGGTCGGGACAAATCGCTGCATGCGTTCGACAAGTACACCGAACTGAAAGCGACCTGGATCAAGCTCTAATACCTATAAAAAAGCGACGGTCGCCGGCACATGCCAGCGGCCATCGGAGAAACCTATGAAACAGACTCATGTAAACAGCTACTACGCCGCCACCCGCAACTTCACCGGCGATTTCCCGGTACTCGAGCAGGCCGTGGACTGCGACGTCTGCGTGATCGGCGCCGGCTACACCGGTTTGTCCTCGGCGCTATTCCTCTGCGAGGCGGGCTATAGCGTGACCGTGCTCGAAGCCGCCAAAGTCGGTTTCGGTGCCAGCGGTCGCAACGGCGGCCAACTGGTCAACTCCTACAGCCGCGACGTCGACGTCATCGAGGAACGCTACGGCGACAAAACCGCTGAAGTCCTCGGGAGCATGATCTTCGAAGGCGCCGACATCATCCGTCAGCGCATACAGCACTACGACATCCAGTGCGACTATAAGCCGGGCGGCATCTTCGCTGCGCTGAACAAGAAGCAGCTCAAAGGCCTGGCCGAGCAGAAAAGCAGCTGGGAACGCTACGGCAACAAAAACCTGAAAATGCTCGATGCAGCCGACATCAAGCGTGAAGTCGGTTGCGACAACTACGTTGGCGGCCTGCTCGACATGCAGGGCGGTCACATTCACCCGCTGAACCTGGCACTGGGCGAAGCCTCGGCGATCATCGGCCTGGGCGGGAACATCTACGAACAATCGGCGGCGGTGGAAATCACCTACGGCGAGCCGATCACCGTGCGCACGGCCAAAGGCGTGGTGCGCGCCAAGTACCTGCTGATCGCCGGCAACGCCTATTTGCCCCAGGGCCTCGACAATCGCGTGACCAGCAAAAGCATGCCGTGCGGCTCGCAAATCGTCGTCACCGAGCCGTTGTCCGAACAGGTGGCGCGCAGCCTGATCAAGAACAACTACTGCGTCGAAGACTGCAACTACCTGCTTGATTACTACCGCCTGACCGCCGACAACCGTCTGCTGTACGGTGGTGGCGTGGTCTACGGTGCCCGTGAGCCGGACGACATCGAACAGCTGATCAAGCCGAAAATCCTCAAGACCTTCCCGCAACTCAAGGACGTGAAGATCGACTACCGCTGGACCGGCAACTTCCTGCTGACCATGTCGCGCATGCCGCAATTCGGGCGCATCGAGAAAAACGCCTACTATATGCAGGGCTACAGCGGCCACGGCGTCACCTGCTCGCACCTGGCTGGCAAATTGATCTCGGAAATGATCCGCGGTGACGCTGAGCGCTTCGACGCCTTCGCCTCGCTGCCGCACATGCCGATGCTCGGCGGCCGCACCTTCCAGGCCCCGTTGACCGCCATGGGCGCCGCGTACTACGCGCTGCGTGATCGCTTCGGTATCTAAAGCAGGCGCCTCCCTGCAGGCGCGAGCTCGCTCGAGGTGGGCGTCAACGATAACGCGTGCTGTCTGCATGAACGTGTTGTCTGGACGTTCTTCGCGAGCAAGCTCGCTCCTACAGCAACCCCCCCAAACGTGATTTAATACCCGACTTTCAAATCTCCGGGACAGGGAAGCGGTACCTTCGCGGCCACAAGTCGCCCGCCATCCACCCCCATAACCCTTAAGTTTCCTCGCATAAGGCTGTCATGGACACGGGCTCACGACTCAAACTAGTACGCGAAAGCTACAAACTGTCCCAGCGCGAGCTGGCCCGGCGTAGCGGCGTCACCAATGCCACCATCTCCCTGATCGAACAGAATCGCGTCAGTCCATCCGTCAGTTCCTTGAAAAAACTGCTCGAGGGCATCCCCATGTCCCTGGCCGACTTCTTCACCTTCGACCAGCCGCCACGCGAGCACCAATACGTATTCCGCGCCAACGAACAGCCAGACCTCGGCCGTCACGGGCTGCGCTTGCTGCTGATCGGTGCTTCGGTGCCGAGTCGGCAGATGCGCCTGTTGCGCGAGCAGTACGCGCCTGGGGCGAGTTCGGGGGAAGAGCCGATTGTGCATTCGGAAGGCGAGGAGTGTGGGCTGGTGACGCGCGGCACGGTCGAGCTCACGGTCGATGGCCAGATCAGCGTGCTCAACGCGGGCGATGGCTATTACTTCCCGACGACGCTGCCGCACCGCTTTCGCAATATCGGCCAGGATGAAGCGGAAATTATCAGCGCCAATACCCCGGCGAACTTCTGATATTACGGCGCACGCCTGCCTGTAGCAGGCGCCTCCTACAGAGGTTTGTGCATGACAGCTGGAAACACCGAAGCCCCGAATCGTCGGGGCTTTTTTGGCTGTGGTGGCCTCGCTGGTGACTTGGGGGTGAAAGTCCTCTACACACCCGGCAAGGGGAAGTGTTAGCCAGAGGCAAGGGTGTCGCGGGTGACTGTGAATCTGAAGGAAGCCCGAGGCAAAATGCTGGCCTGACGAACAGGAAGCGGATAGAGGCGGCGTAGCGGGGTAAGGCGGCCCAAACCGTCAAAGCTCAATACTTGCACGGCACGCTATGACGTAAACATGTTGTCCATCGAGCGGACGACGGTGTTATAACGTAAGCGCTCCATAAACCCCACATTCAAAGCGCTGATCCGATCCCGGATGCTGTGCTCCCGATTCCCTCAGGAGCCAGTTCGCCATGATGCGACCCGATGCCAAAGTCGAAAATCTATGGTCACCCCCTTTTTTGCAATGCTGATCAGTGATGGTTAGTTGGCTTGCCTAAATCTATCCGGCGTCTGGTTGGAGCACGCTCCGCGCCACAATGAGAGTCGCGCCTGGCAATCCTTAAAAGTGTACCGGCTTCAAAAGCCGATTTTCGACACAGGTTGTTTGCCAGGCCGGTGGGCCGTTCACGTCATCGATTGTTCAGTCATCGCAAAACCTAGGTGGGTGATTCTTAGCACAGCACAACATCAGCTTCAGGCAGCTAAAGCCTCTGGCCCGGTTTCAAATTGCGTATGGTGAGCCGCTATCGCCCATGCGATTCGTGCCAGCTTGTTGGCCAAAGCGCAGGCCACGACGTTCGAGTGGCGACGACAGAGCATTGAGCGCACCCAATCGGCCAGAGCGCCGTGCTGATATTTCAGCCTAAGCATGTAAACCCTGGCGCACTGCACCAACAATCTTCTGAGGTTCTTATCGCCTCGTTTGCTGATTCCCAGCAGAGTCGCCTTGCCGCCC
Source organism: Pseudomonas violetae (assembly GCF_023072615.1). Taxonomy (GTDB): domain Bacteria; phylum Pseudomonadota; class Gammaproteobacteria; order Pseudomonadales; family Pseudomonadaceae; genus Aquipseudomonas; species Aquipseudomonas violetae. The sequence continues at coordinate 13,630 of NZ_JAKNRW010000054.1, forward strand.
GTGCTGTGCTGCCGGGGCACCAGCCCTACGGACGCGGCGAAATCACGGCTACATCCGTATTGTTTGCCATCCCCCATTTCGGCAGCCAGCAAGCTGGCGGTGATCGGGCCGACACACGGTATGCTCAGCAAACGACTGCCAAGATCATCGTCGGCAAGTTGGCCGATAAGCTCTTTATCCATTTCCTTGATCTGCTCATCCAGATAACTGAAGTGCTTATGCAATCGCTGTAGCAACACCGTCAGTCGAATCGGCAGTTCATGCTCGCTCAGAATACTCGCCAAACGCTTCATCATTGTTGGGCCTTTCGGCAGGCTAATCCCGAATTCAAGCAGAAAGCCATGCATCTGATTGACCACTTTAGTGCGATCGTGCACCAGAGATTCTCGCATGCGATGCATCATTGAAAGCAGTTGCTGAACCTCTGTCTTGGGTGTGACGAAACGCATTGTCGGACGTGCGGCAGCCTCGCAGATCGCCTCAGCATCTACAAAGTCGTTCTTGTTGCTTTTGACAAATGGACGGACGAACTGCGGCGAAATCAGCTTGGCCTTATGCCCCATCGCCATCGCCATCAGCTCTCTAGCCACAAAATGCGAGCCAGCGCAAGCCTCCATACCTACGGTGCATGCAGGGAGATTGCCGAAAAACTTCATCATCTGCTGGCGAGAGAGTTTCTTGTGAAACAGCTCTCGCCCTGGCTTGTCCTGACCGTGCAGGTGGAATGTATTTTTGCCGAGATCGATACCGACCAATGCTAACTCGCTCATGATTAAGGTCTCCGAAATAAAACACCCTGTGAAAGCGTAGCCCTCACAAGGTGCCGGGGGTGACCATCTCATTAGTGTATCTGTACCCCAAGCCCGTCGACTTCCGAAAATCTATCGACGGCCTGGCGGCGCTGGTCGAGTTGGATATAAAGGTGGCGGTCTTCGACCCCGTACTTTTCGTTTTCCTCAACAAGTCGCGCAACCGGGTGAAGATTTTGTACTGGGAGCGCAACGGCTTCTGCCTTTGGCTCAAGCGCCTCGAGTCCGAACGATTCAAAACATCGCCGGACGCCACCGACGAGGCTATCGTTCTGACCGTCCAGGAACTCAACTGGATGCTCGATGGCTTTGACCTCTGGCGCAACCGTCCTCATCAAGTTTTGACGCCGCGATTCGTAGCCTGATTCGGTATAATCCAGGGCATGAATTCCTTGCCCGAAAATCTTCCAGATGATCCCGTTCTGCTCAAGCAAATGCTTGGGAAGATGCTCGACGAACGTCAGTTGGATAAGGGCAAAATTGTTCGCCTAGAAGAACAGAATGCGCTCTTGCTTCAGCGTCTGTTCGGACGTAAGTCCGAGCAAACAGCTGATGCGGCAACGCCGCAACTGGCCCTCTTCAATGAAGTGGAAAGTGTCGTCGAGCCTGAGGACGATACCTCAGATGAAGAGGTCGTTGCCCCGACCAAGCGCCGCGGTAAACGCAAGCCACTGCCCGCCGATCTGCCGCGTATCGAGATCATCCACGAACTTCCCGAACATGAACTGACGTGCGTCTGCGGCTGCCGCAAACACACTATTGGCGAAGAAGTCAGCGAGCAGCTTGAAATCGTGCCGATGCAGATCCGTGTGATCAGACACGTTCGCAAAGTTTACGGTTGCCGCGACTGCGAGATGGCGCCGGTCACTGCTGACAAGCCGGCTCAACTGATTGAAAAAAGCATGGCCAGCCCGAGTGTTCTGGCGATGTTGCTGACCACTAAGTACGTCGACGGACTACCGCTTCACCGCTTCGAAAAAGTCTTGAGCCGCCATGGCGTCGATATCCCACGCCAGACATTGGCACGCTGGGTTATCCAGTGCGGTGAACACTTCCAGCCGCTGCTGAATTTAATGCGCGATAGCCTGTTGGGCAGCCGTGTTGTCCACTGCGATGAAACGCGCGTGCAGGTGTTGAAAGAGCCTGACCGAGACCCAGGCAACCAGTCTTGGATGTGGGTGCAAACCGGCGGCCCGCCAGATAAACCAGTGATCCTTTTTGACTATTCCACCAGCCGTGCGCAGGAGGTACCGACGCGCCTGCTCGAAGGTTATCGCGGCTATCTGATGACCGATGATTACGCCGGTTACAACGCGCTGGGCGCGCAAGCCGGGGTCGAGCGTCTAGGGTGTTGGGCGCATGCTCGTCGCAAGTTCGTGGAAGCACAAAAAGTGCAGCCTAAAGGCAAGACAGGACGTGCCGACATCGCGCTGAACTTGATCAACAAACTGTATGGCGTAGAGCGTGATCTAAAGGATACGTGTGACGACGATCGTAAAACCGGCCGTCATGATCGGAGTCTGCCAGTACTGGCTCAGTTAAAAAGCTGGATGGAAAAGACGCAGCCACAAGTTACGTCACAGAACGCCTTGGGCAAGGCCATCGGCTATCTGGCAAGTAACTGGAACAAACTGGAGCGGTATGTCGAGGAAGGCTATCTGCCAATCGACAACAACGCTGCCGAGCGCGCGATCAGGCCCTTCGTCATCGGAAGAAAGAACTGGTTGTTTAGCGACACACCCAAAGGCGCGACCGCCAGTGCTCAACTTTACAGCTTGGTCGAGACTGCCAAAGCCAACGGCCAAGAGCCCTATGCGTGGCTGCGCCACGCATTAGAACGGCTACCACTGGCGACCTCGGTTGGAGATTACGAAGCGCTGTTGCCGTGGAACTGCTCGCCGGTATCGCCCAGCTAAGCGCTCTACCCATCTTGTAGTCGGTGGGGTTTATGGAGCGCTTACGATAGAACAGTGCCACCGCCGGTTGTTTTGTCGCCAATACGAATGATGTTTCTCATGCCTTATCCCTACTCAAAAAACAATCCAGTTACTTGCCCGCCCGGGGGCTTTGTTCACTCAATACTTCCAAAGGCGGAGCCATCATCGATAGTTTTCCTAAACTGCATCGAACTGCTCACCGGTTTACCTTACCGAATCACGTCAAAGGCTGTGAAACCCGATAAATCGATGCCACAGTCGCTATCCTTACCGTCAATACGGAGAGCCCAACTCATAGAGAGCTAATCACCTTGTTGAAAAAGCTATCGAGTTGCATTTCGCCCACATCGCGACAAGTTCTGTCTTCGCCGCATAGGAGACCTTACATCTGCCTACCATTGAATACCCCACTGCAACCTGACTATCTTTCAGCAAGTACATCTTGTTTGATTCCTGTACGACCACCTCCGCGCCACCACCACATGTAAATGTTTTTTTGATCGCACCATAATTAAAAAGCACGACTTAACAGTTTGAAATATGGGAGAGCGGACCGTACTGCCTACAGGCGCCCTATCCTTGTAAGGGTATATGAGAGAAACAAAGTAAACTCTCGACCAGCATACGACTACTAGTTAGAAGCACTACGATCAAGCGCACTTGCCGGAATTAATTTTTCCTTCCCATGCTTCTTCATAAGCCCAATATACTCTTTATAGTACGCCTTCGATTTTTCCTTATCAGATGCCCATAACACATCTGCAATATTCAGCTTGAGAACCACTCTATCTGGATCAATCTTTTCTACCTTACTTAAAACCTCGTACGCCAAGCTTTTTTCACCAGACAGACCTAAAGCATAGCCAAAATCATTGTAGGCAACGATGGTAGACTTGCTGATCGGGAAAACCAGAGAGAGCTGTCGAATGCGCTCCGCACTCAGATAGCTTTTAATTGCATCATAATCCCCGTTTTTCAAGCGAGTTAAAACAATACCATGTGCTAGAATGAGAGAGTCTGTCGACATTCCAGCTTCGAGCTCTAGTATTTTCTCGCTAGCAATTATACGTTGGACGTACCAAGCATAACTGCTACCACCACCCTCTAAGCTTCCTTCATAACCGGATAGAGCCTGGGATAGCGGTTTATTCTTGACTATCGAGGCCAAATTCTTGCCAGCATAAACAAAAGTTTCATATTGGATGCCATTAAGGCCAACTCCAGAGTGTTGAACGGGCCAAGCACATATAAATAAAAAGTACTTATTTTTTCCTTTGACCGTATAGGCATCACTTAGCTCAGCGTCTCCTCCTTCGGGCTCACATATATCGGGAATTCTATACTGCTCTCCACTTTCATTTTTAAGACCACCTTTTAAAGTCTGGCCAAACTCATCATCAACCGATACAAACTCCGCCCTATCCATTCCATTAAAAGCAGGATTCAAATAGTAAATTCTACTTTCCGCACAAACATACGCTGAGCAGCCAAACAATATAATCAGAGCAATCTGCTTCATCAGTTATTTAGCTCCGCTTCGATCATATTGCGTAGATCATTAAAGAGAGAGACGCGCTCGGCCAAACCAATGGTGCCACCATTTACCTTTATCGAAATATCAGCGACGTGTTGAGAAATATTATTTTCTGTTTTAGCAGCATACGAACGCGCTATTAGGCCATTCATTCCGTTCATGTCCCACCAGACAAAAGCCGACTCCACCCCATACTTTAAATCACCAACTATTAAGTCTGGATCAGCCACAAAATCTCTAGGATCAGAAGGGTCCTTTTGATTATGTATTCTAGAGTACTCCCGATAATTATTTTTTCCAGTCAGCTGTATAATCCCTCGTCCACGATATTTTTACCCCTCTTGGCTCGCCTCATCTCCATTACCATTCCTATTGGCATAAACATAACTTCCCAAGCTAACGGCATTATGTGCATACACACCGGGCTCACTCCAGAGTTTAGGGCGAAGCCTTGGCAAGGCAATGCATTCGTCAGTCGAACTGTTATAGCCACTTTGGTTATTTCTACAGCCAAAAATCTGCCTCATACGAACCGCTGTATAGCGAAGATTTTCCTCCCTAACTTTGAACCCACTCTCATGACCAACTTGTGCTAGAAGGTGAGCAACTCTAATAGGAGTATTAATCTCATACAGCCTTGCATATTTATTCAAAAAAGGCAGGATTGTTTCGCAATAGGCGTCCGTAAGACTTGGCTTTGCCTTCTTCAGCATAGCAAGTGTTATTAGCTGACGCTCAGAGCTCCGGGCAAACAAACCGGACATTCCCACCGGGTGAATGTGATACACCTGCCCATGCGCCGGTAGCCCAACCTTCGTCGCCACCTCATCCCACCAACTCATCTGCTTGATCCGCTCTTTCTCCGCCAACCAGTTCAGGTGTGGGGTCGAGCCGCTATGGCCAAGCACTTCGTCCAGCGCGTCCCACTTCTGCGGTTTGTAGTGCCACTCGCTTTCGTAGTGGATGATCAACTGCGACAACGATTGCGCGTGTGCTGGCAGGTTAATCGCTGCTTGCAGCTCTTCAGCGGTCATTTTGCCATCACGGTCACGGTCAATGATGTCGTACAGACGACTCTTCATCGGTCCTTTGTCCGACGCATCGGCCAAGGCGCCATGACGTTCGAGCTGGTCCTCACTAAAGCGGTTAGCGGCCCGAAGAAAGGAGGCCAAAGCTTGCCGAGGGGTGTCGTAGTTGAAGATCGTATCGTAGCCCTCCCACGACCACGGATTGACCCAAGGAGTGGGAGTGACTCCCACTTCTTCACGCACCCAGCCGTCGAGCAACGTGTTGTTGGCGTCGTGGAGCAATCCCTCAAGACGGTACCAGTTGCAGGCTTTGCGTTCAGCCGTCGCAGGGATCACGATTTTTTTCTCGGCAGGCAGACCATCGAGCAGGCTTTTAGGGACCAATAGATCGGCATCGCTGGGTGTGCTGGCTTCGCTCAGAGTGGGCGGTTGTGTGGCGCTGAAACTAACTTGGTGGGTCACCACTGTGGTGCCCTTGGCTAGCTTTAACCAGGTTTTGTCTGTGGCAGGCATTAGGTCCGCCCAGTCCCGACTGTCCTTGATGAACGTTTCCACGTTATCGCCGCTGAACACTTCCAGGTGCAGTTTTTCTTCTGGGCGCTCTGCACCGCTGTCTTGATACAGGCCGATGTGACCGATCAAATCAGCGGCCTTGATGGCTATGGGCTGGTCGAGGACCACGATGCGGTCAGCAATCGGTTCACGCGCGCCCTCCAGTGATTTGAAATGAACGTACTGGTTCACCCGCTCCAGCTTTCGAAACTCGCCCTCACCGCTAATTGTCACTTCAGTGCCATTTGGCAGCGTCGTAATAATGGTACTGCTAGCGCTCGCCTCAGCGCGGACGTTGAGTGAGGGATTACCCTTGACCTGATACTCGCCCTCGGCGATGGGTTCCAAGAAGTTAATGGAAAGGTAGCCGAGCAGTGAGCCATCAGCACTTTTCAGAACGTCTGGCCCGGTGGTGTTTTCCAGCTTGCGGTAATCACCCTCACCGCTGACGGTCACCTCCGCGCCCCGTGGCAGGAGAGCAAGCACCTTACCCCGCTGTGCCTGGTTACGCACATTCAAGCCCTGCTGCCCAGGATGGCCTGGGACTACGTCTTTCACTGTCGCCTTGACCCGACGAGTCTGCCCCTCGGGCCAGAACGCCGGGCGGGCGATGGCAGGGTCACTCTGGTAGTCAGCCCAGTCCTGCAGGTGCATGTACAGACTGTAGAAGGTCAGGCTGGGCGGTATGTCCGTACTGCCCTCGATCTTCGGGGCTTCGAGGCGATGGCGTACCAGCACAAAATTGCGTGAGAAGGGTTTTTGCACGGTCAGTGTATTGACGAAGTAGGCCGTGGTCGGCGAGTGCTTGTCGATGCGGTAAGCCACCACTTCACCATCGGCCAGACAATGCACGCTGGATTGTTCCTGGGTACCAGCGGTGCCGCTGTCAAAATGCACGCCGCCGTGCCACAAGCCATTACGTCCCAACGGGTAGTAACCCGACGCCGCCTTAGCCAATTGAGTCAATTGCAGCAGTGGGGGATTTTTGTCCTTGAAGGGATGGCTCCAGTTCTTCAGCGGTTGCAGCTTGGCAGTGCTGGCGGGTACCGGCGCCTGAGGCTGAGCAGGAGGAGTCTCCGGCGTCCGCAAAACCGATGAATCTGACACATAAGTCGGTGCCTTCCGATCACTACTGAAAAGATCAAAAAACTGAGAGAACAAGCTGGCCATGGTGTACTTCACTCCTGGTTCTGCAAAGGGATCAGCCAGAGAAATCCATAAGCCCCTGGGACTTGGATTGATGCTCGGTCAATTGAGGTGGCTGTGGCATATCCAGTACTTGCTGAGCGGGGCCCAGGTAGTCGAAGTGCGCCGACTTGATGTTGTAGTCCCCTCGGGCAGGGTTTTATCCAGGCGCTCGACTTTTTGCGACGACTGTTTGAGCAGGCTCAAAAACACACTGACGGCCGCAGTGACGCGTTCATCCGCAGACGTCTCGGACAAGGCCTCGACGTCTTGAAACGCTTCAACGCCGCTCAACTGTGCCACCGGGCTGAGGTTGATCTTGGCGAACAAGGCGCCATAGACACCTTGGCTGCTGTCTGCGTCGCGGGTTTTAGTCAGCTGCGAGGGGGCGGATGATTGTTCTGCGGACATGATGAAAAACTTCCTTATTAACGAACCTGGGCAATAAACGGCAATTAACGTGCTTCTGGTGGCGCCAGAGCGGCCAGTTCGGCGCGTAGCTCATCACTCAGCGCGTCATCCTTGAGGATGCGTTCCAGCTCATGGCGAAAGGTGGCGTTATCCAACAGGTTGGATTTGAGGTCACGCAACAGGTTGCGCATCGCCAGCAGGGCTCGCAGCTGCGGAATTTGCCGCGCCACCTGTTCAGGTTCAAAATCTTTCATGCTCTGGAAGTTCAATGCGACAGGGGTGTCGCTCTTGTCATCAACCAGGGTATTTTCCACGGCCAACTTCAGGCTGGGAGAGAACTCAGCCAACACACTGTCGAAGTTGTTTTTATTAATGCCGACTTTACTTCTTTCAGACAACGGGCGCTGTTCTTGACCGTTACTGTAATCGCCCATCACCATCAACTTAAGGGGCAATTCAATTTTCTTCTGGGCGCCGCCGGTGTGCAAGTCGAGTTTGATATTGACCCGCGCTTTAGGCACTTCGTTTTGAAAACTGTTTGAAGCCATAAGTCCTCCAGACACACTCCTACGCAACGGAAAATTCCGTCACGAAAACCAGGCAGTCAAAGCAAAAGTAATACTTAGCGTACTGCATGGTAGGAAATTCCATGATGGGGGAAGTTTAGTCAGCTAGCGAGATCAAAAACAACCAATAAATAATCAAACGCCATGAACAATTATGAAATTTTATGAATTTCATTTTTGTATGTAGGAGTTTTCCGAAAGACTATGAGATTTGTCTGAAACTGATCTACTTAGTAGTGATGCACCGTGCTCAAAACGCTTACAGTCGGGCAGGGCCAGCCCCGCAAGCCGCCGAATATAGAGCCTAAGGAAGGTCTGAAGTAAGCAGCCGTTTTTAACGGCCTCGCTGTCTGAGGTTCAAAAAACACCGACTTAATCGAAAACCAGATCTTTCCTCCTGTCAGTTCACTATTTTTTGCGGAAGAGCACTTTTTCAGGGCTCATTGTCCACATCACAGGCGCACCTCGCCTGCATTCAATAGTCGTTTTCGTATCATCCAAAGGTTCGATAAGGCAAACAGTGTGGTCTGCTGCGCGGTGTTTTTCACCAAGCCTCGGAAGCGGACTTTCGTATAACCAAAC
>NZ_JAKNRW010000055.1 GCF_023072615.1 Pseudomonas violetae
AGCGCAGCGGTATCAGCAAGCTGCAGACGTTTACTTACGACTGTGAGAATCGGCTGGTCAGGGCTGAAACGATGGTCCACAGCCAGATTGAAAGTACTGGCATGTACCGCTATGACAGCCTGGGAAGACGTGTTGCCAAGACGTCGGTAATCGGCGGGAAAACCGAACACAAGAACTTCCTGTGGCAAGGCCTGCGCATGCTGCGCGAAGAGGCGCCGGGGCAGAGCAGCCTGTATGTGTATGAGCCGGGGAGCTATGCGCCGTTAGCCAGAGTCGATCAGAGCGAGGGGGAAGAACAGAAGCTCTACTACTTTCATACCGACCAGATTGGTACGCCGTTGGAGATGACTGACCGGGCGGGGCAGATTGTCTGGCAGGCGACGTACAAAGCCTGGGGCGCGCTCGAAAAGCTGGCGGTGAGCGAGGTAGAGCAGAACCTGAGGTTCCAGGGGCAGTATTTTGATGATGAGACGGGGCTGCATTACAATACGTTTCGGTATTATGATCCGGAGGTTGGGCGGTTTATTACGCAGGACCCGATTGGGTTGGCTGGAAGCGTCAATCTCTATCAACAGGCACCAAATCCTATCAGTTGGGTCGATCCTTTAGGTTGGACATGTTCGACAACATTGAATGTGAACAAGCCTAAAATCCTGAGTAAATCTGACCTATCAGCTTCTGAGCGCGGCTTCTTGCAAAGGCAGTTTGTTAAGAAACAGAACGCGCTTACGCGGGCTGCTAACCGAGGCGAGCTTGTGTGGTCACCTGGCACTCACGACGTTAGAATTTCCTCGCTTCAAGGTTCATACCGAAAAGCTGTGGCTGCGCGTTTTGAGCGGATGTATGGGCATGCCCCGGACCTAAGGAAGGTCTGAAGTAGGCAGACGTTTTTAACCCACCCGTTGCTTCAGGGTTTCAAAAAACATCGATTCAATCGAAAATCAGACCTTTGCCTCGCCCAATTCCTCTTTTTTCTTCGAACAAGCGCTTTTTAGCGCCCATTGTCCGCATTACAGGCGCACCGCTCCTGTATTCAGCAATCGTTTTCGCGTCGTCCACAGGTTGGACAGAGCAAACAGCGTGGTCTGTTGCGCAGTGTTTTTCAGCATGCCTCGGAAGCGTACTTTCGTATAACCAAACTGGCGCTTGATCACTCGAAACGGATGCTCAACCTTGGCGCGCAGTTGAGCTTTCGCGTATTCGATTTTGCGACGCATGCGCCCTATCAGGCTTTTCTTTGCATGCTTTTTATAACTGCTCGGCCGCGTTGCAATCGACCAGATCATTTGGCGATCTTGATGCTCGGGACGCTTTTCGACACCGGTATAACCCGCGTCGCCAGAGACGTAAGTTTCTTCTGCGTGTAGTAACTGATCGACCTGAGTTACGTCCGCTACATTCGCCGCCGTGCCCACCACGCTATGCACCAAACCGGATTCGGCATCGACACCGATGTGCGCTTTCATCCCGAAGAAATACTGATTTCCTTTCTTCGTCTGGTGCATTTCGGGATCGCGTTTACCGTCCTTGTTCTTGGTCGAGCTCGGCGCATGAATGATCGTCGCATCGACCACGGTGCCTTGGCGCAGCAACAAACCACGGTCGCCCAAATAGCCAATGATGACCTGCAACATCCCACCGGCCAGCTCATGTTTTTCCAGCAGTCGGCGGAAATTGAGGATTGTGGTTTCATCCGGAATCCGATCCAGGTGCAGTCCTGCAAACTGTCGCAGGATCGTAGTTTCGTAGAGCGATTCTTCCATGGCCGGATCGCTATAGCCGAACCAGTTTTGCATCAGATGAACCCGCACATCGCCATCAACGGATAGGCTGGGCGACCACCTTCGCCCTTTGGATAGTGTGGCTCGATCAGTTTGACCAAGCCATTCCAGGGCACGACCTGATCCATCTCGATCAGGAAGCGTTCACGGCGGGTTTGTTTGCGTTTGCCAGCGTATTCGGCGTCAGCGAAGGACATCTGCTTCATCGGGACTCAACCGTTCAGTGCTTGGGACTGGCGTATTTCACCAGATTTGGAAGTCTTTTTCAGAGTTTCCCTAGCTGCGAGGCCCACTGTTGCCGATGTTAACCGCAAAAAATCCATCCACGGATGGCGATGAGTTCATGCCGATATGATTCACGGCTGCATGCCCTTCATGTCTACTGAGATGGATCCGCCTACCGCGAAATAATCCCATGATCAATCGCATACTTCACCAACGCCGCCGGCTTATCAATATTCAATTTACGACGAATACTCAAACGATGCGTCTCCACCGTACGCACGCTGATATCCAGTTCCCGCGCCATTTCCTTGTTGTTCAGCCCTTGGGCCATTTTGTACAGCACCTGGCTTTCCCGAGGAGTCAGTTCGTTGTCGGTGTTTTTGTCGGCGATCAGGCGCTGGGCAATTTCGGCGCTGTAGAAGGAGCCGCCGTTGGTGATGGCGTCGATGGCGGCGATGATTTCCCGGGAGGGTGAGTTTTTCAGGACGTAGCCGCTGGCCCCGGCGCGCACGGACTCGCTGACGTATTCGTGATTGTCGTACATGCTCAGCACCAGCACTTTGAGCGCCGGGTAGCGGTTGCGCAGCAGCCGGGTGAGTTCCAGGCCGTTCATGTCCTTGAGGCCGATGTCGACCAATACCAGGTCGGGTTGGCAGCGTCCGATCATGTCGATGGCGTCTGCGCCGTTTTCGGCTTCACCGACGACTTCCAGGTTGGCCATGACGGACAGCAGGGCCTTGATGCCGTCGCGGACGAGGGAGTGGTCGTCGACCAGGGCGACGCGGATCGGGGAGGGCAGGTTCATCGCGGCTATTCACTCTTGTTGTGGTGGTGATCAGCGGGGAGCGCCGGTGGGTTTGAGGGGCAGCAGTACATCGAGTTCGCTGCGGCCCGGTGTCGATGTCAGGGTGAACTGGCCGCCGAAGTGGTCGACTCGCTCGCGGATATTACGCAGGCCGATGCCGGTGTGGCGACGTTCGACCTGGGCGACGTTGAAGCCGATGCCGTCGTCGACCAGGGTCAGGCGCACGCCCTGTGGGCAGCCGTGCAGGGTGATGTCGACGTTGCTGGCCTGGGCGTGGCGTTCGATGTTGGTCAGGCCTTCCTGGACGATGCGAAATAGCGAGACGGCGGCGCCGTCGACGAGGTCGCAGGCGAATTCGTTGTCGTTGTAGTTCACTTTGAGGCCGCTGCGTTGTTCGAATTCGGCGGCGAGCTGGCCGATTGCGGCGGGCAGGCCGAGGGTGTCGAGCAGGGATGAGCGCAGGTCGTGGGACAGGCTGCGGACTTCGCCGATGGCTTCGCCCAGGCGTTCGGTGGCTTCGCGCAGGATGCCCAGGCCGCGATCCTGGCCGTTTTCCAGGACCAGGCTGGCCAGTTCGAACTGGAATTTGATCGACACCAGCACCTGGCTGATGCCGTCGTGCAGCTCGCGGGAGACCCGGGAGCGTTCTTCTTCCTGCAGGCTGACGATGCGTTGGGTCAGGCGCTGGAGTTTTTTGTCAGCGAGGCGGTGCTCGCTGACGTTGAGGGTCATGCCGCTGGCGAAGACCAGCAGTACCGCGACCAGGGCGACGGCGGCGATGGCGAGCATGGTTTTGCGGATGCCTTGGGCGACTTCGTCACGGGCTTGCTGGGTGGCGCGCTCGACGTCTTCCAGGTAGATGCCGGTGCCGAGCATCCAGCCCCAGCGGTCGAGCATGATCACGTAGGCGAGTTTGTCGGTGACCTGGCCGGAGGAGGGTTTGTTCCAGGCGTAGCGCTGGAAGCCTTCGCCGGATTGGGCGCTTTTCAGCAGGGCCTGGATGACGGGCAGGCCGTGGGGGTCTTGCATGTCCCAGAGATATTTGCCCACCAGTTCGGACTGGCGCGCGTGCATCAGGCTGCGGCCTTCGCGGTCGTAGACGAAGAAGTAGCCGTTGATGCCGAAGCTGAGTTTGCGCAGTTCTTCCAGGACTTTTTGTTGGGCCTGGGCGTCGCCGTGGCCGTCGTCGTAGAGGGGGGCGATGAGGCTTTGCGCCATTTCGACGTAGTTTTTCAGTTCGGCGCGCTTGCTGGCCAGGATGCTGTCTTCGATGAGCTGGGCCTGCTGGTCGCCGAGTTGGCGGTTGAGGGAGATCACCAGGGCGCAGATGACGGCGATTGCCAGGACCAGCGGCAGGATCCCGAGGGCAACGATTTTGTGTTTGAGTTGCATCTGGGCTCCTGTCCGGGCCGAGGGGAAAGCGAGAGCCCGGCATCATATGCCAAAGATACGCGGGTTCTGTAGCGCTGCTGGACGGAATGACCTGTAGCGGGGATTTCGATCAATTGAAATGCCAAACCCCTTGTGGGAGCGAGCCTGCTCGCGATAGCGGTGGATCTGCCAGCATCATTGTTGAATGACACACCCTATCGCGAGCAGGCTCGCTCCCACAGGGGTGGGCTTGGGCGTCTAAACGGGGGGGGGGGCATCTACGTAGAACTACGTAGTCCGGTTGTACGTAGTTCTGCGGATTTATTTATGGACGGCATGCGCGGATATTGGGCCAGCTCCGCACAGCGGACACAATTATAAAAATTACCGCCGCAGCCATGCGCTGTCGGCAGGAGACGCATATGCCCCGTCTGGCTAAACACCTTGCCTGGTTTGCCGTGGCTGTCCTGGGTGCGTTCGCGCTGAGTGTCGTGGCCCTGCGCCGCGGCGAAGCCATCAACGCCCTGTGGATCGTAGTCGCAGCAGTCGCCATCTACCTCGTCGCTTATCGCTACTACAGCCTGTTCATCGCCAACAAGGTGATGCAGCTGGACCCCAACCGAGCCACGCCTGCCGTGCTCAACAACGATGGTCTGGACTACGTTCCCACCAATAAACACGTGCTGTTCGGTCACCACTTCGCGGCCATTGCCGGCGCGGGGCCCCTGGTCGGTCCGGTGCTGGCGGCGCAGATGGGTTATCTGCCCGGTACCCTGTGGCTGATCGCCGGGGTGGTGCTGGCCGGTGCGGTGCAGGACTTCATGGTGCTGTTCCTGTCCACCCGCCGTAACGGTCGCTCCCTGGGCGATATGGTCCGTGAGGAAATGGGCCGCATCCCTGGCACCATCGCATTGTTCGGCTGCTTCCTGATCATGATCATCATTCTCGCGGTGCTCGCGCTGATCGTGGTGAAAGCCCTGGCCGACAGCCCGTGGGGCATGTTCACCGTGATGGCGACCGTCCCGATCGCGATGTTCATGGGCATTTACATGCGCTACATCCGCCCAGGCCGCATTGGCGAGATCTCGGTAGTGGGCGTGTTGCTGCTGCTGGGTTCGATCTGGCTGGGCGGGCAAATTGCTGCTGACCCGGTGTGGGCCAAGGCGTTTACCTTCACCGGGATCCAGATTACCTGGATGCTGATTGGTTACGGTTTTGTCGCTGCGGTGTTGCCGGTGTGGCTGATCCTGGCGCCCCGTGACTACCTGTCGACCTTCCTGAAAATCGGCACCATCATGGCCTTGGCGATCGGCATTCTGGTGACCATGCCCGACCTGAAAATGCCAGCCCTGACCCAGTTCATCGACGGCACTGGCCCGGTGTGGAAAGGCGGTCTGTTTCCGTTCCTGTTTATCACCATCGCTTGCGGTGCGGTGTCGGGTTTCCATGCGCTGATCGCTTCCGGCACTACCCCGAAGTTGCTGGCCAGCGAGGGGCATGCCCGTTACATCGGTTACGGCGGCATGTTGATGGAATCTTTCGTGGCGATCATGGCCATGGTAGCTGCTTCGGTGATCGAGCCGGGGGTGTACTTCGCCATGAACAGCCCGGCTGCGATCGTCGGTTCCGATGCGGTGACGGTTGCGCAGACGGTCAGCAGCTGGGGCTTTGCGATTACACCGGACGTGTTGGAAGCGGTGGCCCGGGATATCGGCGAGACCACCATCCTGGCACGTGCCGGCGGTGCGCCGACCTTGGCCGTGGGCATCGCGCAGATCCTGCACCAGTTGCTGCCAGGTGAAAACACCATGGCGTTCTGGTACCACTTCGCGATTCTGTTCGAAGCGCTGTTTATCCTGACGGCGGTGGATGCCGGTACCCGTGCGGGGCGTTTCATGCTCCAGGATTTGCTGGGCTCATTCGTCCCCGCGCTCAAACGCACGGACTCCTGGACCGCCAACCTGATTGCCACCGCCGGGTGCGTGGCGATGTGGGGGTATCTGTTGTATCAGGGCGTGATTGATCCACTGGGCGGCATCAACACCCTTTGGCCGCTGTTTGGTATCTCCAACCAGATGCTGGCGGGTATCGCACTGATGCTGGCGACGGTGGTGCTGATCAAGATGAAACGTCAGCGTTATGTGTGGGTAACCATGCTGCCTGCTGTGTGGCTGCTGATCTGCACCACCACCGCCGGTTTCATCAAGCTGTTTGATGCCAACCCGGCGATCGGCTTCCTCGCGCTGGCGAAGAAGTACAGCGATGCCATGGACAACGGGCAGATTCTGGCACCGGCCAAGGACATCAACCAGATGCAGCACGTGATTTACAACGCCTACACCAACGCGACACTGACGGCGCTATTCCTGCTGGTGGTGTTCAGCATCCTGTTCTTTGCCCTGAAGGTCGGTATTGCTGCCTGGGGTAGCAAGGAACGCACGGATAAGGAAGCACCGTATCAGGCGCTGCCAGAGGCTTGAGGGAGGAGGGCAGCATGTTTAATGACTTGAGTCGGCTGGGCAAGTATTTGGGGCAGGCTGCGCGGTTGATGGTGGGGATGCCTGACTATGACAACTACGTGGAGCACATGCAGACCAAGCACCCGGACCAGCCGCTGATGGATTATGAGATGTTCTTCAGGGAGCGGCAGGAGGCGCGGTACGGGAGCAAGGCCGGGCCGAAGTGTTGTTGATTTGTTGAATGCTTGAGTAATACCTGTGGGAGCCAGCCTGCTGGCGATGGACTTCAACGATGACGCGTGCATTCTGGACGTACGCGTCGTTGTTGAGTTCATCGCCAGCAGGCTGGCTCCCACAGTTGTTTTTGCAGTGACTGCTGGCTCCCACAGTTGCTTGCGCAGTGACTGCTAGTGTTCGCAGCAAACTGAGCTGCGATCAGCTACCGCCGCTGCCACCGCTGCTGCTGCCGCCACCGGCCTTGTCCGCACCGCCCGCCTTGGAACCGCTGGGCGTTGGGCCGTTGTCGGTGGTGTTGCCGTCCGAGCCTTGAGGCAGCGAGGCAGCATCCGGATCGGCGTTGGTGGCTTTAGGCGCCGGGTCGCGGGTCTGGCTGGTGCCATCCGCCGAAGGCGTGCCACTGGTGGATTCGCCGGCCGCGAAAGCGTTGAGCGAGAAGGCTGACATGAGACCTACAAGTGTGAGCACCGCACATTTTCTGTTCATCATGTTGAATCTTCCTTGTGAGTGATTAACCCAACATTGGAAGAATGCGCGGGCCATAGGTGCTGGCCAGCGGACGAACGGTCGGGTTGCAGCGGTGTCAGCGTTACCTGCAGCAGCCTGCGTCAGATCGTGAAACAGTCCGGTGTTTAACGGCGCAAACGAATCTTCTGCCAATTATCACCGCTGGTGAGCGTCCCAGTATCGCCGCGCACGGCGTACAGGGTCGCCCGATACAGCGCAGTCAGACGCGAGCAGTGCAGGCCGCGAAGTTTTTGGTAGGCCCAGGTCCAGCCGTGCTTGGGTGTATTGCCCATACGTCATCCTCTGTCCAGTTCGTCCCTGACCTGAGGTTAGCAGCTAACCAGGCAGAGCGGGGCAAATTGGATCCAAGGCCCGGCCCGGCATCAGTAGCGCATTTCCACCGCCACGTAGGCGCCGATCCCGCTACCTGGGAACAGCGCCGCGGCGTCCTGGCTTTTGGCGTCGTACAGCGGCTGCACTGCGGTAACGTATTTCTTGTTCGCCTGATTTTTCCGGTCCAGTGACACCTTCCAGTCCTTGTTCGGCGTTTCGTAGCCCACGTTCGCGCCGAAGATTGTGTAGGTGGGCGCATATAAACTGTTGGCGTAATCCACCGCGGTGCGCGAAGCCGACTGTACGTTGACCTCGGTATAGCCTGGTACACGTGGTTGGGAATGCCCGGCAGTTGGTTGTCGCCGAAGGGTGGGTCATGGCGGTAGTAGAAGTCGTTGTAGGTGTACACCTGACGCTGGTAGACCTGCTCGCCGCTGTCGTTGTCCCACAGGCGAGCGTTTAAACCGGCTTCAACGCCCGGGTGAATCGTCGGCGTGGCGTTAAACGCGCCGGTGACGGCGGCGTTAGGGGTGGCGCCGATCAGTTGGACGTTGAGCAACTCGTCCTTCACCCTCGAGCGATACAGCGCCAGGCTGCCGTCGAAGATCCCTGCGCAACCCTGGATGCCGCCCTCCACGGTGTTGGCTTTCCGCTCCACCAGCGGCCGCACATAGGGCGCGGTGTGGCCGGAACCGGAGTATTCCCGGGACGCCGGTGAGTCCACCGAACGGCTGACGTTGGCGAACACCTGCAGGTTCGGATTGAACGGGTAGCGCACGCCGATCCGCGGCGCCAGGCTCCAGTTGTCGTAGGTCACGTCGGTGGGGACGGCGGTGGTGTTGGCGACCAGCGACTCCTTGACGTTGGCGTGGCGACGCACGTTGATGGCGGACACGCCGGTGGTCAGCCACAGGTACGCGTTTGGCGATACCGGTAATCACTGCATCCTCCAGCACATTCGGCTGCATGCCATGGCCCAGCGGGGCGAAGGCGAGGAGGAGGATGCCGTGCTCTTTGCAGAACTCCAGCAGCTCCCATTCCGGCAATTCGATCTGCACCACAGCCGGTTTGATCCGCGCGGCGGCAACTATTTCGTTGAGGGCGTCGAGGGTGATGACCGAGAGGCCGGTGGATTTGCAGCGACCTTGATCCACCAGGCTTTCCAGGGCGCGCCAGGTGTCGATCAACTTGACCTCGCCGTCGTAAATCACATGCCCGTACACGTCGCGGGTATCCTGGTGGTCAATGTACCAAGCCACAGGCCGAGAGCGAACCCGGCGAGAGCAGCCTGATAGACGAGCTTCAAGCCAAAGCGGCCGGCCAGCCATTGTGCGACCGGCGTGGTGATGGCGCTGGCCGCGAGATACGCGGTGAAGATCCACCCGGCCTGGTCGTCGGTCATCGACAGGCTGCCCTGAATCAGGCGCCGCGCCGCGTTGGGCAACGGCAGGTTGGCCGATTGCAGGTAGGTCGCGAGCAGGGCGACGAAGCGCAGGGCGCGGGGTCGGCTGCCATGGAAGTGGTGGTGTTCATCAGGAGTCACCCGCAGTCAGTAACGACTTGAGTGGATGCCACCAGGGCGTGCGGTGCCCGGTATCGACACGGACCGTGGCGCTGGTGCCGGAGAACAGCGGCAGGTCCGGATCGAACTCGTCCAGTTCCAGCCGCACTGGCACACGCTGCACGACTTTCACCCAGTTGCCGGTGGCGTTCTCGGGCGGCAGCAGGGCGAAGTCGGACCGTGCCCCGGGGCTCATGCTGGTGACGTGGGCCTTGAACTGCCGATCGGGGCAGGTATCGATGGAGATGGTCGCGGTCTGCCCGGGGCGCATGTGGCTGACTTGCGTCTCGCGGAATTTGGCTTCGACCCAGATCTCATGGTTGTAAATCAGCGCGAAGGCCGGCGCACCGTTATTGAGATAATTGCCGACTTGCAGGTCGTCGACCTTGGCCGCGATGCCGTCGGCCGGCGCGTCACGGTTGCGTATGACAGTTACAGACGCGCCTCATCGAGCTGCGCCTTGGCCTCACGCACGTTGCGGAAATGGCCGCAAACATGCGCAAAACGCTGGGACAGCATCTGCGCGCGTCAGAAACGACAAAGCCCTGAATAATCAGGGCTTTGTCGGTACAAATATGGCGGAGGCGATGGGATTCGAACTCATGGACCTGTTACAGTCGACGGTTTTCAAGACCGTTGCCTTAAACCACTCGGCCACACCTCCGTTTGCGTTGCGGGCGCCATAATACCTGAATGAAACACACTGTCAAACTCTCTGAGTAGCTTGTTACAAGGCGTCTGTTATGATCTTTGCGACTGAACGTTTCAAACCAACAGGAGTGTCGCCATGCGCGAACAGGATTACGCAGTTAATAACGGCGTGCAGGCTGAGCAGCTAGAGGTTAGCCGCGTCTTGCGCAACACTTACGGCCTACTCGCTCTCACCCTCGCATTCAGCGGCGTGATGGCCTATGTCGCCCAGCAGATGCGTGTTGGCTACCCGAATATCTTCGTGGTGCTGATCGGTTTCTACGGCCTTTTCTTCCTGACCAACAAACTCCGTGACTCCGCGTGGGGCCTGGTGTCGGCGTTTGCCCTGACCGGTTTCATGGGTTTCCTGCTCGGCCCGATCCTCAACCGCTACCTGGGTATGCAGGGCGGGGCGGAAGTGGTTAGCTCGGCTTTCGCCATGACCGCGCTGGTGTTCGGCGGCCTGTCGGCTTATGTGCTGATCTCGCGCAAGGACATGAGTTTCCTCAGTGGTTTCATCACTGCAGGTTTCTTCGTGTTGCTGGGTGCCGTGGTTGCGAGCTTCTTCTTCCAGATCAGCGGCCTGCAGCTGGCGATCAGCGCCGGTTTTGTGCTGTTCTCCTCGGTCTGCATTCTGTTCCAGACCAGCGCCATCATCCACGGCGGCGAGCGCAACTACATCATGGCTACGATCAGCCTGTATGTATCGATCTACAACCTGTTCATCAGTTTGTTGCAGCTGTTTGGCATCATGAGCCGCGATGATTAATCGTTGGCGCTAAGTAAAAAACCCGCTGCGGCGGGTTTTTTATTGCCTGGAATCCAGGTCAGTTGGTCACGATAATGCTGCCGTCAACCTTTTGCCGGTAAATCGTGTAGGGCAGCACCAAGGTGTCCATCACGCCGGAAAGCACCACGTCGACCAGGACGATGGCAGGCGCCGTGGTATGCACGTCGGATTCACGTCCTCTTTCGAGCGGGGCATTGAGGTAGCAGAAGTCGAAGGTCACGCCACTGTAGATGCGCGGTACTGCGCCGCAGTAGCTTTGTTGTTCCTTGAGGATTTTCGAGGCTGCTTCATCGCCGCGTATTACCGTCTGGACCGTCCCGCAACCTGCGAGCATCAGCGCTGCCAATGCCATGACCTGAATTTTCATGCTGCCAATCCCTAGCTGGAAAACCCTCAATCTACGTGTTTCGCAATAGAATATCACTCACTCCATCGGTGGTAAGCGGCGTTTGACCGGGGTTTTTTTCACGATCGCGGTGTTGGTTTCGGCATGCGTGTTGAGGCCGTCGAGCAGGGTGTCCAGCTGTTCCATGGAGCGCACATGCAGACGGGCGATGAAACAATCGTCGCCAGTCACCTTGTCGCACTCGGTGAATTCGGGGATCGCCTGGATCTGCCGTTCCACTTCCTGCAATTGCCCTGGCAGCGGACGGATGCGCACGATGGCCTGCAGCTGATAGCCGAAGCATTTGGGGTCGATCTCGACGGTATAGCCTTTGAGCACGCCGCGTTCTTCCAGTCGGCGCAAGCGCTCGGCAACGCTGGGCGAAGACAGGCCGCTGATACCTGCCAGGGCCTTGAGCGAGCGCCGCGAGTCTTCCATCAAGGCCTTGATGAGCACTTGGTCGATGTCGTCGGTCATGGCAGAGCCTCCGTTAGGCAGTTAATCGAATTCACCTTGATAAAAAAGGCAGATTGGAATTCTAGCCTGCTTTTTGCTCTGGAGGCGTGAGGGCGGCGGTTGGCATAATCTGGCTTCAATCACAGGAGTCTGATGATGGACAAAACAATTCGTCGCGGGTCATTCGAGATGACCGCCGCCATGCTGATTTCCGGCACCATCGGCTGGTTCGTATTGGTGTCCGGGCAGCCGGTGCTGGACGTGGTGTTCTGGCGTTGCGTGTTCGGTGCTGGCACCTTGTTATTGATCTGCGCGGCGTTCGGTTTCCTGCGTCCAGGCATGCTGACCCGCACGACGTTCCTGCTGGCGGTGCTGAGCGGCATGGCGATTGTCGGCAACTGGGTGCTGTTGTTCGGGTCGTACTCGCGGGCATCGATTGCCATCGGTACAGCGGTGTACAACGTCCAGCCGTTCATGCTGGTAGGGTTGGCGGCAGTGTTCCTCAACGAGAAAATCACCCTGCAGAAACTGTTCTGGTTGGGCATTTCGTTCATGGGGATGCTGGCGATTGTCAGTGCCCACGGCACTCAGGGCGAGAGTGGCAATGATTACCTGATGGGGATCGCGCTGGCGTTGGGTGCGGCGTTTCTTTATGCCATCGCCGCCTTGATCATCAAGCGCCTGACCGGCACTGCGCCGCATTTGATCGCATTGATCCAGGTGTGCACAGGGGTGCTGCTGCTCGCGCCGTTTGCGCATTTCTCCGCGCTGCCGCAAGCACCGAGTGCCTGGGCTAGCCTGGTGACGCTGGGCATTGTGCACACAGGGGTGATGTATGTGTTGCTGTATGGCGCGATTCAGAAACTGCCGACTGCATTGACCGGGGCGTTGTCATTTGTCTACCCGATCGCGGCCATCTTTGTTGATTGGTTTGCGTTTCGTCATCAGCTGCAGATGCTGCAGTGGATCGGGGTAGCGGCGATTTTGCTGGCAGCGGCGGGTATGCAGCAGGGTTGGAGCCTGGGATTGCGCCACCGCGTGGCGCAGTAGGTCAAATACTCCACCGCGGCGCCGTTTTCGCCAGGCGTTGGCGCATCTCGTCGATGTTGGCGAGCAGTTGCAGGATCAATAACCGATAACCATCCAGTGGGCTGTACACCGGTGCTTCCAGGCTTGGGTCCGGTGCCGGCTCGACAGGCCGGTTGAGACGCTGATAGGCGCCGGTTTTCAGCGCGCGGGCCATGCCCACCAGCTGTACTCGAATCAGCCGATGCTCGGCTTTCAACAATGTTTGCAGGTGGCCCATGGCAGCCGGATCACTGGCATCGGGTCGGGTGTTGGCGAGTATTTCCAGGGTGGACACGCACATACGTAAGTTGCGCTGCAGGGCGTCGAGTTCGGTCATGGAGACCTTCACTTCCTTGGACACCGACGGCATCAGCGAGCGCAGTTGCACCATCACGCTATTCAGGCGCCCTATGAGCCGATGATGCTCGTCGTCAGTGACCGACTGGCCGTTGATTATCCGTCCGTAGAGGGTTGCGCAGTCGCGTAACGCATCGGCCAGGTTGTAGCGCCAGGAGAACACCGCGTACAGCGGCAGGGCAAAGGAAAACGCAAGCGCCAGGGCAATCCCGATCAGGATGTCGACCCCACGCCACAAACCATCGCTGAGCGGGTTGTCGCCATGCCCCGCAACGATAAATACGGTAATGCCAGCCAGCAGTGCCGTGTAACCGCCTTTGCCGATGGCGTGGTAGGAGAAAAAACCGCAGACCACCGACATCGCTAAATAGGTCAGCCACGGCATTCCCAGCCAGCTCTGCTGCAGCACCAGCAGCAAGCCGATGCCGGCCCCGACCAGGGTACCGATCGCGCGTTCGGCGGCTTTTTTGCCGATGTTGCCGTGGTGCTGCAAGCCACCGATCACCACCAGCATCGTCACCGAAGCCCACTCGCCATGGGGCAAGTTGATGCCGGTGGTGAGCAGGATCGACGCCAGCAGCCCGAGCGAAACCCGCACCGCATGGATCAGCCTGGCGTGTTGATAACGCCGGTACGGGTCCAGCAACGGACGCAATAACCGGCGCAATAGGGGCGGCAGTCGTTGGGTTCTGAACATGTTCAGATCGGCTGTCCTCAGAAGATGTAATCGGTCGTCAGGAAACTCGAACTACGCCCGCTGATGATCTCGCTGATCAGCTCCTTGTTGGTTTCCTGGAACTTGGTCGCCACCAGGGTACGGATCGAAAACACCCGCAGCGCATCATGTACAGACAACGTGCCTTCTGCAGAGTTTTTGCGGCCGTTGAACGGATAGGTGTCCGGGCCCCGCTGGCACTGGGCATTGAGGTTGATCCGGCCGACCTGGTTGGCAAAGGTGTCGACCAGCCGGCCTACCGCCACGGGGTTGGTGCCGAAGATACTCAGTTGCTGGCCGAAGTCCGATTCCAGGACGTAATCGATCACCGTATCCAGATGACGGTACGGCACGATCGGCACCACCGGCCCGAACTGTTCTTCCTGGTAGACGCGCATCTGCGGCGTTACCGGGTACAGCACTGCCGGGTAGAAGAAGGAGGCACGAGTTTCACCACCGTTGGGATTGATCACGCTGGCGCCTTTGCTCTGGGCATCGGCGACCAAAGCGTGCAGATAATCCACCTTGCTTGCTTCCGGCAGAGGGGTGAGGGACACGCCGCTTTCCCACGGCATCCCTGGTTTGAGGGTGGCGAGCTTGGCGTTGAACTTCTCGATGAAGGAATCGACCACGTCTTCGTGGACGAACAGGATTTTCAGCGCGGTGCAGCGTTGGCCGTTGAACGACAGTGAGCCGGTGACGGCTTCGTTGACGGCGTTATCCAGATCGACTTCCGGTAACACGATGCCGGGATTCTTCGCATCCAGGCCCAGCGCCGCGCGCAAGCGGTGTGGTTTGGGGTGGAGTTTCTTCAGGTCACTGGCGGCCTTGTTGGTACCAATGAATGCGAAGATATCGATCTTGCCACTGGCCATCAACGCGCTGACGGTTTCGCGTCCGCTGCCGTAGATCACGTTGATCACCCCGGCCGGGAAGCTGTCGCGGAACGCCTCCAGCAACGGGCGGATCAACAGCACGCCGAGCTTGGCGGGCTTGAACACCACGGTGTTACCCATGATCAGGGCCGGAATCAGCGTGGTGAAGGTTTCGTTCAGGGGGTAGTTGTAAGGCCCCATGCACAACGCCACGCCGAGCGGCACCCGGCGGATCTGCCCGAGGGTGTCCTGTTCCAGCTCGAAACGGCTGGAGCGGCGGTCGAGTTCCTTGAGCGCGTTGATGGTGTCGACGATGTAGTCGCAGGTGCGGTCGAACTCTTTTTCCGAGTCCTTGAGGTTTTTGCCGATTTCCCACATCAGCAACTTGACCACCGCCTCGCGCTGCTCGCGCATGCGCCCGAGGAAGGTTTCAACGTGCTGGATACGCTCGGCCACGCGCATGGTCGGCCACAAACCCTGGCCTCGGTCGTAGGCGCGCACGGCGGCATCGAGGGCAGTCAACGCGGTCTCGGCATCAAGCAGCGGTGTGCTGCCAAGAATGACTTGTTGATCGCCTTGTTCACCGCTCAGGTACACCGGGCTTCGCACCTGGGCGAGGGGGCCGTTCCAGGTTTTCAGTTCGCCGTCGACCAGGTACTCACGTTGTTCAGTCTGGCCTTCGAGGCGGTATTTCTCCGGGATGCTGCCGGCTTCCGGGAAAAGGTGGTCAAGGATATGTGCTGTGGTCATGTCGCTACCCCGTCTGGATTGGCTGATGCGCAGATGAAACGTTTTAGCAGACCAACCCCGCGCTTGTCATGGTTCATGTGCGGTGGAAAGCAAAGCATCGCCATTGAGCAATCCGATTCACCGAAAAAGCCTAGTCGTTTTGTGGGAGGAAGCGTGAGGGTAAAACCGTCTTTTTAGCCTTGAATTATGGCCAGTCGCTATGCGTGCTACGGACGGACGGTTATGCTCCGGGCGTTCCCTATTTGCCAATGATGATTAACTACAGTGACGTTATGAGCCAATCAGAGACGCGAGCGACTGTTCTAGCGCTGTACCCGGAAGATTCCCGCGAAGCTGCGGCGCTGCTCAAGCAGGCCGTCCCCCTGATGGTTCGTCACAATATCCCGCCCAATCCGGTGCACTACGCCCTCTGGTACACCTACAGCAAAGGCCAGGTGCCTGAGCTCAACCGCCAGCTGGACAAAGTGCTGGAGGAATTCGCGCAGTTTCCGCCTGAGTCCGCCTCGAAGCTGTTCCGCGACTACATCATTCGCGAGGAGCTGGAAGTGGCACGGGCGGGGCAACAGCAGGCAATCAATCTGGTCGATGACATGGCGCGTAACGTGTCGCGCAGCGTGGAGGGCAATCGCAGCTTCCAGACCAGCCTGGGTCATTGCCTCGACATGCTCGAGGCGCCCGCCGACGAGCGCTTGCCAGACATCCTCAGCGAGCTGCAGCAAAGTACCCGGCTGATGCAGAGCCAGCAGGAGCACTTCCTGTCCCAGTTGCACAGTGCCCAGGACGAAATCAAGAGCCTGCGCGACAAACTCCAGCGCGCGCAGCTGGCGGCCACCCTCGACGGCCTGACCGAACTGCTTAACCGCGCCGCGCTCACACATGTACTGGAACAGGCGCTGGCCAGGCCCTCGCAAGGGGTCGCGCTGGTGATCCTGGATATTGACCACTTCAAGCAGTTCAACGACCAGTACGGTCATCCCCTCGGCGACCGGGTGCTGCAGCATGTCGCGCAAACCCTGCGCAAGGCCCTGCCAGCGCATGCCCATGCCGCGCGTTATGGCGGCGAAGAATTCTGTGTGGTACTGGAACAGTGCCCCGACCTCGCCACCGCTCGGGCCTTCGCCGAGCAACTGCGGCTGAAGATCCAGTCCTTGCGAATCAAGACCCGCGGTGATGGCAAGCTGCTGGACACGATCACGGCGTCATTCGGTACTGCCTTGGCCCAACCCGACGACACACTCGACAGCCTGTTGGTCCGCGCTGACGATGCGCTGTACAGGGCCAAGCATAATGGGCGTAATCAGGTGATGTGATTGGTGGTGGGGCAGGCGGTGTTGATGTTGGATGTGCCGGCCTCATCGCGAGCACGCTCGCTCCCACAGGGGGATTTGCGGTCAGCAGGAGCTCATCGGTAGGACGCGTCTGTAGCGCCGTTCTGAAATTGCATTGATGCGTCCATTTTCGGTTGTGGCAGGTCACTTTGTGTCGTTACGTTAACCCGCAGGCTTCATTGTTCAGAGGGGGCCGGGGACGACTTTCGACAGAGGATCACCTAGTGCACGCACCCAAGAAATTCCTGGCGTATGCCGCCGTCCATCAAGCCCTGACCCAGGTCGATCTGACCGAAAAAGGCAGCCCCGACCACGCCGTGCGATTGCTGGTCGACGAGATTCTTGGGGGGCTGGCCGCGAGGGGCTGGCCCGTGGCACAGGTGCTGACTGGTCCCAGGATCGTTTCTGCCGAAGATAATTACGGCCTGCTTGGTTACGACGCGGCAGAAGTCACCCTCGGCAGTGAGCACACGCGCTGGGTCGATGAGTACTCGCTGCTGCGCACGCAAACCACCAGCCAGATCCCTGCGGCGCTTCAGTGGGCGGCGCAATTGCGCCAGCCGGGCGAGACGATTGTGCTGGCGGCACCGGGCATCACCTTCCGGCGCGACAGTCGCGATCGCTGGCATTGCGCGGAACCGCATCAGATGGACATCTGGGTGCTGGGCGAGCCGCAGTTGTCGACCCGTGAACAGCTGCTGCGCCTGGTCGACGATATTATGCAATCGGCGGTGCCGGAAAAATCCTGGATATTCACCGAGAGTCGGCATCATTACACCGAGGGTGGCATCGAAGTAAACGTGTTGAATGAGCGCATTCCGGTCGAGGTGCTGGAGTGCGGCCGCATCGCCAAATCGCTGTTGCAGCGCCTGGATATAGATCCACTGCGCCACGGCGGATTGGCCCTGGGCATGGGCCTGGATCGCCTGACCATGTTACGCAAGGGCATCGCGGATATTCGCCTGCTGCGCGACCAGAACGAGCGAGTCCAGGCGCAGATGCACGACCTCGAACCCTGGGTCGCCGTGTCACGTTTGCCGGCGATTGGCCGGGACATTTCGCTGGCGGTCACGCCAGGGCTGAGTGAGGAGGAGTTGACCGAACGTATTTTGCTGGCTGCCGGCGACTGCTCTGGCTGGATTGAGGAGGTGCAGGTCAAGGACCGCTGGCAATACAAGCAGTTGCCCCCTCATGCCGTTGAACGGCTGGGCATCCTGCCGGGCCAGGAGAACGTGCTACTGCGGGTAGTGTTGCGCGATTGTGCGAGGTCGATCACCACCGCAGAGGCCAATAGAGTGTATTCGGTGATCCAGTCAGCATTGCATGAAGGGGTTCTGGGGAAGGGCTACAGAATGAACCTGAGCAAAATTTGAGACCCCGCCCAGGCAGGTTTCAGCGCGATCGATTCACCAGCGCGATGGCCAATGCCACACCCACCAGTGTCAGGGCAACGGCAAACGTGATGCGCATTCCGCTGGCAATCGCTTGGGGGTGCGCCAGGTTGTGCGCCGCAGCACTTGAGGCCAGGGCAAACACCGCTCCCAGAACGGACGCTCCGGTCACAAGCCCCAGGTTGCGCGACAAACTGAGCAAGCCGGCAATCACTCCCCGCTGATCCTCTACAACCTGGGCCATCACCCCGGTGTTGTTGGCCGTCTGGAACAGCGCATATCCCAGGGTCACCACCATCATCGGCGCCACGTAGCCCACGATGCCAGACCCCAGCGGGAGTGCCGACAATCCCAGGCATCCGAGCACCATTGCCCCGAGGCCGGCGACCGTGATGCGGCGGGCGCCGAAGCGGTCGACCACACGGCCCGCCGGCACGCCGGTCAGCGCCGCGACCACAGGCCCGACGGATAACACCAGCCCGACCTGCAAGGCCTCCAGTCCCATCCCCTGGGCCAGGTAAAACGGCCCGACCATCAGCGTCGCCATCATCACGGTGCTCACCAGTACGTTCATGACCAGGCTGGCGCTTACGTTGCGGTCGCCGAACATGCCCAGGCGAATCAACGGCGAACCGGCGCGAGCTTCGACCTGGATAAACAGGCCAAGGCCCACTCCAGCGCCGAGCAGCAACGCGCCATTGAGCAACCCGAAGCTGCCGCGCCCGAGGGTCATGGCCAGTGCATAGGCGCCCAGCGTCAGTGCCAGCAGCACCGTGCCGGGTATGTCGAAACCGACTCGTGCGGACTTGAGCTTGGGCTTGTCAGCAGGCAGATTGCGGTACGCCAGCAGCCAGGTGAGCAACCCCATAGGCACAGTGACCAGGAACATCGCCCGCCAGCCGAAACCGTCGATCAACAGGCCGCCCAAGGACGGTCCCAATGCGGTGCCGATCGCCGACATCGTACCCAGCAAGCCCATGGCGCTGCCGGTCCTGGCCTTGGGCACCGACTCGCCGACCAGCGCCATGGTCAACGCCATCATGATCGCTGCACCCAGGCCTTGCAGCGCCCGTGCACCAATCAACAGCCCAAGGCCTGGCGCCAGGCCACACAGGGCCGAGGCGAGGGTGAACAAGCTAATACCGCCGAGCAGCAGTCGCCGTTTGCCCAACAGGTCGCCGAGTCGGCCGACGCTGACGATCAGCGTGGTAATGGCCAACAGGTAAGCAATCAAGACCCATTGCACCTTTTGAAAGGACGCATTGAACGCTTCGGCCAATGTGGGCAGTCCCACGTTGACGATGCTGGTGCCAAGTGCGGCCAGCAACATGGACAGTGACAGGCTCAATAGCGCCCACGCAAAGGGCGGGGCGGGTTGGGCAACGATAATCGTCGGCTTCATGGGCAAACCTCGGGTTCGGACAGCCCGGGATGGGGCCGCTGTCAGAAATCTACGCCCGGGACTAACATGGCGGAAGGCGCACGGTTTGCATTTGATACATGCACCAGGCGCCATCTCCCATCATGACGAGGCATGCCATGGCCACACCCGATCTCAATCTGTTGGTGACCCTCGATGTCCTGCTCGCCGAAGGCAGCGTCGCCAAGGCCGCAAAGCGTCTGCGCCTTAGCCCCTCGGCGATGAGCCGAGCCCTGGCGCGCCTGCGCGAGACCACCGGAGACCCGTTGTTGGTGAGGGCTGGACGCGGTCTGGTAGCCACCCCCAGGGCCCTGCAATTACGCGAGCGGGTCAGTCAGTTGGTGCAGGAGGCCGAAGCGGTATTGCGCCCGGCCGAGCAGCCTGATCTGGGGCAAGTGATGCGTACATTCACCCTGAGAACCCGCGAGGGTTTCGTCGAGAACTTTGGTGCCCGACTGATCGCTCGCGTGGCCGAACAAGCGCCGGGAATACGCCTGTGCTTTGTAACCAAGAATGACAAGGACAGCACGGCGCTGCGTGATGGCACGGTGGATCTGGAGACGGGAGTCGTGGGTCAACTCACCAGCCCGGAGTTACGCACCCAGGGGCTGTTTCACGACCGTTTCATCGGCGTGGTGAGGGCAGGGCACCCGCTGTCCTGCGGCACTGTCACCGCGGTCGGTTATGCGTCAGGCAACCATATTGGTGTTTCGCGGCGCGCAGAGGGCAGGGGGGCGATCGATCAGGCGCTTGAGGCGTTGGGCCTGGTGCGGCAGATGTGCGCAACCGTTGCAGGGTTTGCGACCGCACTGATGCTGGCCCGGGAGAGCGACATGATCGCCAGCGTTCCGGAGCGACACACCGCTAATCTGCGGGCAGACATGCACTGCTTCGAACTCCCGGTGGCTCTTGCGCCGTTAACAATCGCGATGCTCTGGCATCCACGGCTGGATGCCGACCCGGTGCATCGGTGGCTGCGCAGTTGCTTGCGGGAAGTCTGTTCCAGCCAGGTCTCGCTGGGAAACCTGCAGATGGACGCTCAGCGCACTACCCGCTGAGCGTGGTGCGCCTGGCGTGACGGCTGCGCTGGCGTTGGGCTGTTGAGCAGGTGCTCGGTGAGTACGTTGTTGAGGAAACGAAACTGGTCATTGAGACCCACCACTTCGTTGCTGAAGTGGTGGGCGGCGGCCGGCATCAGCAGGTCTGCAAACTGTTTGTCGAACACCAGTGCGAACACTTTGCGCGATACTGATGGACCCCTCCGGTGGGGGTGGCAGACTTTGTGTCCGATAAACCGCCGCCTATACTTACATCACACACCCTGCGAGCGCCGTTCATCCTGTTCGGCCTCAGGTTTTCGGGAAATCGCGACTTTGAACCTGCGTTCGCTGATCGTCGCCGTGCTGTTGGTCGTGGCGGGATGCGCCACGCCCGACCGTGCGCCAGTCAGAGCGCCACCGATCATCGTTCCCCAGGCCACCTGGCGGCAGGTGGATCGGGAAATCGTGGCGGCCTCCAGGTCGGCCACCGACCAGGCCAAGGTCTTCGCGCGTGGCTCCATGGAGCATTGGCGCACGCGGATCTACGAGCAGACCGAGGAGAACTTCATACCCTGGTTCAGTAGCTACTGGACCCAGGAATGGATGTCGATGAGGGTCAGTTGGTACACCATCAACGCCAAGGGTGAGCAGGACGCTTCGGCCAAGCGGCTCGCTCAGTATCTGCTTGATGAATACCAGGAGAGGGTGCTGGCGCCGGTGGCTGTCGAGGTCGAGCCGAATGCGATTTTGCATCAGGCCACCGAGTTCTACGTGCAGCTCATGGGCCAGCAGTTGCAGGTGATTGCCCAGCGTCATCGCGTGCCCATGGACCAGCTCAACGCCCGCGCCAACAAGATCCCGGCCATTGCGCTGGGGCCTCCGGCGGCCCGGGACGCTTCGCTCTACCAAGTGATTCACACTGACCTCAACCGTCTGCCGGCATATTCGGCGTTGATCGAAAAAATTCGCGTCGCCGGTGGCGACAGGGGCGTGGGTTCGACTGACACGGCCATGGCGCCCGTGGCCAAGCGCGCCAGTCAGCGCATGGAGGCCGAAATGGCCCCGCGTGGCGC
>NZ_JAKNRW010000056.1 GCF_023072615.1 Pseudomonas violetae
GCCTCGGATTGGTCTCGATACTGGATACGATAAACCTGCTTAGCCGCATAACTTGAACCGCCGTATACGGAGCCGTACGTACGGTGGTGTGAGAGGACGGCGGATGTAAATCCGCCTCCTACTCGATTCCGAGAAGGCGTCAAACTTGGCGGCACATTTCCTTAGGCAAAAGAAAACCCCCGACAATCCATAGGACTTATCGGGGGTTTTCGGGTAAGCGCCTTTCAGCGCTCACGAGCTCAGCTTATTGGCAAGCTTCGCAATCCGGCTCGTCGATGGCGCAAGCCTTCGGCACTGGAGCAGGGCCGGCTGGCGCTGTCAGGACCGAATCGTCACCGTGGTTGCCGCCGCTGGAAACAGCGTTCAGCTTGCCGGTGTTGATGGTCGACTTCTCGGTGCTGGTCGCGGCCAGGGCACGGAGGTAGTAAGTGGTTTTCAGACCACGGTACCAGGCCATGCGGTAGGTGACGTCCAGCTTCTTGCCCGAAGCGCCTGCGATGTACAGGTTCAACGACTGAGCCTGATCGATCCACTTCTGACGACGGCTGGCCGCGTCGACGATCCACTTGGTGTCCACTTCGAAGGCAGTCGCGTAGAGCTCTTTGAGTTCTTGCGGGATGCGCTCAATCTGCTGAACCGAACCGTCGTAGTACTTCAGGTCATTGATCATGACCGAGTCCCACAGACCGCGAGCCTTCAGGTCGCGAACCAGGTACGGGTTGATCACGGTGAACTCGCCCGACAGGTTCGATTTCACGTAAAGGTTCTGGTAGGTCGGTTCGATCGACTGCGAAACGCCAGTGATGTTGGCGATGGTTGCGGTCGGTGCGATGGCCATGATGTTGGAATTACGAATGCCTTTCTGTACACGGGCGCGAACCGGTGCCCAGTCCAGGGATTCGTTAAGGTCAACGTCGATGTACTTCTGGCCACGTTGCTCGATCAGGATCTGTTGCGAATCCAGAGGCAGGATGCCCTTGGACCACAGCGAACCCTGGAACGTCTCGTAGGCGCCGCGCTCGTCTGCCAGGTCGCAGGAAGCCTGGATTGCGTAGTAGCTGACCGCTTCCATCGACTTGTCGGCGAACTCGACGGCCGCGTCGGAACCGTAAGGAATGTGCTGCAAGTACAGCGCATCCTGGAAGCCCATGATGCCCAGTCCGACCGGACGGTGCTTGAAGTTGGAGTTCTTCGCTTGTGGTACCGAGTAGTAGTTGATGTCGATAACGTTATCGAGCATGCGTACAGCGGTGTTCACGGTGCGTTCCAGCTTGGCGGTGTCCAGCTTGCCGTTGACGATGTGGTTCGGCAGATTGATCGAGCCCAGGTTGCAAACGGCGATCTCGTCCTTGTTCGTGTTCAAGGTGATCTCGGTGCACAGGTTCGAGCTGTGAACCACGCCGACGTGCTGCTGCGGGCTGCGCAGGTTGCACGGGTCTTTGAAGGTCAGCCATGGGTGGCCGGTTTCAAACAGCATGGACAGCATTTTGCGCCACAGGTCTTTGGCCTGGATGGTCTTGAACAGCTTGATCTTGCCCGGGTACTCGGACAGGGCTTCGTAGTACTCGTAACGCTCTTCGAAGGCCTTGCCGGTCAGGTCGTGCAGGTCCGGCACTTCGGATGGCGAGAACAGGGTCCACTTGCCGTCATCGAAGACGCGCTTCATGAACAGGTCAGGGATCCAGTTGGCGGTGTTCATGTCGTGGGTGCGACGACGATCATCACCGGTGTTCTTGCGCAGTTCGATGAACTCTTCGATGTCCATGTGCCAGGTTTCCAGGTAGGCACAGACAGCGCCTTTGCGCTTGCCACCCTGGTTAACGGCAACGGCGGTGTCGTTCACGACTTTCAGGAACGGAACAACGCCCTGGGATTTGCCGTTGGTGCCCTTGATGTACGAACCGAGTGCACGAACCGGGGTCCAGTCGTTGCCCAGGCCGCCTGCAAATTTCGACAACATGGCGTTGTCGTGGATCGCGTGATAGATGCCCGACAGGTCATCCGGCACGGTGGTCAGGTAGCAGCTGGACAGCTGTGGACGCAGGGTGCCGGCATTGAACAGGGTCGGGGTCGACGACATGTAGTCGAAGGACGACAACAGGTTGTAGAACTCGATCGCACGGTCTTCTTTGTTCTTCTCTTCGATCGCCAGGCCCATGGCCACGCGCATGAAAAAGATTTGCGGCAGTTCGAAGCGGATACCGTCCTTGTGGATGAAGTAACGGTCGTACAGGGTTTGCAGGCCCAGGTACGTGAACTGCTGATCGCGTTCGTGGTTGATCGCCTTGCCGAGTTTTTCCAGGTCGAAAGTTGCGAGGACCGGGTTCAGCAATTCGAATTGGATACCCTTGGCGATGTACGAAGGCAGGGCCTTGGCGTACAGGTCGACCATTTCGTGGTGAGTCGCGCTTTCGGCGACTTCCAGGAAGTTCAGGCCTTCGGCACGCAGGGTGTCCATCAACAGGCGAGCGGTCACGAACGAGTAGTTCGGCTCACGCTCAACCAGGGTACGGGCGGTCATCACCAAAGCGGTGTTGACGTCGGTCAGGGCCACGCCGTCGTACAGGTTTTTCAGGGTTTCGCGCTGGATCAGGTCGCCGTCGACTTCTTCCAGGCCTTCGCACGCTTCGGTAACGATGGTGTTCAGGCGGCCCATGTCCAGAGGAGCAAAGGTGCCATCGGCGCGGGTGATGCGGATCGACGGGTGAGCGTTGACTGCTTCTTCGGCCGGTGCGTGGGCGGCGCGTTCTTTCGAACGACCGTCACGGTAGATCACGTAGTCGCGCGCCACTTTCTGCTCGCCGGCACGCATCAGGGCCAGTTCGACCTGGTCCTGGATTTCTTCGATGTGGATGGTGCCGCCCGAGGGCATGCGACGCTTGAAGGTCGCTGTGACTTGTTCGGTCAGACGGGCAACGGTGTCGTGGATTCGCGACGAAGCGGCAGCGGTGCCGCCCTCAACTGCGAGAAACGCTTTGGTGATAGCGACGGTGATCTTGTCATCGGTGTAAGGAACGACAGTGCCGTTACGCTTGATCACGCGCAGCTGGCCAGGCGCGGTGGCGGACAGATCCGAAGTCGAATCAGCGGCCTGCGGCAAGGTGCCCTGCGGGTTCTCGCGAGTTGTGTCGGTTTGCATGGGGGGTTGTCTCCACATTCTCTATGTTTGTTTGGGCACCATCACGGTGCGCACCGTTCTGTCCTGAAGTACTACAACCGGCAAGGAGCCGGGCATACAACTTCGGGACAGATCAGGAAGGGGCTGTTGGGTCGCCGCTTCCATGCCGAAGTCTTGGGTCCAGGCCTTGAACCTGAATCCGCATTCCATTTGGGTGACAGCTCAGGGCTGCAACACCCGTACCGCTTTCGCCGTTTTCGGTCCGAAAACAGTAGCCATCCGCTTGCACGGTCTGGTCTTTCATAAATACGTAAAATCAACCAGACAGAGGCGATAAAAGCGCTTGAATTTGATGTCCGGTTTGTGTTTGGTTTTTTCTGCGAAACCCTACATGTAGGGTTTTTTTTGCGTCGGGCTACAAGATAGTGCGTTTTGGAGGGTGTTGCAACGTACTACCTGTGGATAAACCTGTGCGTATATTGTGTGTGAAACCTGGAACCAGCGTGTAGCCCGCGACCCTGCTGGATCGGACCGTTTATCATGGTTTTTTGCCGGGCGAAAACAGCCAGGTGATTTTTTAAGGGCGCGAACCCTACCACAAAAAATGGTCATATCCGAACGCATTTGCCGACTTGTGTTCTCGGTGGGCGCCGTTTATACAATCGGCCTGTACACACGCATTATTATCCTCCCCATTCATTACAAAAAGACGGGCGGATCCTTCCCCATCAGCGTTTCGGCAAGCAGAGGTCACCGTGGAGCAAGAAGCCTGGCAGGTATTGATTGTGGAGGACGACCAACGTCTGGCCGAACTGACCCGCGATTACCTGGAAACCAATGGCCTGCGCGTTTCGATCGAGGGTGATGGCGCCTTGGCTGCAGCGCGAATACTCAAGGAGCAGCCTGACCTGGTGATCCTTGACTTGATGCTCCCCGGCGAGGACGGCTTGAGCATCTGTCGCAAGGTCCGCGACCGTTACGACGGTCCGATCCTGATGCTCACCGCCCGTACCGACGACACCGATCAAATTCTGGGCCTGGACCTGGGGGCCGACGACTATGTGTGCAAACCGGTTCGCCCGCGTCTGCTGCTGGCGCGTATCCAGGCTTTGTTACGCCGCAGCGAAGGCCCTGAAGTGGCCCCGGAAAAACAACGCCGCCTGCAATTTGGTCCGCTGGTGGTGGACAACGCATTGCGCGAAGCCTGGCTGCGTGATGCCAGCATCGAACTGACCAGTGCCGAATTCGATCTGCTTTGGCTGCTGGTGGACAACGCCGGGCGTATTCTGTCCCGGGAAGAGATTTTCACCGCGTTGCGCGGCATCGGCTATGACGGCCAGGACCGCTCCATCGACGTGCGCATCTCGCGTATCCGCCCCAAAATCGGCGACGATCCGGACCATCCACGATTGATCAAAACTATCCGTAGCAAGGGTTATCTGTTCGTTCCGGAAGCCTGCACCCTGTGAACTCGATCTTCCTGCGAATCTACGGCGGGATGTGCGCAGCGCTGATTCTGGTGGCGGTGCTCGGCGTCCTCGCCCTGCACCTGCTTAACGAGGTGCGCAGCGAGCAATACCGTGAGCGCCTGGCCCATGGCACGTTCTCGCTGATGGCCGACAACCTGCAACCGATGAACGAGACCGAGCGCCACCGGGCGCTGCTGGTTTGGGAGCGCCTGCTGGGCATTCCGCTCACGCTGAAGACATTCTCCCAGACACACCTCGACCTCACACAACGTACCCGAGTGCTGCGCGGCCAAGCACTGGTTGAGCAGACCGGCCCGCATGCAGCGATGGTGTACCGGCTGGTCAGTGACAAGGAACAATTGGTGCTGACTGGGGAGGTGCAGCAGATCAGCGAGCAACTGGCCCGGGCGACCATTTACCTGCTGGCAGACGAACTGGTGCGCGTTCCAGTGGCCGAACAGCCCAAGCGCTTGGCTCAGCTCAAGGAGGACAAAGGCTTTGGCTTCGATTTGCGACTCGTTACAGTCGATGCGGCTGACATGGACGAGGACCAGAGTCGTCGGGTATCCGAGGGCGACACGGTGATGGCGTTGGGCAAGGGGGGCGATTCGATCCGGGTGTTCGCCGGCATGATCGGTACCCCGTGGGTGCTGGAGATTGGTCCTCTGTACCAGATGAACCCTTATCCCCCGGAGTGGCTGGTATTGATCGCAGCCCTCGGTTTGAGCCTGATTGGCCTGATTGTCTATCTGCTGGTGCGCCAGTTGGAACGCCGCTTGCGCGGTCTGGAAGCCGCCGCCACCCGCATCGCCAAGGGCAGCCTGGAAACTCGGGTGCCTGCCCGCGGTGCGGACTCGGTAGGGCGCCTCGCGTCGGCTTTCAATGGCATGGCCGAGCACTTGCAGCAGTTACTGGCGATTCAGCGCGAACTGGTGCGCGCGGTATCCCACGAGTTGCGCACGCCGGTGGCGCGCCTACGGTTTGGCCTGGAAATGATCGGCTCGGCCACGACTCCCCAAGCGCTGCAGAAGTATTGTGAAGGCATGGATCACGACATCGAGGACCTCGATAAGCTGGTGGACGAAATGCTCACCTACGCGCGTCTCGAACAGGGTTCGCCCGCCTTGAACTTTCAGCGGATCAATCTGGATGCACTGGTCAACCAGGTCATTGAGGAGCTGGCGCCGCTGCGGGCCGGGGTCACCGTGCAACGAGGTCTGTGCCTGTCTGCCGCCGATTGCGATGACGCCTGGGTCGAGGCCGAACCGCGTTACCTGCACCGGGCTTTGCAGAACCTGGTGAGCAACGCCATGCGTCATGCTACGTCCAGGGTCACTGTGAGCTATCAGGTGGGACAGCAGCGCTGCCGGATCGATGTCGAAGATGACGGACCGGGCGTGCCGGAGATCGCCTGGGAGCGAATTTTTACCCCGTTTCTGCGCCTGGACGACAGTCGTACCCGAGCGTCGGGCGGGCACGGGTTGGGGTTGTCGATAGTCCGACGCATCATTCATTGGCACGATGGGCGCGCGCTGATTGGCAAGAGCAAGAGTCTGGGCGGCGCCTGTTTCAGCCTGAGCTGGCCACGGAATCAGGAGAAACGACAAAACCTGTAGCCGCTGGCAAAGCCTGCGTCTGGTTTTTGAGGGAGGCCTTCAAGCCCTGACACTGACCAGACTCAGCAGCTGCCCGTCCATCACAGCAAACTGTGCGTCCAGTTGCGAACCGTTACGCCATTCGCTGGACAGATCCGTCAGCAAGCGCAAGCGAACTTCACCGCGTTCGCTCCACTCGAGCACTTCGGCATGCTCGAAATAAAACCGCTGCTGCACGATCGGATACAGCGCCTTGAACAGGCTTTCCTTTACCGAAAACGTCAGGGTCACCAGCATCGCCAGCTGCTCGCGACGACCATCTGCCATGCGCTTCATCTCCGGCGCTGTCAGTATTTCCCCCGCCAGCCGTTCGGCTCGTTCCGGGTTGAGGATATTTTCCAGGTCCATGCCCAAGCCGCGCCAGTGGGCTTTTTTGGCGACGATCGCCGCGGCGCGCCCGGTGCTGTGGGTGATCGAACCGCTGATGTGCGCCGGCCAGACCGGCGCCCGGTCTTCGCCTATCGCCGGGCTGAAATCCATGCCTTCCAATTGCTGCAGCGCCGCCCGGGCGCACACACGCCCGGCCAGAAACTCCGCTTGGCGCTTGGCGACTGAGCGCTGGATGCTTGCAGGGGGGGCGATGGCACTGCGTTCGAAGTCATCGTTGACCAGCAGAGTACTGTCGAAATGAGTGCTCAGCAGGACGGTTTCGGGCAGCGCAAACGGCAGCGGCCAATGAGCGTCGAGCGGCGTGCAGCAAGCGGGGAGGGCGAAGAAGTGGTTCATGTCAGGCATTTTGCCGGGTTGCCTCCTGGCTGGGTAGGGTCGAGGAACCTTTGGGCTGCGCCCTGTGGCGGGGGAGCTGCCTCGCCACAGTGACTTTGCTCACCTTCCATTCAGGAAAAGATTTTCTTCAGAAACGCCTGCATGTCTGCCCAGGACTTTTCATCCGCGGCCTTGTTGTAACCGATGTCCGGCCCGCCATGCTCGCCGTGCCCCAGGCGATCGGCATCAGGATTGCTGAAGCCATGCTTGGCGCCTTCCAGGCTGACAAACTGGTAGTCCGCGCCGGCCTTGTCCATTTCCGTCTTGAACGTCGCGACGTTGCCCGCAGTGACCATGCTGTCCAATGCCCCGTGCTCCACCAGGATTTTCGCCTTCACCATGCCGGGCGTGGCCGGGGTCTGGGTCGCCAGCGCGCCGTGGAAGCTCACAACGCCCTCCAGCGGCACTCCCTGGCGTGCGGCATTAAGCACCACCGCACCACCGAAACAGTACCCGATGGCCGCAAGTTTTTGTGGATCGGTCTGCGGTTGTTGTTTCAACAGATCAAGCCCCGCCTGAAAGCGCGCGCTTGCCGCCGAGCTGTCCTTGAGGGCGGCCTGCATGAAGGCCATGGCGTCTTTCGGGTGCTCGGTGTTCTTGCCATCGCC
Source organism: Pseudomonas violetae (assembly GCF_023072615.1). GTDB lineage: Bacteria > Pseudomonadota > Gammaproteobacteria > Pseudomonadales > Pseudomonadaceae > Aquipseudomonas > Aquipseudomonas violetae. The sequence continues at coordinate 7,616 of NZ_JAKNRW010000056.1, forward strand.
ATACATGTCGATGGCCAAGGCGCTGTATCCCAGGCCTGCCAGATCGCGGGCGCGGCGCTTGGCGTAGTCGTTGAGTCCCCACCATTCATGCACCACCACAACTCCCGGGCGCGGGCCGTTGATCGAGTCGTCGTAGGCGTAATAACCGATGAGCCTGGTGCCGTCGGCGCTCTGGTAGGGGATTTCCTGGGTCTTGATGGCCGCCTGGCTGAGTCCGCTCAAGGCGATTAATACGAGGGCTAGAAACACACGCATGGTTGGATCTCCCGCAAGTCAGTCATCGAAGAGGGTCGATTCTATCTGGTTCAGCCCAGGTTCAGAAGGTGTTCAGGGGGAGTTCAGGGCGAGCTCAGTAATCTTCTCCCATACCCAACAAGCACATAACAACACAAGGAAACACCCAATGACTGGATTCAAAAAACTGCTGCTGGCTATCACCGTTATGGGCGCGAGTACCGCTGCCATGGCCAATGACACCTTCGCCAGCTTTACTCTTGGACAGACCAGCGACAAGATCAAAAAGTCCCATGCCCTGAACGATAACCTGGGCCACCCGAATGCCAACGGCGCTATCGACAAGAGTGGCACATGGGGTCTTCGACTGGGGCAGCAGAACAACCAGGCGCGCTACTATGGCACTTACGAAAACGTATCGGGCTCGCACAACGGAGTCAAATTGCGTCAGGAAAACCTGCTGGGCAGCTTTGATCTCTTTCACCCGCTGGGCGACTCCACCAAGCTGTTCGGCGGCGCTACCGCAGGCGTGACCAAACTGACCCAGGAGTCCGGTGGTTTCAGCCGCGACAGCAACATCGGTTACGCGTGGGGCGCGCAGATGGGAGTTCTGCAACAAGTTTCGAAAAATACGTCGCTCGAACTGGGGTATCGTTACCTGCGCAGCAATGCCAGTACCGAGATGAACGAACGTAGCGGCAGCAAGCAGGGTTCGCTGAACCTGACCAGCAGCGCCCAGACGTATCTGGCCGCCAACTACGCTTTCTGATAAGCGTTCAAAGACGGGCCTGCGCTGATCCCTTCACCAGGATTGTGCCAGGCCCGTTAGCCCTCGAGGTGCACCGCAGTGCCCCTGGAGATTTTCGTTTTCTAGGGAGTCTGCAATGAAGTTGCTGGTTGTCGAAGATGAAGCGCTGTTGCGTCATCACCTGCAAACCCGCCTCACGGACAGTGGTCATGTGGTGCAGTCCGTGGCCAACGCCGAAGAGGCCCTGTACCAGGCCGAGCAATTTAATCATGACCTGGCGGTGATCGACCTCGGCCTGCCAGGGATGGGCGGGCTCGATCTGATCCGCCAGTTGCGTTCGCAGGGCAAGGTATTTCCTATCCTGATTCTGACTGCCCGTGGCAATTGGCAGGATAAAGTAGAAGGGCTTGCCGCTGGCGCCGACGATTACGTGGTCAAGCCGTTTCAGTTCGAGGAACTGGACGCGCGGCTCAACGCCTTGTTGCGCCGCTCCAGCGGCTTTACCCAGTCAACAATCGTGGCTGGGCCGTTGCTGCTCGATCTCAATCGCAAGCAAGCCAGCCTGGACGATCAACCGCTGGCACTGACCGCCTATGAGTACCGCATTCTCGAATACTTGATGCGTCACCATCAGCAGGTGGTACCCAAGGACCGCTTGATGGAGCAACTCTATCCGGATGATGACGAGCGCGATCCGAATGTCATTGAAGTATTGGTGGGACGACTGCGCCGCAAACTCGAGGGGCCGGACGGATTCAAGCCGATCGATACCGTGCGTGGCCTTGGCTACCTGTTTACCGAGCGCTGCACTTGATTCGTTCGCTCCGTGTGCGTTTGATGCTCGCTGCCACTATCCTGGCAGTATTGTTCATGCTGGCGTTACTACCGGCAATGCAGGGCGCCTTCAGTCTGGCATTGCAGGATTCCATCGAACAGCGCCTTGCGTCGGACGTGACCACGTTGATCTCCGCTGCTCGTGTGGAAGACAACAACCTGCGGATGCCAGCGCAACTGCCCGACGAGCGATTCAACCTGACTGACGGTCGGTTGCTAGGTTATATCTACGATCGCGATGGTCACCTGGTCTGGCGCTCGAACGGTACCCAGGAAGAGCACATCAATTACACGCCACGTTACGATGGAAGCGGCAACGAGTTCGCCAGAATTCGTGAAGCCAATGGCCAGGAATTTTTCGTCTATGACGTCGAGGTCAAATTGCTCGGCGGCAAAAGCGCAGCGTTCAGCATCGTCGCCCTGCAGCCGGTACGTGAATATGACGTCACCCTCGAAGGACTGCGTGAAAATCTGTACCTTGGCTTCGGCGCCGCACTGCTCGTGCTGCTGGCATTGCTGTGGATCGGCCTGACCTGGGGGTTGCGCGCATTACGCCGGCTGAGCCAGGAACTGGACGAAATCGAAGGCGGAACCCGTCAAAGCCTAAGCGAGCAACACCCGCGCGAACTGTTGCGCCTGACTGGTTCCCTTAACCGTTTGCTGCAAAGTGAACGTGAGCAACGCAGTCGCTACCGCGATTCCCTTGATGACCTGGCCCACAGCCTGAAAACGCCCTTGACCGTTCTTCAAGGGGTCAGCGAAGACATGGCGCAGCGCCCTGAAGATCGCGATCAGGCCAGGGTGCTGCAAACCCAGATCGAGCGCATGAGCCAGCAGATCAGTTACCAGTTACAACGGGCCAGCCTGCGCAAAAGTGGCCTGGTCCGCCATCAGGTGCGCTTACGGCCTGTATTGCAAAGCCTGTGTGACACGCTGGACAAGGTGTATCGCGACAAGCGTGTGCAGGTGACCTTTGACCTGCCAGAGCCTTGCTATGTACCGATCGAACAGGGGGCACTGCTGGAAATGTTAGGCAACCTGCTGGAAAACGCGTATCGCCTGAGCTTGGGTGAGGTGCGAGTCAGTATGTGCGACACCGCAGATGGCATCGAACTGTGCGTCGAGGATGATGGTCCAGGCGTGCCTTCGGATCAACGCGCGCGAATTCTCCAACGTGGCGAACGTCTGGATCGTCAGCATCCGGGGCAGGGCATCGGATTGGCAGTGGTCAAGGACATCATCGAAAGCTACAGCGCGAAGCTCACCCTCGATGATTCACCCATGGGCGGGGCGGCATTTCGCATTCACTTTCCGGAAGTCTAGAGGGCTCAGTTTTCCTGTGCCCGATAGGCCCCTGGTGTTAACCCGGTCCACTTCTTGAATGCCCGGTGAAACGCCGACGGCTCGGAGAATCCCAGTTGCTCGGCGATCTGTTGCAACGACAGGTCTGCGCGGCTCAGGTGGTAAATTGCGATGTCCCGTCGTAGTTGATCCTTCAACTCCTGAAAACTCGTACCTTCCTCGCGCAAATGCCTACGCAGGGTCTGGGGGCTGATATTCAGGTGCGCGGCCACCGCTTCCAGATCAGGCCAGCGCGAACTGTCACGACTGAGCAAGCGTCGTAGCCTGCTGCTCAAGCTATTGCCATCGTCGGGGCGTGCCAGCAGGTCAGCAGGGGAGCGCTCCAGAAAGTGCTTTAGGGTGCGCTCGTCCTGCAGCAGTGGCATATCCAGGTAGCGACGGTGGAACACCAGGCTGCTCTGCCCAGCGGCAAACTCCAGGGGGCAGGAGAACAGCAGCTCATATTCGGCGCCGTGGTCGGGGCGCGGATAGCTGAATGTCGCCTGTTCCAGGAGGATGCGCTGGCCGATCAGCCAACTACCCAGTCGATGCCAGACCATCAGCTGACTTTCGGTGAGGAAGTGGTCCGGATCCCGGAACTGTGAATCATCCAGGCTCAGGCGAATCATTTCGTCCTCGCGGCTGATAGTCAGGTGGGGGCCGTCGGGGAACAGGCCATAGAACAATAAGCCGCGATGCAGGGCCTTATCCAGATTACGGCAGTGGATCAGCGCGTGACACATCATCGCGAAGCTGCCGGGCCGACTGATCGTTGGCCCAAAACCGAGATACTCGTCATCCATCGCCGTCCAGAGCCCCTGGAGCAGGCGGGTGAATTGCTCCGGAGCAATCCGCGCACGGGGCTCTTCAAGCAACTCGGAACTGATACCCAGTTGCTGGAGCAGGCCTGAATAATCGTACCCGCGTCGGCGAGCTCCACCGAGGGCGGCACGGGCGAAATGGCTGGCGATAGTACGTTCGCGCATAAAGAGAAAGGTCCGTCCGTTGAGCGGCGGATAGTAGACACGGATTGGTTTCTCAACAAGGCGGATATCCGCCAATTTGTCGGGCCTCATCGGGTGGGCGGGCGGAAATCCGCCACTTCAAGCTGCCCACCCGGTGACCCTGTAAAACTTGCAAGGCTTTGTGTCCAACGGCTTGCTGGCAGTTTTGTGAAGGTGGCACGGGCCTTGCGATGTAACGAGCAGATGCCTGCCGTCGCGCAGCTCGAAAAAACAAATCCCTCCAGTGCAGGAGGGTTCGCAATTCAGGTGTCATGGACAACAGATGGATGTTGTCTGCCGGCACTCTTGAGGAACTTTGCAATGACGACTCGTCAGCCACTGTATAAATCCCTGTATTTCCAGGTGATCGTTGCCATCGCCATCGGCATCCTGCTCGGTCACTTCTACCCCCAGACCGGCGTAGCCCTCAAGCCGCTGGGTGACGGGTTCATCAAACTGATCAAGATGATCATTGCCCCTATCATTTTCTGCACCGTCGTCAGCGGCATCGCGGGCATGCAGAACATGAAGTCGGTCGGCAAGACGGGCGGTTACGCGCTGCTCTATTTCGAAATCGTTTCGACCATCGCACTGCTGGTTGGCCTGGTGGTGGTGAACATCGTGCAGCCAGGCAACGGCATGCACATCGATGTGAGCACTCTTGATGCTTCCAAAGTCGCCCAGTACGTGGCGGCCGGTGCTGATCAAAGCGTCGTTGGCTTCTTGCTGAATGTGATCCCGTCCACCATCGTTGGCGCGTTCGCTACCGGTGATATCCTGCAAGTGCTGATGTTCTCGGTGATCTTCGGTTTCGCCCTGCATCGCCTGGGTTCATACGGCAAGCCGCTGCTGGACTTCATTGATCGCTTTGCCCACGTCATGTTCAACATCATCAATATGATCATGAAGCTTGCGCCCATCGGTGCCTTCGGCGCCATGGCGTTCACCATCGGTGCGTACGGCGTTGGCTCGTTGGTGCAACTGGGTCAACTGATGGCCTGCTTCTACATCACCTGCCTGCTGTTCATCCTGATCGTGCTGGGCGGTATCGCCCGCGCCCACGGCTTCAGCGTGCTGAAAGTGATTCGCTACATCCGTGAAGAACTGCTGATCGTTCTCGGTACTTCTTCTTCGGAGTCGGTACTGCCGCGCATGCTGATCAAGATGGAACGTCTGGGCGCGCAAAAGTCCGTGGTGGGTCTGGTGATTCCGACCGGCTACTCGTTCAACCTCGACGGTACTGCCATCTACCTGACCATGGCCGCAGTGTTCATTGCCCAGGCAACCGACACCCAGATGGACATCACACACCAGATCACACTGCTGGTGGTGTTGCTGCTGTCCTCCAAAGGTGCTGCCGGCGTGACCGGGAGTGGCTTTATCGTGCTGGCCGCTACTCTGTCTGCCGTTGGCCATCTGCCAGTTGCCGGTTTGGCCCTGATCCTCGGTATCGACCGCTTCATGTCCGAAGCCCGTGCCCTGACCAATCTGGTGGGCAACGCCGTTGCGACCCTGGTCGTGGCCAAGTGGGTCAAGGAACTGGACGTCGATGTAATGCACGCTGAACTGGCTTCTGGCGGTCGTGGTATCACCGACGAGCGTGAAGAAGACGATCTGGGCGTAGCCGAAGGTCCGGCTGCAATCAGCGCTAAGTAAGACTGCTTTACTGAGAGAACCCGCTTCGGCGGGTTTTTCATGGGCGCGATTTGAGCGTAACGGTCACTGTGACTGATGCATTCGGTAATTGCTGCAATGCCATCGTCTGCCTAGGCTTGGGAGAACGCACTGGAGGTTACTCATGCTCGGGCCACTGGCTTCACTGAAGATCCTGGATTTTTCGACGCTGCTACCGGGGCCGTTCGCCTCGCTGTTGCTGGCGGACATGGGCGCGCATGTGTTGCGCATCGAATCGCCGACTCGCATGGACCTGCTGCGGGTGTTGCCACCCCATGACCGGGGCGTTTCGGCGAGCCACGCCTATCTCAATCGCAACAAGCGCAGCCTGGCGCTGGACCTCAAGCAGCCTGAAGCCCTGGAGGTTATCAGGCAGTTGGTGCTCGACCACGACATCCTGCTCGAGCAGTTCCGCCCTGGCGTGATGGAGCGCCTGGGCTTGGGTTATGAAGCCTTGAAAGCGATCAACCCGAAGCTGATCTATGTTTCGATCACCGGCTATGGCCAGACCGGGCCCTACAAGGACCGCGCCGGCCACGACATCAATTACTTGGCACTGGCGGGCCTGGCCAGCCATACAGGCCGGGCCGATAGTGGGCCATTGCCGCTGGGCATGCAGGTGGCCGACATCGCGGGAGGCTCGCTACATGGCGTGATTGGCCTGCTCGCTGCGGTGATTGCGCGACAGCAGACCGGGCAGGGGCAATATCTGGATGTCAGCATGACTGATTGCGCTTTCACCCTTAATGCCATGTCCGGTGCGGGATTGCTGGCCTGTGGTGAGGAGCCCGCACGGGAAAACCAGATGCTCAATGGTGGCAGTTTCTACGATTACTACAGGTCTCGCGACGGACGCTGGTTGTCGGTGGGGAGCCTGGAGCCGGCCTTCATGAAGCAATTGTGTGCGGCACTTGGCTTGGAGGATATGGCTAAGCTGGGGTTGGCACCGCAACCGGGACATCAGAAAAAGCTCAAGGATGCGTTGAAGGTCGAGTTCGAAAAACATGACTTTGCCGAATTGAGCGCCCTGTTTGCCGAGCTCGATGCGTGCGTCGAGCCGGTATTGAGCTTGGGTGAGGCGGTGCGGCATCCGCAGCTGCAGGCGCGTCAGGTGGTGGTGCAAGTACCCCGTGGGGATGGTTCGACTCAGGCGCAGATCGCGTGTCCGCTGAAGTTCTCCGAAGGCTTGCCTGAGCCCAGGCATATCGGTGCGCAGCTGGGGGCGGATACGGATGAGGTATTGCGGGAGTTGGGATTCGGTGCCGAGCGGATTGCGGATTTGCGGCGTGCCAAGGTGGTTGCGTAGCAACTACTCGACCCGCATCTCCCCGCTGAACACCAACGTGTTCCGGCACCTGCGGCACAAATATCTTCGCCCCTGCCTCACAAGCCCGTGACGCTGCGCCGAAAACGGGAAATCACTGTCGGCACACGGGCATTTGTAGATATACCGGGTGACGCTGCGGCGTTTGACGTCATAGGTGTGGCAGCGGTTGGGCGGCAGTTCGTAAACCCCGCGCATGATCAACTGCCACTCTTCGCCATGGGGCTGGATGCGGTCGCCAAACAGTTGATGGGCAATCAGGTGCGCCACCTCATGAGCGACAGTCTGCTTGAGGAAGTCGTCGGTGTTTTCCCGGTACAGCTGAGGGTTGAAGCGCAGCAGGTTCTCGTGCAAATGCGCGACGCCGGCTTTTTGCCCGCGCAGCTTGAGGCTCACCACGGGGCGTTTGAATGAACGTTTAAAAAAGGATTCAGCGAGTTGGTAACAATCTTCGACGCGGGTATTGAGTTGCTCGGGCATGCTTGATGGGTCTCCAGAGACGTCGAGTATGCCGCAACCCCGTGTGGTTGCGAATCGTCTGGGCGCCGAATGGTCGTCGCCGATCAATTCCCGGACATTAAGAGGCCGCCTTACGGCGGCCTGTATTGGCAGATAATTTTTATACGAAGTCAGTTGGTATAGACGGGCCCCACGCCCAGTCCCCAGACAATCACTGTGAATGCCATGATGGCCACCAGCACCACCAACCCTACGGCCAGTACAGAACTCGAAAACAGAAAACCCTCGTCCGATGGAATGTTCATGAAGGTCGGCAGGCCGACATACAGCAGGTACACGGTGTAGCAAATGGCTGCAGTGCCGACGATCATCCCCAGCCACATGTGTGGATACAGCGCCGCCAGGCCGCCAATGAACAAAGGGGTGGCGGTATAGGTCGCAAATGCAACACAACGGGCCAGGCTCGGATTGGCGTCATAGGTGCGAGCCATCCAGTGCACAAACGCGCCCATCACGGCCACACCGCAGAGCATCGCCAGGTAAGACATGATGGTCATCCACAGTGCGCTTTCCTGGGTCAGCATCACGGGTGCCCGGTTGCCGATGACCCAGCCCACTTGGGTCGTGCCGATAAATGCCGACACGGCCGGAATTGCCGCGAGAATCAGGGTATGAGTGAGATACATGTGGCTGATGCTTTCCTCCTGGTCGCCACGGATCTCCTTCCATTCTTGGTCAGGGTGGGTGAAGAGCCCCACTACGTGATGGATCATGCCAGTCACTCCTCTTGTTTTTACCATCGCCCCCCGGTGGAGCGCCTACGGGCCAAGGTGGCCAAGTAAGGGATAGGTCTGGATAGCCGTGCGACCTTATGTCGCAGTATAGGAAGGACTTAACCGCATAGGTGGCAGGGCTTAGAGCAAATTGCGCTGTAAATGCGTGGGCTAATCGCTTTATGTTTTCCCTCAAAGCCGGGGTATTACGTCGTGCCAGGGTTTTGCGTAGAATGCCCGCCTTTCGTCACACCTCACGGGTTCGCGTCATGGGCACTCTCACGGTCAACCAGAACAAACTGCAGAAGCGCCTACGCCGCCAGGCGGGGGAGGCTGTCGCCGATTTCAACATGATCGAGGACGGCGACAAGGTGATGGTCTGCCTGTCCGGCGGCAAGGACAGCTACACCCTGCTTGATGTGCTGCTGCATTTGCAGAAGGTGGCGCCGATCAAGTTCGAGGTCGTTGCGGTGAACATGGACCAGAAGCAGCCCGGTTTCCCCGAGCATGTCCTGCCGGCCTACTTGAAAAAACTGGGTGTCGAATACCATATCGTCGAAAAAGACACCTATTCGGTGGTCAAGGAGCTGATCCCGGAAGGCAAGACCACTTGCTCGCTGTGCTCGCGCCTGCGCCGTGGCACTCTCTACACCTTCGCCGATGAAATCGGCGCGACCAAGATGGCCCTCGGTCATCACCGCGACGACATTGTCGAAACATTTTTCCTGAACATGTTCTTCAATGGCTCGCTCAAGGCCATGCCTCCCAAATTGCGCGCCGATGATGGTCGCAACGTGGTGATTCGCCCGCTGGCGTATTGCAACGAAAAGGACATACAGGCCTACTCGGACTTCAAGCAATTCCCGATCATTCCGTGCAACCTTTGTGGTTCCCAGGAAAACCTGCAGCGCCAGGTCGTCAAGGACATGCTGCAGGACTGGGAGCGCAAGACCCCTGGGCGCACCGAAAGCATTTTCCGCAGTTTGCAGAACGTGATCCCTTCACAACTGGCGGATCGCACCTTGTTCGACTTTACCAGTCTCAAGATCGATGAAGCCGCCGCGTCGCGGTTCGTCAACGTCGTCAACCTCTGAGCAAAACACAGGTTTTACTTTTCAATCCTCAGGAGAGGGCATGCGCGATTACAAGTGGCTGCACGAATACTGCCTGAACCGCTTCGGTTCGGCAGCTGAACTGGAAGCCCATCTGCCCGTTCCCAAGTCGCCTGCGCAGTTGCGCAGCATCAGCGATGATCGTTATCTCTCCACCATGGCCTTGCGCGTTTTTCGCGCAGGGCTCAAGCACAGTCTGGTGGACGCCAAATGGCCTGCCTTCGAGGAAGTATTCTTCAGGTTCGACCCGGAAAAAGTCGTGCTGATGAGTGCCGAACATCTGGAGCGCCTGATGCAGGATGCGCGGATCATCCGACATTTGGGCAAACTCAAGAGTGTGCCGCGCAACGCGCAGTTCATCCTTGATGTCGCCCACGAGCACGGCAGTTTCGGTGAATTGATTGCCGATTGGCCGGTGACCGACATCGTCGGGTTGTGGACCTTCCTGAAAAAGCGCGGGCATCAGTTGGGCGGGTTGTCGGCACCGCGATTCCTGCGCATGGTCGGCAAGGATACGTTCGTGCCGAGCTATGACGTGGTGGCAGGGTTGAATGCGCAAAAGATCGTCGACAAGGTCCCGACCAGCCAGCGCGACCTGGCTCTGGTGCAGGATGTGTTCAACCAGTGGCATGAACAAAGTGGTGGGCGGGCGATGAGCCAGATTTCGATGATGTTGGCTTATACCGTGAATCATTGAGACGAGTTGAACCCTTCGCGAGCAAGCCCCACAGGGGATTTGAGTTGTGCACAAATCCCCTGTGGGAGCGGGCTTGCTCGCGAAGGCGGTCTATCAGGCGACGGAAATTTCGCCTTCACCCGCCAACTTGCGATTCAACTGAAACCGCCACCGCACGTACAACAGTGCCGAGCAGAACACCGCCAGGCTCGCGCCCATCTCCAGCAGGCCAAACAGCTGCCGATTTGGGTCATAGGCCGCCAGTGCGCCCTTGATGAAGTACAGGTTCACCACAAAACACATCCACGAATGCCCACGGGCGCTGCCCAGGATCATCCCTGGTGCCAGCAGCAACAGCGGCACCAATTCGATCAACAGGATCACCCACGGTCGCGCGCCATGCAGGTCGGCGATCAGCAGGTAATAAACACACAGCAAGCCGACCAGCCCCAGATAGCACAGCAGGCTGATGACTCGCATGGCCCGAACTCGCGGTTCAAGCCATTCAATGGACGGCAATACCTTCGGCTTTTTCGCCACGTCAGTTCCCCAGCTTTTGCGCGGTCTTCGCCAGCCGCAGCCCCAACGCCCGGCACAGTGCCACTTCGTGTTCATTCAGACCGCTTTTACCATCGGCCCCGGCGTGGTGACTGGCACCATAAGGCGTACCCCCACCGCGGGTTTCCAGCAGTGCCGATTCGCTGTACGGCAGGCCGGTGATCAACATGCCGTGATGCAGCAGCGGCAACATCATCGACAGCAGTGTACTTTCCTGGCCGCCATGCAGGCTGGCGGTAGAGGTGAATACCCCGGCCGGCTTGCCGACCAAAGCGCCGGTCAGCCACAGGTTGCTGGTGCCGTCGAGAAAATACTTGAGCGGCGCCGCCATGTTGCCAAAGCGTGTCGGGCTGCCCAGAGCCAAGCCTGCGCAGTTTTTCAGGTCATCGAGACTCGCATACAACGCACCTTCATCCGGGATGTCCGGTGATACGGCTTCGCATTCGGTGGAGATCGCCGGGACCGTGCGCAAGCGAGCCTCCATCCCGGACTGCTCGACGCCACGGGCAATCTGCCGGGCCATTTCATTGGTCGAACCACTGCGGCTGTAATACAGCACCAAAATGTACGGCGCGCTCACGTCAGCAACTCCAGCATGTTCTCCGGCGGACGGCCGATAATGGCTTTGTCACCTACTTCGAGAATCGGACGCTCCATCAGTTTCGGGTGGGCGGCGATGGCTGCGACCAGTTGTGCCTCGCTGAGGCTGGCGTCGGCCAGGTTTAGGGTTTTGTACTCGTCCTCGCCGGTGCGCAGCAGTTGCCGGGCGCCTATGCCGAGCTTTTTCAGCAGGCTCTGGATTTGCGTGGCGTCCAGCGGCGTCTCCAGGTAGCGCACTACATCAGGTGTCAGGCCACGGGCCTGGATCAGTTCGAGCGCACCGCGGGATTTCGAGCAGCGCGGGTTGTGATAAAGCGTCAGATCGGTCATGTGCGGGTCGCATCTTGCGTAAGGTGGCGGCTATTCTAACTGTGCAGCGCGTATTCCAGAACCTCGCGAGGCAATGGGTCGCGGCAGTATTCTCTTTTTGACAAGGATCACGACATGAACAGACGACTGGCAGCGACACTGGCGATCATCTGCACGTTATTGCTGGGGGGATGTGGCAACGATTACGGGATCGACCAGAACGGCCGGAAAGTGGCTGCCGAGCGTCTGGACAAACAATGGCTGGTGCTCAACTACTGGGCCGAGTGGTGCGGGCCCTGCCGTACAGAGATTCCGGAATTGAATGCCTTGGCCGACCAGCTCAAGGACAGGAACATCGGCGTGTTCGGGGTCAACTTTGACAATGTGCAGGGAGAAGAACTGAAGAGCGCCAGTGAGAAACTGGGCATCGGTTTCACGGTGCTGGCGCAGGACCCTGCAGAGCTGTTTGAGGTGCCGCGTAGCGAGGCATTGCCGGTGACCTACATCATCGACGACAAGGGCAAGGTTCGTGAGCAGTTGATGGGTGAGCAGACGGCGGCGGGGGTGCTGGCGAAGCTGGAAGCGTTGCAGGCCAAGAATTGAGATGTCTTTGAGAAAAGATCGCAGCCTTCGGCAGCTCCTACGGTGTTCAGCGGTCTCTGTAGGAGCTGACGAAGGCTGCGATCTTTTTAGGATTTAACCCTCTTCAAGCCACCACCGCAGTGGCTTGCCTTGCGCCGGCCAGAAGCGCATCTGGTCGATCGGCGACACATCCCAGCGCTGCACGTGTTCCAGGGCCTGGAGAAAACGCTTCTCCTGCTCCATCAATGCAGGGGCGCAGAGTTTGCGCGTGCTACCGATCTTGCCGAAGCTCAGCTTGTCGCCTTCCAGGGTGTAGGGCGCAAACCAGTGGTTGCAGCCGCCATTGCCATAGGCACGACCATCTTCACCCAGGGTGATGGTCAGGTGGCTGTAATCCATCAAGGGGCGTTCGCCGATCCACTCCAGAATGTAGCTGCGGTTCTGCTGCAGTTGTACCGGTTGAGCCGCGCAGCCCAGCAGACCGGCGCCAACCAATGCGGTCAGGGCGAGGCGTTTCATCACGCAGGCTCCTGGCATTTCGGGCACAGGTGCTTCTCGCCGGCAGTGCTCCAGCCCAATTCGGCGATCCGCGCATTGGCAGCTGGCTTTTCAGCCTTGTTGCCCAGCTTGGCATCGACCGCAAACTCGAAGCTCAGCTCTTTGGCGCAACTGTCGCAGTTGACTTTCCAGGTGTGGATCGCCAGTTCGCCGAACACCGGACCACTGGCCACCGCCACCCATTGGCCGGGCGGGTTGATCAGGTGGCGAACTGTTTCGACGGTCAGGCGCATGGCCAGGTCCTTGCTGCCTTTGAGCGTCACAACCAGCACGTCATTGTTGCGAATCGAGCCACCGTTGCCGGTGACCTGATAACGCCCTGGCACCAGGGCGCGGCATTCGGTGAGGGTGTGTTGCGGGTTCATCAGGGTGTAGCGGAAATCGTGTTCGACCATGGGTCCTCCAAATATGCGCGGCATGCTAGCACGGACATCCGCTGATCATGCTGCGAGCCGTTGACCTTCGATCCGGTTCAACTTGCATCCACCTGATTTTGCGGGGCTCCGGCGGCCCAGGCGGCAATATTCTGCAACGTAGTGGCAGCAATCGCGGCCAATGCTTCGTGGGTCAGGAAGGCCTGGTGCGCTGTGATGATCACGTTCGGAAAGGTCAGCAGGCGCGCCAGCACGTCATCTTGCAGCGGCAGGTCGGAGCGGTCCTCGAAAAACAGTTGCGCCTCCTCTTCATAGACATCCAGGCCCAGGTAACCCAGTTGCCCATCCTTCAGTGCGTCAATTAATGCCGGTGTATCCACCAGGCCACCGCGCCCGGTGTTGATCAGCATGGCGCCAGGTTGCATGTGCGCCAGTGACTCACGGTTGATCAGGTGCTTGCTCTGTTCGTTGAGCGGGCAATGCAGGCTGATGACCTGCGACTCGGCGAGCAATTGCGGCAAGCTCAGGTAGCGAGCGCCGAGGGCTTCGACCTGTGGGTTGGGGCAGGGGTCATACGCCAGCAACTGGCAGCCAAACCCGTGCATGATTTTCGCGAAAGTCGCACCGATCTGCCCGGTCCCGACTATGCCGACTGTTTTGCCCACGAGATCGAAACCGGTCAGGCCGTGCAGGCTGAAGTCCCCTTCGCGGGTCCGGTTGTAGGCGCGGTGCAGGCGTCGATTGAGCGCCAGGATCAGCGCCACCGAGTGTTCGGCCACGGCGTGCGGCGAGTAGGCGGGCACGCGCACGACGGGCAG
>NZ_JAKNRW010000057.1 GCF_023072615.1 Pseudomonas violetae
GCACCGCGCCGCGCAGCTCGCCCACCAGGTTTTGCAGGCTGGCCGGCTCAGCGGCCTCCACCGGCACTGCAGGCCCGGCAACCAGGGTCACCCTCGACCACAATCGACGAAACAGGCCCTTGCCTGGGTCGCGGCTGAAAAAACTCCCCCACAATCCCTGTAATGCCAGCGGAATCACCGGTACCGGTGTTTCCTCGAGAATGCGCGTCAAACCGCCCCTGAACTCGTTGATTTCGCCATCGACGGTCAGTTTGCCCTCCGGAAAGATGCACACCAACTCACCGTCCTTCAGGTATTGGGCAATGCGCGTGAACGCCTTCTCGTAGACCTGGATGTCTTCCTGGCGCCCGGCGATCGGGATCGTCCCGGCTGTGCGAAAGATAAAATTGAGCACCGGCAGGTTGTAGATTTTGTAGTACATCACAAAGCGAATCGGCCGCCGCACCGCGCCGCCAATCAGCAAGGCGTCGACGAAGGACACGTGGTTGCACACCAGCAATGCCGCGCCTTCATCAGGAATCAGCTCCAGATTGCGGTGCTCGACGCGGTACATGGAATGGCTGAGCAGCCAGATCATGAAGCGCATGCTGAACTCGGGAACAATGCTGAAGATGTAGGCGTTAACGCCAATGTTGAGCAGCGATACCACCAGGAACAGCTGCGGGATCGACAGCTCGACCACGCTCAGCAGAACTATGGAAACGATCGCCGAGACCACCATGAACAGCGCATTGAGGATGTTGTTGGCGGCGATCACACGCGCCCGCTCGTTCTCCGGCGTGCGCGACTGGATCAGTGCGTACAGCGGAACGATATAGAAACCACCGAAGACGCCGAGCCCAAGGATGTCGATCAATACCAGCCAGGTATGGGCAAACCCCAGCACTTCAACCCAGCCGTGACCGGTGATGCTCTCCGGGATACCCCCGGAATGCCACCACAGCAACAGCCCAAACACCGTCAAGCCAAACGAACCGAACGGTACCAGGCCGATTTCGACTTTACGCCCCGAGAGTTTTTCGCACAGCATCGAGCCCAGGGCGATGCCCACCGAAAACACCGTCAAGATCAACGTCACCACGGTCTCGTCGCCGTGCATCCATTCCTTGGCATAGGCCGGGATCTGCGTCAGGTAAATCGCCCCGACAAACCAGAACCACGAGTTGCCGACAATCGAGCGCGACACCGCCGGCGTCTGGCCCAGGCCCAGTCTCAAGGTTGCCCAGGACTGGCTGAAGATGTTCCAGTTCAGGCGCATCTGCGGGGATGACGCCGCCGCCCGCGGAATGCTGCGGCTGGCGAAATAACCGAGCACGGCCACGACGATGATCGCGATGGAGACAATCGGCGCGTAATGACTGGATGACATCATGATGCCAGCGCCGATGGTTCCCGCGAGGATCGCCAGGAACGTGCCCATTTCCACCAGCCCGTTGCCGCCGACCAATTCCTCATCGCGCAAGGCCTGGGGCAGGATCGAGTATTTCACCGGACCAAACAGTGCGGATTGCGTGCCCATGGCAAACAGTGCCAGTAGCATCAACCACAGGTGGTCGAACATGAAACCGACCGCACCAACCGCCATGATGGCGATTTCCCCAAGCTTGATCAGGCGAATCAGCGCGTCCTTGGCAAACTTCTCGCCGAACTGACCGGCCAGCGCCGAGAACAGGAAGAACGGCAGGATAAACAGCAACGCACACAGATTGACCCAGATCGAGCGATCGCCGTCGATGGTCAGCTTGTACAGGATGGCGAGGATCAGCGACTGTTTGAATATGTTGTCGTTGAATGCCCCAAGGGACTGTGTCACGAAAAACGGCAGGAAACGCCGGGTGCGCAGCAAGGTGAACTGTGAGGGATGACTCATCTTCCGTGTGTCCCCGTTTTGATTTTGGGTAATGAGTGGCGTGCAAACCAGTGAATACAGTACTTGGAATGACAAATCCTGTTTCAGGCCACAAATTACCCGTCTTTGCCGTTTATTTCTTTAAACCTGCAATGCACGGCGAGACAAACAGCTCGCCACGCCAGGCGCCCTGCGCCGTGCGCTTGCTGACGATCAGCCACATCACCGCGAGCAGTGCCACCAGCAGGCAGCCAAACAGACTGAAGAACATCAGGTTCAAGGCGCTGGCCAGCTTCAGCGTCGCCAGTGCATACACGCCCAGGGGAAAGGTGAAACCCCACCAGCCGAGGTTGAACGGAATACCTGCACGCAGGTAGCGCACGGTGATCAGCAGCGCAATGAGCATCCACCACAGGCCGAACCCCCACAACGTAATCCCGGCGATCAGGCCCAGGCCGGCGGCTATTTCGCCGATGCCGCCCATTGCATTGGCCGCGAAAATCGCCGGTGCGTCGCCGCCCAGCAGCAACATGCCGAGTGCACCGGTACCAATGGGCCCCAGCGCCAGCCAGCTTGAAGCGGCCATGTTTTCGTGAGGCAGTTTATGCAGGGCCATGCGCAGCATCAGGATGGTCAGGATGCTGAAGGCCACTGGCAGCGAGAATGCCCAGAGCACGTAGCTGGTCACCAGCACCACCAGTTGCGAATGTGCGTCGGCCAAGTGCGGTGCGAGCAGCCCACCACTGGCCGCCGCCACCTCCGCCGCCACCACCGGCAACAGCCAGACCGCTGTCATCTGGTCGATGCTGTGCTCTTGTCGGGTGAACATCATGTAGGGAATCAACACCCCGCATGCCAGTGCCATCGCCACGTCCAACCACCACAACACCTCGGCCAGTTGAATCACGCCATGACCCCAGCGCGGCAGGCCGAACACCAGGAAGCCGTTGATGATCGTCGCCAGACCCATGGGGATCGTGCCGAAGAACATCGATACCGTGGAATGCCCGAAGATCCGTCGCGCCTCGTGAAAAAACCACGTCCAGCGCGCCGCATACAGTGTGGCAAATAACGCAAACAAACCGATATTGAACATCCACAGGGCCTCGGCTGCAGCGCGCAGGCCGGGGACATTAAAAGGCAGCTGAGCGAGCGCCAGGGCCAATACGCCGGTGCCCATGGTGGCGGCGAACCAGTTCGGCGTGAACTGGCGAATGACGTCCCGGGGATGCTGCAACTGAGTGAAAGGCTTGGGGGTGGTGCATATCATGGCGAACTCCTGTCCTCTGGTGAGGTGGAATTCATGGTAGAACCGAATCGAATATCTATATAACGGGTAATATCTCTAACTGTTATCTGTTTTGCAGATATAGCCACTAATGGTCATCAAACCTCGGCGCTGCACACCTTTACCGACGGCTGGCGCAGCAAGGCGAACAGCGCCCCTACCGCCAGGACAATCAATACCACGCCATATACCGGCGCTGGGGCGATTTGTCTGTGCTGCTGGCCGGCGTCTCCCTGGCGCATCAGCTGGTGGAGATTGCGCCGGGTCAATGACACCGCCATCGCCAATCCACCGCCTCTGCGCTGGCACACCTCCTGCGACACCCCGCCACGCCACGACCTTGGTCGACACTGACTAACCCCTTGCATCGTGCGAGACTATCTGCCCGGGCTGAAGCCCCGGATGTCTTTGCCCTGGAGTTCTCATGTCGCTGTCCAGCGGGCTGATTGCCGCCGTCGCCCTGGCCTATATGGCCATCATGTTCGCCATTGCCTTCTACGGCGACCGTCGCGCCACCCCGCTGCCGCCGCGAGTACGCGCCTGGGTCTATAGCCTGTCACTGGCGGTTTATTGCACCAGCTGGACCTTCTTTGGCGCCGTGGGCCAGGCCGCCGAACAGCTCTGGTCATTCCTGCCGATCTACCTCGGGCCGATCTTGCTGCTGGTGTGCGCGCCATGGGTGCTGCAGAAAATGGTGATGATCAGTAAACAGGAGAACATCACCTCCATCGCCGACTTCATCGCCGCGCGCTATGGCAAATCCCAGTCCCTGGCGGTGGTGGTGGCGTTGATCTGCCTGGTCGGGGTGTTGCCCTATATCGCCTTGCAGCTCAAAGGCATCGTGCTCGGTGTGAACCTGTTGATCGGCGCCGGTGCCGACGCCATGGGTGTGCGTGCCCAGGACACGGCGCTGATCGTGTCGCTGGCACTGGCACTGTTCACCATCGTGTTCGGCACCCGCAACCTCGACGCCACGGAACACCACCGCGGCATGGTGCTGGCCATTGCCTTTGAATCGCTGGTGAAGTTATTCGCGTTTCTCGCCGTGGGTGCGTTCGTGACCTACGGTCTGTACGACGGCTTCGACGACCTGTTCAACCAGGCCATGCTGGCTCCGCGCCTGGAACAGTACTGGAAGGAAACGATCAACTGGCCATCGATGATCGTGCAGACCGGGGTGGCGATGATGGCGATCATCTGCCTGCCCCGACAGTTCCACGTGACCGTGGTGGAAAACATCGACCCGCAGGATTTGCGCCTGGCCAAATGGGTATTTCCTGCCTACCTGGCCCTGGCCGCACTGTTTGTCGTGCCGATCGCCCTGGCCGGGCAGATGCTGTTGCCCAGTTCGGTGCCCCCGGATTCGTTCGTCATCAGCCTGCCGCTGGCCCAGACGCACCCCGCCCTGGCGCTGCTGGCGTTTATCGGAGGCGCCTCCGCGGCGACCGGCATGGTGATCGTGGCGAGCGTTGCGCTGTCGACCATGGTTTCCAACGACATGCTGTTGCCATGGTTACTGCGGCGCAACAATGCCGAGCGCCCGTTCGAAGTGTTCCGCCAGTGGATGCTGTCGGTGCGGCGGGTCAGCATTGTGGTCATTCTGCTGCTGGCGTACGTCAGCTATCGCCTGCTGGGCTCCACCGCGAGCCTGGCGACCATCGGCCAGATCGCTTTTGCCGCCGTGACCCAATTGGCCCCCGCCATGCTGGGGGCACTTTATTGGAAGCAGGCCAATCGCCGCGGAGTCTTCGCCGGCCTGGCCGCAGGGACTTTCCTCTGGTTTTACACCCTGATCCTGCCGATCGCGGCGCACAGCCTGGGCTGGTCGCTGAGTACCTTTCCCGGCCTGGCTTGGCTGCAGGGTAATCCGCTGAACCTGCCGATCACCCCACTGACTCAAGGGGTGGTGTTGTCCCTGGTGGGCAACTTCACGCTGTTTGCCTGGGTCTCGGTTCTGTCGCGCACGCGAGTGTCCGAACACTGGCAGGCCGGTCGATTCATTGGCCAGGAAATCAGCGCCCGCCCCAGTGCGCGCTCGATGCTGGCGGTGCAGATCAACGATCTGCTGCAGCTCGCCGCACGCTTTGTCGGTGAGGAACGGGCCCGTCAGAGTTTCATCCGCTTTGCCTATCGCCAGGGCAAAGGCTTCAACCCGAACCAGAACGCCGACGGTGAATGGATCGCCCACACCGAGCGACTTCTGGCGGGGGTCCTGGGTGCCTCTTCAACTCGCGCAGTCGTGAAAGCGGCCATTGAAGGCCGCGAGATGCAGCTCGAAGATGTCGTACGGATCGCCGACGAAGCCTCCGAAGTCCTGCAATTCAACCGTGCATTACTCCAAGGCGCGATCGAGAACATCACCCAGGGCATCAGCGTTGTTGACCAGTCGCTGAAGCTGGTGGCATGGAACCGTCGCTACCTGGAACTGTTCAACTACCCGGACGGGCTGATCAGCGTCGGCCGGCCGATCGCCGACATTATTCGTCACAACGCCGAGCGCGGCCTGTGTGGCCCAGGCGAAGCTGAAGTGCACGTCGCCCGACGCCTGCACTGGATGCGCCAGGGTCGCGCCCACACTTCCGAGAGGCTGTTCCCGAATGGCCGGGTAATTGAGCTGATCGGCAACCCCATGCCCGGTGGCGGCTTCGTCATGAGTTTCACCGACATCACCGCGTTCCGGGAGGCCGAACAGGCGCTGACTGAAGCCAACGAAGGCCTGGAGCGCCGAGTGACCGAACGCACCCACGAACTATCGCAACTCAACGTCGCCCTGACCGAAGCCAAAGGTACAGCCGAGTCTGCCAATCAGTCGAAGACCCGCTTCCTCGCTGCGGTCAGTCACGACCTGATGCAGCCGCTGAACGCCGCGAGACTGTTTTCTGCCGCCCTCTCCCATCAGGATGACGGCCTGTCCCGCGAAGCACAGAAACTGGTGCAGCACCTCGACACCTCGCTGCGCTCTGCCGAAGACCTGATCAGCGATTTACTGGATATTTCTCGCTTGGAAAACGGCAAGATCAACCCTGACTCGAAGCCGTTCGAGCTTAATGAACTGTTCGACGTGCTCGGTGCCGAGTTCAAGGTACTGGCCCGGGACCAAGACCTGAAATTCCGCGTGCGCGGCAGTAAGTTGCGGGTCGAAAGCGACATCAAATTGCTGCGACGCATCTTGCAGAACTTCCTCACCAATGCTTTCCGCTATGCCAAAGGCCCAGTACTGCTGGGAGTTCGGCGACGCCAGGGCGAGGTGTGCCTGGAGGTCTGGGATCGCGGACCAGGCATTCCGGAGGACAAGCAAAAGGTCATCTTCGAAGAGTTCAAACGCCTCGACAGCCATCAGACTCGCGCCGAAAAGGGCCTGGGCCTGGGCCTGGCGATTGCCGATGGCCTGTGTCGAGTCCTGGGCCATCGACTGCAAGTGCGTTCGTGGCCCGGGCGTGGCAGTGTTTTCAGCGTGTGTGTGCCTTTGGCCCAAGCGCAAGCCGCGCTGCCGGTCAAGACTGCCGAGCTCAACGGCAAACTGTTGAGCGGTGCCCAGGTGCTCTGCATCGACAATGAAGACAGCATTCTCATCGGCATGAACAGCCTGCTGACCCGCTGGGGGTGCCAGGTGTGGACTGCACGGAATCGCGATGAGTGCGCGGCCCTGCTCAGCGAAGGAATGCGCCCGCAACTGGCGTTAGTCGATTACCACCTGGACGATGGCGAAACCGGAACCGAACTGATGGCCTGGCTGCGCACCCGTTTGGGCGAGCCGGTGCCGGGAGTGGTGATCAGCGCCGATGGCCGGCCGGAGATGGTTGCCCAGGTGCATGCAGCGGGGCTGGGGTACCTGGCCAAACCGGTGAAGCCGGCGGCGCTCAGGGCGTTGTTAAGCAAGCATCTGCCCTTGTAAAAAGATCGCTGCCTTCGGCGGCTCCTACCGGGTGTAGGCCGCCAATGCAGGAACTGCCGAAGGCTGCGATCTTTTGACCCCGGGACTGCTACTCCGGCAACTCCGCCAACCCATCCACATCCGTCATCGCCCGCTCCAGCAAATCCGCCGGCAGGCTCTTGCTCGCCCGCGCGCCGAGCAACTTCAGCTGTTCACTACGGCTGACCAGATTGCCACGGCCCTCCGTCAGCTTGTTACGCGCCGAGCTGTAGGCCTTATCCAGCTGTTGCAGGCGATTGCCGACCTCGTCTAGATCCTGGATAAACAACACAAACTTGTCATACAGCCAACCGGCCCGCTCGGCGATTTCCCGGGCGTTCTGGCTCTGGCGCTCCTGCTTCCACAGGCTGTCAATCACCCGCAGAGTCGCCAGCAACGTCGTCGGGCTAACGATCACGATGTTGCGGTCGAATGCCTCCTGGAACAACGTCGGCTCCGCCTGCAGCGCCGCCGAGAAAGCCGCTTCAATCGGTACGAAAAGCAGCACGAAATCAAGGCTGTGCAAGCCGTCGAGACGCTTGTAGTCCTTACCGGACAAGCCTTTGACATGGGTGCGCAGGGACAGCACATGTTGCTTGAGGGCGATCTGCCCTATGGCGTCATCATCGGCCGCCACGTATTGCTGGTAAGCAGTAAGGCTGACCTTGGAGTCGACTACCACCTGCTTGTCGCCCGGCAGATAGATGATCACATCCGGCTGGAAACGCTCGCCGTCGGGCCCTTTTAGGGTGACCTGGGTCTGGTACTCGCGCCCCTTTTCGAGGCCTGCGTGTTCCAGCACCCGCTCAAGGATCAGCTCACCCCAGTTGCCTTGGGTTTTCTGCCCTTTCAGCGCGCGGGTCAGGTTGGTGGCCTCGTCGCTCAACCGCAGGTTCAACTGCTGCAGGCGCTCAAGTTCTTTGGCCAGGGAAAAACGCTCCCGCGCTTCAGCCTGGTAGCTTTCTTCGACACGCTTTTCGAAAGACTGAATGCGCTCTTTCAGCGGATCAAGCAACTGGCCCAGACGCTGCTGGCTGGTCTCGGCGAAGCGCTGTTCGCGCTCATCGAAGATCTTGCCCGCCAGTTCGGCGAACTGGGCGCGCAACTCGTCCCGGGAGCCCTGGAGGTCGCTGAGTCGTTGCTGATGGCTTTCCTGTTGCTCGCGCAGCTCGGCATTGAGGGAAGCGGCCTGGGCGTCGAGACGGCGCAGCTCAGCTTCTTTGCCAGCGCGCTCAATGTTCCAGGCATGTGCGGCGTCCCGGGCGTCGTCGCGCTCGACCTGCAGCAACTCCACTTCGCGGCGCAGTGCTGCCAGCTCGGCCTGCCGGGAGGTGTTGATCTGGCCAAGGTCTGCGATTTCATCGCGACTGGTTTCCAGCTGGGCATTCAAACCGTCCTGCGCCAGCACAGACATCGACAGCCGCTCCTGCAGCAAGGCAACTTGCGCCTGCGTCACGCTGGCGCGGCGCTGTAGCTGCCAGGCTAATGCCAACAACGGCAGTGCAGCCCCCGCAAGACCAAGCAAAATGCTGGTCAAGTCCATAGCCATAACCACTCCTGCCGGTTCGTTAAAGCTTGAAGGTTAACCAAGGCGCCAGGTCTTGGACAGCTCAGTCTTCGACCAACCCCAGTTCCCGCTGTGCGCGCCGATCTCCCGCCCGCGCCGCTTGGCGCAGCAGGTCCTGGCCAATGCGGCGATCCCGGGCATTGCCACACTCGCGACACATCAGCTGACCAAGGCGGGCTTGTGCGGCCACCACGCCTTCACGTGCCGGCTGCTTGAGCAGATGTCCGGCGAAATGTTTTACGTTCGGGTTTTCGCCCAGGCGCGGGCTGTCCAACAGCCACTCCGCCACTCGCATGGAAAAGCGTTTGGGTGGGATAGTGGCGGCGGGTGAAGAGGTTACGGAGACTGATGCTGAACGAAACTTCATAAAACACTGTAGGGCAGATCGGAAGGCGCGCCACTCTACTCTTTTTTTCCTACAGGTAAAGCTTAAAAAAACCCGGCACGCCCGTCCTAGAGCAAGCGCTCGGGACAATCCACAGAAGCTGTGGATAACTCAGTGGACAACCCTCCTTGAACTCTCGCAAACCCCTATGGAATGGGGCTCGCAGTCAAACTGACGATTTTTTCACCAGTAAAAAAAAGTGATGTTTTTCATTGACTTAAATTTTGGTTACAGGCACCCACTGCGCTTGTGAGCCAAATGACAGTGCTGTGACGGTCTGCGCAACTGATGTGCACAAGTACCTTCGCGACGGTTATATCGATGCGCTTTTTCGGCACATTTTATTTGCCAATCAGGGACTGAGCCGGTCACAACCCCTGTTCCAGACAGGTCCGAGCAAAGCCTACACACCCTGCCAGCAGTCGGATTCTGTGCTACTGCGCAAATAACCCGACCAACGGCCATCTGTTGGATCACTGCTCATTTTGGACACCACGATTTTTTTTGCTTATTCCACTTCCATTAGCAAAATCAATTTGTTATGATCTTCGGCGTTAGTACCAAGCTGAAAGTCAATTCTGGTCGAACACATCCCCCCGGACAGCCTTCGCAAACGAAGCCAATCCGAACAAGCGGGATCGACCACCTCGATGGTTTCCAGGTAAAACTTGCGTCAATACAGCCTTTGATCGAAAGCAAAGGGTATTGCCAGGCTCACTTACTCTGACCGAACCAGCCTGCAAATTGATCAGGATCTTCACCCCGGGCCCAGAACCTTTGCCCTCGATGTGTTGCCTGCCCTCCTAAGTACCTACCTGCCAGCCCAAGCGCGCCAATTATCAGCGCTTCAAACTGGCTGCTTTGTTCCAGTCGGGTTCTTCGTTCGACCAACGGTGGTCGACGTCACTGGAACGTTTAAATTTTGCACGGTTCTTATCCGTGTCGCTTGTAGGAACACCCAATAATGACTACTCAAATCCACACCCAGGATGCTATCCGCACCCTAACCAACGCTTTTGCACCAATGAACTGCCTGATCATGGCCGCTCGCAAAGGCTGCTTCAGCTTCACTCTGGTCAACGAACACGGCATCGCCCGTCACAGCGAACGCCTCTACCCCGATCAGTACTCCAGCGCCGAGCCGCTGCAGGCCGTGATCGAGCGTACCCGCCAGGCACTGGTTGCCTGATACGCCAGAAAGACTGAAACATCAAAAGCCTCGCTTAAAACGCGGGGTTTTTTATTGCCTCATATTTCCCTTTCAGCCCCCAACACCTAAGCACCAACCGATATAACGATTATAACTGGCTGACGGAAATATTTTAAAAACAGACCTTTACGTCACGAATATGACACTACACTTCAACTCAAGCGGCTTGATCCGCTTCCGGCGAGCCTGATCCGACCCACCGCTGCCAAGGCCCCCTTTCAGGTATCGCCGCCTACTTCAGTTTCGAGGCCTTTATGGGTATCGCTGCCAGCGAACTGTGTCGTTATGTGATCCGTCCGACCTTGCTCTACTTAGGACGCCATAGCGCAACTGCCGAATCCCTGCTGCTGGGCATCGCCGCCAGTCAGTCAGCCCTTGGTTCCGCCCTGCACGACCGCCGTGGACACGGCCTATATCGAATCGCCGAAACGCGCCACCAGGCGCTCTGGGATCATTACCTGGCACTGGACCCCGAGCGCGCCAGCCTGGTGCGCGGCCTGGCGAGCCAGCACGCGTTCCTCAGCAGCCCGCACCTGGAATTGACCGTCAACCTGCGCTACGCCACTGCCATCGCCTGGCTGCTGGTAGAAGAACAAAACACCTCACTCCCCGAAGCCGATGATCTGCTTGGGATGGCCCGCATCTGGCGCCAGATCTTCCAACCCCAAGGCCGCCTCCGGGACTTTACTTACGCCTGGCACACCTGTGTTTCAACACTGAATCACGTCGCCTGCTGATCCGCCCATTTCACAAAATCGCCCAACGAGCGGCGAATCTGGTCGGATTGTCCTACAAAACCGCTCTAACTCAAGCATTACAGCCTATAGCGCTGGGACGAAAATGTTGGTAATTTTCGCCCCGGTGATCACCAGGAGTTCTAATAATGAAAAAAGTAATGCTCAAAACCACCCTTAGCCTCGCCGTTACCTTGGCGTCCACCCAGATCTTTGCAGCTGGCTTCGCCATCAACGAACAAAGCATCAGCGGAATGGGTACAGGTTTTGCCGGGCGATCTTCCTCTGCCGATGATGCAAGTACCATTTTTGGCAACCCTGCCGGCATGTCGCGCATCAAGCGCGAACAAGTCACCGGCGGCGCTGCAATGCTCGACGCACACACCGATATCAGCCACGCCAGCTCCAGCCCGAACAGCGGCACCAACCACGGTGACATGGTGCCGTTCATCGCCGTGCCGATGGGCTACTACGTCAAGCCGATCGATGACAAGTGGGCAGTTGGCGTGGGCGTCTACGCCCCCTTCGGCCTGGTGACCGACTACGAAGGCGGCTTTGCCGGCCGCTACTTCGGCAGCAAGAGCGACGTTAAAGTCGTGACCCTGCAGCCGACCGTGAGCTACGCCTTCAACGACAAGGTGTCGATCGGCTTTGGTCCGACCATCAACCGTATCGACGGCAAGCTGGAGTCGAACCTGTCAATCACCCAGGCCGCCGGGGATGGCGAAGTCAAGATCAAGGGTGACGACACCGCGCTGGGCTACAACATCGGCGTGCTGGTACAAGCCACCGACAGCACCCGCCTCGGCCTGACTTACCACTCGAAAGTGAAGTACAAGCTGGAAGGCAACACCAAGGTCAACTACAACGTCCTGGGCCTGATCGGCCAGAACCCGAACCAGAAGTACGACGCGTCCCTGGACCTGACGACTCCTGAGTCAGTCGATTTCTCGGTTACCCACCAGCTCGATGACCAGTGGACTCTTTACGCGGGCAGCACCTGGACTCGCTGGAGCCGCCTGAAAGAAATCACCGTGGAAAACAGCGGTGTACCTGGGGTGCTCAATGGCCAATTTGGCAGCATTACCGAAGATCAGAACTGGCACGATACCTGGGCTCACGCCATCGGCGCGTCCTACCAGCTGAACAAGCAATGGGTCCTGCGTACTGGTCTGTCCTTCGACCAGGCGCCGACCAACAACGTCGACCGCTCCCCACGCATCCCGACTGGCGATCGCAAGATTTTCAGCCTGGGTGCCGGATGGAGCCCGACCGACGACCTGACCATCGACGTAGCGTATTCGTACCTGCGTGAAGAAGCAGTCACGGTCAACAACAGCAACGACCGTGGCCAGAGCTACAACGCCAAGTATGAAAACTGGGCGAATGGTTTTGGTGTAGGTGCAACCTACCGCTTCTGATGAAAGACGCCTTGAGCGCCTGAATCGAAAAAGCCCCGCTCTGCGCGACAGAAGCGGGGCTTTTTAATGGACGTCGATCAGGGTTGCGAGGCGATGGCCTTCTCGACAGCAGCAATGAACTCCGGGTCGTCAGGCTTGGTCAGGCTGGAGAAATTAGCGATCACCTTGCCCTGGCGATCGACCACGTATTTATAGAAATTCCATTTCGGCGCGCCAGTCTGTTTGGCGAGCACCTTGAACAGGTGAGTCGCGTCGTCACCCCGCACTTCCTGCGGCTCGGTCATGGTGAACGTCACACCGTAATTGACGTAGCAGACCTTCGCGGTCTCGGCGCCGTCCTTGGATTCCTGTTTGAAGTCGTTGGAGGGCACGCCGATCACCTCCAGGCCCTGTGCCTTGTAGCGCTGATTGAGCGCCTCAAGGCTCTTGAACTGCGGGGCAAACCCACAGTAGCTGGCGGTATTGACCACCACCAGCGGCTTGCCGGCAAAGCGCTGACACAAATCGATCGATTCCTTGGCGCGCAACTTGGGCAGCGAGCCCTCCAACAGCTCCGGGCATTCCGCCGCCTGGGCCACTCCAGCAAACGCTACCAGTAACGCGGGAACTGCAAGCCAGCGCGTCAACATATCCGTGCATCCTTGAGAAGGTCGTCACAATGAAGTTACTCGTCCACGCCTCTTTCTAGCAAGCACCCGTAAGGCAAACAGCCTCTAACAAACGCCCATGCCCAACTGCATCAATGCCAGCCCGCCCTGGTGCCAGCCCCACCACGCCAGTGCCAGCAGCAAGGCGCCAGCAGCCGCCAGGGCGGCACGCGGCCAAAGACGGCTCATGATGCACTCAACTGCGTCTGCAACCGCGCCACCGGCCGCTCGCGCACCGGCCAGTTCAGAGCCGCCGCCAACAGGCTGAGGAGAATCGCCACTTGCCAGATCAAGTCATAGCTCCCAGTACGGTCATACACCACCCCGCCCAACCAGCCGCCCAGGAACGAGCCCAACTGGTGGAACAGGAAAACAATCCCACCGAGCATGGACAGGTTTCGTACGCCAAACAAGGTGGCGACGGTGCCGTTGGTCAATGGCACCGTGGACAACCACAGAAAGCCCATCGCCATGCCGAACAGGTACGCGCTGGTAGTGGTGACTGGCGCCCACAGAAACAAACCGATGACGACCGCTCGCAGCAAGTACAACCCGGTCAGTAGCCGCGGCTTGGACATGCGCCCGCCGAGCCAGCCGGCCGTGTAGGTGCCGAAGATGTTGAATAAGCCGATCAACGCCAGCACCGTGGTGCCTGCAGTTGCCGGCAGATGCTGGTCGACCAGGTAGGCCGGCAGGTGCACGCCAATGAATACCACCTGGAAACCGCAGACGAAAAAGCCGAACGCCAGCAGCCAGAACCCCGAATGGGAACAGGCTTCGTGCAGCGCTTCACCCAGCGTTTGCTCATGACCGAGGGACGGCAGGGGCTTGTCCTTGAGCATACTGACCAAGGGCACGATCAATGCCACCAGCAAGCCCAGCACCAGCAAGGCTGCCGACCAGCCCAGCCAACCGATCAGCCCCAGGGTGCCGGGCAGCATGGCGAATTGGCCAAACGAGCCAGCCGCACTGGCGATGCCCATGCCCATGCTGCGTTTTTCCGGTGGTACCGCGCGCCCGACCACGCCGAGAATCACCGAGAACGAAGTGCCCGAAAGTCCGATACCAATTAGCAGGCCGGCGCTCAGGGATAAGGTCACTGCCGAATCGGAGAGGCCCATGCATACCAGGCCGGCCGCGTATAACACACCGCCGACCAACACCACCTTGGCTGCACCAAAACGATCCGCGAGGGCGCCGGTGAAGGGCTGCGCCAGGCCCCAGATCAGATTCTGCAGGGCGATGGCAAAGGCAAAGGTTTCTCGGCCCCAACCGAACTCGGCACTCATCGGCGCCAGAAACAGGCCAAAACCATGGCGAACGCCCAGCGACAACGCAAGAATCAGCGCACTGCCCAGCAACACCCAACCGCACGTACGCCACATCGATGTCATGATGATTCTCCAGTAGCGGGTATATACCCGCTTTTGATCGAAAAAACCGGCATCAAGCCAGTTCGTCCAGCAGTTTGAGCAAGATTTCGCGTTTCTCGGCACCCAGGCGGTCAACCAGCCGCTGTTGTGCAGCTTCCCAGGCCGGCAAGGCGGCCGCCAGGCGTTCGGCGCCAGCGTCGGTGAGCTTGACGATGCGGTTACGCATGTCCTCGCCCTCGACCAGCATCACCAGCCCTTCACCTTCCAGCACCCGCAAGTTGCGCCCCAGCGTGCTGCGATCCAGGCCCATTGCTTCGGCCAGAGTGGAAATACTCGGTTGGTCCAGGCGCTGCAGGTTGCACAGCAAAGAATACTGGGCAACGTTGATCCCGAAGCCGTCGAGAGCGCCGTCGTAATGCCTGCTGACGCCACGAGCGGCGCGACGCAGGTTGATGCATAAACATTGGGAGTCGAGCATGATGCGTGTATATACCCGCGAGTCAGTTAAATCAAGATACATATGATTGCTTCAGCAATTTATGAGGGGCTCGCTCATTTTGCACAAATCCAATCAGACCAACACCAACCCAACCAACACCCCGACCTCCAGCAACTCCAGCATCGCCCCCGCCGTATCTCCGGTGGTGCCACCCAAGCGCCGCAGCATCACCTGTCGCAGCCAGGCAAACGCCAACCCCGCCAGTACCAGCGCAAAAAACCCATGGAGCCCCGCCAGCACGACACAGGCTAGCGCACTGACCGCCAGCACCTGCTTGCCTGCCGAACGCGGCAGATGATCAGCCAGCGCCTGCCCGAGCCCGCCGGCACGCACATAAGGCGTGGTCAGAAACAACCCCAGCAACCCAGCACGCCCGATCAGCGGGACAACCAGCAAAAAAACCCCATGCTGTTGCTCGACCAACGCCAGCAGCGCGGCAAATTTGAGCAGCATCACCAGCACCAGCGTGACCACGGCGATCGGTCCACTGCGCGGGTCCTTCATGATGGTCAGGGTGCGTTCACGGTCCCCAAAACCGCCAAGCCACGCGTCAGCGCTGTCGGCCAGGCCATCGAGGTGCAAGCCGCCGCTCAACAGCACCCAGGCCGTCAGCAACAGTGCAGCGTGCAGTAATAAAGGGCTGCCACTCAGGAGGCCGTTCAGCCCCCACAGAATTGCCCCGAACAGCAACCCCACCAGAGGATAAAACAGCAGCGAGCGCCCGAGCTCCTGAGGCGTCGGCATGCCGGGCAGACGAACCGGCAGGCTGCTGAGAAATTGCAGGGCGATCCAGAATGGCAGCATGCTCAGTTCGCTTCCCGCAACAGTCCGCCGGATTCAACGGCCAGGGCAAACAGCGCACCGTGGCCGACTTCGACATTCAGCAACTGCTCACGCGGCAACTCCCGCGCCCGCGCCAGCAGCAGACGCATCACGCCGCCATGGCTGACCAGCAACACCCGCTCGCCAGCATATGCAGCGTGCAAACGCTCGACCGCGCCCAGTACCCGCGCAGAGAAGTCCTCGACCCGCTCGCCCTGAGGCGGGGTAAATGAATAGGGATCGGCCCAGAACAAGCCCAGGCCCTGGGCATCGGTTTCCATCAGCGCAGCAGCGCTCTGGCCCTCCCAGGCGCCGAAGTGCAGTTCTTGCAGATCCTTGTCCAGATGCACCGGCACGCTCAGGTGCGCGCCTAGCTCTTGGGCAAAGCGCGCACAGCGTTGCAATGGCGAACTGACCAGGCGATCCCATGGCCCCTGCTCCGCTACCGCCCCTCGCATCTGAGCCCAACCGGTGTCGGTGAGCGCGTCGTCGATGCTGCCGCGCAGGCCGCCCCCAAGTTCGGTTTCGCCGTGGCGCAACAGGTCCAGGCGCAGGGTCA
>NZ_JAKNRW010000058.1 GCF_023072615.1 Pseudomonas violetae
CAAGGGGCGCTGGCCATTGAGGCGCGACAACGGGCCGTGGGTGGCAGCTGTGCCGGCGGCAATCGGCGTTTCCACGGCGGCTTTCGCCTCGGCTTGCTTGGCGGCGGACGCTGCCGCCGCTTCACCCGGGGCCATGGGTTTGTTCTTGGACATCTGACGCATCAGCACGTCGGCAAGGCCGATACCGCCACCTTCGCGAGACATGGAAACGGCCAACTGCTGGTCGTACATTTCCTGGTACTGCTTGGCTTCGGCGGTGTTAAGCGGATTGTCCTGGCCCAGCGCGTTGGTGGCCGAGCGCATGGACTTGAGCATTTCACCAAGGAACAGTGACTCGAATTCCTGCGCCACCTTGCGCATGTTCGCGTCGCTGTTCTTGTCGCCGACCTTGAGCTGGTTAAGGCGATTCAGGTCCGAGTAGGACCCTGAATCGCTGCTGCTGACCAGACCACTCTTGTACATATCCATGGTCGCCGTCCTCAGATCACGATCAGGTCGGCTTGCAGTGCGCCGGCCTGTTTCAATGCTTCGAGGATGGCCATCAAGTCACCCGGTGCCGCGCCGACCTGGTTCACTGCTCGCACGATTTCGTCGAGAGTAGTGCCCGGGCCGAACTTGAACATCGGCTTGGCTTCCTGCTGGGCGTTGACCCGCGAGCGCGGCACCACGGCCGTCTGACCATTGGACAGAGGTCCAGGTTGGCTGACGATCGGGTCTTCGGTGATGGTCACGGTCAGGCTGCCGTGGGTGACGGCGGCCGGGGACACTTTCACGTTCTGGCCGATCACGATGGTGCCGGTACGCGAGTTGATGATGACTTTGGCCACCGCCTGGCCCGGATCGACTTCGAGGTTTTCGATGATCGACAGGTAGTCGACGCGCTGGCTCGGATCCAGTGGCGCACTGACGCGGATCGAGCCGCCGTCGATGGCCTGGGCTACGCCAGGGCCGAGCATGTTGTTGATCTTGTCGACAATGCGCTTGGCGGTGGTGAAGTCCGAACGGTTGAGGTTCAGGGTCAGGCTGTTGCCTTGGTTGAAGCCACTCGGCACCGCACGCTCGACCGATGCACCACCAGGAATGCGCCCGGCCGACGGGACGTTGACGGTGATCTTCGAACCGTCGCGGCCCTCGGCATCAAAACCGCCGACCACCAGGTTGCCCTGGGCGATCGCGTAGACGTTGCCGTCGATACCCTTGAGCGGCGTCAGCAGCAAGGTGCCGCCGCGCAGGCTTTTGGAGTTGCCGATGGACGCTACGGTGATGTCGATCTGCTGGCCCGGTTTGGCGAACGCCGGCAAGTCGGCGCTGATCGACACGGCCGCGACGTTTTTCAACTGCACGTTGCCCGAACCCGGCGGCACCTTGATGCCGAATTGCGAGAGCATGTTGTTGAAGGTCTGCAGGGTGAACGGGGTCTGCGTCGTCTGGTCACCGGTGCCGTTAAGCCCGACCACCAGGCCGTAGCCGATCAGTTGGTTGGAACGCACGCCGGAAATACTGGC
Source organism: Pseudomonas violetae (assembly GCF_023072615.1). Classification (GTDB taxonomy): domain Bacteria; phylum Pseudomonadota; class Gammaproteobacteria; order Pseudomonadales; family Pseudomonadaceae; genus Aquipseudomonas; species Aquipseudomonas violetae. Next base: position 1,506 of record NZ_JAKNRW010000058.1, read on the forward strand.
GATGTCCTTCAGCCGCTCGGCTTGAGCATTGAAGGCTGCGCACAGCATCAGGGCGGCCACCATCAGGTGTTTGAGATTCAATGTCGCCACCTAGAAAGGGAACAGCGGGCTGAGGAAGAAACGGTCGAACCAGCCTGGCTGACTCGCATCGGCAAAGGCACCGGTGCCCGAGTAGGTGATGCGTGCATCGGCGACCCGGGTCGACGACACGGTGTTGTCGGTGGCGATGTCATCCGCCCGAACCATGCCGGCAATACGCACCAGCTCATCGCCGGTGTTGAGGGTCAGCCACTTCTCGCCGCGCACGGCGATGATGCCGTTGGGCAATACGTCGGCGACGGTCACGGTGATCGAACCGGTCAGGCTGTTGCTCTGTCCCGACTTGCTGTCGCCCTTGGTCGCGCGGTCGGCGCTATAGCCGGCGTTGAGGCTCAGGTCGCCGCCACCAATTGGATTATTAGTGGTGAGGCTGGAGCCGAATAACGAGGTCAGGCTGACGCTGGTGTTGCTGTTCTTGCCGATCTGCGAGTTGGCGTTCTTGCTGGCCTGGGTGCGCTCGTTCAGCGTGATGGTGATGATGTCACCGACGCGGAACGCCTTGCGGTCGCTGTACAGGTTCTGCTCGAAGCCGGCCTGATAGATCGAGCCATTGTTGGCGGTAGCCGGCAGCGGTGTGCGCGGCAATACCGGGGCGTAATAAGGGTCATTGGGCCGGGGCGCCGGGGCGACACAGCCCGCGAGCGCGGTGATCCCACTCAGTGCCAGAACAGATACAAAGCGATTCATGACCCTACCTCACGGTGTTGCAGGCGACCGCATGGCCGCCCCATAGACTTGATTACAGATTCTGCGTTACGAACGAGAGCATCTGGTCGGCGGTGGAGATCACCTTGGAGTTCATCTCGTAGGCGCGCTGGGTGGTGATCATGTTGACCATCTCCTCAACAGTGCTGACGTTGGAGGTTTCCAGGGTGTTCTGCAGCGTGGTGCCAAAACCGGCGAGGCCCGGGGTGCCGACCTGTGGCGCGCCGCTGGCTGCGGTTTCCAGGAACAGGTTGTTGCCCACGGCTTGCAGGCCGGCCGGGTTGATGAAGTCGGCCGTCTGCAGGTTACCGATCACTTGGGAAGCGGCGTTGCCGGGAACGGTGACGGACACGGTACCGTCGCGGCCGACCGTGAAGGTCTGGGCGTCGTTCGGGATAACGATGGCCGGTTCCAGGGCGAAACCGCTGGCGTTGACGATCTGGCCGTTGGAGTCCAGGTGGAAAGTACCGTCACGGGTGTAGGACGTGGTGCCGTCCGGCTGCAGGATCTGGAAGAAACCGCGACCGTCGATGGCCATGTCCAGCGGCTGCTCAGTGGTTTGCAGGCTACCGGCGGTGAAGTTCTTCTGGGTGCCGACGATGCGCACACCGGTACCCACTTGCAGACCCGACGGCAGTTCGCTGTCCTGGGTCGACTGGGCGCCAGGCTGACGCTTGATTTGATAGAGCAGGTCCTGGAACTCGGCGCGATCACGTTTGAAACCCGTGGTCGACACGTTCGCCAGGTTGTTGGAAATGGTGGTCAGGTTGGTGTCCTGGGCGGACAGACCGGTTTTGGCAACCCATAGAGCCGGAAGCATTCGATTCTCCTCGTGCGCCTGTTTTACGGCGCGACGTTCTGGTAATTAGCTGATCTGCAAGACCCGAGCCATGGCCTGGTCGTCTTCTTTGGCGGTGTTCATCATCTTGATGTGCAATTCGAACTGCTTGGCCAAGGCCAGCACCGAGGTCATTTCTTCCACGGCGTTGACGTTGCTCGACTCGAGGAAACCCGACACCAGCCTGACGTTGGCATCTGCCTGCGCCGGCTGGCCGTCCTTGGTGTGGATCGACCCGTCCAGGCCTTTGGTCATGTTCTTGAAGTCAGGGTTGACCAGCTTGATGCGGTCGACTTCGGCCATCACGCGCGGGCCTTCGCCCATCGCCCGGATGCTGATGGTGCCGTCCTGGCCCACCTCGATCTGCTGCTCGGGAGGCACGGCAATCGGCCCGCCATTGCCCATCACCGGCATGCCGTTGCCAGCGCGCAACACGCCCAGGGCATCGACATTGAGGCTGCCGGTGCGCACATAACTTTCACCGCCATCGGGGTTCTGCACGGCGATCCAGCCATTGCCCTGCACGGCGACATCAAGATCACGCCCGGTTTCCACCAGCGCACCCGCAGAAAAGTCGGTGGCCGGCCGTTCGGACATGGCAAACGCCCGCGCCGGAAAGCTGTCACCAAACACCGGCATCGAGCGCGCCTGCTCCAGGTCTTTCTGGAAACCGTTGGTGGAGATGTTCGCGAGGTTGTTCGCATGAGCCTTCTGCGCCAGTGCATTCTGGCTGGCGCCGGTCATAGCTACATAAAGGTACTTGTCCACACTCTTTCCTCTGGATGCCGGACGTTTGCCGCCCACCGCTGTACTGCTGAGCCATAAGCAATTTGCAGACCAACTATTTTCTGGCGGCACGGGGCCCGGCAAACAGGGGACTTGAGGAGATCAGAGAGGATTATTGAATTGTGTCAAAGACGAAAAACCGGCGGTGTCATGCCGCTTCGCGGCAATAGCCAGTACTGGAAGCGTGCACCTTTACTGTGGCGAGCGAGCTTGCTCGCGCTGGGCTGCGAAGCAGCGCTGAAATGGACAACCACATTACTACGGTTGAATCGCGCAGGATGGCTTTGCGGCCGCTTCGCGCCCGAGCGCGAGCAAGCTCCCTCGCCACAGAAGCGGTCTAGCTGCTGTCCTTCCCCACCTCATACTCACGCAGCTTGTTGGCAATGGTGGTATGCGAAACGCCCAGGCGCTTGCCCAGTTGCCGGCTGCTCGGATGTTCGGAGTACAGGCGCTCCAGCACCGCCTTCTCGAAGCGCCCGACAATCTCGTCCAGCCCGCCTTCCAGGGAGAAATCGCCAAGCGGCTGACGCACGCCGTAATCCGGCAGGCGGATATGCTCGGCCTTGACGGTACCGCCTTCGCACAGGGAAACCGCCTGGAACAACACATTCTCCAACTGCCGCACGTTGCCCGGCCAATGGTAATGACTGAGGCGCTCCATCGCCGCCGGCGCCAGTTTGGGCAGCGGGCAACCGATCTGCCGGCTGGCCTGGTCCAGGAAGTGCTCGACCAGGGGCGTCAAGCCGTCGAGGCATTCGCGCAGCGGCGGGATGTGCAACGACAACACGTTCAAGCGGTGGTACAGATCCTGGCGAAACTCCCCGCGAGCGCACAGCTCGGACAGATCCACCTGGGTTGCACAGATCACCCGCACATCGAGGTAGACCTCTTCGTCACTGCCTACCCGACGGAAGCATCCGTCCTGCAGGAAGCGCAGCAATTTCACCTGCAAACGCGGGCTCATTTCGCCTACACCATCCAGAAACAGGGTGCCGCCGGCAGTGAGTTCCAGCAGCCCGAGCTTGCCTTCGGCCCGCGCACCTTCGAATGCACCAGGGCCGTAGCCGAACAATTCGGTCTCGGCCATGGACTCCGGCAGTCCGGCACAGTTGAGCGCCATCAACGGCGACTGGCCGCGCGGACTCGCCAGGTGGCAAGCCCGCGCCAGCAACTCTTTGCCGGTACCGGTTTCGCCTTCTATCAATAGCGGCGCATCCAGGGGCGCCATGCGCCGGGCTTCGCGGACCACGGCGGCCATCACTTTCGAGCTCTGGAAGATGCTGTCGAAGCCGCGCAGTTCCTGCTTGCGCACGTTGTAGATACGCTCGCCTACCCGATCCGCGCGGTGCAGAGTCAATACCGCGCCGGCCATCGCCTCGCTGTCGTCATGCTCCGATTGCAGTGGCGCGATGTCAGCCAGGAATACATCGCCCTTGACCTTGACCCGCAGCCCGTTGATCCGTGACTTGTTAGCACGCACCAGTTCCGGCAGGTCGAAATCCTCGGCGTAACGGGACAGCGGGATCCCCGGCACCTCGTCCACCCGCACGCCGAGCAGTTGGGCCGCCGCCCGATTGGCCGCGACGATCGAACCGCCCATGTCGATCGACAGCACCGGAAACTCCAACGCGCCGAGCAGCGCATTCAGCTCCATATGCCGACGCTCGCTGGGCATCAGCCCTACGCGCTTGACGCCAAATACCCCGGGTATCGATTCGAATTTCGCCCGTAGCGCCTGGAACTGCAGGTTGATCAGATTCGGGCAGTGCAGGTAGATCGCATTACCGTGCTCTCCCCCGACTTCGCCCCGCGCGACGTTGATCCCGTACTCCACCAACAGGTTGAGAATGTCGCGAAGGATGCCGATGCGGTTCTGGCAATGGACTTTGATACGCATATAAAGGCTCGAAAAGCGGTGAGTGGGCTTGCCTCCTGTGGGAGCGGGCTTGCTCCCACAGGGGTTATGCATAGGCAGCGAGGAGAATTTTTGCCAAGGCGCTCAGATAGCCGTCAAGATTATGTGACACATCGAAGGCTTTTCAAACCCAAAAACCTCAACACCCACGCCACGACCGCCATTCCGTAACGAAAAATTTACGAATTACGGTAATTTGTCCTACCTGAGCATCGCGTATGGGGCTGCACATCTGCACCACCTGGGGTATTTCTAAGTCCATAGCTGGACATAACAAGAACGAATTCCCCTAGCAGGAGAGCAGCATGAAGCAGACGCAATACGTGGCTCGCGAGCCCGATGCGCAAGGTTTTATCGACTACCCCGCCGAAGAACACGCGGTGTGGAACACGCTGATCACTCGCCAACTGAAAGTGATCGAGGGTCGTGCGTGCCAGGAATACCTGGACGGTATCGAAAAACTCGGCCTGCCCCACGACCGCATCCCGCAACTCGGCGAGATCAACAAGGTCCTCGGTGAAACCACCGGCTGGCAAGTGGCACGGGTTCCCGCGCTGATCCCTTTCCAGACCTTTTTCGAACTGCTCGCCAACAAGCAATTTCCGGTCGCCACCTTCATTCGCACCCGCGAAGAGCTGGATTACCTGCAAGAGCCGGATATTTTCCATGAAATCTTCGGCCACTGCCCGCTGCTGACCAACCCCTGGTTCGCCGAATTCACCCACACCTACGGCAAGCTTGGCCTGCAGGCGACCAAGGAAGAACGGGTGTACTTGGCGCGCCTGTACTGGATGACCATCGAATTCGGCCTGGTCGACACACCTCAAGGCCAACGCATCTACGGCGGCGGCATTCTCTCTTCGCCTAAAGAAACCGTCTACTGCCTGTCAGACGAGCCTGAACATCAAGCCTTCGACCCGCTGGAATGCATGCGCACGCCCTACCGCATCGACATCCTGCAGCCTTTGTACTTCGTACTGCCCAACCTCAAACGTCTGTTTGACCTGGCCCACGAAGACATCATGGGCATGGTCAAGCAAGGCATGCAGCTGGGCTTGCACGCACCGAAATTTCCGCCCAAGCCAAAAGCGGCCTGAGCAGATCCCGCTCGCGACTTGCGCGCAAAGATAGTAATTTCCAACAAGAATCGAATTCAGGAATACACCATGAACGCTCTGAACCAAGCCCACTGCGAAGCCTGCCAAGCCGGCGCACCTCAGGTCAGCGACGAAGAATTGCCGGTATTGCTCAAGCAAATCCCGGACTGGAACATCGAAGTGCGCGACAGCATCATGCAGCTGGAAAAAGTCTTCCTGTTCAAGAATTTCAAGCATGCTCTGGCGTTCACCAACGCGATGGGTGAAATCTCCGAGGCCGAGGGTCACCACCCGGGCTTGCTGACCGAGTGGGGCAAAGTCACCGTGACCTGGTGGAGCCACTCCATCAAGGGCCTGCACCGCAACGACTTCATCATGGCCGCACGCACCGACGAAGTGGCCAAGGACGCCGAGGGCCGTAAATAATGCATTTCGACTCGATCGGCCGGGTACCTGGCGATCCGATTCTGGGATTAATGGAAGCGTATGCGCAGGATCCGAACCCGCGCAAATTCGACCTCGGAGTGGGCGTCTATAAAGACGCCCAGGGCCTGACCCCGATTCCGCAAGCGGTGAAACTGGCCGAGGCGCTGCTGGTCGACAAACAATCGACCAAGACCTACATCGGTGGCCATGGCGAGCCGGCGTTCGGCAAGGTGATCAACGCGCTGGTGCTGGGCGCTGAATCCCCATTGATCGCCGAGCAGCGGGCGGGGGCAACCCAGACCCCTGGCGGCACCGGCGCATTGCGCCTCAGCGCCGATTTTATTGCCCAATGCCTGCCGGGCCGCGGCGTGTGGTTGAGCAACCCGACCTGGCCGATCCACGAAACGATTTTCGCGGCAGCCGGGGTCAAGGTCAGCCATTACCCTTACGTCGGCAGCGACAACCGCCTCGACGTCGAGGCGATGCTCGCGGCTCTGCGTGAAGTGCCCAAAGGCGATGTGGTGCTGTTACACGCCTGCTGCCACAACCCCACCGGCTTCGATCTGTCCCATGACGACTGGCGCCGGGTGCTGGACATCGTGCGCAGCCGCGACCTGCTGCCGCTGATCGACTTCGCCTACCAGGGTTTTGGTGATGGCCTGGAACAGGACGCCTGGTCGACCCGGCTGTTCGCTGCCGAGTTGCCGGAAGTGCTGATCACCAGTTCATGCTCGAAGAATTTCGGCCTGTACCGCGATCGCACCGGGGCGCTGATTGTGTGTGCCAAGAGCGCGGAAAAGCTGGTGGACGTTCGCAGCCAACTGGCCAACCTCGCCCGTAATCTGTGGTCGACTCCGCCGGATCATGGCGCCGCCGTGGTGGCAACCATCCTTGGCGACCCGGAATTGAAAAGCCTGTGGGCCGACGAAGTGGAAGCCATGCGCCTGCGCATTGCGCAATTGCGCAGCGGCTTGGTGGAGGCACTTGAGCCTCATGGCTTGCGCGAGCGTTTTGCCCACATCGGCGTTCAACGCGGAATGTTTTCCTACACCGGCCTGTCGCCGGAGCAGGTGAAAAATCTGCGTGACCACCACAGCGTCTACATGGTCGGCACCGGCCGGGCGAACGTGGCAGGCATCGATGCAACGCGCCTGGACCTGCTGGCCGAGGCCATCGCCGAAGTCTGCAAGTAGCTTGAGTAACAGCAAACTCCCGTGTGGCGAAGGAGCTAGCTCCCTCGCCACACGGGGGTTGTGCTTGTCGCATGAACATTGGCGGCTGTCAGCGCGAGAACGAGCCGCTTTGCATTGCAACCCCAAAGAGGGTTGCAGCGCGCACCAGAACATCCCACCAACCTGTGGCGAGGGAGCTTGCTCCCGCTCGGCTGCGCAGCAGTCGTAAAAACTGCGCCTGCGGTGAGTCTGAAACACCGTGTTGCCTGGAGCGGGAACAAGCTCTCTTGCGACATCCAGTCTCAATTAAGTTCCCGGGTGCGGCCATCTGTCGCAGAAATCCCAGATAAAACTCTAATTGTCATTTCTCCTGCTGTATCCTGCCTAGGCTTTGTAAAAGCGCGGATCTACCAGATCTATCAACAGACTTTGCGAGGAGCGCGAAACATGCACGAGATCCCTAATCTCCCCTTCCCAAGCCTGCACGAAACTGAGCAGACAACCACGCAGCAAGCCGGCGCCCAACAGCCCGAGCCGAAAGAAGCATCTGACAGTCGCAAGGCTGACAGCGAAGACTGAGACACCCGCAATGCCAGACCGTGTGGAAAGCGCTAACATGTGCTTTCCACACCGCCTGAACCCTGAGCCCCGCATGAACGACGACTTTACCGAGAGCCAAGCCAGCGTTCTGATCGGCACCGCCGAGAAAATGATCGGTATCTGGAATCGCCTCTCCGCCGAAAAACAGGCTGCCCTGCTCGCCCGTTTTGGCACGCAGGAAAATGCACTGGCCGCCCTGGTCACAACGCAACTGGTTGCCCCCGCTAAACCTGATTCAACCCCGCCCGGCAAATAGTTTTACTTTTTCACGACCTGCGCCCCCTCCCACCGCTATCATAAGCAGCCTATCTATCCTGCTTTGCCGTGGACCTTTACCCATGCCTGAAAACCAGCGCCCCCTGGCGGTCACGCTGCAAGTTGTCTCCATCGTGCTCTTCACCTTTATCGGCTACCTCAACATCGGCATCCCCCTGGCGGTATTGCCGGGCTATGTCCACAGCGACCTGGGTTTCGGTGCCGTGATCGCCGGGCTGGTGATCAGCGTGCAATACCTGGCCACCCTACTCAGTCGCCCTTACGCCGGCAAGATCATCGACAACAAGGGCAGCAAGCTGGCTGTGATGTATGGCCTCGCTGGCTGCGGCCTGAGTGGTGTGTTCATGCTGATTTCGGCTTGGACCCAAAGCCTGCCGATGTGGAGCCTGATTAGCCTGTTGATCGGCCGCTTGGTGCTCGGCAGCGCTGAAAGTCTGGTCGGCTCCGGCTCGATCGGCTGGGGTATCGGCCGGGTCGGCGCGGCAAACACCGCCAAGGTCATCTCCTGGAACGGCATCGCCAGTTACGGCGCGCTGGCGATCGGTGCACCGCTGGGTGTGTGGCTGGTCAGTCGACTGGGCTTGTGGAGCATGGGCGTGAGCATCATGCTGCTAGCGGCCTTGGGCCTGATGCTGGCCTGGCCGAAAACCGCGGCGCCGATCGTGGTCGGCGAACGGCTGCCGTTCATGCATGTGTTGGGGCGTGTGCTTCCCCATGGCTGTGGACTGGCATTGGGTTCCATCGGTTTCGGTACTATCGCAACCTTCATCACCCTGTATTACGCCACGCAACACTGGGATAACGCGGTGTTGTGCCTGAGCCTGTTCGGTGCCAGCTTCATCGGCGCGCGCTTGCTGTTCGGCAACCTGATCAACCGCCTTGGCGGCTTTCGCGTAGCGATCGCCTGCCTGTCGGTAGAAACCCTGGGCTTGCTGTTACTGTGGCTGGCGCCGGACGCAAATTGGGCGCTGGCTGGCGCGGCATTGAGCGGTTTCGGTTTCTCGCTGGTGTTCCCGGCGCTCGGGGTGGAAGCGGTCAACCTGGTCCCGGCCTCCAGCCGCGGCGCGGCGGTTGGGGCTTATTCGCTGTTCATCGATTTGTCGCTGGGGATTACCGGGCCGTTGGCGGGTGCGGTTGCGGCAGGTTTCGGTTTTGCCTCGATCTTCCTGTTCGCCGCCCTCGCCGCCCTGAGCGGCCTGGCACTGAGCGTTTACCTGTATCGGCAGGCGCCAAAACACTTTAACGAGAAGCATCGCAAACAGCGGGACACGCCCTAGAAGTCGACCTTGCCCCGTCCGGCCTTGATGCTGCCGCGCTTGGTCTTGGATTCAAGCCGACGCTTTTTCGAACCGAGGGTCGGCTTGGTCGGTCGGCGTTTCTTTTCGACCTTGGTGGCGCTGAGGATCAACTCGGTCAGGCGCTCCAGCGCATCGGCGCGGTTGGCTTCCTGGGTGCGGTATTGCTGGGCCTTGATGATCAACACGCCTTCGCTGGTGATCCGGCTGTCCCGCAGCGCCAGCAGCCGCTCCTTGTAGAACTCGGGCAAGGACGAGGCCGGAATGTCGAAGCGCAGGTGCACCGCACTGGAGACCTTGTTGACGTTCTGCCCACCCGCCCCCTGGGCACGAATGGCCGTCAATTCGATCTCGGCATCCGGCAGATGCACGTTGTTGGAAATCACCAGCATGGAAAAAGGTCCGGGTTCAGAGGGTGCAGGATACCGCGAATGACGTTCTGAATAGCAGGTAATCACTTGGGCAGGTTAGATCAAGAAAGGCCGGAATTTTCCTACAGGGTTATCGGATTTACAAAATGGAAGTTGCTTTATTTCGAATGGCGACACTAACCTAAGGACCGCGCGTGGCGAAGACTCCGAAAGGCTAGGCAATGAACCTTGAAAACATTAGATACCATATCGCAGTTACCTTAATGGTTTTAGGCTATTCTGGACTACCATCTGGAATCATTGTATTTTGCATAAACAAAGTCATCCACATAAATGAGGAGTATTTAGACGCTGCACACATCGCAACCTATGTGACACTTGTTGTTTTTGGCCTGCGTTTTTATATACCAAGAACGCGAGAACCTACCTAACACACCATTAACAAATCCGCATTAGCCCATCACCTTGAACGCATTACCAACAGACCTTTATAACAAATGAAGATTGAAAATATTCGATATTACACATCTGTAATCCTCCTTGTTTTTGCTTGCGCCGTACTACCCGCCAGCCTCATCGCGCTTGGAATAACAAAACTTTTCGACATAAATGAAAAATTTCGACACATCGTATTTCTAGCAACCTATACAATTATTGTTTTTTGGGGCTTACGATTCTACATTCCAAGAATGCGCGGCGTGATTTAAACCACCACCTAAAGTTCATTTATTTTCTGAATTCTCTGCTGAAACCATTGACTCTATCGTCAACAAATCAACTAACGCCTCAAAAGATAAAGCCAATCTACCAGTCTGTCGATAAGCCATCTCATAGTTAATTGGATCACGTCTGAACAACTCAATCGAACCGACCTTTGATACTGGCCTAAACACCCCGTATCCCGAAAGAACCAAATCGACACCGTAATATTTCATATCCCCTTCAAAATCATTATGAGATGCAATTTGGTAAATTCTTCTGACAGGCCCAACCGTGCTTGGAGCGCCCTGCCCAAGATAGATATTTCCGAAGCCTTCATAGATATTATTAACGCCATGCCCAACCATGAGTGCGCCCGGAACAACACCTAATCCCCCCGAAGCTCCGGCAATAGCGGCCCCCGTCCTCACCTGCATCACCCCAGCCACAACCCCAATACCATTTTGAAGATAGAAACGCGCCTTTGACGATAAATCCTCATATTCAGCCGTTATGTCCTGCACCGCTTGCCACGCACTAATAACTCCCTCGTCAACCGCCTGAATCATTTCATCAACATAGGCAGAGACAATAGACCCAAATCGAAGCCGAGCAAAACCATCAGGAATATGCGCCATGCCTGCGCGGCTTCCGACTGCAACCAAATCAGAAGCCGCCCTGGTCACGTCATGAATGTCGCAAGAGGTTTCATTCATCGTCATTTTTCCAAGTGCTATAGGCACTTGTTGTCCCCGGAACATGCGCCCAAGCAATTTCTCTATATCTTATAGACACCAACTCTTGTGGCTCTGCATCATTCATGCGAATGGCATGGGGAACTTGCTGGCTGATAGGCGCAATACGCGCACCTGAGAGGCGTATCGAGTAATAGCGCTCTTGCCCTCCAGCTGCAGCGGTTCGGTATAAATTTATCTCACAGTCCAATTCCTCACCCTAATGCAGGGCGCTCGCCAGCAGCGGTGACGATTTGTCGATGGCTTTGGTGATCATGACTGGCATGTGCTTGCCGCGACCACCGGTGGCGCTGCCGTCATTGCCTGCAACCATATCGTGTGAATAAGCCTGCACCATGATTTCGTTCAGATGGCCGAATTGACACTTGTTACCGATAGAACCTTGGCCTGAGCAGCCAGCAGATATTATTCCTTGACGCTTACCGGTAATCTTCATGTAACTATGACTCGCCATCAGCATCGCTCCTTAATGTATTCGGAGCGCCAGCCTATAGAAAAACTGGCGAGCTGGGGTGTAGGGTTTTTCTGATTTTTAGTGCTTCTTCCATTTTTCTGAAAACTTTGAAATCACTGTAGGAAAATGCGACTTCGCGCGCAGGAGAAACTTAAAATAGATATAAAATCAGTGAACAAAAACCAAAAAAACCCGGCACATGGCCGGGTTTGTTGTTTCTGCTTACTGCGTTACTTCACAGCAGGCTGCAGAGCATGCCGCGCGCTGCGCTTGTTCTTGATGCCGTAGCAGATCCACATGAAGGCAAGCCACACTGGAATCGCGTACACCGAGACCTGGATGCCCGGGATCAACAGCATCACGCCAAGGATAAACACCACGAACGCCAGGCAAATGTAGTTGCCGTACGGATACCACAGCGCCTTGAACAGCGGCGTCTGGTGGGTTTTGTCCATGTGCTGGCGAAACTTGAAGTGCGAGAAGCTGATCATCGCCCAGTTGATCACCAAGGTCGCCACCACCAGCGACATCAACAGCTCAAGCGCGCTGTGAGGGATCAGGTAGTTGAGCAATACCGCGATCAGCGTCACCGCCGCCGAGGCCAGAATCGAGCGCACCGGCACGCCGCGCTTGTCGATCTTCGCCAGACCTTTGGGGGCATCCCCCTGCTCGGCCATGCCCAGTAGCATGCGGCTGTTGCAGTAGGTGCCGCTGTTGTAGACCGATAATGCGGCCGTCAGCACTACGAAGTTGAGGATGTGCGCGGCCGTGTTGCTGCCCAGCATCGAGAACACTTGCACGAACGGGCTGCCGCTGTAGGAGTCGCCGGAGGCGTTCAGGGTTTCCAGCAGGCTGTCCCATGGCGTCAGCGACAGCAGGATGACCAGTGCGCCGATGTAGAAAATCAGGATCCGGTAGATCACCTGATTGATGGCTTTCGGGATCACGGTTCTCGGCTTGTCTGCTTCTGCGGCGGTGAAGCCGAGCATTTCCAGGCCGCCGAAGGAGAACATAATGATCGCCATGGCCATCACCAGGCCACTCACCCCATTGGGGAAGAAGCCGCCGTGGGACCACAGGTTGCTCACCGACGCCTGCGGCCCGCCGTTGCCGCTGACCAGCAGGTAGCTGCCCAGGGCAATCATGCCGACGATCGCCACGACCTTGATGATCGCGAACCAGAACTCGGCCTCGCCGAACACCTTGACGTTGGCCAGGTTGATCAGGTTGATCAAAACGAAGAAACCGGCAGCCGAAACCCAGGTTGGGATGTCCGGCGCCCAATAGTGGATGTACTTGCCGACGGCAGTCAGCTCTGACATACCCACCAGGATGTACAGGATCCAGCAGTTCCAGCCCGACAGGAAGCCGGCGAAACCACCCCAGTATTTATGCGCAAAGTGGCTGAACGAACCGGCGACTGGCTCCTCGACGATCATTTCGCCAAGCTGGCGCATGATCATGAAGGCGATGAAGCCGCAGATGGCGTAGCCGAGGATCATCGACGGGCCGGCGGATTTAAGCACCCCAGCCGAACCGAGGAACAGTCCGGTGCCGATTGCGCCGCCGAGGGCGATCAATTGAATGTGGCGATTTTTCAGGCCGCGTTTCAGCTCGCCTGAATGCGAGTTTTGTCCACTCATGAAAAGGGTCTCACGCAAGGTTTGATGATGTTCAGTAGACGTGCTGCTCGGGTTGCGATTTCAAGCAGCGCCGATCAAACCCCAGCGCAAGCACCAGGAGTTCAGCGTATTTACAACGTTCATGCGTCACCTGTTTGTTTTTGTCTGTGACGAAATCGAACCCGACGCGCTTGTGGCGCAACGGAGTGAACAAGGCGGGTAGCCCTGAAGTTTGCGCTGGTGCGCAGGAAGTCACAGTTAAAACGCGGCGCATTGTACACCTGTAACCCCCTGCCGCCAGACCCGCTGGATCAGCGTGTCATTTGCCGGGATTGCCTGTGTCCGCCCTGGCAGTGCCGGACGGCTGCAAAAATTGAGTCAGGCCTTTGCAGGCCTTCGACGGGGACGACGGAAAAATCGCCCCACGGAGAGAGGTGGAGTTGGGTCACGGCGTTCATTGCGCCTCCTTGTTTTTATGCACCTGCACGGCAGGCATGGGGCGCATCTGACCCTGCTCTGGAGGCTGAAACAAGCGGGATAGAGGGCTTGGGAAGGTGGTGGGGTTGGCTTGGCGGAAAGATTTCCTTACACCAGGCGAGAGATAGCTGAAGCACTGGGTAATTCGTCAAGATCTCGTTACAGCGCGTAACGACGGATTTCCAATCGACATTCTTTGGTGTCTTCGCTGGCGCCACGATATTCAGATCAGACAAAAAAAAACGCCACCCCGAAGGATGGCGCTTTTCACTGACTGCTTACCGCTTGAAGCTTACCGTTGCTTCACTCCGGCTTGCGACGCCCAAAGCCCGGACGCTGGCCCGAACCGGCCGGTGCGCCACGGCGCTTGCCCGATGGCGCATCCTTGTCGACCAGGACAATCCCCGGACGCTTTTTCGGCGCTGGCTTGGCTGGACGCTTGGTGTCCGCAGGACGATCCGCCACTGGC
>NZ_JAKNRW010000059.1 GCF_023072615.1 Pseudomonas violetae
CGGCGACCCGGCGTTCCACAGCATCGCGCTGGCCGAACCCTGGGCGCAGCGCAAGCTGTTGCTGTGTGCCCGCGACTTCGCGCAACTGCCCGCCTACGCCAAGGCCTTGCTGCATGCCTTGACTCTCCCCTGAGGGGCAGACTTTACCCTTGGGCTTTCCTCCTCAAGGACAGCCACCATGGGTAAACGGATTCTGGTGATTCTCGGCCATCCTTCGAGCAGCAGTTTTTGCGCCGCAGTGGCCGAACGCTACACCCAGTCGGCCCTGCGCGCCGGGCATGAAGTGCGCCAACTGTTTCTCGGCCAGCTGGCGTTTGATCCCGTCTTGCGTGAGGGCTACCAGCAAGTACAGCCCCTTGAAGCCGACCTGCTTCAAGCCCAGGCGGATGTCTTGTGGGCCGAGCAACTGACGCTGGTGTTCCCGATCTGGTGGGGCGGGATTCCAGCCCTGCTCAAGGGCTTTTTCGACCGGGTGTTCCTCCCCGGTTTCGCTTTCAAATACCGCAAAGGTAAAGCGTTCCCCGACAAACTTCTGCACGGTCGCAGCGCGCACCTGCTGGTGACCATGGATACACCGCCCTGGTATTACCGATGGTTCTACCGCATGCCCGGCTTGCATCAAATGCGCAAGACCACCCTGGAGTTCTGCGGCATCAAGCCCACCAGGACCCTGACCTTCGGCCCGATCCTCGACTCCAGTCAGGCCCAGCGCGAACGATGGTTGCAGCGGGCCGAAGCTATCGCCAGTCACTGAGAATGCCGATAATGCCCGGGACTCACTAAAGGGAATTATTGATGTACATCGGCCAGGCTGCGCAACGCTCCGGAACCACGATCAAAAGCATCCGCCATTACGAGGCGATCGGCCTGCTGCCGGTGGCCGAGCGCCAGGGCAACTATCGCGTGTATGACCAGCAGAGCGTCGAACTGCTGGTGTTCATCAAATGCGCACAGCAACTGGGCTTCCGCCTCAAAGAGTTGCAGGCGATTTTCGCCGGCCACCAGGGAAGCCAGGTGCCGTGGGAGTTGGCCCATCAGGCTATTGCGGCGAAGAAACACGAGATCAGCGAACGGATGGCTACGCTGGCGCGGCAACATGCGCAACTGGTCGAATTCGAACAGGGCGTCGAACAGGCCCGGGCTGCCTGCCCGCTGGAAACTCTTTAGGCGCCTGCGCGTTTCTGGACACCCCGATGTCGAGCACAGACAACTCGCCGCCGGACGGGCGCTATAGGGTGCGACTTCGTTCTTGCATCCACTGCTCGGAGTCCACATGACCGCACCTATCACCGTTCTTCGCGACACCCACCCACTGCCGGTCCTCGATGCCTGCAAATGGGAAAAGCTCGAAGGCGATCCGCACACCGTTAACCTCAACGCCTACACCAGTGAAGACGGCAGCAAGATCATGGGCACCTGGATCTGCACGCCGGGCAAATGGTATGTGGAATACGTGAAGTGGGAGTACTGCCATTTCCAGGAAGGCTACTGCGTAATCACCCCGGAGGGCATGGCGCCGATCCATCTGCGTGCAGGCGATATCTTTGTCATCGAGCCTGGGATGAAAGGCACGTGGGAAGTGGTCGAGACTGTGCGCAAGTACTTTGTGTTTGCCTGATGCATAGAAAAGATCGCAGCCTGCGGCATTCCCGGGTAGGAGCTGCCGCAGGCTGCGATCTTTTGCTTGTGCGAATAAACCGCTTTTACTGGGGTTTGCGATAGCTGTTAATAATTGCCGAGAAGTCTTGGCCACCCTCCCCGCGCAGGCTCATTGCCTGATACAACTGCTGCGCCACGGCGCCCAGCACCACCGGCTGGTGCGCCTGACGGGCCGCCTCAGTCGCCAGCCCCAGGTCCTTGAGCATCAGTTCGGCGCCGAAGCCGCCGGTATAGCCGCGCGAGGCCGGAGCGGTCTCGACGATGCCCGGCCACGGGTTATACATCTCCGAACTCCAGCAGCGCCCGGTGGAACTGTTGATGATGCCCGCCAGCACGCCGGTGTCGATACCCAAGGCATCCCCCAGGGCCATGGCTTCGCTGACGCCGACCATGGAAATCCCCAGCAGCAGGTTGTTGCAGATCTTGGCGATCTGCCCGGTGCCGACTTCGCCGCAGTGCACGATATTGCGGCCCATCTGCGCCAGTACCGGTTGCAGGGTGGCAAACAGCTCGGGCGTGGCACCGACCATGAACGTCAGGGTGCCAGCAGCTGCACCACCCGTACCGCCAGACACCGGTGCATCGGCCATGGCCACGCCTTGTTTGGCAGCAGCGCTCGCTACTTCACGTGCCGTCTGTGGATCGATGGTGCTGCAATCCACTGCCGGGACCCCTTTGCCAATCCCCGCGAGCACGCCGTCTTCACCCAGCCAGACACTGCGCACATGCACGGCGGCCGGCAACATGGTGATCACCAGCTCCGCACCTTGCGCCGCCTCACGGGCTGACGGGCTGATACTGCCGCCCAACTGCTCGAGCTCCGCCAGCACGGTGGTATTCAGGTCGACCAGCTTGAGGTTATGGCCGGCCTTGATCAGGTTGCGCGCCATCGGCGCGCCCATGTTGCCCAGACCGATAAATGCGATTTTCATGTACCGCTCCTTAGCGCAGGTTGATGGTGGTGTTCACACCGTCGTTGACGCTGTTGTCATCGAACCAGCGACTGGTGACCGTCTTGGTCTGAGTGTAGAACTGCACCACCTGCTTGCCATACGGGCCGAGGTCGCCGAGTTTCGAACCGCGCGAGCCGGTAAAGCTGAAGAACGGAACCGGTACCGGAATCGGGATGTTGATGCCGACCTGGCCGACGTCGATTTCGTTCTGGAATTTACGCGCCGCCGCCCCGCTTTGGGTGAATAGGCCAGTGCCGTTACCGAAGGGATTGGCGTTGACCAGGGCGATGGCCTCGTCCAGCGTGTTGACCTCCAGCACCACCAGCACCGGGCCGAAGATTTCCTGGGTGTAGATCTGCATGTCGGTGGTCACCCCGGAAAACAGGGTTGGGCCGACGAAGTTGCCCTGCTCGTAGCCGGCCACACTGATGTCGCGCCCGTCCAGCTCCAGCTTGGCGCCTTCCTTGATGCCGCTTTCGATCAGGTCGAGGATGCGTGCCTTGGCGCGTTTCGAAATCACCGGCCCAACGTCGGTACCCGGCTCACTGCCGGCATTGACCTTGAGTTTCTGCGCCAGTGTTTTCAGGTCCGGCAGCCATTGCTTGGCCGCCCCCACCAGCACCACCACAGACGTGGCCATGCAGCGCTGACCTGCCGCGCCAAAACCGGCGCCGACCAGCGCATTCAGCGCCTGCTCACGATTGGCATCTGGCAGCACCACAGCATGGTTTTTCGCGCCCATCATCGATTGCACGCGCTTGCCGTGTTTGCCCGCCAGGTCGTAGACGTGAGTGCCCACCGCAGTCGAGCCGACGAAGGATACGGCCTTGATGTCCTTGTGGGTGCAGAGCGCATCCACGACATCCTTGCCGCCATGCACCACATTAAGTACGCCTGCGGGAACGCCCGCCTCGATCGCCAGTTCCACCAGCAGCAGGGTCGACAGCGGATCCTGTTCAGAAGGTTTCAACACGAAGGTATTGCCGCAGGCAATGGCCATCGGGAACATCCACAACGGAATCATCGCCGGAAAATTGAACGGGGTGATGCCGGCGCACACGCCGATCGGCTGGCGCAGGGTGTAGGTATCGACGCCGCTGGCGACGTTCTCGGCGAACTCACCCATCTGCAGAGTGCCGATGGAGCAGGCATGCTCGACCACTTCCAGGCCACGGAAAATATCGCCTTCAGCGTCGGCAATGGTTTTACCCTGCTCGTTGCTCAGCACCACGGCAATGCGTTTGGAGTGCTCGCGGATCAATGCTTGGAGCTTGAGCATGATGCGCATGCGCGCGCCGATCGGCGTCAGCTTCCAGGTCTGGAAGGCGCGATGTGCAGCGTCGATGGCTGCGTCAACTTCCGCAGCGGTGGCAAACGGAACCTTGGCGAGCACTTGCTGGGTCGCCGGATTGACGATGTCGTGCCACTCGGTGGACTGCGACTCGACCCACTCGCCATTGATCAACAGCTTGACCTTCTGCACGGTGGTGTCGTTGGGCGTGAGCGATGCGTTCATGTTGGGTCTCCTGGACTTGTTGTTATCAGGGAGCCAAGGCGAGAAAGTCGCCTTGCGATGAGGCGGGTGTCGCGAATTGGTTGTCGGACGGTTTTTGGAGTATAGATGTGCAAACTTCTAATAAGAACGCACATAAAAGCCGGTCCATCATGCAAAAAAACATCACGTCTCTAGGTTCACTGAATTGGGATGACCTCAAGTTTTTCCTTGAAGTCGCCCGCACCCGCAAGGCCAGTACCGCTGCCAAGCGGCTGGCGGTGGACTACACCACGGTGTCGCGGCGCATCAGTTCGCTGGAAACGGCACTGGGTACTCTGCTGTTCGAAAAATCCCGGACCAGCGGTTTTGTCCTGACGGCCGAAGGCCAACGACTGCTGGGCTACGCCGAGTCGATCGAAAGCACCCTGCACATGGCCTGCGAGCAGGTGTCCGGCTCAGGCGTGGCGTTATCCGGGCATGTGCGCATGGGCTGCACCGAAGGGTTCGGCAGCTTTTTCATCACCCCGCAGTTGAGCCATTTCGTCGACGCCTACCCGGCGATCTCGGTGGATATCCTGCCGCTACCGCACTTCATCAGCCTGTCCAAGCGCGAGGCAGACATCGTCATCGCCCTGGAGCGCCCGGAGCATGGCCCCTATGTATGCTGCAAACTGTGTGACTACCGGCTGCAGCTGTACGCGACCCAGGACTACCTCGACCAGCACCCACCGATCCGTCGGCCAAGCGATCTGGCCAAGCATGCGTTCATCAGTTATGTGGATGACCTGGCGTTCAGCTCAGAGCTGCTGTACCTGGCCAACGTACTGCCGGGAGCCAGCGCCAACCTGCGCAGCACCAGCGTCATCGCACAGTTCGTCGCCGCGCAGCAGGGCCGGTCACTGGCCATCCTGCCGTGCTTCCTGGCAGCCCAGGATCCGCGGCTGCTGCCGGTGCTGCCGGAAGAGATCAACATCACCCGGCAGTTCTGGATGTACTGCCGCGAGGACCTGAGGAAGCTCAAGCGGATTACCCTGTTGTGGGATTACATCCGCGGGGTGACTGAGCAGAATCAGGGCTTGTTGATGGGTGAGAGTCGCGAGATGTTGTTTGCCGATTAGTCGGCGGATACACGATCGACACCCTGCGGTTCTCGGTGCGACCGGTTACCGTGGAGTGGGTGGCGACAGGCACACTGCTGACCAAGCCAAGCAGCGGGATATTTTCTTCCTTGAAAACGACGATGTATCGGTAAGTCGTCAAGTTTCCGTTATTGGCCCAGGCCGTCATCCACGTCGAGCATCAGCCCACTCAGGCGCTTGACCTTGCGCCGCACGGCCTCTTCGAACACGCTGGCACGGGGCTCTATCAGGGTGAACCAGTTCTTTGCCCGGGTGATCCCGGTATAGATCAACTCTTTGGTCAGCACCGGGTTGAGGGCGTCCGGGAGGATCAGTGCGGTGTGGGCAAACTCCGAGCCCTGGGATTTGTGCACGGTCATGGCATAGACGGTTTCGACGTCATTGAGCCGGCTCGGCAGTACAAAACGCACGCCGCCCTGACCATCGTTGCGCGGGAATGCCACGCGCAACACCTGCTTACCGGCCTCAGGTCCCTCACGTTCGGGCAGCTTGAGCGCGATGCCGATGTCACCGTTCATCAGCCCCAGGCCGTAGTCGTTACGCGTCATCAGCACCGGCCGACCTTCGTACCACTGCTGATCGTTATCGATCAACCGGGCCTTGAGCAACGCGGCGGTTACTCGCTGATTCAGGCCTTCCACGCCCCAGGGGCCCTTGCGCACGGCGCAGAGCAACTGGAAGGCATCAAACGCCTGCAGCACCTGGCGCGCCCATTCGGTCCAGCACGGATCCTCAAGGGGCCGGCCCAACGGCGGGCGCTGCTGACGCAGCAGGCTCAGGTAATGCCGATAACCTTGCGGCCCATCGCCATGGCCTTCGAGCAGCAGGCGCTCCAACGTCCGGTCCTGTTCGCCTTTGAGCGCCAGGCTGAACACGTCGTCGTGACTGCGGGCAGTCAACAGTCTGCGCGCCTCTTCGGGCTGTTGCTGATTGACCCAGCGAGCCAGCTGGCCAATGCCGCTGCCCTCACCGAAGCGTCGCGAATGGCGCAGCATTACCACCTGCTGCGCCAGCGGATGAAGGCCCTGGGTATCTTCGTGCAGGCCGCTGTTGGCCAGGCACTCGCCACTGATCTGTTCCAGCCACTGGCGAGTCTGCGGGTTGTACCAGCCCGCCTCCGCGTCGCGGCACAGATCGCCCAGCACGGCGCCGGCCTCAACCGACGCCAGCTGGTCCTTGTCGCCAAGCAGCACCAGTCGGGCATGGGCCGGCATGGCATCGAGCAAGTTGGCCATCATCTCCAGGTCGATCATCGACGCTTCGTCCACCACCAGCACATCCAGGGGCAGGCGATTGCCAGCGTGATGGCGGAAGTGCCGTGTACCGGGCCGGCTGCCCAGCAGGCGGTGCACCGTGGTGACGTCCGAGGGGATTTTCTCCCTGACCGCTTCGCTGACTTCCAGCGTCCTGACCTGCTGACTGATGGACTCCGTCAAGCGCGCCGCCGCCTTACCGGTAGGAGCAGCAAGACGGATGCGCAACGGCTGGCCGGCTTCGACTGCGGGTGCCTGGAGCAATGCCAGCAAACGGACGACGGTGGTGGTCTTGCCGGTACCGGGACCACCGGTGACGATACTGAATGCGCTGCGGATCGCCAGGGCGCAGGCGAGTTTTTGCCAGTCGATCACTTCACCCGGCTTGGCCGGACCGAACAGCCCGGTGAGGCGCTGGCTCAGGTCGGCTGGGACCTCATCGGGTTCCGCCAGGCGCTGACGCAAGGACAGGTCGATACGTCGCTCGTACGTCCAGTAGCGCCGCAGATAAAGGCGTTTACCCGACAATACCAAGGGCCTGTGCTGCGCATCCTCGCGTCCGTCGGCCGCCAACGCGACCAGGGGGCTGACAGCCAGCGCCTTGCACCAGTGCGCGCCGTCGAGCGCTTCGAGCAATTGCGAAGGCAACAGCATCGAGCCGCCCTGCACATCGCCTTCGGGTGGCAGGGACAGGGCAAAGTCCGGTTCTTTGAGCGTTTCGTACAGGTCCAGGCAGACATGCCCATGGCCCAGCTGATGGCTGGTCAGCGCGGCCGCCAGCAATACCAGCGGATCATCATCGGGCGCCAACTCATGCAGGAAGGCCACGAACGCCTTGTCCAGTGCGCGCAACCAGCCCCGCTCGACCCAACGCGTGAGCAACAGCAGCAAGTCTTCGGCGCGGCTCAACGGCGCGAGGTCGGCCAGGCTTTCGGCCGCCAGTGGCGTGGGCAGCAAATCGGCGAAGGTACGACTCATAACAATTCTCCCTGTTCCCAGGCGGGTTCGGCCTTGGGCTCCGGCTTGCCCTGGAACAGGCGGTCCAGGCGCTCGATCAACTCCCGTGGCGGACGGGCGAAATAAACCCCCTGGCTGGCTGCACGGGTGCCGCGCAGGAACAGGTACAAGGCACCACCGATGTGCCGGTCGTAATCGTAATCGGCCAGACGCGCTTTCAGTTGCCGATGCAAGGCCAGCAGGTACAGCACGTACTGCAGGTCATAGCGGTTGTCGAGGATCGACTGTTCCATCGCTGGCCCGGTATAAGCCGAGTCATCGACGCCCAACCAGTTGGATTTGTAGTCGGCCACGTAATACCGACCTTCGTGTTCAAACGTCAGGTCGATGAAGCCCTTGAACATGCCGTTGAGCAACACCGGTTCGGCCGCCACCCGCGCGACGCCGTTGTGCGTGTATTGGCGTACCAGCCCATCGAGTTTCAACACGTCGACCTTATGGCTGGCGAACCAGAATTCCATCTCGACCCGATACTGGGACAGGTGCTCGAACACGACCGGGGGCTGCCCGGCCCCCAGGTGCAGAGGTGATGCGAGCAGGTGCTGCAGCCAGTCACTCAACGTGGTGATCCAGCCTTCCCACCCACGCCGGTTGCAGCGGCGCGCGATGGCGTCTTCAACCGTTTGTGGGGCTGCGGAAAATCCTTCGCCACCGGCCCATTCCAATAGCCCATGAAGGAAGGTGCCGGGACCGGGGCCGCGGGGGAATCGATGGATGTCGGCGCCACCGGCCGCCACTTCACGCGGCGCATTGGGATCGAGGCGTTCATCGTCGAATAGTTTCTGCGCCTGCGGGTTTTCAGGTGCTTCGTCACTGCCGACACTTAAGCTGTCGCCGATACGCAAAGCGCTATAGGAGGCAATCCACCAGTTTTCACTGGCACGGCGTTTGGGCATCAGCGCAGCGAGCAGGCGCGCATCGTTCTGCGGCGGCTGGTAGTACTCGACGGTCGCCGGCGGTACCTCAGAGTAACTGAGGGCCGGGCAATTCTGCTGCAGGTCCTCCAACCAGCGTTTTAAGCCGGCAGACTCCGCCAGCATGGCTCCGCCGCCCAGGAGATAACCCAGTGCAGACAGGTGCAGCACCGAGCTGTTGTTATTGCCCCGCTTGAGATCGGTGACGCCCAGCCAGCATGCGTGCTGCGCCCGAGTCAGGGCGACATACAGCAAGCGCAGGTCCTCGGCCAGTCGCTCGCTATCGGCCAGTGCGATCAATTCGGCAGTCGGCTTCAGGGTGATCTGCGCCTTGCCGGCAGCATCGTGGTAATGCAACGGCAGCCGACTGCCGTCCACCGGTTTGGCCGAGCAAATGAAAGGCAGGAACACCAGGGGATATTCCAAGCCCTTGGATTTGTGAATGGTCACGACCTTGACCAGTTGTTCGTCGCTCTCCAGACGCAGTATCTGCTCTTCCCCTGCCTGGCCAGACAGCGCCAGGTGTTCGGACAGGTGACGAATCAGCGCCTGCTCGCCATCGAGTTCGGCGGCAGCCTGTTGCAGCAACTCGGACAGGTGCAGAAGATTGGTCAGGATTCGCTCGCCGTCGCTGCGGGCGATCAAGGCCTGCGGCAATTTGAAGTCATGTAGCAGGCGTCGCAGCATCGGCAATACGCCCTGCTTGCGCCAGAGCTCGCGGTAGCCACGGAACTGCATGACTCGTGCTTCCCATGCCAACTCATCCTGGTTGAGCTGTTCCAGCTCGGCCAGTGACAGGTTCAACGTGATGCAAGCCAGTGCAGCACGCAGTGGGCGCTCGACGTCCGGCTCGGCGCAGGCCTTGAGCCAGGACAGCAGGTCATGGGCTTCCTGGGCGGCGAATACCGAATCCTTGTCCGACAGGTAGACACTGCGCACGCCACGGGCCGACAGCTCGGCGCGTATGGCTTGAGCTTCCTTGCCGTCGCGCACCAGGATGGCGATATCCGCCGGCAGCAGGCCTCGGAAAGCCTTGCCCTCCTGCTGAAATCCTGACTGTTGCTGTTGCCCGCTGTTGAGCAATGTGGTGATTTCACTGGCACAGGCGGCGGCCAAGTATTTGCGGTAGACCGCGCCGGACAGCGGTTGCTCGGCAGGCAGGTGCCAGATGTTCAGGGCCAGCACCGGGCGGCCCTGTATCTGCAGCACTTCCTTGCGGCCCTGGGATTGGACGGGCAAAAATGGCACGGGATTAACGCCATTCTTTTCACGGAACAGGAAGGCCCCGCGCCCCAGTTCACGAGACTCGGCACGTTCAAATACATGATTGACCGCGCCGACCATGCCATGGCTGGAGCGGAAATTGGTCCCCAGGGTATGCAGCCGGCCAGTAGTGGCCTGGCGCGCACGCAGATAAGTATGAATATCGGCGCCACGGAAGGCGTAGATCGCCTGCTTGGGGTCGCCGATCAGGAACAGGCCGCAATCAGGGTTATTGTCTTCGATGCGATAGATGGTCTCGAAGATCCGGTACTGCACCGGATCGGTATCCTGGAACTCGTCAATCAATGCCACCGGAAACTGTTCACGAATCAGCGTGGCGAGGCGCTCGCCCCCTTCTGCTTGCAGGGCGGCATCGAGGCGCAGCAGCATGTCATCGAAGCCCATCTCCGCTCGCCGGCG
The DNA here is from genome assembly GCF_023072615.1 of Pseudomonas violetae. GTDB lineage: Bacteria > Pseudomonadota > Gammaproteobacteria > Pseudomonadales > Pseudomonadaceae > Aquipseudomonas > Aquipseudomonas violetae. The sequence continues at coordinate 10,114 of NZ_JAKNRW010000059.1, forward strand.
CTTCTCTTCTTCGAACCGCGTTCCGACCCATTGCGCGGCATGTTGCAGCACGGCCGCATCGGGAGTTGGCAGGCCATCCAGACTGGCCTTCAGCCCAGGCATCGCATCCAGCCCCGGGTGACTTGGCACTGCGCCTTTCCAGGCTTCTGCCATGCCGTCCGGGGTCAGGCGCGTGAAGCCGGTGCCTATATCCAGTTGCTCCAGCGTTTCGTCCGCGGCCCAGGCCTGGATCTTTTCAAACCAGGGCTCGAAATAACGCGCCTGCATCTTGCGTCCGTCGACGCTCTTGCTCACGACGCCCTGGTGACAGATGGCAAGCAGTTCCTGTGCCCATTGAGTCCAGGGCGTCTTCAGTTCAATCAACGCCGCCCGACGCTCCTGAAGGCATTCGGCAATCAGCTCAGCCGGTTCTTTGCCCGCCGTAGTGTCACGCTCACTGGAAATCAACCCGCGCACACGCGCCAGCAGTGCCGCCGGGCCGCCCCAGTTTCCGCGCACCCAGCTCAGCGCATCGCCTTGCATGGGATAGCAGAACAGTCGCCAGTAGTCGCGCAAGACTTCACCGAGCAAGTCGCTGTGGTCAGTTTCCAGGCTCTGGGTAAACAGGCTGCCACTATCGAACGCGTGCTCGCGCAACATGCGCTGGCACCAACTGTGGATGGTCGAGACGGCAGCTTCGTCCATCCACTGTGCCGCGATGTCCAGGCGGTTGGCACAACCGGCCCACTGCTCCTCTGGGTATTGATCGCGCAGGTCGGCAATCAGGGAGTCCGGCGCAGTTATTTCATCGCGGAAAAACCGCGCCGCTTCGGCCAGGCGCGTGCGGATACGTTCGCGCAGCTCCTTGGTCGCCGCGTCGGTGAAGGTGACGACGAGGATCTGCGGCGGCAGCAGTTCACGCCCGAAGCCAGCGCTCTCGCCACCGTGGCCCAGAACCAGGCGCACATACAGTGCAGAGATGGTAAAGGTCTTGCCGGTCCCGGCGCTGGCTTCGATCAACTGGCTGCCGCGAAGCGGAAAGGCCAGGGCCAGTGGAGTTTTGTCGGTCATGCGCGCGATTCCTCACTCGTCAAGGAACGCCAAGGGGCTTGCAGGAGCGGTCGGTACAATGCATCGCACCACCCGGGAAATGATTCATCCGCCATAAGCGCGTCGTAATCCTTGAACTGCCGGACCAGCGCTGCACTTTCACGACGTTCGCCGTCAGTGTTCAGACCATCACCTTCATAGGCTTTGCGAGCTGCGGCTTCGGCCTTGACCGGGTCAGTCTGAGCGAGCCAGGCAAAGGCCGTTTTCACAGCAATCGGCAGTGGCTGGCGCATGCCCGTTTTCCAGGCCAACAGCAGATCCCCCAGAATTTTCATCGCCTGCGCCTGCTCCATTGGAGCTAGCAGCAGGCTGTCGTCACTGGCCACCAGGGCGGTGGTCATTGGCCAACCGCTGGCGCAGGCCACCAGATGATTGACCCAGGGCCGCGTGAGCCGATGCCATTTGCGAGCCTTGATTGCACCAATGCTGTTGGGGATCGTGGTCACCGACAGCAAGCCCCCATCTGCGCGCTGATGCAGGCCGCTTAGCCATCCCTCCAGACGCAGGCCTTGCGACTCCAGATTGATCGGCAACGCGCTGTTGAGCGGCGTCGGCCACAATGTGAGCAGTTGCTGATAACGCAGCAGCAGATCCGGCAGCGGCTCGATAAGCTCCCGTTGCAGGTATTCGCCGAAGCCGGCCATGGGCAGCAGACCACTGTTCTGCAGGCGAATGGCGTGCGCAGCCAGTATCTGATCCGCGAGATCGGGTTGGCCCTGTGCCGCGTCAAGCAAACTGGCGCTGAGGCTGTAGCGTTGCAAGGCATCGAGGACAAAAGGTTCTTCATTGGCCAGGGGCGCTTCGGCCGCTTCGAAGAATATCTTCAAGCGTTGGCTGAAGAAGTGACGCACTGGGTTGCGCAGGAAGTCCTGAAGTTGCCCCAGGCTCAACGGCTCTTCCTGAGCGTAGGGTTCAAGGGTCTCGAAATCTGCAGCCGGTGCACAGGCTTGATGGAGGGTCTGCCATTCGCTGGCATAGCTGAACAGCCCCTCACCCTCATGGAAATAACGGGCGCTGAAAGGCTGCAGTGGGTGCTCCTGGGTCAGGATATCAAGCAGGACCTGTGCCTCATCGGCCAATCGCCAACCGCTAGCGAGGTGATCGCGAAGTTGACCGATCAGCACTGAAGCCGGACGTTCGCTGTTGTCGCGAATGCTGCGGCCTACCCAGCTGATATATAGCTGATCACGGGCCGAGAGCAGGGCTTCCAGCAGGAGGTAACGGTCGTCTTCGCGCCGGGACCGATCGCCTGGGCGGTAATCGCTGCCCATCAGGTCGAAGTCCAGCGGCGGTTGCGCGCGGGGGTAGTCGCCGTCGTTCATGCCCAGCAGACACACCAGCTTGAACGGGATCGCACGCATGGGCATCAAGGTGCAGAAGTTGACCGCACCTGCCAGGAACCGCTGGGACAACCGCCCCTGATCCAGGCCCGCGAGCCAAGCTTCGCGAACCACGGTCAGGGGCAGTTGGTCATGCAGCCCGACCGACTCACAGGTTTCCAGCCAGGTTTCGCGCAACTCTTCGAGCTGGGCGAGCAAGTAGTCGTCGTGCTCGTTACTGGCCTGGAAAAACAATTGGATCAACGCTTGCAGGCGCATGCCCCATTGCCCGGGAGCTGCAGGAGTCGCCAGTTCCCGGTAAGCAATTTCCAGTGCATCCAGCAGTGCCACCAGCGGGCCAATCAGCGCAGCATCCAGGCCACCGATCTCGTCGTAGGGTTCGATGCCGCCATAGGCACTTGAACTACCCACTGCGTAACCAAGCAGCATCCTGCGTAGGCCGAAACGCCAACTGTTTTGCTCAAGCTCTGCGGGCAGGCCGAGAGTGGCGCGCTGCTCGGCATTCATGCCCCAGCGAATGCCTGCGCCTTCGATCCAGCGATGCAGGGTCGGCAGGTCGCGCTCCTCAACACCGAACCGCGCTCTTAGGGCAGGAACGTCCAGCAGGTCGAGGATCTCGCTGACGGGGAAACGACTGTCAGGCAGTTTCAGCAGATGCTCGACGGCGATCAGTAACGGATCGCGACCGCGTTGGCCCTGATCGGCGAGTGTGAACGGAATGAAGCGCTGATCCCTGTGCTCCAGCTGGCCGAATACTGCGCGAATATGCGGGGCATAGCTGTCGATGTCCGGCACCATGACGATGACGTCACGGGGTCTTAGAGCTGGATCGGCACTGAAGCGCGCGAGCAGTTGGTCATGGAGGATTTCCACTTCCCGCTGGGCGCTGTGGGCAATGTGAAAACGGATCGACTGGTCAAGCTGTAAATCCACGGCTGGCCAGCGCTCGCGCGTTTCATTCAGAGGACGCAGCTCGAGGATGTCGTCCTGCAGTTGATTAAGCATATTCAGCGGCTCGCTATCGCTGAACAGGTCGATACGACCGTCGCGAAATGCAGAGCGGTAACTGTTGGGATCGTCGTAGCTGTCTAGCAGGTTGATGTAGTCCCGGCCTTGCTTTCCCCATGCCGCCAGCAATGGATGCGCATGCTGATGGAGGGTTTGCGGGTCAAGCACAACGGGCATGCCGCTCTTGCGTGCCTGGCGCTTGTATTGGTGCCGCAACAGGTCTTTATCGGCGACGATGTCTGCCCAATGGTGACGACATGGGTTGTGTACGCAGAGCAGGACCTGGCTGAACCGGGCCAGCCCGGCAAGCGCTTCCAGGGCTTGGGCGGGCAGCGAGGAAATCCCGAATACGATCACCCTTGAGGGTAATCCGGCAGGGGCTTCGTCCAGGCTGTTGATACGTTCGATAAACCGTTGATGGACACCCGCACGGCTTTGCGCCATGCCCTGCTCACCGACATCCAGCAACAGTGCACGCCACAACTCCGCCTGCCAGGCGTTGGCCGGAGTCAGCGGTTTGGATTCGCCTCGTCCATTGCGCAATTGGTGTCGACCTTCCGCCCAGTCTTCAAGCCAGTCTGCCCGGTAGACCTGATACTGGTCGAACAGATCGGCCAGGCGCTCCGACAGCTGATAACGCTTGCGCAAGTCGCTGTCGTTGGTGAGAAAGCGTTGCAGTGGTTCGAAGTGTGGCTGATCGATAACCTGCGGCAGCAGGCGCATCAGGCGCCAGGTCAGCGGCGCTTTATCAAGCAGGGACTTGACCGGAATTTCATCGCGACCAAGGACCATGCGATAGAGCTGCCACATGAAACTGCCCGGTAACTGCACGTCTATGGCCGCGGCAATTCCGCACCCGCCCATGTCGTCGTCTTCAGGGTCTTCTGCCAGTGCCAGCTTGAGCCATTGGGCAATACCGTTGCTCTGAACCAGGGCGATTTCGTTTTCCAAGGGGGCCAGCGGGTAACGCCGCATCCAGCTCACGACCAAGCTGCGCAACTCGTCCAGGCGGTTGCCGTGAACCACCATAAAACCAGCACTGAGGGACGTCGCGTCCGGCATAAAGGCTTCCTTGGAAAAATACAAACGCCAGGGCGAACCTTAGCATTGTCGGCAGACTGTGGCAGCCGGGAGCTGCCTGGTGTTGATGCGTGAAGTTTCCTGCGGACAAAAACAAAACCCCTACCTGCATACGCAGATAGGGGTTTTGGAATTTAATCTTGACGATGACCTACTCTCACATGGGGAAACCCCACACTACCATCGGCGATGCATCGTTTCACT